>NZ_JAMDGS010000015.1:0-283177 GCF_028657055.1 Pseudomonas aphyarum
GGGGGGGGGAGGGGAGGGGGTTGGGGGGCTTTTTTAAACCGGGGGGTGAAAGCGGGGCTCCCGGTGGGTCGACAGAAGAGCAGAAACGCCGCCCCTTCCCCCCCCCCCCCCGGGGGGGGAGAGGGCTGGGGTGAGGGGGATGGATCTACCGGAAAAAACACAGAAATCGAGATCACACTGAACGCTCTATGACATCACTCACCCTCACCCATCTCGCCTGGACACCTCTGGGCCACGGCCACTGCCATCACCAGTTCCAGCTGCGTGACGCCTCGTTGCAAGTGGCCGCCGGTGAGTTCGTCGGGCTGATCGGGCCCAATGGCAGCGGCAAGACCAGCCTGTTGCGCTGCGCCTACCGTTTCAGCCAGCCGGAACACGGTGAGGTCAGACTCGATCACCACAACGTGTGGAAGCAATCTTCACGCTGGTGCGCGCAACGCATCGCCGTGGTGCTGCAGGAATTCCCCGACGCCTTCGGCCTGACCGTCGAAGAAGTGGTCGCCATGGGCCGCACGCCACACAAAGGCCTGTTCGACGGCGACACGCTGGAAGACCGTCAGCTCGCCACCCAGGCACTCAAATCCGTGGGACTCGACGGCTTCGAAGACCACGCGTTCGCCACCCTGTCCGGCGGTGAAAAACAACGCGTGATCCTCGCCCGGGCCCTGACCCAGCAACCGCAACTGTTGATCCTCGATGAGCCGACCAACCACCTCGACCCGCGCTATCAGCTGGAACTGCTGCAACTGGTCAAGCGTTTGCAGATCGGCACCCTGGCAAGCATTCACGACCTGAACCTCGCCGCCGCGTTCTGCGACCGTTTGTATGTGATCAACCACGGTCGCATCATCGCCAGCGGCACGCCGCAAGAAGTCCTGACCGTCGAACTGCTGCGCGACGTGTTCGGCGTCGAAGCATTGATCGACCCCCACCCCCTCCACGGCTACCCGCGAATCACCTGGATAACCCGACCATGACTGTGCGCTCCCTGCTTTGCCTCGCTCTGCTGCTGGGCACCACCCACGCCTTTGCCGAGGCCACCAAGTACCCGCTGACGATCCAGAGCTGCAACCGTGAAGTCACCTTCAAGGAAGCGCCGAAGCACGCGGTCAGTCACGACATCAACATGACCCAGATGATGCTCGCCCTCGGCCTCAAGTCGAAGATGGCCGGCTACAGCGGCGTCAGTGGCTGGAAGTCGGTAACGCCTGAAATGCAGAGCCTGCTCGACGGTCTGCCGGAACTGGCAGCCAAGTACCCGTCGGTGGAAACCCTGCTCAACGCCAACGTCGATTTCTTCTTCGCCGGCTGGGACTACGGCATGCGCGTCGGTGGCGATCTCACGCCGCAGACCCTGCAACCGCTGGGCATCAACGTCTATGAACTGACCGAGTCCTGCGCCTTCGTGATGAAGCGCCCCGCCGCCACGCTGGACGACACTTACAACGACCTGCGCAACCTCGGAAAGATTTTCGACGTGCAGGATCGCGCCAACGCGCTGATCGCCGACATGCAAAGTCAGGTCGCCGAAGTCCGCAAAGACCTGCCCGCCGAGAAACCACGGGTGTTCCTGTACGACAGCGGCGAAGACCGCGCCATGACCTCCGGCCGCCTCGGCATGCCGCAAGCGCTGATCGACGCCGCCGGCGGGCGCAACATTCTCGATGACGTCGAAGCGAGCTGGACCCGGGTCAACTGGGAAACCGTGGTCGAGCGCAATCCGCAGGTGATCGTGATCGTCGACTACAGCGAAATCACCGCCGAGCAGAAGATTGAATTCCTGCTGAAGAACAAGGCGCTGCAATCGGTGGACGCGATCAAGAACCAGCGCTTCATCGTCATCCCTTACGTGCAGGCCACGCCGGGGATCGACAACGTGCTGGCAGTTGAAACCTTGGCCAAAGGTTTCCACGGCGAATGATCAATCGTCGTTACGGCTGGCTGCTGATTGCCCTCGGCGCGGTGTTGCTGGTGTCGTGCGTGGTGTCGCTCGGTTTCGGCCCGGCGCGGGTGCCGGTGGACGTGGTGTGGCGGATTCTGCTGCACAAACTGTTCGGCCTCGGCGTACCGGACTGGAGCGCCGGCCAGGAACACATCGTCTGGCTGATCCGCGTGCCGCGCATGTTGCTCGGTGCATTGGTGGGCGCCGGGCTGGCGTTGATCGGCGCGGTGCTGCAAGCAGTCACGCGAAATCCGCTGGCCGATCCGCACCTGCTCGGCGTCACCTCCGGCGCCACCCTCGGCGCGGTGATCGTGGTGCTGCACGTCGGTGAAATCGTCGGCCTGCTGACCTTGCCGATTGCCGCGTTCATCGGCGCATTGCTGAGCATGTTTCTGGTGCTGGGCATCGCCAACCGGCAGGGTCGGCTGGACAGTGATCGTCTGCTGCTGTGCGGTGTGGCGGTGTCGTTCGTGATGATGGCGATCGCCAATCTGCTGTTGTTCATGGGCGATCACCGCGCCAGTTCGGCGGTGATGTTCTGGATGCTCGGCGGCCTCGGTCTGGCACGCTGGGAATTGCTCGCGGTGCCGGCGCTCAGCGTGTTGCTCGGGTTGATTTTGCTGCTGGGCCTGGCCCGGCCATTGAACGCCTTGATGGCCGGCGAACAGACCGCCGTCACCCTCGGCCTGGATGCCCGGGCGGTGCGTCTGCGGGTGTTCGTGATTGCTTCGCTGATGACCGGGGTGCTGGTGTCGATCAGCGGCTCCATCGGTTTTGTCGGGCTGATGGTGCCGCACATTGCCCGGCGCCTGATCGGTGCCGAGCACCGGCGTCTGCTGCCGGTGTGCGTGTTGCTCGGCAGCGTCTTTCTCGTCTGGGTAGACGTCGCCGCACGCACGTTGATAGCCCCCGAAGACCTGCCCATTGGCGTCGCCACCGCAGCCCTCGGTGGCCTGTTCTTCATCGGCCTGATGCGCCGCCGCTGAATCCTCCGGGTGCGCCCCAATCTGGCGCACCCCGCTGCACCTTTGCATGCAACACGTCCTCTCATGGTGCGCCGACTCTGTGCGCAACCGCTCTAAACCGACATTTCCCTGCCCAAACCCGACCGGGCACAGCCCTTGCAAAACAGCCTTCAGTCGTTCGCATCTGCCAACCATAAAAAACTTTAACGTTCATGGAGATCGCACAATGAAGCGTCGCAGTTTGATCAAGGCTTTCACACTCACGGCATCCATTGCCGCGATGGGCATGACCTGGACCGTACAGGCCGCCGAGACCATCAAGGTCGGGATTCTGCATTCGTTGTCCGGCACCATGGCGATCTCCGAAACGTCGCTCAAGGACATGGCGTTGATGACTATCGACGAGATCAACGCCAAGGGCGGAGTGAACGGCAAGATGCTCGAACCGGTGGTGGTCGACCCGGCGTCGAACTGGCCGTTGTTCGCGGAAAAGGGCCGGCAGTTGCTGACGCAGGACAAGGTCGCGGTGGTGTTCGGCTGCTGGACCTCGGTGTCGCGCAAATCGGTGCTGCCGGTGTTCGAAGAACTCAACGGCCTGCTGTTCTATCCGGTGCAATACGAAGGTGAAGAGATGTCGCCGAACGTGTTCTACACCGGCGCCGCGCCAAACCAGCAAGCGATCCCGGCGGTTGAATACCTGATGAGCGAAGAAGGCGGCAGCGCCAAGCGCTACTTCCTGCTCGGCACCGACTACGTGTATCCGCGCACTACCAACAAGATCCTGCGTTCGTTCCTGCATTCCAAAGGCGTAGCGGATAAAGACATCGAAGAGGTCTACACCCCGTTCGGCCACAGCGACTATCAAACCATCGTCGCCAACATCAAAAAATTCTCGGCCGGCGGCAAGACCGCTGTGATCTCCACCGTGAATGGCGACTCCAACGTGCCGTTCTACAAAGAGCTGGCCAACCAGGGCCTTAAGGCGACCGACGTACCGGTGGTGGCATTCTCGGTGGGTGAAGAAGAACTGCGTGGCATCGACACCAAACCGCTGGTGGGCAACCTCGCGGCGTGGAACTACTTCGAATCGGTGGATAACCCGGCGAACAAGAAATTCGTCGCCGACTGGAAAGCCTACGCGAAGAAACACAACCTGCCGGGCGCCGACAAAGCGGTGACCAACGACCCGATGGAAGCCACTTACGTCGGCATCCACATGTGGGCGCAGGCGGCGGAGAAAGCCAAATCGACCGACGTCGACAAGGTCCGCGAAGCGCTCGGCGGCCAGACCTTCGCCGCGCCGTCCGGCTACACCCTGACCATGGACAAGACCAATCACCACCTGCACAAACCGGTGATGATCGGCGAGATCCAGAGCGACGGTCAGTTCAACGTGGTGTGGCAGACCGAGGGGCCGATTCGGGCGCAGCCCTGGAGTCCGTTCATTCCGGGTAATGACAAGAAGCCGGAGTATGCGGTGAAGAGCAACTGAGTCAGGTCTGGAGTGAGGGAACGGCTTGAGATCCATCCCCCTCACCCCAGCCCTCTCCCCAAGGGGGCGAGGGGGAAAGGGAGCCGATCTTCAAGCCTTTCAAAGCCTGAGTTCGACTCGAATCTGCAAGTTGCAGCACATCGCTCAAGCACCTCGGTCAGTCCCCTCTCCCTGAGTGAGAGGGGAAAGGGAGTAGATCTTCAAGCTTTTCAAAGCCTGAGTTCGACTCGAATCTGAAGGTTGCAGCACATCGCTCAAACACCTCGGTCAGTCCCCTCTCCCTCCGGGAGAGGGTTAGGGTGAGGGGGCGGTTGAACAGGACACCACCAATGCCAACTGCCATCTACCGCTTTATCTGCGCCATCGCACTGCTGCTGCCGATGGCCGTCCATGCTGGGGATGCGGAAGACTTCGTCGCCGCCAACCCCACCCAACAGGCCAAACTGCTGGAAGCCTGGGCCGCGCAGCCCGATCCGGCCCGCATCGAACTGATCAACGCCCTGCAACAAGGCGAACTGACCGTCGACGGCCAACCCAAAACCCTGCGCCTGAACAATCGCCTGCGGGGTCTGATCGACACCGCACTGGCCAGCCACCAATTGCTCGCCGCCGACGCCAAAACCCGTCTGACTGCCGCGCAGCAATTGCAGAAAAGCGCCAAACCCGCGCAGCTGAAATTCCTCGACCAGCAACTGGCTGGCGAAACAGATGAAAGCGTCCACGCGGCCCTGAGCCTGGCGCTGGCCAATCTGCAACTGGTCGACACCGACCCGGCGGTGCGCCTCGCGGCCGTGCGTCTGCTCGGTGAAACCGGCGACCCATTGGCTCGTACTCGCCTCGAAGGCTTGCTCGAACCCGGCGTAGAAACCGACGCCAACGTGCGCACCGCCGCCGAAACCAGCCTCGCCCAGGTCAAGCGCAAACTGCTGGTTGGCGAACTGCTCGGCCAGGCCTTCAGCGGCATGTCCCTCGGTTCGATTCTGTTGCTCGCGGCGCTGGGGCTGGCGATCACCTTCGGCCTGCTCGGTGTGATCAACATGGCCCACGGCGAAATGCTGATGCTCGGTGCTTACTCGACCTACGTCGTTCAGTTGATGTTCCAGCGCTACGCACCGCAGGCCATCGAGTTCTATCCGCTGATCGCGCTGCCGGTGGCGTTCTTCGTCACCGCCGCCATCGGCATGGCCCTGGAGCGCACGGTGATCCGTCATCTCTACGGCCGCCCACTGGAAACCCTGCTCGCCACCTGGGGCATCAGCCTGATGCTGATTCAGCTGGTGCGCCTGGTGTTCGGTGCGCAGAACGTTGAAGTGGCGAACCCGGCGTGGCTGTCCGGCGGGATTCAGGTGTTGCCGAATCTGGTGCTGCCGTACAACCGCATCGTGATCATCGCCTTCGCCCTGTTCGTGGTGGTGCTGACCTGGTTGCTGCTGAACAAGACTCGCCTCGGTCTGAACGTGCGCGCCGTCACCCAGAACCGCAACATGGCCGCCTGCTGCGGCGTGCCTACCGGTCGCGTCGACATGCTCGCCTTCGGCCTCGGCTCGGGCATCGCCGGACTCGGTGGCGTGGCCCTGAGCCAGATCGGCAACGTCGGCCCGGACCTCGGCCAGAGCTACATCATCGACTCGTTCCTGGTGGTGGTGCTCGGCGGTGTCGGCCAACTGGCCGGCAGCGTGTTCGCCGCGTTCGGCCTGGGCATCGCCAACAAGATTCTCGAACCGCAGATCGGTGCGGTGCTCGGCAAGATCCTGATCCTCGCGCTGATCATTCTGTTCATCCAGAAACGTCCGCAAGGCCTCTTCGCACTGAAAGGACGGGTGATCGACTGATGAACCAGCCTCTACTTGTCACGGCCACACAAAAGGCCGGCCCCAAAGTCACCCTAGCCATCGGCGCGGTGGTTCTCGCGTTGCTGATCGCCCTGCCGCTGCTGTCGCTGTTGCCGGCGGACAGTGCGCTGCACGTTTCCGCTTACACCCTGACGCTGGTCGGCAAGATTCTCTGCTACGCCATCGTCGCCCTCGCACTGGATCTGGTCTGGGGTTACGCAGGTCTTTTGTCGCTGGGTCACGGTCTGTTCTTCGCCCTCGGCGGTTATGCGATGGGCATGTACCTTATGCGCCAGGCTGCCGGCGATGGTTTGCCGGCGTTCATGACCTTTCTGTCTTGGACGGAATTGCCGTGGTACTGGAGCGGCACCGGCAACTTCCTCTGGGCGATGTGCCTGGTAGTGTTGGCGCCGGGATTGCTAGCGCTGGTGTTCGGTTTCTTCGCCTTCCGTTCGCGGATCAAGGGCGTGTATTTCTCGATCATGACCCAGGCCCTGACCTTCGCCGGGATGCTGCTGTTTTTCCGCAACGAGACCGGCTTCGGCGGCAACAACGGTTTCACCAATTTCCGCACGATCCTCGGTTTCGGCATCACCGAACCCGGTACTCGCGCGGTGCTGTTTCTGGCGACGGTGTTGCTGCTGGTGGCGAGCCTGTTCATCGGCTGGCGCCTGGCCCGCAGCAAGTTCGGCCGGGTGCTGACCGCGTTGCGCGATGCGGAAAACCGCCTGATGTTCTGCGGCTACGATCCGCGCGGTTTCAAGCTGTTCGTCTGGGTGTTGAGCGCGGTGTTGTGTGGTCTGGCCGGCGCGCTGTACGTGCCGCAGGTGGGGATCATCAACCCGAGTGAAATGTCGCCGACCAACTCGATCGAAGCCGCCGTGTGGGTGGCCCTTGGCGGGCGCGGCACGCTGATCGGCCCGCTGCTCGGCGCCGGTGTGGTCAACGGCATGAAGAGCTGGTTCACCGTGGCCTTCCCCGAATACTGGCTGTTCTTTCTCGGCGCGCTGTTCATCGTCGTGACGTTGTACCTGCCCAAAGGCGTGATCGGTCTGCTGAAGAAACGAGGTGAATCATGAGAGTCACGGCGAGCGCTGAATTCATGCTGGAACCGGCGTTTTTCCCGGTGGAGCCGAACAAGGACGAAGGCACCAGCCGCGACTCGATCGGCCTCGGGCAACGCGTCGGTCCGGGCCTCGACACCCGTCACGGCACGATCCTGACCCTGGAAGACATCAGCGTCAGCTTCGACGGTTTCCGGGCGCTGAACAATCTGAACCTGTACATCGGCGTCGGCGAACTGCGCTGCATCATCGGCCCCAACGGCGCGGGCAAGACCACGCTGATGGACGTGATCACCGGCAAGACCCGCCCGAGTCATGGCAAGGCGTGGTTCGGCGAAACCCTCGACCTGACGCAGATGAGCGAAGTGCAGATCGCCCAGGCCGGCATCGGTCGCAAGTTCCAGAAACCCACAGTGTTCGAAGCGTTGAGCGTGTTCGAGAACCTGGAACTGGCGCAGAAAACCGACAAGTCGGTGTGGGCCAGTCTGCGGGCAAAGTTGAGCGGCGAGCAGAAAGACCGGATCAGCGAAGTGCTCGACACCATTCGCCTGACCACTTCAGTCAACCGTCCGGCGGGGCTGCTGTCCCACGGGCAGAAACAGTTTCTGGAAATCGGCATGTTGCTGATGCAGGACCCGCAATTGCTGCTGCTCGATGAACCGGTGGCGGGCATGACCGACGCCGAAACCGAGTTCACCGCCGAGCTGTTCAAGTCGCTCGCGGGCAAGCACTCGCTGATGGTGGTGGAACACGACATGGGTTTCGTCGGCTCGATTGCCGACCACGTCACGGTGTTGCATCAGGGCAGCGTGCTGGCCGAAGGATCGCTGGAACAGGTGCAGGACAACGAGCGCGTGATCGAAGTCTATCTCGGCCGCTGAAGAGGAATTGAACATGCTGCAAGTCGACAAGCTGCACCAGTACTACGGCGGAAGCCACATCCTGCGTGGCCTGAGCTTTGACGTGAAGGTCGGCGAAGTGACCTGCCTGCTCGGGCGTAACGGCGTGGGCAAGACCACGCTGCTCAAATGCCTGATGGGCCTGTTGCCGGCCAAGGAAGGCGCGGTGAACTGGGAGGGCAAACCGATCACCACGTTCAAGCCGCATCAACGGGTGCACGCCGGGATCGCCTACGTGCCGCAGGGTCGGGAGATCTTCGGCCGGCTGACTGTGGAAGAGAATCTGCTGATGGGTCTGTCGCGATTCCCCGGCAGCGAAGCCAAGGAGGTTCCGGCGTTCATTTACGAGCTGTTCCCGGTGCTGCTGCAAATGAAACAGCGGCGCGGTGGTGACTTGTCCGGCGGTCAGCAACAGCAGCTCGCGATTGGCCGCGCACTGGCCAGCCGTCCGCGACTGCTGATCCTCGACGAACCCACCGAAGGCATCCAGCCGTCGGTGATCAAGGAGATCGGCGCGGTGATCAAGAAGCTCGCGGCCCGTGGCGACATGGCGATTCTGCTGGTGGAGCAGTTTTACGATTTCGCCGCGGAACTGGCCGATCAGTACCTGGTGATGTCCCGGGGCGAGATCGTGCAGCAGGGCCGTGGCGAAAATATGGAAGCCGAAGGTGTACGCGGGCTGGTGACTATTTGAGGTTACGGTCTAATCTGTAGCGTCCTAACGATAATCAGAAAACATGAACTTACCTGTTGCGACTGCCCTGTTTACCCCGAGCTGGCACGCCGAGCTGGAGCTGGCCTACGCCCGCTTCGGCGATTGCACGCGGCCGACCCGACGCCGGCACCTCGGCCCGCTGCGGGTGCAAAAGCATCTGTACGCCGAAGGGCCTGAGGTCTGTCAGCACATCATCGTCCACCCGCCGGGCGGGATTGCCGGGGGTGACCGGCTGGACATCAGCGCTCGCGTCGAACAAGGCGCCTGGGCGCAGATCACCAGCCCCGGCGCGGCCAAGTGGTATCGCGCGGCGGGGCCCGCTTATCAGTCGCTGAACCTGCATGTCGCCGATGGCGCGACACTGGAATGGCTGCCTCAGGAGACCATCGTCTACAGCGCCGCCCAGGCTGAACTCACGACTGCGATCGAGCTTGAAGGCGATGCGCGGCTGTTCTACTGGGACGTGGTGGCACTCGGGCGTCCAGCCAGTGGCGAGCGCTTCGATCTTGGGCATTTCCAGGCGCATCTGGATATTCGCCGTGATGGCCGGTTGTTGTGGCATGAGCGCCAGCGCATCGTCGGCGATGACGGTTTGCTTGATTCGCCGATCGGGCTGGATGGCAATCCGGTTTTTGCGACGTTGCTGGTGACCGGTGAAGTCGATGCTGAATTGCTGGAGCGCTGCCGCTCGCTGGAGCACGACGTGCGCGGGGATCTGACGCAGTTGCCCGGTCTGTTGGTCGCCCGTTGCCTGGCCAGTGAAGCGTTGCTGGCGCGTGGGTGGTTGATCGATCTGTGGCGATTGCTCAGGCCTGCGCTGCTCGGCCGTGAAGCTCAGCCGCCGAGAATCTGGAGTACTTGAGGGCCAGCCCCTCACCCCCCGCCCTCTCCCCGGAGGGGAGAGGGAGCCTGACCGAGGAGCCTGAAAAGAATTTGTTAACTCAAGAATGTTGCTGACTGACCCGGCCATGACAAAAAACCGAAATCAGTCCCCTCCCCCAGAGAAAGAGGGAGCCTGACCGGGGTGACCGCTGGAAATGTTTCAGACACAAGAATTCAACTGACTGAACTGGCCATTGAAAACGACCGAGTTCAGTCCCCTCTCCCTCCGGGAGAGGGCTAGGGTGAGGGCTGGGTCTGACTGACACCCCTCAAACCGAAAGAACCACACAAATCTGCCCAAATGGATTTCAAACGATGGACCTGACCCCACGCGAAAAAGACAAGCTGCTGATCTTCACCGCCGGCCTCGTTGCCGAGCGGCGACTGGCCCGTGGCGTGAAACTCAACTACCCGGAAGCCATGGCTTTCATCTCGGCGGCGCTGCTCGAAGGCGCCCGTGACGGCCAGACCGTGGCCGAACTGATGCACTACGGCACCACCCTGCTGACCCGCGATCAGGTGATGGAAGGCATCCCGGAAATGATCCCGGAGATCCAGGTCGAAGCGACGTTCCCCGACGGCACCAAACTGGTCACCGTCCATCAACCGATCGTCTGAGGCCGCGCCATGACTTACACCATCCGCGATGCACTGCACGCCGACCTGCCGGCGATCCGCGACATCTACAACGACGCCGTGCTCAACACCACGGCGATCTGGAACGAATCCCCGGTCGATCTCGGCAACCGTCAGGCGTGGTTCAGTGCGCGCCAGGCCCAGGGTTATCCGATCCTGGTGATCGTCGACGCCGACAACACCACCCTCGGCTACGCTTCGTTCGGTGACTGGCGGCCGTTCGACGGTTTCCGCCACACCGTCGAGCATTCGGTCTACGTGCGCAGCGACCAGCGCGGCAACGGCCTCGGCCCGCAACTGATGACCGCGCTGATCGAACGCGCGAAGACCTGCGACAAGCACGTCATGGTCGCCGCCATCGAAAGCGGCAACGCCGCGTCGATCCGCCTGCACGAGCGCGCCGATTTCATCACCACCGGGCAGATGCCGCAAGTCGGCACCAAATTCGGCCGCTGGCTCGACCTGACCTTCATGCAACTGACCCTCAATCCTGGCGCGGAGCCGCCGCCCGCCCACAAGGAGTGACACCGATGAACCCCGCCCAACTGCGACGCGTCAATGCTGAAAGTTTTGCGCACTATCGTCAGGGCCTGATCGACCTGCTGCTCGACGCCGTGGGTTATGGCGCCAGCGTCGGCTTCATGGCCGATCTCGATGCCACACAGGCCCGCGCTTATTTCGACGATGTGCAGGACAACCTGAACAAGGGCAGCGTCTTGCTGTGGGTGGTGGTCAAGGACGAACAGGTGCAGGCCAGCGTCCAGTTGAGCCTGTGCCAGAAGGCCAACGGCCTGAACCGCGCCGAGGTGCAAAAACTGCTGGTGCGCGAACACGCCCGGCGGCGCGGCCTCGGCCAGCAGTTGATGGAAGCGCTTGAGCTGGCAGCCCGCCAATACAAGCGCGGCATGCTTTACCTCGACACCGAGGCCGGTTCCCCCGCCGAAGATTTCTACAAGGCCCTGGGTTACACCCGCGCCGGGGAAATTCCCGACTACGCCTGCGACCCGAACGGCACCTATCGCCCGACGGCCCTCTACTACAAAGTCCTGCAAGGAGCGAACTGATGATTCCCGGCGAGTACAAAATCCAGCCCGGCGACATCGAACTCAACGTCGGTCGTCGCACCGTCAGCCTGAAAGTGGCGAACAGCGGCGACCGGCCGATCCAGGTCGGCTCGCACTATCACTTTTTCGAAACCAATGACGCCCTGACCTTCGACCGCGCGGCCAGCCGTGGCATGCGCCTGAACATTCCGGCGGGCACGGCCGTGCGCTTCGAGCCGGGACAAAGCCGCGAAGTGGAACTGGTGGATTACGCCGGACATCGCCGGGTGTTCGGGTTTGCCGGGCGGGTCATGGGGGACCTCTGAGTCCGCGTGTACCGCTGCCCCTCACCCCAGCCCTCTCCCAGGGGAGAGGGAGCCGATTGGGGGCATTTCAAACCCTGAGCTCGACTCGACATCTCAGGTCGATGTATGTCGAAAGAAACACGCGATCAGTCCCCTCTCCCTCCGGGAGAGGGTTAGGGTGAGGGTCAATGGCTCACCGCGATTTCTCTGAAGGACGCTAGATGAAGATTTCCAGACAAGCCTACGCCGACATGTTCGGCCCCACCGTCGGCGACAAGGTGCGCCTGGCCGACACCGAGCTGTGGATCGAGGTCGAACAGGACTTCACCACCTACGGCGAAGAAGTGAAATTCGGCGGCGGCAAAGTGATCCGCGACGGCCAGGGCCAGAGCCAGTTGCTGGCGGCCGAAGTGGTCGACACCGTCATCACCAACGCGCTGATCATCGACCACTGGGGCATCGTCAAAGCCGACGTCGGCCTCAAGGACGGACGCATCGCCGCCATTGGCAAGGCCGGCAACCCGGACGTGCAGCCCGGCGTGACCATCGCCATCGGCGCCAGCAGCGAAGTGATCGCCGGCGAAGGCATGATCCTCACCGCTGGCGGCATCGACACCCACATCCACTTCATCTGCCCGCAGCAGATCGAAGAAGCGCTGATGAGCGGCGTCACCACCATGATCGGCGGCGGCACCGGGCCGGCCACCGGCACCAATGCAACGACCTGCACTTCTGGGCCGTGGCACCTGGCGCGGATGCTCCAGGCCGCCGACGCGTTCCCGATGAACATCGGCCTCACCGGCAAGGGCAACGCCAGCCTGCCGGAGCCTCTGATCGAGCAGGTCAAGGCCGGCGCCATCGGCCTCAAGCTGCACGAAGACTGGGGCACCACCCCGGCGAGCATCGACAACTGCCTGAGCGTCGCCGACCAGTACGACGTGCAAGTGGCAATTCACACCGACACCCTCAACGAGTCCGGTTTCGTCGAAACCACCCTCGGCGCGTTCAAGGGCCGCACCATCCACACCTATCACACCGAAGGTGCCGGTGGCGGCCATGCGCCGGACATCATCAAGGCCTGCGGTTTCGCCAACGTGCTGCCGAGTTCGACCAACCCGACCCGGCCGTTCACCCGCAACACCATCGACGAACACCTCGACATGCTGATGGTCTGCCACCACCTCGACCCGAGCATTGCCGAAGACGTGGCGTTCGCCGAAAGCCGCATCCGCCGCGAAACGATTGCCGCCGAAGACATCCTCCACGACCTCGGCGCGTTCTCGATGATCAGCTCCGACAGCCAGGCCATGGGCCGCGTCGGCGAAGTCATCACGCGCACCTGGCAGACCGCCGACAAGATGAAAAAGCAGCGCGGCCCACTCGCGCAGGACGGCGAAGGCAACGACAACTTCCGCGCCAAACGCTACATCGCCAAGTACACGATCAACCCGGCGATCACCCACGGCATCAGCCATGAAGTGGGTTCGGTGGAAGTCGGCAAATGGGCCGATCTGGTGCTGTGGCGCCCGGCATTCTTCGGCGTGAAACCGACGCTGATCCTCAAGGGCGGCGCCATCGCCGCCAGCCTGATGGGCGACGCCAACGCGTCGATCCCGACGCCACAACCGGTGCACTACCGCCCGATGTTCGCCAGTTACGGCGGCTCGCTGCATGCCACCAGCCTGACCTTCATCAGTCAGGCGGCGCAGGCGTCGGGACTGCCCGAAGCGTTGGGTTTGAAGAAGAAAATCGCCGTGGTCAAAGGTTGCCGCGACGTGCAGAAGACCGACCTGATCCACAACGATTACCTGCCCAACATCGACGTCGACCCGCAGACCTACCAGGTCAAGGCCGACGGCGTGTTGCTCTGGTGTGAACCGGCCGAAACCCTGCCGATGGCGCAGCGTTACTTTCTGTTCTGAAGTGAAGCCCCGGTCGCCCCGGGGCTATCGCTGACTAGAGAGAAGAGCTGTCCATCAGATACCGCGAAGGCCCAGGCTGATTGCCATCGAGTCCGACCGTCGCCGGCTCGCCGGTTTCCAGACGCGACAAGGCAATCAGCTGCTGATTGCGCGCGATGCTGCGCTCAACCTCAAGCATCTGCACCGCCTCGTGATACGCCGTGCTGGTGAGGTCCTCGTGCTCGTCCTCCAGCCGTTCGAGTTGCACGTCAGCACTGCGCTTGAGCGCGCCGATTTCGTCCGGGTATTTCTCGGTCAGGTACTGCACCCAGTAATCACGACTGATCAACTCCTCATAGAACCGCTCACTTTTTTCGGCCTGTACCACTGCAGCACGGGCGGTTGCCAGTTCATCGCCGCGGATGGGTCGGGCAAAGCGCATGTGGCTTGGTTGCCCCGGCAACTGCAGTCCATCATCCCAGCCTGAGGTCAGGCCGATTCGATATTGCAGGCGCACCTCCGCAGGATCAGCGTGACGCTCCATGCTGCGCGCGGCGAGTTTTTCCACCTCGCCCAGTCGGAACAGTTGTCGCGACAGATCAAGCAACACGCGACCGCGCTGGGCAAGCCCCGGCTGCAGGTGACGCAGCGCGTTGTACTCGAACACCTTGACCTCGATTTCACTGAGCGCCAGGGTTCGCCCGTCGACGCAAGTGGTGTGGGTGGTGGCCATGGAAAACAGCGTGTCGCGCAGTTCCTGACTGCCATCGGCAGCCTCGACAATTTCCCAGACCCGCCGCGTCAGATCGGCGCGAAACACCCGGAACTCTTCACTGTCCGGCATTCGCGACAGCAGATGGAAGAACGCGCCATTGTCAGGTTCGCCGGCCAATCGCTGCCACATCGCCCGATAGCGTACGGCGTCCTCCGGCGCGATGTTTTCGATCCACGGCGTCGCCTGCTGTTCGAGGACATCTTCGGCGAGTGTCGGCACCACCTCATCCGGTTCCAGCTCACTGTCTACAGGCTCGATATCACTGTCAGTGCTGCTGTCCAGGTCGTCGATCATCCGGTCGATATCGGCATACGTCAGGCCCAGCACATCGCGTCGTCCATGCGCGTCGGCGTAGTCACGCAGAGCGGCCAGGCTGAGTTGGGATATTTCGTAGTTTTCCGCAAGATTGCTGCCGGCGAGCAATGCTGCGTAGGCAGGGTCATACAGCTGCGCGGGAATCGACGAAATTTCATTGTTGCTCAGGTCGATGGCTCGCAGGTGCGCCGATTGCAACGAGCCATCAGGCCATTGCGTCAGCAGGTTATCCCGTAGATCCAGGCGTTCCAGACGCCCGAGTCGGGTGACACTGAACGTGCGCAGACTGTTATGGCTCAGATCCAGCCATTGCAACTGCGCCAGACCTTCCAGCGTCGGATACAGCGGTGCGACATCGGTCAGACCGGTAAGCGCCATTTCCAGCCGTTCCAGCGAGTGCATCTGTGCCACCGGTTCGGGGATCGTCTGCAAATGATTGCCGCTGAGGTTGAGTCGGCGGACCCGGGTAAAGGACTTCAGAAAACCATTGGAACCGCTGGCCGACAGCTTGACTCCAGCCAGGTTGAGATTGCTCACTGCCGGCATCGCTTCGCCCAGTTCCGGCAAGTCGCCCACTTGCAGGCCGTCGAGGCTCAACTCGCGGTCGGTGAGGCCGTTCCAGTCGATCGTGCCGTCGCGCCAGCATTCGATGATGCGTTGCGCAGCCAACTGACGAGTACGCGATGACACCACCCAGTCCATGCCCCGGGTCTCATGCGTGAACAGCCAATTGTTCAAGCGCCGCGTCAGCGACTCGAATGAACGTTCCCAGTGCTCGATCCGCTCGCCAATCTGTGCCGGGCTCAACCCGGCGTCCTGCATACGCTCAATGCTTGTCTGCGCGCGCACTTGATCGTATTCCGGGCGCAGACGCTGGATCCGCCGCACCTGGAGCAGCGCGTCTTCTCCCACCGGCAACGGCGGTAATGGCAACAAGCGCCGCGCGATGACCGAGCCGCTTTCTGCGGGCGGTGTGCGATGGCGCGGCTCCTCCAGGGCAAAACGCTGCAGCGAGCCTGAGCCCAGACCCAGCGTGTTTTCAACCCGCTGTCGTGCAGTGGCAAGGGCCGTTTCGCTCTCCTCGCTCAGCGGGTTGCCCGTCAGACTGGTATCGAGCAGCCGCGTGTCACGCGTCAGCAGCGCCTGTGGCAACGAGGTGAGTTGGCTGTCACTGAGATCCAGCCAGGTCAACTCGGGCAAATCCTCGACCCCGCTCGGCCACTCGCGCAGCGCGGTCGCGCTCAGGTCCAGCGCCTTCAGGCGATTCATGCCACGCACGTCGACACGGGTCAGCGGGTTGTTGTGCAAGTTCAGGCTTTCGAGTGCCGGCAGGGCATTGGCGTCCAGTGGCAGTTCGTTCAAGCCACAATGGCTGAGGTCCAGGGTATCGACCGCTGAAAAGGTACTGATGAAGCCGCGCAGCTGCTCGACAGGAGCCTGCAACCCTGCCAGATGCAGACTTCTGACATGGGTAAAACCTTCGGCGGATAAAGCCGGCAAGGTCTCAATAGGAGTACCGAGAATATCCAGCACTGAAGCATCGTTGGGCAGGCTGACATACAGGTTGAAAAACACGCTTTCGGTGCGCGCGCCATACCGCTGGAACAATCCGCCGCGCCAGCTCGCCTTCAAGGCTTCAGCCACTGCCGAGCGCGCGTCGCCGCCGTTGAGCACGGTTGGCTGGGGACCGACCCACTCGTCCAGCCGGTTGAGCTCGCTGAATTGCTCGCTCAAGGTTTCTATCGCCGTGAGCCGGCTGCCGACGTCCGTCCACTGCGCCCTGAACCCGGTGCTCAAGACATCGAACAGACTCGGTTGCATGCCGACAAACCGCTTGAGTTCACCGCGGCAGTAGTCGCTGACCATCTCGTCCAGATCGATCAGGTGTCGCGGCTGACTGCGCACGAACTCGTAGATCGGCTTGAACACCCGACGCGGGAATTTCGACCAGTCCAGCGACAGGCCCGACAACAGGCGCTGGTGGCCTTCGTAGATCTCCATCGGCAGGGTATTGATCGATGTCCTGCGCAGATTCAAGCGCTCAAGCCTGGGCAAGTCCAGAACGCCGCGCGGCCACTGTTGCATCTGCACACTGACGACTTCGAGCTTGCGCAACTGGCGCATGCCACTGACATCAAGCGTCACGGGAACCACCGGATTCATGCCGCTGCTGGTGCAGTGCAGCTCCAGCTCTTCGAGTCGCGTCAGATCCCGCAGCCTGGAAGCGACCTGGCCGGTAATGGGCGTCGAGAGCTTCAGGCGGGTCATCTGCCGCAGCGACTTCAGCAGGGTGAGTACCTTGTCGAATTCCGAGGCGCCGGCGCTGAGAGACAGCTTCTCGACGTTGGGAAACCCGGCGAGTGTGTCGGCGACCATCGGGGCGCGGAGCGTCAGCTCGCGCACGTGGGCGAAGTTGGCCGTCAACGGCGGCAACGGTGTATCACTGATGATCGAGAGGCGCGCCGCGTGTGCGCTGTGTTCGGCCAATGGCGCGTTGCGCCAGCAATCCTTGATGTTCTGCACCACGCCGACGAACTCGTCACGGGCAGCGCGCAGGCGCAGGTTCTGCGACATCAACCATTGATCAAGCGTTGTTTCCAGCTCTCGCCATTCGCTCAATCGATTGTTGAGCAGATGAAAGATCTGTTGGTCAGTCTTGCCCAGCCGCCATTGCTCAAGAATGAAGCCCCGGGCCTGGACGTCGGTCAGCCCCGGATAGACGTTCTGCACGTGCCCGGTCAGCACCGGATCCGGCCCAGGTCCATCGCCGCTGGCGCGATAACCGAACAGTCTGGGGGCAATGCGTTGCGGCGGTTTGAACCATGGTTTTTCTGCGGCGCCTGAACTCAGGATCCGCGCCGACTGACTGCGTTCGGCGAGCGCCCGGTCAATGATCGCGTCACGCAACTCGATGCTCTGCCCGACATTCGGCCAACCCAGCGCATGACGTGCCTGATCGGGCAAGGCGTGCATCAGCGAAGCGAAAAAATTGTCGCCACTGACCGGAACACTGTTGAGCGGCTCGCCACGCTCATTGGCGGCTTGATAGGCGTCACCGTACTTGACCAGATACTTGTGCGTGGAGGCCGTTTCACTGCCGATGGCGTCCAGCATCGGACCGCTGATACTGCCCTCGCGGATTTCCAGACGCACGTCATCGGACCAGCCCGGCAGTCGCCCCAGCGTTTGCAACGCGAGATGGTCGCTGTCGGCAGAAGCCATGGTTTCACTGCGCAACCCGGCCAGGGCCCGGCTCAAGCGCCCTGCCTGACCATACCAGCGACCGAGTTCCTGCAAATGCGACGGGACCTTGGCCGCGCTGTCCAGCCGCGCCAGTTCCCCAGCATCGGCTTGTCCCAACACGGCGGCTGCCGCCCGCTCGGTCAGGCCTGGGACGACTCGTTGCAGCTTTGCTGTCCGGTGATCGACAGGTTCGGTTCCCTTGAGAAGGCTGTCGAATAACGCGGGCTGATGCGCGCTGGCGAAGTCGGCGATCTGTCGGGAGAACTCCTGCGCCCGGGCCGATCGGATGCGTGCAGGCTCGCCACCCAACAGGCGAACCGTCTCCGCTTCATCCAGCGCCGCGAGTATGCGCGTCGGCAACTCACCGTTCAGCACCTCGGCCCGGCTGATCCGGATCGGTGCCTTGCCGCCGCGCTTCGTCCCATAAGCGAGTGCCTTCCCCGAGAGGTCAGGGCTGTCGTGGATCTGCAGCTTGCGCCCGAACGGCCAGCGTGGCATCTCGGGCAGCAGCGGCAACAGATGCATGAATCGACTGTCGATTGCCTGGGTACCTGCGGCCTGCTCGACGATCAGTCCGGCATCCCGTTCAGCACTGAACAGGCGCATGGCATCCGCCAGTTCCGGCGGCGGCAAAGCGTTGTCCAGGTGCATCTTGCGCAAGGCGTTGTCGCTGACACCGGCGACATCGGCCAGCGATAGCAGCTGCGTGTCACCGAAGGATTCGGTGCTGTGGCCGATGCGCCGCAACAGGGTCAATCGATCCCAGTCCTGCGGACGCTCCAGGGTATGCCGCCATGCGCCGGCGCCGTTGTGCGTCAGGGCCGGCTGATAGGCGTGCGGATCGCTCGGATGCTGGATGCGCCAGGCCTTGAGCGACTCGTCGTAAGTCTTCTGGTAGGTCTTGCCGTCGAGCCGGATGCAGGTTCCTTGTCCGGCCTCGTATTGCCCCAGTGCATTCGGCATAGCGTGCGGATCCGGTGTGACCGGGCTCTCGTAGCCACTCAGGTCAGGCTTCCACAAGCGGGTCGTGCCGTCGGGCATTTCTACCTGATGCAGGTTTTCGATGACCGGCACCGGTCTGGCAGCCATCAGTCGAGCGAGCCCCTTACCGGCCCCCGCCATCAAGGCAATCAACGCAAGATTTTGCGCGACATCGATCAGATGTGCCTTGGCAGCCTTGCGATCACCTTCGCTCCACTCGATGGCACCTTCAAAGGTTTCTTCGAACAGTTGCCCGGCCATCACCACCGTCATCACTTCGCCGAGCACCGGCACGAACATCGAGACGCCCATCAGCACCAGCATGCCGATGTTCAACAACGCGGCGAGTTTCTCCGAACGGGCTTTGGCGTCGACATCCGCCGTGGGCACTGCGTGGCTGCGGGCGTCGGCGATCAACCGGTCGCGATGCTGCTCGAAGTGATAGCTCCACAGGTCAATATTGTCCGACCAGATCCCGCCACCCTTGCGAGCCATGGGGAGCGGATTCAGATAGGGGTCAGTATTGGGCACCTGTTTGATCGGCGGCGGGGGCGGCAACTCGCGGATGCCGGTCAGCGCCGCGTTGATCGGGTTGAGCGCCTTGAGAAATTCGTTGAACAGCGGTTCGTAGGGCGCCAGCCTCTGTATGAGCGTGCGGTCTGGTGTGTCGTCGGTGAACTGGCCGAAGTAGCGCGGCCGGTCGGCATACGCGACGAACTGGCTGAAGAACCGTTGGTAGGCGTTCGGCTCGGCAGGATGAGCCTGAGTGGCATCGGGCGTGGTGAAGCGCTGCTTGAACATTGCGGCGATTTCCCGGCCCTTGTAGCGTTTGAGCGGATGGTGGGGATCACCCGGGATGTACAGGATCGAGTCGTCGCTGTAGCGATACTTCTCGCAGATCGTGAACATCACGCAGCCGTTCATGCGCCGACCCATCAGGCCCAGGTCACGGAACCAGATCTGCCGATGGCCCTGACGCGGCGCCAGTTCGCCGTTGAGGATCGAGCGAATCGAGGCGTAGTCTTCGCGCCCGATATCGCCTTTGACCAACGCCAGTTCGGCCGCCGCACGCAGCGCGGTTTGATGCGCGTCGATGAATTTTTCGCGCAATACCTGTTCGGCCACCGCGTCCTTGGGGTGCAGGAAATCCTCGAGGTAAGCCTGATATTTCGCCCCGATGTCCAGCGATCGGCACAGACCGGTGAATTGCTCGACGGTCAGGGCCGTGCTCAGCGGTGCAAGCGTGCCGGGTTTCAAGGTTTCACTGCGAAATCCCGAGGTTTCATGAAAGGCGCCACTTTTACATTCACGGGCTTCGAAGTTGTGCAGAGCCGCTTGCAGCAAAGGCAGCTTCAAGACTTCGAAAAAATCGATGTCGATGGCAAAAATCCCCATCTCCACCGGTTTGTTCAGCAACAGCCAGGTCTTGTTGACGTCCAGCGTCACGTTGAAGCGATCCTTGAGGGCTTTGGCCAGCAACGGCGCGGCAAAGCTGTCGATGTCCTGGAAGGTCGACATGGCCTTGTCCAGACGAGCCTGGGCGGTGAGGCTGGCGGTGACTGCATCGCCCACCGCCTTGCGTTGATCGCGCGTTGCAAGCCTGTACCAGTCCGGAGCGGCGGTATCGGCACTTTTCAACGCTTCGCGCTGGTGAGCCGGTGCGTTGATCAACCACCCAGGGCTGACCTGCTGAAGAAAATCGGCGTGCAGACTTTGCGTCACGACCCGCCCTGGCGGCGGTGCAAGATTATCTGGCGAAGACGAGGTGACAGAGATTTCGGGCATGGTTTCGCTCCTTGAAAGGGAGCAAAAGCAGACCATGGCGAACCCCCGTGGCTGCGGTACATATATCTCGCAGCACGGCGTCTCGTCAGCGAAAGTTTCAGGCCCGAGCGGCGCTTTCTTTCCCGCCCAAACGGACTACTATTCGACACGCCCCGCCTTGATTTTTCAGGAACCCGGTCATGCGTTTATCCGACTTCATCAGGCAACACGCGGATCACATCGTCGAGGAATGGGAGCAGTTCGCCCGCACGATCACGCCGGCGGCCGACACCATGGATCAGGCCGCACTGCGCGACCATGCCAAGGCCATCCTGCTGGCCGCCGCGCGGGACATGGACACCGCACAGACCGCCCGCGAGCAAATTGCCAAGGCCAAGGGCGAAGGCCCGGAAAAAACCCCGAGCCTGGACAAGGCCGGTGCCAGCCATGGCGAGCTGCGACACACCGTCGGTTTCGACCTGGTACAGATGACCTCGGAATTCCGCCACCTGCGGGCCTGCGTGATTCGCCTTTGGGTCAACAGTCTGGAATCGCCGGACATGGCGTACTTTCAGGACATGATCCGCTTCAACGAAGCCATCGATGAAGCCCTCGCCGAATCGACGGCTGCCTACGCCGAGCAGGTCAATCGCTCGCGCGACATTTTCCTCGCGATCCTCGGTCACGACCTGCGCGCACCGCTGCAAGCGGTCAGCATGTCCACCGAATTGCTGATGCGCAAAACAGCGCTTGAAGGCGATGCGCTGACCTGCGCTCTGAACATCAAGCAAGGCGCGCGGCACATGGCGGCGATGGTCAGCGACCTGCTGGAACTGGTGCGCAGCCGCCTGGGCAAGAGCCTGCCGATCGAACCGGCACCGATGGATCTGGCCGACGCCGCGCGAGCAGCCATCGCCGAAGCCTGCGCCGGCAATCCTGAGTGTGATCCGACCCTGAAAACCGAGGGCGACACCCGTGGTGCCTGGGATGCCGGACGAATCGATCAACTGCTGCAGAACCTGATCGGCAATGCCTTGCAGCATGGCGCCGATCCGCGCGAAGTGAACGTGACGTTGAAGGGCGAAGCCAGGCACGTGCTGCTGACCGTGCACAACTACGGCAACCCTATCCCCGAAGAGACCATCGGCACGATTTTCGATCCATTGGTGCGCAGTGCCGACGAAGAACTCGGCCAGCCGTCGACCAGCCTCGGTCTGGGCCTGTTCATCGTCAAGGAAGTGGTGACCGCCCACGGTGGGGCGATCGAAGTCAGTTCAAGCGAAGCCGACGGAACGCTGTTCAGCGTGACGCTGCCCAGACAGGTTTGAAGCGCTACTCGACCACCAGCCGCGCCAGACGCTGACGGAGCATGCGGTTCTCGGCCCGCAGCTCCTGCACTTCTTCCAGCAGGTCCAGCGCCAGGGCGACGCCTTCCCATTCCAGATCAAGGTCGCGCCGCAGCTTGGCGGCGCGTTTGGCCAGGGCCAGTTCGTAGTCGGTGAAGCGCCATTCCCGGGGCTGCGCGCCCTGAGGTTCGAGGATGCCGTGTTCGACGATTTCGATCACGTAGACGTCCGACAGGTCGGCCGCCTCACAGAATTCTGCCATGTCCAGTTGAACGATCAGGGGGCTGCTCATGATGGGCTACTCCGTCGTCAGTATCAGAAGTTCTCTCGCGGGTTGAAGGCGGCCTTCTTCGCCAGTTCCTGCCACAGCGCCTTGACGTCATCGCCGTTGGCTTTCGGCATCACGGCCTTCAGCTGGACGAACAGATAACCGCGCTCGCCGGCCTTGTTCTGCAAGCCGTGACCCTTGGCACGCATGCGCTGGCCGTTCTGGCTGCCGGCCGGCACCTTGAGGTTGATCTTGCCGGTCAGGGTCGGCACGGCCACTTCGGCGCCCAGCGCCAGCTCCCAGGGAGCGAGCGGCAAGGTGATGATCAGGTTTTCGCCTTCGACGTCGAATTTCGGGTGCGGCGCGAAACGGATGGTCAGGTACAGATCGCCATTGGCGCCGCCACCGATGCCCGGTGCGCCCTGGCCCTTGAGGCGGATACGCTCGCCGTCGGTCACGCCCGCCGGGATCTTCACGTTCAGGCTCTTGCTGGTGTTGCTGACGTGCTGGCCCGAACCGTTGTATTGCGGCACCTGGAAGCTGATCTTTTTCGATTCGTTCGAAAGCGTCTCTTCCAGAAAGATCGGCAGTTCCAGTTCCACGTCTTGCCCTCGCCGTCCGGCGCTGCGGGATTGCCGGCCGGCGCCGCCACCGAAACCGGGGCCGCGATTGCCGAAAATCGAACTGAAGAAGTCCGAGAAGTCACCGGTGTCACCACCGCCGCCGCCAAAACCGCCACGGCTCTGCCAGCCCGGTGGGCCCTGGAACGGCTGACCGTGCTGGCCATAACGGCGCAAGTCGTCGTATTCGGCGCGTTTGTCAGCGCTTTTCAGCGCTTCATAGGCTTCCGAGGCGTCCTTGAACTTGGCCTCGGCGTCTTTTTCCTTGCTGACATCGGGGTGGTATTTGCGCGCCAGCTTGCGATAGGCAGCCTTGATTGCCTTGTCGTCAGCCGTCGGCTCCACGCCGAGTATCTTGTAATAGTCTTTGAAGTCCATCGAAGGAGTCACCATCCGTTATCGATTTCGCGCCGCCGTCAGCCTGCGCCGATTCGCGCGAGCCGGGTTGACCGATCTCAAGGTTGTGACCGGGTGGCGCAGCAGAAGTTTATCGGCAGTGGACGGCGGTTCTTGCGACCGCCGGTATGTCTGCCGGCCCATGCCAGCAAGTTTGGGGCAAAGCGGCGAGTTTCAAGCAAGCTTAGTCGTGAAATAGCAGATGACCGGCCTTCGAATCTGTCGCGCACTGACATACACTGCGCGGCCGTTTTTTTGACCGGAACCGAAAGACCATGAAAGACGCCTCTCCAGCCCGTGCCTGCGGCATCGACTTCGGCACGTCCAACTCCACCGTCGGCTGGCTGCGCCCCGGCGTGGAAACGATGATCGCGCTGGAAGACGACAAGATCACCCTGCCGTCGGTGGTCTTCTTCAACATCGAGGAACGCCGCCCGGTTTACGGCCGTCTGGCGCTGCACGAGTACCTGGAAGGCTACGAAGGCCGGCTGATGCGCTCGCTCAAGAGCCTGCTCGGTTCCAAGCTGATCAAGCACGACACCAGCGTCCTCGGCACCGCGATGCCGTTCAAGGACTTGCTCGGGCTGTTCATCGGCCAGCTCAAGAGCCGCGCGGAAACTGCCGCCGGTCGTGAGTTCGAGCAAGTGGTGCTGGGCCGTCCAGTGTTCTTCGTCGACGACGATCCACTGGCCGACCAGGAAGCCGAAGACACCCTGGTGGAAGTGGCGCGCAAGCTCGGCTTCAAGGATGTTTCGTTCCAGTACGAGCCGATTGCCGCGGCCTTCGACTACGAGTCGACCATCGAAAAGGAAGAACTGGTACTGATCGTCGACATCGGCGGTGGTACGTCGGACTTCTCGCTGGTGCGCCTGTCGCCCGAGCGTCGCGGTGTGGATAACCGTCACGACGACATCCTCGCCACCGGCGGCGTGCACATCGGCGGGACCGACTTCGACAAACAGTTGAGCCTGCAAGGCCTGATGCCGCTGTTCGGCTACGGCAGCCGCATGAAGAGCGGCGCGTTCATGCCGACCAGCCACCACATGAACCTGGCGACCTGGCACACCATCAACTCGGTGTACTCGCAGAAATCGACCCTGGCCCTGGGCAGCATGCGCTACGACATCGAAGACACCGGCGGCATCGACCGTCTGTTCAAGCTGATCGAACAGCGCGCCGGGCACTGGCTGGCGATGGAAGTGGAAGAAACCAAGATCCAGCTGACCCACAACGACAGCCGCCATGTGCCGCTGGATCGCATCGAGTCGGGCCTGAGCGTGGAACTGACCCGAGCGTTGTTCGAGTCGGCCATCGAGTCGCAACTCGAGCGCGTGCGCGGCAGCGTCACCCAGTTGCTGGCGGACGCCAACGTGGCGGTGGGTCAGGTCGATACGGTGTTCTTCACCGGTGGTTCGAGCGGTATTCCGGCACTGCGCAACAGCGTCTCGGCGATGCTGCCGAACGCGCGGCATGTGGAAGGGAATATCTTTGGCAGCATTGGTAGCGGTCTGGCGATTGAAGCCATGAAACGCTATGGCTCGGTGAACTGATCCAAAATTGGCGGTGCGCCCTTCGCGAGCAAGCCCGCTCCCACAGGTTCAGTGTGATCCTGTGGGAGCGGGCTTGCTCGCGAAAGGGCCGGTTCAGACGCTACGAAGTCTGGATCAAACCATCCCGCCCAGCTTCAACTCACTCTTCAGATACGCGTAATAAATCGGCCCCGCCACCACTCCCGGCAGGCCGAACGCGGCCTCGAACACCAGCATTGCCAGCAGCAACTCCCAGGACTTGGCACTGATCTGCCCGCCGACGATGCGCGCGTTGAGAAAGTATTCGAGCTTGTGGATAAAGATCAGGTAACCCAGCGCCGCAATCGCCACCCAGATCGACAGCGACAGGCCGACGATGGTGATCAGCGTGTTCGACATCAGATTGCCGATCACCGGCAGCAGACCGAGCAGGAAGGTCAGCACGATCAGGGTCTTGGTCAGCGGCAGCTTGATCCCGAACATCGGCAGTATCACCGCCAGGAAGATCCCGGTGAAGAAGGTGTTGAGCAGGGAAATCTTGATCTGCGCGAACACGATGTTGCGAAAGGCCTGAACCAGCAAGTGGAGACGGTCGAACAGCGCGGCGGCCAACGGCTTGCGCTTGGTGACGTCCGGCACGCGCTGCAAGGCGATGATCGCGCCCAGCACCATGCCGATCAGCAGCGTCACGAACATGTGCGCCGCGTCTTTGCCCACCAGTTGTAGGTCGGACAGGTGTTTGCTCATCCAGTCGCCGATGGCCACCCGGAATTCGGCAGCGCTGGCCGGCAGGTAGGCGTCGATAAACGGCGGCAACTGCCCGCGCGCGCGGTCGACCACGCCCATGAATTTGTCGAGGGAAGCACCGGGATTTTCCGCCTCATGCAGCAGGAAACTGATGGCACCGGCGAAAATCAGCGTCAGCACACTCACCACCAGCGTGCCCAGCAGCGCCACCGCCAGCCAGCGCGCGCGACGACCTTCGATCAGCCGTTGCAGTTGCGGGGTGAGCATGTTGACCAGTTCGAACACCAGCAGCCCGGCCAGCAGGCTGGGCAGCAGACGCAATGGCAACACCAGCAACAGACCGCCGAAAATGATGATGCAACTGACCCAGAACACTACATGACGCTCAGAAAACGTTGGCATACAGCCTCAAAACGAACGGCGTAAAAGGATTGGCAGTCTGCCAGCGATCCTTGGGGAGCACTAGGGATATGCGGTGTTTGCGGGTTTGGGGCTTGGCTTGAGAACCACCCCTCACCCTAACCCTCTCCCGGGGGGAGAGGGAACTGACCGAGTAGATTTGGAGAACTCCCGCAACCTGAAAGACCTGGTCGATTCCGGATTCAGCACCGCTCGTTCAGGTCGGCGCAAATAGCAGCCATCCCCGAATCGGTCCCCTCTCCCCCTGGGAGAGGGTTAGGGTGAGGGCCGGTTCTCGAGTCGAGCCCATCCCGCGGCGTCACCTCATTTCTTCTTCAGACAATCACTCATGAACGTCTTGCGCGCATCGCCCGTCAGCGCCTTGGTCTTGGCATCGGCATTACAGGTTTTCATCTTTTCCTGCTGCGGGGTCAAAGCCTTCGCATCGTTGGCCGCCGGCGCTGCCTTCAGGCAAGTGCTCATGAAAGTCTTGCGCTCGTCGCCCTTGAGGCTCTTGGCCGTGGCGTCGGCGTTGCACGTGGTCATCTTGTTCTGTTGCGCCGTGGCGGCGAAACCCTGGGAGCACAGCAGCAGACCGATCATCAACAAAGGGACACGCAGCATCTTCATGGAGTTTTCTCCTTGGCGCCGCCTCGATGGAGGCGGCCTCCGGCTGAGTGTAGTCAAAGCTTGTTACACCTTCCTGCCTTCAAGGTGGCTGCGCCGGTATTGTTCGGGGGTACATCCAGCCTGCCGGGCGAACATGGCGATGAAGGCCGAGCCGCTGCTGTAGCCGAGATCGAAAGCGACTTCCTGCACGCTGCGCGCCGACTCCAGCGCCTCGATCGCCGCGAGATAACGCAGCCGCTGACGCCACTCGCCGAAACTCATCCCCAACTCCCGCACGAATTGCCGGGCCAGGGTGCGCTCGCTGACATGCACCTGCGCCGCCCAGTGCGCCAGCGGCTCGTTGTTGCCGGGCTCGGCCTGCAGGGTTTCGAGAATGGTCAGCAATCCGGGGCTGCTGGCGTAGGGCAAATAGCATTGGTGAACCTGCGCCTGGCGCAATTGATCCACCAGCACTTGGGCCAGACGCTGGTCGGCTTCGAACGCGGGGATCTTCACATCGCGAGCGGCGAAGTCCTTGAGGATCGCCTTGAGAATGTCGCTGATCGCCAGGGTACAGGCCTGCGCCGGCAAGTCAGAACAGACATCGGGCGCCAGGCACACCGCCCGATAATTGACCGGCTGATGACTGTAGAAACTGTGCTCGACCTGCGGCGGCACCCACACCGCGTATTGCGGCGGCGACATGAAGCGGCTGCCGTCGACATCCATGTGCAGCACGCCGTGGGCCGCGTATTCCAGAGTGCCCCACGGATGGCGGTGCGGCGCGGCGTATTCATGAGCGTTGAAGTCTGCATAGCGGAAATACACCGCTGACGGCAATTCGCTGAAATCCAGCAGATCGATGTGTTTACTGTTCATGCTGTCCGGAATCAGGGGCGGGTTGTCCGGTTCGCAGTATAGGCCTGCATCCAGACAGGGGATAATCACCGTTCATCAACGTACTGGTTTCTCCTCCCATGCAATACGCGTTTCCCCTGCTGGCGATTTTCATCTGGGCCGGCAACACCGTGATCAACAAGCTGGCCGTTGGCGCGATCTTCCCCGCCGAGATCGGCTTCTACCGCTGGCTGCTTGCCGGCCTGCTGTTCACGCCGTTCATGCTCAAGAAGGTGATCGCGCACTGGCCACAGATTCGCCCGAACCTGGGCAAGATTTTCATCCTTGGCGTGCTCGGCATGGCGGTCTATCAGAGCCTGGCCTACTTCGCCGCGACCATGACCAGCGCCACCAACATGGGCATCATCCTCTCGCTGATGCCGTTGATGTCGCTGGCCATGGCGATCATCAGCCTCGGCCAGCGCCTGACCGCCGGTGCGCTGGTCGGTGCGGTGCTGTCGTTCGCCGGTGTGCTGGTGGTGGTGTCGTCCGGCAGCCTCGGCGCACTGCTGCAACACGGGGTGAACCTGGGTGACGCGATGATGCTGATCGCCACCCTCGCCTACGCGATCTACAGCACCCTGCTGAAAAAATGGCAGCTGCGCCTGCCACCGCTGGTGTTGCTGTATTTGCAGGTGCTGGTGGCGGTGGTGGTGCTGTTTCCGCTGTACGCCGCGTCGCCGAAAACCGGCCTGACCCTGCAGAACATTCCGCTGGTGCTGTACGCGTGCCTGCTGGCCTCGATGCTCGCGCCGCTGGCCTGGATGCAGGCGGTGCAGCGCCTGGGCCCGAGCCGGACCACGCTGTTCTTCAACCTGCTGCCGTTGATCACCGCACTGATTGCAGCGGTGGTATTGAAGGAGCAACTGGCGATGTATCACCTGGTCGGTGGCTTGCTGACGCTGGGCGGGGTGATTCTTTCCGAGCGCTGGACCACCGTCCTCGGTCGCTCCCGCACCCCGAGCGCCGCCTAGACTCCGGCGGCTTTCAACCGCGCGGCATGCTCGACGAACAGCCGCACCGGGTCCGCGCCTTTGCCGACCAGTCCCAGCGACTGGTTGACGATGTCGAAGTGATCCATCGGGTAGTCATCGCCGATGACCGTGCCCAGGTGCGAGCTGTAGCGTCCGACCATGCCGTCGCACTGCCCCGGCTCGCGCACGAAGGTTTTGGCGAACAACCGGCAACTGCGGTTGGTGCCGTCGAACAGGTTGCCGCCGCGATCGGTCTTGCCCGGCTGCAAGGTCCCGGACCACGAGTAATACCGCACCCCGTTGACCTCTTCCGGCCCGTGCCCGCCCCAGGCATCAGGCAAGCCCTGTGGATAACGCTGGTTGAACAGCGCCACGCCTTCGGTGGTCAGGGAATGGTGCGAAGCGTGGATATCCACCGGCAGTTTCGGCCCGTGGTAACCGGTCTCCATAAGCGCCATCAGCCAGCCGACAAAACGTAACAGCGCTTCCAGAATACGACCCCGAGCGCTGTCCGCCGGATAGTGTTTCGCCAGATAGT
Source organism: Pseudomonas aphyarum (assembly GCF_028657055.1). Classification (NCBI taxonomy): domain Bacteria; kingdom Pseudomonadati; phylum Pseudomonadota; class Gammaproteobacteria; order Pseudomonadales; family Pseudomonadaceae; genus Pseudomonas; species Pseudomonas aphyarum. The sequence continues at coordinate 29,078 of NZ_JAMDGS010000015.1, forward strand.
CGGCCAGTTCCGAACCATGATTGGGCCCGGCCACCGACGTGACTGAAGCCACCAGATCCGGTCGCTTGGCCGCCGCATAACGCGCCGTCAGCGAGCCCTGGCTGTGGCCGAACAGATTGACCTTGGCCGCGCCGGTCTCACGCAGGATTTCATCGATGCGCGTCAGCAACTGCTCGCCGCGCACTTCGGTGGAATTGAGCGGCGACACCTGCACCGCAATCACCGTCGCACCACCCCGGCGCAACGCTTTGATGATCCCGTACCAGTACGGGTACAGCACCAGACGGATGAAACCGAGCATTCCCGGCACCAGCACCAGTGGATAACGTGTGGCCGAATCTTGCGACATGGGCAAACATCCTTGTGGTCGGTGAGTGGATGCAGGGCGTGCAAAACGCCCGCCAAGCATCCTCCTCGATGATGACAACTCCACGACCAGCCTACTTCAGCCCCACCACGCCCGCCACAATCAGCCCCACCGACAACAACTTCACCAGCGTCAGGCTCTCGCCCAGCAGCGCGAAACCGAGAAACACCGTGCCCAATGATCCGATGGCGGTCCAGATCGGATAGGCGATGCTCACCGGCAACTCGCGCATCGCCAGAGTCAGGAAGTACACCCCGCCCACCGCAGCGACGACCGTAATCAGCGACGGCCAGAGCCGGGTGAAACCTTCGGCGTACTTCATGCCCATGGCGAAGGTGACCTCGAACCCGGCCGCGATCAGCAGAAACAGCCAGGCCACCTAGAACTCCCGGGCCAGGTCGAGCAAGCGCTGCTCGGCCGCGGCCACCGACACCGCGAAGGTGCGCTCGGCGGATTCCTCGCCCTCGGCGGCGACCACCGTGACGTCGTTGATGCCGATAAAACCCAATGCCGTGCGCAACCATGGATCGGCGTGGTTAAGCGCCTCCAGCTCACCGCCCGGGCCGAACCCGAAACCGCCGCGACTGGTGACAATCAGCGCCTTCTTGCCGTGCAACAGCGGTGTGTATTGGGCGATGCCGTTGTCCAGGGTGTGGTCGAACGTCAGGCCCAGACGCACGATCTGGTCGACCCAGGCCTTGAGGCCGCTGGGCACGTTGAAGTTGTACATCGGCGTGGAAATCAGCAGCAGATCGTGATCGAACAACTCGCCCACCAGTTGATCGCTGAGCGCCAGATCGGCCTGCATCGTCAGCGGTCGTGCCTCGGGCTCCGGATAAAACGCCGCCGCGACAAACGCTTCATTCACTGCCGGAATCAACGCCCGCCCCACTTCACGGCGAGTAACCTGAGCCTGTGGATGACCGACTTGCCAGGCGCTGAGAAAACTTTCCGCCAGACGACGCGAATGGGAGCGTTCACCGCGTGGGCTGGCATGGATCGCAAGAATCTTGCTCATCTGAATCTCCTTGGGACTAGACTTGAGTGACTGTGTGGCGCCAGATTGCTGCCATTCAGTCGTCGCCTCAAATGAGCAAAAATCAGTCGGGATGAATTAATTTCATCCGTGGAGTTTTCATGTTCGCTTCATTGCCGCTGACCGCCCTGCGCGCGTTCGAATCCGCCTCACGCCTGCTGAGCTTCAAGGCGGCCGCCGAAGAACTGGCGGTGACGCCGACGGCGATTTCCCATCAGATCCGCTCGCTGGAGGACTGGCTCGGCGTGGCGCTGTTCGAACGCCTGCCGCGTCAGGTGCGCCTGACCGAGGGTGGTGAGCGGTTGTTCCGCAGCCTGCACGGCGCGCTGCTGGAAGTGGCGCAAAGCGTCGACACCCTGCGCCCGCAACGCAGCGGCAGCAGCCTGACGCTGTCGACCACCGCTGCTTTTGCCGCGCTGTGGCTGGTGCCGCGACTGGGGCGGTTTTACGCGAAGCATCCGAACATCAATGTGCGACTCGACACCCATTGCGAAGTGATCGACCTGCATCAGGACGCCAGCGTCGATCTGGTGCTGCGCTACAGCCTCGACGATTACCCGAACCTCTACGGGTTGTGCCTGTTCGATGAATCGTTCGGCGTGTACGGCTCGCCGGAACAGGTGGCGCTGGCCGCCCGCCGCACCCCGGCGTTGATCAGCGTGCGCTGGCACAACTCGAAACTGTACGCCCACGGCTGGGAAGCCTGGTGCGCGCAGTCAGGCGAGAATTGGTTGAATCAGCATCCGGCCGTCCGCGAATACGACGAAGAGCATTACGCGCTGCAAGCGGCCATCGCAGGGCAAGGGCTGGTGCTGGCGAGCAATATTCTGGTGTCGGAGAGCGTCGCCAGCGGTTTGCTGGTGCCGTACAAGGGCGAAGTGCAGGTCGACGGCGCCGGTTACAGCGCGCTGTGTGTGCCGGGCCGCGAGCGGCATCCACCGGTGAAAGCGTTTTTTGCCTGGCTGCGCGAAGAGGCGCTACTTTCCGGGCATGTCCCGCGCTGAATCCGACAAAACTTTTTGCAGCGTTCATCACTCACAACCTGGTAACGATCACGTCAGCAGAACGTGACGCCAATCGGATTAGCCTCCAGGAGACTGAAATGAGTGACCTGCATTTGTCTGATGTTCAAACCCTGCGCGAGCGCGCACGCCAGCACGTGGAAAACGGCGCGGTGACCGAAAGCTACAGCGCCAACCGTGAAGAAGTGCTGCGCCTGCTCAACGAATCGCTGGCCACTGAGCTGGTCTGCGTCTTGCGCTACAAGCGCCACTACTTCATGGCCAACGGCCTGAAAGCCAACGTCGCCGCCGACGAGTTCCTCGAGCACGCCACTCAGGAAGCCGAACACGCCGACCGTCTCGCCGAGCGCATCGTGCAACTGGGCGGCGAGCCCGAATTCAACCCTGACCTGCTGTCGAAGATGTCCCACGCGCAATACGTGGCCGGCAACACCTTGAAGGAAATGGTCTACGAAGACCTGGTGGCCGAGCGGATCGCCATCGACAGCTACCGCGAGATCATCCAGTACATCGGTGAAAAGGATCCGACCACGCGCCGGATCTTCGAAGACATCCTGGCTCAGGAAGAAGAGCATGCGGATGACATGGCCGACATTCTGAAAGACCTCTGAGTCTTCCAGATCCAATCGCGGGCAAGCCCGCTCCCACAGGATTTCACTGAACCTGTGGGAGCGGGCTTGCCCGCGATTGCTTTCTTGTAAACGCTAGAAAATCATTTGGTGGGTTTGACGGTCACCGGTGCCTTGCCCGCCTTCATCTGCTCCAGCAATGGCGCGCACTGGCTAGGCTCGCCACCACTCGGCGCCACCAGCGCCAGCAGTCCCGCCGCCGGTGCAGCGATCACGCCCAGCGCCACCATCCCCGCCCCGCGCAGAATCAACGGCACCGCTTTGACCCCGGCATCCGGCTTGATGAACTTGCCACGCACGTACAGCGGCGAACGCAGGGAAATCAAACGCCAGCCCTTGGATTCCGGGGTCACCGTCAGATCCAGTTGCTCAGTGGCCATGTTCGCCGTGCCGTCGATGTAGATGATTGCGTTCTCGGTATCGAACACAAACAGCCGCGTACTCGCCAGGCCGGTCTTGATGTCAAAGTCCGCGGCCGCGCAGTTGATCTTCACTTCCTTGTCGCCAAAGATCTTGCCGACCACGTAGTTGCCGACGTTGAGCCCTGCCAGCTCCATCAACTCGCGGCTGATGGCGCCGTCGTTGATCAGCATCTTCAGATTGCCGTTGGCGCCGCCCAGCAGTTTGGCCACCGAGTTGCCGCGTCCGGCGATATCGGCATCGCCGTTGAGCTCGCCGAAACTGGTCTTCATCGGTTCGAAGGTCGGGAACAGCTGTTTGAGCTTGAACTTGCGCGCGGTCAATTTGGCCCGGCCTTCCAGCGGCTCGGTGCGTCCGTTGAGGCGAATCTGCGCGTCGAGGTTGCCGCCGGCCACTCCGAAGCGCAGCGGCTCCAGGCTCAGTTCGCCGTCGTTGAGTTTGAGGTGGGTATAGAGGTCGGTGAACGGCAGTTCTTCGCTGTGGACGATGCGCTTGCCGGTGAATTCGACGTCAGCGTCCATGTCGCGCCAGCGCTCGGTCTTGAATTCTTCCACCGGCAACACCTTGTCCGCCGGCTGCTTGCTCTCGCCGCCACGGGCCTTCTGCTTGGCATTGGAGTCGGCACCGATCAGTGGCGCGAGGTCGGCGAACAGCAGTTGGTTGGACAGCAGCGCGCCACTCAGCTTGGGCCGTGGCTGACTGGCGACGTAAGCCAGATCACCATGGATGTCGCTGCTGCCGATTTTGCCGTTGAACTGTTCATAGCGAAATTGCGCGCCGCCCGGCTCATGCAGCTTGGCGATCAAATGGCCGTCGGTGGCATAAGGCGGGGTGTCCGGCAGGGTCACGCCGGTCAGCGGATACAGATTGCCGAGGCTGGCGCCCGCCAGTTTCAGGCGCAGGTCGAGGGCGCCGAGATTCAGCGGATCGGTCAGGGTGCCGGCGAGTTCGACGCTGGTATCGCCGATCTTCGCCTGGGCCTGCAACGGGAACGGTTTGCTCGCGTCCTGCAGGGCCAGAAGGCCGCCGATCTTGCCCTGGCCAGCGAGTTTCTGGCCGTGGTACTGGCCGGTGACTTTCAGGCCGAAGGCGTAATCCTGGGGTGCGCCGCCCTTGTCCTGCGCAGTTTTCGCGGCTTTGTCGCCGACGATGTCGCTGAACGGAATTGGCTTGCCCAACGGATCGATCAGCAGATCGAGGTTGGTCTTGAGGGTCTGGTCATCCAGGGTGACGTGGCCCTTGTCGAAGCCGATGGCGCCGATGTCGACCACCCAGTTCGAGGGCTCGGCATTCGGGTCCTTGGGATCGAACTTGAAGGTCCAGTTGGCGCGGCCGTCGGCCAGGCGCTGCAATTGCGCGTTGGGTTCGGTCAGGTCGATCCGTGGAATCGTCACCCGTTGCGCCAGCAAGGCCAGCGGCGAAATGCGCAGCTCGACCCGTTTGAGGGTGACCATCTGCGGCTGTTTCGACCAGTCGGGATTGCCCAGCGTCAGGTCTTCGGCCACCACGTGCGGCCACGGCACCCAGGCGCGCCAGCCGCCCTCGTCGAGTTCACGCCGCCAGACCACCGACAGGTTGCCGTTGATGGCGAACGGTCGATGCAGTTCTTCCGAGACTTTGGCGTTGAGCGGCGGTTTGATCCGGCTCCAGTCGAAGAACACGATGATCAACACCAGAACTGCCAGAAGCAGCACGAGGGTGGCGAAGGTCCAGGCGAAGATTTTACGCGTGCGCGTCATTGCACAAAGCTCCTGAAGACGACTGCATCCATTGGCACGACGCAGCTGAAACGGCGGGCCGTGATGGCCCTCATGAAATCTGTGACTGACAAACAGCCCGCAGGTTTAATCCAAAGCCCCATCGAGGGGAAAAAACGGTCGCTATTCTGACCGATCGGTCGAGTTGGCGTTACCGGACCCGCACTTTTGCGGGGCGCGAGTGGGTGGAAAATACCCACCGCAGTGCAAAACCGCCCGCCTGAAACGCCCGAGCTAGAGCCTCCCAAGCGAACAATCAATTCTGTTGATTATTACCATTGTGTTTATGAACTTTTATATCGACTTATCGAGAGTAGCATTGCCCTCGTACCCACTTTATCGCCCTCCCAAGGAGCAACCCATCATGAAACGCCAACTTCTGTTCAGTCTTACCCTCTCGATGCTGGCCAGCACCGCTTTCGCCCTGCCAGCTGCCGAACAGGCTACCCCGCAAGTGAAATCCAGCCACTCGGTGTTCAGCCAGACTGTTGCCGCTGATGGCTCGGACCGCACTCCACAAGGCCAGACCCTGGCTGAAAACGGTCGTAACCGTCTGGAAGAAAAAGGTCTGGTTCAAGATGGCTATGACAAAACCCCACAAGGCCAAACCGTAGCTGAAGGCGGCCGTGATCGTCTGGAAGAGAAAGGTCTGGTTCAAGACGGTTCGGATCGCACTCCACAAGGTCAAACTCTGGCATCTGATGGTTCCGATCGCACCCCACAAGGCCAGACTCTGGCTTCTGACGGCGGCGACCGTACCCCACAAGGTCAAACCCTGGCTGCTGACGGCTACGACAAAACCCCACAAGGTCAAACTCTGGCCGAAGGTGGTGGTGACCGTGTGATCGAACGCAACAGCGCTTTGAGCTAAGCCCATGGCGGCCTGGAAAAAAAGCCCAATCCCCGGATTGGGCTTTTGACTTTTCAGCAGCCTCTATAAAGAAGTCGCGATTCCCCGCTGTAATCCCCGCTGCCGTTCGACGCCGACAAAGCCGATTTGCTAGAGTGCGGCGCTTGTCTTGCCTAAGAACACACCCTTGCGATGCTGCCCCGCGCCGAACAGAAACAACAGACCCGCAACGCCCTGATGGACGCTGCCCGCCACTTGATGGAAAGCGGCCGAGGATTCGGCAGCCTGAGCCTGCGTGAAGTGACGAAAACCGCCGGCATCGTGCCCACCGGTTTCTATCGGCATTTCGCCGACATGGACGAACTCGGCCTGGTACTGGTCAGCGAAGTCGGCCAGACCTTCCGCGAAACCATCCGCCTGGTGCGCCACAACGAATTCGTCATGGGCGGCATCATCGATGCGTCGGTGCGGATCTTCCTCGACGTGGTCAGCGCCAACCGTTCGCAATTCCTGTTTCTGGCCCGCGAGCAGTACGGTGGATCGTTGCCGGTGCGTCAGGCCATTGGCCGTTTGCGTGAGGACATCAGCTCCGACCTGGCGGCGGACCTGGCCTTGATGCCCAAGCTCCAGCACCTCAATCGCGAAGGCCTGAGCGTGATGGCCGACCTGATCGTCAAGTCGGTGTTCGCCACCCTGCCGGACATCATCGACCCGCCCGCCGAAGCCCTGCCCGAACATCTGACGCCACAGGCGAAGATCACCCAGCAGTTGCGCTTCATCTTTATCGGGTTGAAGCACTGGCAAGGGCTCGGCAGTACCGAGTGAGAAAGCAAAAAATCGCAGCGTGGAGCTGCGATTTTTTTTGCGCCGCAAATTGGTGCATGTAAAAAACTTCATGCACCAAAACACCCCACAATCCTGCAACATCTTGAAACATCCACTAGTCTCCGACAGGGTTTTCCTACGCTTCGTCCGATTGGCAAGCCCCTTGCTCTAGCCTGAGCATTGTCCACTGCTGGAAGCTTTCCGATGCTGGTGATTCATCGCAGAATCGACCCCCAACCCGTCTGGGCCGCCGAGTTGCACCTGACCTTCGAAGCCAGGAGCAAAAGCCGCCTGCGCTGTTTCAGTGCCGAAGGTGAAGACGTCGGACTGTTTCTGGAGCGCGGTCAGCCGCCGCTGTTCGACGGCGAATGCCTACAAGCCGAAGATGGCCGGATCGTCCGGGTCTGCGCCCGTCCCGAACAATTGCTGCACGTCACCTGCGCCAACGCCTTCGAACTGACCCGCGCGGCCTATCACCTGGGCAATCGCCACGTCGCGCTGCAAGTCGGTGACGGCTGGTTGCGGCTGCTCGACGATTACGTGCTCAAGGCGATGCTCGAACAGCTCGGCGCCGCCGTGGAATCGATCGAGGCCCCGTTCCAGCCGGAACACGGCGCCTACGGCGGCGGCCATCACCATTCGCGACACGGTGACGAAGATTTCAACTACGCGCCGAAACTCCATCAGTTCGGCGTCCGTTTGTGAACCCGGCCTGGGCGCTGCTGCGCCTGGCCAGTCCGCAATTGCCGATTGGCGGCTACAGCTATTCCCAGGGCCTGGAAATGGCAGTGGATAACGGCCGCGTCGACAGCCCGGACAGCGCCCGTCGCTGGATCAGCGATCAATTGCTGCTCAACCTCGCGCGGTTCGAGGCGCCGCTGCTGCTCGCCCATTGCCAGGCTGCAGCGGACGAAAACTGGGATGAATTGCGCAAGCTCTGCGAAAGCCATCGCGCCAGCCGCGAAACCCGCGAACTGCATCTGGAAAGCCGGCAGATGGGCTACTCGTTGCAGCAATTGCTCAACGGCCTGCCCGAACTCGATCAGCCCGCGCGGGACTTTCTCGAACACTGCGCCGAACCGCACCTGGCCCTGTGCTGGGCCTTGGCGGCGCGCGCCTGGCAGATCAGCCCGCAGGACGCCCTCGCCGCGTGGCTGTGGAGCTGGCTGGAAAACCAGCTCGCGGTGCTGATGAAAACCTTGCCGCTGGGCCAGCAAGCCGCCCAGCGCCTGACCAGCGAACTGCTGCCGCTGCTGCAACAGGCGCAGCAGGACGCCACCCGAATCAATCCCGAACACCTCGGCAGCGCCGCGTTCGGTCTGTCTCTGGCGTGCATGGCCCATGAGCGCCAGTACAGCCGCCTGTTCCGTTCCTAGGGCCTTTTATCTGGAGAATCACATGAACACACAACCCCTGCGCGTCGGCATCGGCGGCCCGGTCGGTTCCGGCAAAACCGCATTGACCCTGGCTCTGTGCCTGGCCCTGCGCGAACGCTACAACCTGGCCGTGGTCACCAACGACATCTACACCCGCGAAGACGCCGACTTTCTGGTGCGCAACGAAGCGCTGGCGCCGGAACGCATCATCGGCGTGGAAACCGGTGGCTGCCCGCACACCGCGATCCGCGAAGACGCTTCGATCAACCTTGAAGCGGTGGATCAACTGAACCGGCGTTTTCCGGGGCTGGACCTGATTCTGGTGGAGTCCGGTGGCGACAACCTGTCCGCCACCTTCAGCCCGGAACTGTCAGACCTGACCATCTACGTGATCGACGTTTCGGCCGGCGACAAGCTGCCGCGCAAGGGCGGGCCCGGCATTTGCAAATCCGACCTGCTGGTGATCAACAAGATCGACCTCGCGCCGCTGGTCGGCGCCTCGCTGGAAATGATGAACAGCGATACCCAACGCATGCGCAACGGCAAGCCGTTCGTGTTCAGCAACCAGAAAACCGGTCAGGGCCTGGAAGACATCATCGCTTTCATCGAACGCCAGGGCCTGCTGACCGCAGCCTGATTCACTGATCAACAAGGAAGCTTATCCATGACACTCAAACGCATTCTCGGCGCTGTTGCGCTGCTGCTGACTCCGGCGCTGGCCTTCGCCCACCCCGGCCACGGCGACTCTGGGCTGGTGGCCGGCATCAGCCACCCGATCGGCGGCCTCGACCATTTGCTGGCGATGGTGGCCGTCGGTTTGTGGGCGGCGCAACAGCAAGGCGCAGCACGCTGGGCGCTGCCGTGCACGTTCGTCGGCACCATGCTGATCGGCGGCCTGCTCGGCTTTGAAGGGCTGGAGCTGCCGGCGCTGGAAAGCGGGATTGCCGCCTCGGTGCTGGCGCTGGGCCTGGCCGTAGCGCTGGCGGTGCGTCCACCGCTGGTGATGGCGGTGGCGGCGACGGCGCTGTTTGCGCTGTTCCATGGCGTGGCCCATGGCCTGGAGTTGCCGGACATGTCGAGCCCTTGGGCGTATGCCGCAGGTTTCGTGGTCGCAACGGCTGCACTGCATGCGGCGGGTTATGCCGTCGTGCGTTTTCTGCCTCAGGCGGCCGCGCCACTGGTTCGACTGGCCGGAGCGGCTTCGGCGGTGACCGGTGCGTGGTTGCTGGCTGGCTGATTTTTATCGCCTGATCCGGCCCCATCGCTGGCAAGCCAGCTCCCACAGGGATCTTCGGTGATCACACGATTGTGGCTACACCGAGTAATTTGTGGGAGCTGGCTTGCCAGCGATGACGGCCGATCAGACACCAAGCCGCTAATGGTTGTCGCTCTGTTAACATGTCGCGCAATCGCCCCTGCCGTGACGACGTCCGCCCATGCCCCACGCTTCTCGCTCCACCTCCCTGCCTGAATTGACCGCCCTGTTCGGCGAAGTGCAACAGCACTTTCTGAACGTGATCGTGCCCCTCTGGCAAGGACCGGGCTGGAACGCCGACATGGCGTTGCCTTACGAGGCGCTGGACGCCGCGCATCAGCCGCTGCCACCGCAGCGCTACCGGGCAATGGCCTGCGCACGGCAGCTTTACCTGTTTTCCAGCCTGATCGGGGTTGTGAATAACGCCGAAGTCCGCGCGGCTGCGCTGTTTCGCTCCCTGCAACGGCACTTCCACGATGCCGAGCACGGCGGCTGGTTCTACAGCATCGATCCGCAGGGCAAACCGCTGGATCAGCGCAAGGACCTCTACACCCACGCCTTTATCCTATTCGCCTGCGCCCACTATTGGGACAAGTCTCGTGAGCCGTTGGTGGAATCGACCCTGAACGCTGCGCTGGAAGTCATCGGCCGACGTTTCGCCACCGGTGACGGCCTCTACGAAGCCTGCCTCGATCGCGACTGGCTCACGCTGCAAACCGGCCCGCTGCAAAACCCGCTGATGCACCTGGCCGAAGCCTTCCTGGCCACGTTGGCCGTGCGCGAAGATCCCCAGACGCAGCGGGCGCTGAGCGAGTTATGCACAGCCATGCACAAGCGCTTCATCGAACCGCAACAGGGCGTGTTGATGGAAAAGCCGCTGGGGGCTGTGGATAACTGGTTTGAGCCGGGGCATCAGTTCGAATGGTATTTCCTGCTCGAATCCTCTCCACTGCTGCGAGGGTCGAAGCTGCACGCGGCACTGGATCGTGCGTTTGCCTTCACCGAACAGCAGGGCGTCGAGAGCGACACCGGTGCGGTGCTGGCCATGCTCGATCCGCAAGGACACGGGAAGGATTCGACCCAGCGCATCTGGGCCCAGGCCGAATACCTGCGCGCCCTGACCTTGCGTCCGGGCAGTGAAAGCGCGGTGCTGCGCCAGTTGCAGGCGCTGCAACAGCGCTTCCTGCACGCCGGCGGCTGGCACGAATGCCGTGACGATCAGGGCGAGGTCAGCCGCAAGGACATGCCGTCGACCACGCCGTATCACCTGGCGACCTGCTATCGCGGCATCGCCGACTATCTGAGCTGACGTCGTGGCGAGCCTGCGCGCTCGCCCAAGTCAGGCAATCCACTTCCTGTCACCAGTGAAGCTGATGGTCAGCCAGCGCGCCGCGTCCGGTTTGCCCAGCTTCGCGGAAATCTCCTCACGCAGCACATCCAGCTGGCCGACGTTCTGCAGCCGGTAATCCGCCGGCAACACCACATGAATCTCGATGAACCGCGCCCGCCCGTGTTTCTGCACATAGGACACGTAGTCGTCGAAACCATGCTCGACCTTCGCCGCCTCCATCACCTCGCGCACCTGCTCATCCAGCGTGTCCGGCGCAATGCCGAGCACGTCCCGCAGCGCCGGGCCGAGGATCTTGAAGGCCGGCGGCAGCATGGTCAGGGCCAGCACGATGAGAATCAGCGGGTCGACGAACCTCGCCCACTCGCCATAACCCTGGGACTTGAGCAGCAGCGCCGCGAGGAAACTGATCAACAGGCCCACCGACAGCATCGCGTCCACCAGCCAGCTGATGTTATCGAACTGGATCAGGCTCGACTTGAGCTTGCGGTTACGGTGGCGCACGTAGAAGAAGTAGGCGAACTCGACAACGGTGAATACCGCCGCGTAGATGATCACCAGCCCCAGTTCGATCTCACGACCGCCGTTGATGATGCCGAACACACCGTTGAGAAACGCGTAGATCGCGATCAACAACAGAAAACTGCCCTCGATCAGCAGCACCATCGGCTCCAGGTGCCAGAAACCGAACTGGAAACGCTGGTTGCTTTGCTTGGCAATCAGCTTCGCGGTGATCAGCATCAGGACTTTGATGAACGTGGCAATCAACGAAAAAAAGCCATCGAACAGGATGGACTGGGAACCCGAAACAAAACCGGTGGCGATCCCGGCGATCGACACGGCCAACATCAGGATGGTCGATTGTTTGAGCAGCGACTGCTCACCTCGGTTACTCACTTTGACTCCTCGAAAACCTTGAAAACCGCTGGGTGCGGTGGGGTTGTTGAGGAGTGAGTCTACCTTACTGCCAGAATTTGGCCGATTTGCCCTCTTCGCCAGCAGACTGGCGAAGAGGGCAAAACCGTATCAAGCCTTGTTACGCTCAATGGCAAAACCGGCCCAGGTCTGGCTCACCGGCATCAGCTCCAGGCTGTTGATGTTGATGTGCGCCGGCGCATTCAGCACCCAGAAGATAGTCTCGGCGATGTCCTGCGGCTGGATCGGCTCGGCACCGGCGTAGGTCGCGTCGTAACGCGCCTGATCGCCGGCGAAACGCACCAGCGAGAACTCGCTTTCGCACAGGCCCGGCTCGATGTTGCTGACGCGCACGCCGGTGCCCTGCAGGTCGCAACGCAGGTTCAGCGAGAACTGTTTAACGAAGGCTTTGGTTGCGCCGTACACGTGGCTGCCCGGGTACGGGTAGTTACCGGCGATGGAGCCAAGGTTGACGATGCCGGCGCCACGACCGTGGGCGATCAGGCGTGGCAGCAGCAGACGAGTGCTGTACATCAGGCCTTTGACGTTGGTGTCGACCATGGTGTCCCAATCGTCGAGGTCACACTTCGGTGCCGGGTCCACGCCCAGCGCGAGACCTGCGTTGTTGATCAGCCCACGCAGCTTGGCGAACGATGGCGGCAGGTTGGCAATCGCCTCCTCCATCGCCTTGCGATCACGCACGTCCAGCACCAGGCCATGCACTTCGGTCTGCTTCGACAGCTCGGCGCACAGCGCGTTGAGGCGTTCTTCACGACGACCGGTCAGCACCAGTTTCCAGCCGGCCTCGGCGAAACGACGGGCACAGGCTTCACCAAAACCGGAGGTCGCGCCGGTGATAAACAGGGTGTTGGACATCGTGTTCTCCTTGCTTCGGCCGCCGGGGCAGCCATTGGAATAGAAAATCAGCGGGCAGCATGCCCGGCCCCGCTTTAACCGGCAACCACCGAATCCTGCTCATTAATTGATCAACGGCCGCTACGCCATACGCGCCGTGGCCTGTAGCCATGTGCACGCACGTTATCCACAAGCCCTTCCACAGTTTCCGGGGGCAAGTGGAAAAGCGCAAAGCCGCGCCACACAAGGCTTTGCGGGCGATTTGCAAAGTTTTTTGCTTGACCCTGAACAACCAGTTGTGCCGGGCAGGGCATTTTGCACGACCGGCCGGTCATGGCCATGATTGCGCGAGGCCAGCAATTACGGCCCTTAGCCGAGTCTTTCCAGAGTTTAATCACAGACTTATCCACAGGATTGACCACAGCCAACCGCGTTGTTTTGCACGCCCATAAAAAGGTTGACAAACAGGCCTGCCCCTCAGCAAAAACACACTGTTCAAAAAACAACCATAGCGCTGCAAGCCACGGTTTCAAAGGCTTTCAGCCAGCTACACCCACGTTATTCACAGCCAGCTCCACAGCAAACGGGGACAAGTCAAAACTGTGGAAAAACAGCCATTTGCAGCGGCTTTATGTCGCGCTTTGGCAGGTTGGCGATTTTGTTTTCCACAATTTCCCGAAAGTCCTGGTTTTCAGTGAACGAGCAGACGCAAAAAAGCCCCGACACTCACGCATCGGGGCTTGTGGACAACTTCAAACGATCAGTGACCGCCGAGGTAAGCGTTACGCACCTCCTCGTTCACCAGCAGCTCTTTGCCGGTGCCCGTCAGGCGGATCTCGCCGTTGACCATCACGTACGCCCGGTCGGACAGTTTCAACGCATGGTTGGCGTTCTGCTCGACGAGGAAAATGGTCATCCCGGTTTTCGCCAGTTCCCGCAGGGTGGCGAAGATCTGTTTCACCACGATCGGCGCCAGGCCCAGGCTCGGTTCGTCCAGCAGCAACAGCTTGGGCCGGCTCATCAGCGCCCGGGCGATGGCGAGCATTTGCTGCTCGCCGCCGGACATGGTCATCGCGCGCTGGGTACGGCGCTCTTCGAGCCGCGGGAACAGCTCGAACATGCGCTGCATGTCTTCCTTGGCGTACTTGTCGCCGATCGGAATGGTGCCCATCAGCAGGTTTTCCTCGACGGTCATGTCGGGGAACACCCGCCGCCCTTCCGGCGACTGCGCGATGCCATTGGAGGCGATGTAGTGCGATGACTTGTGGGTAATGTCCACGCCTTGATAGAGAATCTGCCCGCCCGCCGCCCGTGGCTGACCGAAGATCGACATCAGCAGGGTGGATTTGCCGGCACCGTTGGAGCCGATCAGGCTGACGGTTTCCCCTTCGTTGATCTGCAGCGAAACGCCTTTGAGGGCCTGGATCGGGCCGTAGAACACGTCCAGATCCTTGAGTTCGAGGATGGGTTGCGTCATACGACTTCCTCTTCGTCGGCGCCCAGGTAGGCAGCGATCACTTTCGGATCGTTACGAATGGCATCCGGCCCGCCCTCGGCGATGACGATGCCGTGGTCCAGCACCACGATGTGATCGGAAATGCTCATTACCATGCCCATGTCGTGTTCGATCAGCACCACGGTCAGATCGTGCTCGTCGCGCAGCAGCCGGATCATCGCGCTCAGCGCTTCGGTTTCCTGAGGGTTGAGGCCGGCGGCCGGTTCGTCGAGGCAGATGATCTGCGGCCGCGTGCACATGGCCCGGGCGATCTCCAGACGGCGTTGCTGGCCGTAGGACAGTTCACCGGCCAGACGGTTGGCGCAGTCCACCAGATCCACCACTTCCAGCCAGTAGAACGCGCAGTCCAGCGCGTCGCTTTCAGCCTTGCGATAGCCCTTGGTGTTGAGGATGCCGGCCAGCATGTTGCGGTTGACCCACATGTGCTGGGCCACCAGCAGGTTTTCCAGCACCGACATTTCCTTGAACAGGCGAATGTTCTGGAACGTCCGGGCGAGGCCCGCGCGGTTCACCAGATGGGTGCCGCCGAACATCTTGTAATACAGGCGACTGGCAAAGTTTTTCGGCGAGACGAAGTCGGTCGGCTTGAACGACTCACCCAGCAGCTGGATGACGTTGGTCTGCTGGCCGCGCACGTTGAGTTCGATCTTGCCGCCGGAAGCCTTGTAGAACCCGGTCAGGCAGTTGAACACCGTGGTCTTGCCGGCGCCGTTGGGGCCGATCAGGGCGAAGATCGAGTTGCGTTTGACCTTCAGGCTGACGTCGCTCAAGGCCTTGATGCCACCGAAGTGCATCATCAGTTTTTCAACAGAGAGTACGACTTCACTCATGGCGCAGTCCTCTCATAGTGAATGGCACCTTTGCGTGGAGTGACCCCGGTACGGCTGATGCGGATCAGCCCGCGAGGTCGCCAGATCATCATCAACACCATCAGGATCCCGAACAGCAGCACGCGGTATTCGGCGAAGCCGCGCAGCAGTTCCGGAGCAACGGTCAGCACGAACGCTGCGATCACCACACCGATGGTCGAGCCCATGCCGCCGAGCACCACGATGGCGAGGATCAATGCCGATTCGAAGAAGGTGAACGAGGTCGGGTTGACGAAGCCTTGGTAGGTGGCGAAGAACACACCCGCCAGACCCGCCGTGGACGCACCGATGGTGAACGCCGAGAGCTTGACCAGCACGTGGTTGAGGCCCATCGAGCGGCAGGCAATCTCGTCTTCACGCAGCGCTTCCCAGGCGCGACCGACCGGCATCTTCACCAGACGGTGCTTGATGTACAGCACCGCCAGCACCACCAGGAACAGCACCGCATAGATGAAGTAATACTTCACGTCCGGGTTGTAGGCGATGCCGAAGAACTCGTGAAACGGTACCCCGCCATCCTTCGCCCGCTTGCCGAATTCCAGACCGAAGAAGGTCGGCAGTGGCGCCGGCATGCCGTTCGGGCCGCCGGTCAGGGACAGCCAGTTGTTGAGCACCAGACGAATGATTTCACCGAAGCCCAGGGTCACGATCGCCAGGTAGTCGCCGTGCAGGCGCAGCACCGGGAAACCGAGGATGCAGCCGGCCAGCCCGGCGGTGATCGCCGCCAGCGGCAGCACGGTCCAGAAGCCCAGGCCGAGGTACTGATAACCGAGCGCCAGACCGTAGGCACCGATGGCGTAGAAAGCCACATAACCGAGGTCGAGCAGGCCGGCCAGACCGACCACGATGTTCAGCCCCAGACCCAGCAGCACGTAGATCAAACCGAGGATGACCACGCCCAGCAGGTAGGAGTTGGACACGAACGGCACGGCCACGGCCAGCACGATCAGCAGCGGGATGATCCAGCGCAGGCGGGATTTGTGATCGGCGGGCAACACATGCACGCCGGAACCGGTGCTCTCGAATCCTTCGAGGATGCGCAAGCCCTTGGGGGTTTGCAGGAACAGGCTGAGGGCAAAGCGGCCGACCATGACGATGGCGATGATCCACGCCACGCGGGTCGGTTCAAGGTTGAAGCTGTAGCCGTCGAGAACCACGCCGACAATTGGCCCGAATACGATCAGGGCAATCAGACCGGCGAGAATCGCCTCAACCAGGCTTTTTTTGACATCGATGGATTTTGTAGTGGTTGAAGACATCGCTTACACCTTCGACACAAGAGGACGGCCCAGCAGGCCCTGAGGCCGGAAGACCAGAACAAGTACGAGCAGCGAGAAGCTGAATACGTCTTTGTAGTCGGAGTTGACCAGGCCCGAGAACAGCGACTCGGAGATCCCGAGGATGATCCCGCCGAGCATGGCGCCAGGCAGCGAGCCGATCCCGCCGAGCACCGCAGCGGTGAACGCCTTGATGCCGATGACGAAGCCTGCGTAGAAGTCGAACGTGCCGTAGTTCATGGTGATCAGCACGCCGGCCAGGGCCGCCATCGCTGCACCGATGATGAACACATAGGAAATCACCCGGTCGGTGTTGATCCCCAGAATCGAGGCCATCTTGCGGTCTTGCTGGGTGGCGCGGCACATGCGGCCGAGCTTGGTGTACTTGATCACGTAGGTCAGCAGGCCCATCCCGACGAACGCCGCGACGAGAATGAAGATCTTGGTGTAGGTCAGCTGGACGAAGCCCGAACCGACGTCGATGCGCCAGGCACCGGTGAGCAGCGTCGGAACACCCTGTTGGCGGGCGCCCTGGCTGATCTGGGCATAGTTTTGCAGGATCAGGGAGATACCGATGGCGCTGATCAGCGGTGCCAGTCGGGTGGAGTTGCGCAGTGGTTTGTAGGCGATGCGTTCGATGACCCAGCCATACACCCCCGTGACGACGATGGTGAAGACCAGTGTGCCGAGCATCAGCAGCGGGAAGGATTCGATACCGAAGTAAGCCAGCAGAGCCAGACTGATTGCCGCGAGGTAAGCGGAAATCATGTAAACCTCGCCGTGGGCGAAGTTGATCATGCCGATGATGCCGTAGACCATTGTGTAGCCGATGGCGATCAGGCCATAGACCGACCCGAGGGTCAGGCCGTTGACCAGTTGCTGCAGGAAAATACCATCCATAACGCAATCTCACGCAGTGAGAACCTGCACACCCTGGGGCGCGCGGTTCTTCTAGGAAAAATACAGATTTACGTCGGAACAATGTCAGACAGGCCACCGCAGCCCCCTTGTGGGAGCTGGCTTGCCAGCGATAGCGGTAGAACATTCAACAATGTTGTCGACTGTCAGGCCGTCATCGCGGGCAAGCCCGCTCCCACAGGGAATGTGGCGTCCGGTTGATCAGGTGCCGTTATTTCTGTTTTTCCAGCTGGTGATATTTGCCGTCCTTGTCCCACTGGTAAACCACGTAGTCGGAGACTTTCAGGTCGCCCTTGGCGTCCCAGGTCTTCTCGCCCATCACGGTTTTCACAGGGTTGGCTTTCAGCCACTTGGCAGCATCTTCGCCCTTGTTGGACTTGGCGCCGTTGAAGCCGGCGGCCAGTGCCTGAACCGAAGCATAGGCATACAGGGTGTAGCCTTCAGGCTCGGTGCCGGCCTTGCGGAAGGCGTCCACGACAGTCTTGCTTTCCGGCAGCAGGCGCGGGTCAGCGCCGAAGGTCATCAGCACGCCGTCGACGTACTGTGGGCCGCCAGCGGTGGTCACCAGTTCGTCGGTCACGATGCCGTCGTCAGACATGAACTTCACGTCTTTCAGGCCTTCGGTACGCAGTTGCTTGACCAGTGGACCGGCTTCCGGGTGCAGGCCGCCGAAGTAGACCACGTCGGCACCGGCCGCACGGATCTTGGTGACCACGGCGCTGAAGTCTTTCTCGCCACGGGTCAGGCCTTCGTACAGCACCGGCTTCACGCCGCGTTTTTCCAGTTGAGCCTTGGTCGCATCGGCCAGGCCCTGACCGTAGGTGTCCTTGTCGTGCAGCACGGCCACTTTCTTGCCCTTGAGCACGTCGACGATGTAGTCGCCGGCCACGATGCCTTGCTGGTCGTCACGGCCGCACATACGGAACATGGCGCTCAGGCCGCGCTCGGTCACTTGCGGGTTGGTGGAACCCGGGGTGATCGCGATGATGCCGGCTTCGTCGTAGATCTCCGACGCAGGAATGGTGGAAGACGAGCAGAAGTGGCCGACCACACCGGCGACTTTCTGGTTGGTGAGGTCCTTGGCGACCGTCACCGCCTGTTTCGGTTCGCAAGCGTCATCGCCCTTGACCAGAACGATCTTCTCCCCGTTGACGCCGCCCGCCGCATTGACCGCGTCGGCCGCCGCTTGTGCCCCTTTCATGTACTGTTCGCCAAATGCCGCGTTGGCGCCCGTCATCGGACCCGCCACACCGATTTTCACATCAGCTTGTGCAAACGCAGAAACACCCAACGCAGTAGCCACTGCGAGGGCCAGAAAGCCTTTCTTGTAAAACGTCTGGGACATGAGGTGGTGCTCCAAGGTTTTTTTTAGTTGGCACTGCGACTTCACTTGAATGCTCAGAGCAAGGGCCGTGCCATCGGTTTTTTATTCTTCAAAAAGTCGCTGCTTTCTTGTTATTTCGACTGTTTCGTTCCCATTTTCATTGGGCGTGCAACCGTCTAAACCGCGGAAGGTGAAACCAATTATTTTTTCAGGCGCAACCCGCACGCGCCATCATTGCAACCGCGGCGCCAAACGACGTGCAACCAGCCTGTAACAGCCCGCGTCACCGAACTGCACACTGCTGGTGCGGGACTGCTACAACCCGCACCATTACAGGCTAGTCGCTACATCGAAAAGCGCCGCTTCCGGCAACATATTTCAACACTCAAATGACGATCCGCAGGCACTGGCCCGCGTGATACAGCGAGAACCCGGCCTCGTACAGACAACTGCGCAAACCCACACCCGCCAGAGGCTGCATCGGTGCGAAGGGAATCGGCAACGCCTGAGGATTTCCGTTACACAGGTAATCGGCGAAGGCCTTGCCGACCACGGTGCCGGTGGTCACGCCACGGCCGTTGTAACCGGTGACGGCCACCAGTCCCGGTGCAGGCTCAAACAGGCGCATCAGGTGATCGGGAGTGAAAGCGATGCGCCCGGTCCAGGTGCATTCCCACTCCACGGGTTTGAGGTTGGGGAAGTAATGCTGCTGCACCCGGTCGGCCCAGGCCTTGAGGAACCAGGTCGGTTTCTGATTGCCGTTGCCGAGGCTGCCCAGCAACAGACGTCCGTCCTTGTCACGGCGGATGCTGCTCAGCACCTGACGGGTATCCCACGAGCCCTGCCCCCCTGGGAGAATTTCATGGGCGGCGTCTTCGGTGAGCGGCACCGAAGCGACCTGATAGTAGTAACCGGGGAAGAAGTTGCGCTTGAGTTCGGTCCAGTCGCCTTCGGTGTAGGCGTTGGAAGCGATCACTACCTGTTCGGCGAGCACAGAACCCTGCTCGGTCTGCACCGACCATTTCTGCCCCTGGCGTTCGAGACGCGCGACCGGGGAGTGATCGAACATCTGCCCGCCAAGGCTCATTACAGCGTTGGCCAGCCCGGTGACATAAGCCATCGGATTGAGCGTACCGGCGCGCCGGTCGAGCAACGCGGCGGCGATCTTCTGTGTACCGGTCGCCTGCTCACAGGCCTTGCCGGTCAGCAGTTCAACCGGCGCACCCCGGCGTTTCCACTGTTGTTCGCGACTGCGCAGATCCGCTTCACCCTTGGCGTTGTGCGCCATGTGCAGGGTGCCTTCGCGGCGCAACTGGCAATCGATGTTGTACTTATCCACAAGGCTGAACACCAGCGCCGGCGCCGCACCGAGCATGCGGTTGAGCTGACTGCCGACCGCCTCGCCGAAGCCGGCTTCGATCTCGTCCGGCGGAATCCACATCCCGGCGTTGACCAGCCCGACGTTGCGCCCGGAGCCACCATGCCCGGCGCGATGGGCTTCGAGCACGCAGACGCTTTTGCCCTTTTCCAGCAGATGCAGCGCCGCCGACAGCCCGGTAAACCCGGCGCCGATCACGCAGACATCGACTTTGACCTCGCCCCTGAGCGCCGTGTTATCCGGTCGTTGCGGCGTGAGTTTTTCCCACAGACATTCTTCGCGTAACGGCATTGCCAGACTCCAACAGAAACCTAACAAACACACAGTTCAACAATGTGGAAGCGAGCCTGCTCCGGGCGGCGCTCCGACGAAAGCGGCGTATCAGCCAACATTGATGTCGACTGACACACCGCTATCGCGAGCAGGCTCGCTCCCACATGGGACTTACCGCTCAATCATTAATCGAAGGTAATGCCCTGCGCCAGCGGCAACTCCAGCGAGTAGTTCACGGTGTTGGTCTGGCGACGCATGTACGCGCGCCATGCATCCGAGCCCGACTCGCGACCGCCGCCGGTTTCTTTCTCGCCACCGAACGCGCCGCCGATCTCCGCGCCACTCGGGCCGATGTTGACGTTGGCGATGCCGCAGTCACTGCCGACCGCCGACATGAATTTCTCGGCCTCACGCACATCGGTGGTGAAGATGCACGACGACAGGCCTTGCGGCACGGCGTTGTTCAGGCGCAACGCCTCTTCGAAATCGCTGTAACCGACCACGTACAGGATCGGCGCGAAGGTCTCGCTGCACACCACATCGCTCTGCTCCGGCATTTCAACGATGGCCGGCGCCACGTAGTAGGCATTCGGGAATTGATCTTCCAGTTGGCGCTTGCCGCCGAACACCCGACCGCCCTCGCTCAGCGCCTGCTCGAGCGCGTCCTGCATGTTTTCGAAACTGTGCTTGTCGATCAGCGGGCCGATCAGATTGCCTTCCAGCGGGTGACCGATGCGGACTTTGGAGTACGCGGCTTTGAGACGGGTGACGATTTCTTCCTTCACCGACTCATGGGCGATCAGGCGACGCAACGTGGTGCAACGCTGACCGGCAGTGCCGACGGCGCTGAACAGGATGGCGCGCACGGCCATGTCCAGATCGGCACTCGGGCCGAGGATCATCGCGTTGTTGCCGCCCAGCTCGAGAATGCTGCGGGCGAAACGCGCGGCGACTTTCGGCGCCACTTCGCGGCCCATGCGAGTGCTGCCGGTGGCGCTGATCAGCGCGACACGCGGGTCATCGACCAGCGCTTCGCCGGCATCGCGGCCACCGATGATCACCTGGCTCAGGTGCGCCGGGGCATCGCTGAAATTCTTCAGTACGCGCTCGAACAGCGCCTGACAGGCCAGCGCGGTCAGTGGCGTTTTCTCCGACGGTTTCCACACCACCGGGTTACCGCAGACCAGCGCCAGCGTGGTGTTCCACGCCCACACCGCGACCGGGAAGTTGAACGCACTGATCACGCCGACCACGCCCAGCGGGTGCCAGGTTTCACGCATGTGGTGGCCCGGGCGCTCGGAGGCGATGGTCAAACCGTACAACTGACGGGACAGGCCGACGGCGAAATCGCAGATGTCGATCATCTCCTGCACTTCACCCAAGCCTTCCTGAGTAATCTTGCCGGCCTCCCAGGAAACCAGTTCGCCAAGATCATTCTTGTACTCGCGCAGGACTTCGCCGAACTGACGCACCAGCTCGCCGCGACGCGGGGCCGGCACCTTGCGCCATTGTTCGAACGCATGATCTGCGCGACTGATGTGCTGCTCGACTTCGGCCGGGCCTTCCCAGTTCACGGCGCCGATGCGGCTGCCGTCGATGGGCGAATGCACCGGCACTTTGCCGTTCTGGTACAGGGCCGGGTTCACACCTAGACGATCAAGCAATGCGGCAACCATGGGTCACTCCTCAAGCAAAAAACTGAATGTGTGCGGGCGCGATTTCACGACCGGGCAGACCTTTAGTTGTAGCGTCAGGAAGGCTGTGCAACAAACGACCTTTACGCGAGATATCATTCCGTTTATTCATGCTGCGCAGAAAGACAAGAAAAGGATCGCCCATGCTGAACAAACGCCACTTGCCGTCGATCACCGCGTTGCAGTGCTTCGAGGCCGTGACCCGGCACCTGAGTTTCACCCGGGCCGCCGAGGAATTGAACCTGACCCAGAGCGCTGTCAGCAAACAGGTGGCGCAGCTCGAAGAATTGTTACAGCACTTGTTGTTCCGCCGGGTACGTCGTCGTTTGCAAATGACCCCGGCTGGCGATCTGTACCTGGTGGAAGTCAGAAAAATCCTGACCCAGGTCGAGATGTCGACCCATTACCTGCGTTCCTACGGCGGCGAAACCGAAGTCCTGCGCGTCTCAACGCCCTCGACTTTCGGCGCACGCTGGCTGGTGCCGCGCCTCAAGGGCTGGCGTTTGCGCCATCCGTCGATTCATCTGGACCTGTGCAACGAGCAAGAGGCCGATGACCTGCTGCAAGGGCGCAGCGACCTGGCGTTCTATTTCGGCCAGGGCTCACGCCCCGGTACCGAATGCCTGAAGCTGTTCGGCGAAGAACTGGTGCCGGTCTGCGCGCCGAGCAGCCTGCCGGACACTCCGTTGACTGATCCAACGCAACTCACCGATCTGGTGCTGCTGCAGAATGCTTCGCGCCCGCAAGCGTGGCACGACTGGTTCGACAGCCAGGGCTATCAGACCGAACACAGCTACCACGGCCCGCGCTTCGAAACCTTTTATATGTGCATCCGCGCCGCGCAGGTCGGCTGCGGCGTCGCCCTGCTGCCGAGGTTTCTGGTGGAAGAGGAATTGGCCGACGGCAAACTGGTCATTCCCTGGCAGCATGCAATGCCCAGCACCGATGCCTATTACCTGGCCTACCCGGAACACGCGGCGGAAGTGCCCAAGGTGCGGGATTTCGTGAAGTGGATGCTGGAGCAGATCGACAGTCCCGATGCGGTCTGAGGGCCGGTACCGGGATAAAAATCACTGGCAATCCCCACCCCGGATATGCGCCACTAGCGCCATTGATTGATACCGCGCCAACGCGCGGCCCGTCTGGAGACCCCGTTATGAGCGAGAGTGTGTTTGCCGATCGCATCGTGCAGAACCTGCTCGACACCGACTTCTACAAACTGACGATGATGCAGGCGGTGCTGCACAACTACCCGAACGTCGAAGTCGAATGGGAGTTTCGTTGCCGTAACAGTGAAGATCTGCGCCCGTATCTGGCGGAGATCCGCTTCCAGGTCGAGCGTCTGGCCGAGTTGAGCCTGAGCGCCGATCAGTTGAGCTTTCTCGAGCGCATCTCGTTCCTCAAGCCGGATTTCCTGCGCTTCCTCGGTCTGTTCCGCTTCAACCTGCGCTACCTGCACACCGGCATCGAGAACGGCGAGCTGTTCATCCGCCTGCGCGGGCCGTGGCTGCATGTGATCCTGTTCGAAGTGCCGCTGCTGGCGATCGTCAGCGAAGTGCGCAACCGCTATCGCTACCGTGAAACGGTGCTGGAACAGGCCCGCGAACAGCTTTACCGCAAGTTCGACTGGCTGACCGCCAACGCTTCGGCCGAAGAGTTGTCGCAGTTGCAGGTCGCCGATTTCGGCACACGCCGGCGGTTTTCCTACCGGGTGCAGGAGGAAGTGGTGAACGTGCTCAAGCACGATTTCCCCGGGCGTTTCGTCGGCACCAGCAACGTGCACCTGTCCCGCGAACTGGACATGAAACCGCTGGGCACCATGGCCCACGAATGGATCATGGCGCACCAGCAACTCGGCCCGCGACTGATCGACAGCCAGATCGCCGCCCTCGATTGCTGGGTCCGCGAGTACCGCGGCCTGCTGGGGATCGCCCTGACCGACTGCATCACCACCGACGCGTTCCTCGGCGACTTCGATCTGTTCTTCGCCAAGCTGTTCGACGGTTTGCGTCATGACTCCGGGGATCCCGTGCAGTGGGGCGAAAAATGCATCGCCCACTATCACAAGCTCGGCATCGACCCGATGAGCAAGACCCTGGTGTTCTCCGACAGCCTGACGCTGCCCAAGTCGCTGGAGATCTTCCGCGCGCTGCGCGGCCGGATCAATGTCAGCTTTGGCATCGGCACCAACCTGACCTGCGACATTCCGGGTGTCGAACCGATGAGCATCGTGCTTAAAATGACCGCCTGCAACGGCCAACCGGTGGCGAAGATCTCCGACGAGCCGGGCAAGACCCACTGCAAAGACCCGAATTTCGTCGCCTATTTGCGACACGTTTTCCAGGTTCCTGCCGTTTCCAGCCTTTCTAGCAAGGAGTGAATTCATGCAAGCCGTACAGCGTGAGATTGCTGAACAGCTCAACGTTCAGCCGCCGTTCGCCGATTACCAGGCCCTCGAAGCGGAAGTCGCCCGACGCATCACCTTCATCCAGGATTGCCTGACCAGTTCCGGGCTCAAGACCCTGGTGCTGGGCATCAGCGGCGGGGTCGATTCGCTGACCGCAGGGCTGCTGGCCCAGCGCGCCATGCGTGAACTGCGCGAGCGCACCGGTGACGAGGCCTACAAGTTCATCGCCGTGCGCCTGCCGTACGACGTGCAGTTCGATGAACACGACGCCCAGGCTTCGGTGGACTTCATCGCCCCGGACGAGCGCCACACCGTCAACATCGGCCCGGCAGTGAAATCCCTGGCCGCCGAAGTCGCAGCCTTCGAAGGCAAGCACGCGGTGTCGGTGGATTTCGTGCTCGGCAACACCAAGGCGCGGATGCGCATGGTCGCCCAGTACACCATCGCCGGCGCGGCTCATGGCCTGGTGATCGGCACCGACCACGCGGCGGAGGCGGTGATGGGTTTCTTCACCAAGTTCGGTGACGGCGCCTGCGATCTGGCACCGCTCAGCGGTCTGGTGAAAAACCAGGTCCGGGCCATCGCCCGCAGCTTCGGCGCACCGGAATCACTGGTGGAAAAAGTGCCGACGGCGGATCTGGAAGACCTGTCGCCGGGCAAGCCGGACGAGGCGTCCCACGGCGTGACCTACGCCGAGATCGACGCGTTCCTGCACGGCGAGCCGGTGCGTCAGGAAGCGTTCGACATCATCGTCAACACCTACAAAAAGACTCATCACAAGCGGGTCATGCCGTTTGCGCCTTGAATCCGGGGCATAAAAAAAGCGTCCTTCGGGACGCTTTTTTTTGACCTTGTGTTGCTTACTTCAGGGTCACGGTGCCTTTCATCATCGAGATGTGGCCCGGGAACGAGCAGAAGAAGCCGTACTTCTCGTCAGCCTTGAGCTTGGACACGTCGAAGGTCACCGAGTCGGTTTCCTTGGCGCCGATGATCTTGGTGTGAGCGATAACGCGCTCGTCACCGTCCTTCAGGTAGTTCTTGTCGATGCCGGCGGCCAGGCCGTCGGTGGCGATCGGCTGCATGTCGGCTTCTTTGCTGATCACCAGGTTATGGCCCATGACGTTCTTCGGCAGGCTGCCGGAGTGGGTCAGCTCGACGGTGAAGGTCTTGCAGCTCTTGTCGATTTCGATGGCCTTGGTGTTGAAGGACATCTGGTCGGTGGAATCAACGGTGGTTTTGCACTCGGCAGCCATCAATTGGCTGCTGGCCAGCGCCAGCAGGGATACCGCAACAACTTTGGAAAACATGGTGAATCTCCAAGGCAGGGTTAACAAAAACACGAATGGTTGGAAGACTGCCTGAAATCTTCGCAAGTTCCTATGACTTGAGTCAAAAATTGTATACAACTTTCAGGCTATGACACTCATCGAAACAATCTAACAGCCAGACGTTTGGCCGGGCCGTATCTTCAGGGCTCAACGTCCATCTGGAGCATCCGTCATGTCCTTCAACAGCCTGTTGTGCAGTCTGCTCGCCGCCTACGCCTGTGGTGCCAGCGGCACCTATGAAACCCCGAAACGCGAAGTCTAGCCCTTGGATCAAGGCGTGCCAGCCATTACCCTGTGACCGATTGACCCAGGAGGAAGGCATGTCTCTCACATCCGTTTGTGTATTTTGCGGTGCCAACGCCGGCACCACCCCGGCGTACACCGAAGCCGCGATCGCCCTCGGCACAGCTCTCGCCGAGCGTAAGCTGACGCTGGTCTACGGCGGTGGCGCTGTCGGCCTGATGGGGATTGTTGCCGACGCCGCGCTGGCGGCCGGCGGTGAAGTGATCGGCATCATCCCGCAAAGCCTGATGGACAAGGAAATCGGTCACAAGAGCCTGACGCGTCTGGAAGTGGTCGACGGCATGCACGCGCGCAAGGCGCGGATGGCCGAACTCAGCGATGCGTTCATCGCCCTGCCCGGTGGCCTTGGCACCCTGGAGGAGCTGTTCGAAGTCTGGACCTGGGGCCAGCTCGGCTACCACGGCAAGCCGCTGGGCCTGCTGGAAGTGAACGGTTTCTACAGCAAACTCACTGCATTTCTCGATCACATCGTCGGCGAAGGCTTCGTTCGCGCGCCGCACCGTGACATGCTGCAAGTGAGTGAATCGCCGCAAACGCTGCTCGAAGCCCTCGACAACTGGAAGCCCACCGTCACGCCAAAATGGGTCGACCAGAAACCCGGTTAACCGCCGGGCACCGATACAGGGCAGAATACGCGCCGCTCAACCTCACCTTCGACCCCAGAGGATCGCCCATGGCCAAACCCAATTACTCCTTCGCCAAACGTCAACGTGACCTGGCCAAGGAACAGAAGAAAGAGGAAAAGCTTCAGCGCAAGAAACAGATGGCTGAAGAAGCGGCACTGAACCCTGACGGTGAAGTGGCGACCGATGATGATGTTGAGGCACCGAAAGACCAGGCACCCGACGCCTGAGCTGAATCGCGAAATTGAACACCCTCCATCGTGGGAGCTGACTGGCTCCCACGATGGATCGCAGTTATTCCAGCGGCATTACCGTGACCCGCACCTCCGGATCATGGCTCCCTCCCCCCAGAATCACCCCGCGCAACGGCGAGACATCGGAGAAATCCCGGCCCCAGGCCAGGGTGATGTGCTCCAGCGCCGGCTGCACATTGTTCGTCGGATCAAAATCCACCCAGCCCAGCACCGGGCAAAACACCGAAACCCAGGCATGGGAAGCGTCGGCGCCGATCAACCGTGGCTGCCCCGGTGGCGGCTGAGTCAGGAGGTAGCCGCTGACGTAACGCGCCGCCAACCCGCGTGATCGCACGCAGGCAAGCATCAGGTGCGCGAAGTCCTGACAGACCCCGCGCCGGCGCTCCAGCACTTCGACCAGCGGCGTCGCGACTTGTGTCGCTTCGGCGTCGAAGGTGAATTCGCTGAAGATCTTCTGCATCAGGGCCTGCACGCCCAGCATCAACGGTCTGCCGGCCGGGAAACAGCTCTCCGAGAACTCGACGAAACTGCGCTTCAGATGCACGTAAGGCGACTGGAATCGATAGCGACAGGCTTCCAGCAACGAGGCGGACAGCGGCTGGCTGCTGTAAGTCAGCGCGTTGCGCGTCAGTTCCCAGGCCGGCGACTGGTGGAAATCCACCACGGGCCGCGCCAGCACCTCGACCGTCAGCCGTGCGTTGACCTGCAACTCATCGTGGGGCCGTTCGAAGGCCAGGCGGGTCAGCGGATTGCCGAACACATCCTGCTCGTCACGGCGGGTGGTCGGCTCCGGACTGATCAGCAATTGCTGTTCGGTGCAGCGCTGCCACTCGCATTCGCGCGGCCACAGATGCGCCAGTTGCTGGGCCAGGGACACCGGGCTGTCGTAGCGATAGCAGGTGTCGTGAAGGATCTGGTAATGGGCACTCATCAGACGGACACCGTGCGCTGGCTGACATCATCGACATGGGCGAAATGGCGCAGGGCCAGACGATCCGACACCTGACTGCTGGCGTCGGCGATCTCCTGCAGCAGGTCCGCCAGACCGTCGAGGGCCGCGCGCACGCTGGATTCGCCGAACAGCGGATTCTCCAGACAGCTCAGGTCGAAGCGCGCCAGACGCTCGACCAGCGGCGGCAAGCCAGCCTCCCTCGGCACACCGAAGTCATCATTCAGCCGCTTCAGGGTGCGAGTCACCAGCTTCAACTGGAACAGCACCGCATGGGGGTTCTGCTCGTCCAGCAGCAACAGGTCGAGCACCGGAATCAACTGCGCCACCGCCAGATAACGCGAGCGATAGGTGATGCTGCTGTTGCCCAGCTCCAGCAACCACTCAAGTCCGGCCTGATCGAACGCCCCGGCGCCACGCAGGAAACCTGCGAGGCTGCTGCTGAGAAATTGCAGGCGCTCGATCCGCCGGCCGATCATCAGAAAGCGCCAGCCTTCGTCACGGGTCATGTCGTCGAGGGCAAACCCGGACAGCGCCGCCAGCGACATCACCAACCGGTTGAGAAAATCCAGCAGCTCGCCAAAATCCGGCTCGTCGGTGTCCAGCTCCGAAGCCTCACGCTGCAGCTCCACCAGCGCCTGCCAGTTTTCCCGGGACAGCTTGCCGCGCACTTGCGATGCCGCCCACTGCAAACGTTGCAGGTTGGAACGCAGGCTGAACGACCAGTCCTCGCCAAGCAGTGCCGCGAGCAAACGCTCCGGCAGCTCACCTTCATCCGGCAGCAGCATCAGCCGCTCGCCCAGATCCACGGCGGCCTGCAAGGCTTGCGGGTCATCGCCGTCGACGTATCGCGCGAGCATGATCCGCAACAGCCGCGCGCTGTCGTCGCAACGCTCGCAGTAACGGCCGAACCAGAACAGGTTTTCCACCACCCGCGAAGGCAGATACGGATCGCGCCGCACCAGATCAGGCACGCCGATATTGCGCTGGGCTTTCCACTGTTCACCGCTCGGCGGTCGATCTCCTAGCACCCAGGTGTCCTTGCTCGCGCCACCGCGCTGCATCGACACCACTTCGGCATCGGCTTCGGCCGCGACCCGGGTCAGGCCACCGGGCAGCACCCGATAACCGTCGTGACTGGCGACTGCGTACATGCGCATGCCGATTGCCCGGGGTTGCAGTTGCCCGCCTTCGGGCTGCCAGATCGGCGCCTGGGACAACTGGGCGAGTTCTTGCGCGACATACGCATAAGGCCGGGCCTGCATGCGCGCGGCGAGACTTTCACGCTGTTTTTCGCTCAGATCCCGACCAAACGTCGGTGTGAAGCTTTGCGACGGGAACGCCGGTTTGATCAGCAGCTCCGGCAGTTTCTCCAGGGCCTGTGCCAGCACCGGCGCTTCGCCGCACCACCAGGTGGCAATGGACGGCAGGATCAGGTCTTCGCCGAACAGGTACTGATTGATCTTCGGCAGGAAACCCAGCAACCCCGGCGACTCCAGCACGCCGCTGCCAAGGGCGTTGGCCACCAGCACCCGGCGCTGACGCACCGCCTCCAGCAATCCAGGAACGCCCAGTGCCGAATCCGTGCGCAACTCCAGCGGATCGCAGAAGTCATCGTCGAGCCGACGCATGATCGCGTGCACCCGGCGCAGGCCGCTGAGGGTTTTCAGGTAGACCGTGGCATCACGCACCGTCAGGTCACCGCCCTCCACCAGCGGATAACCGAGCTGGCGGGCGAGATAGAGATGTTCGAAATAGCTCTCGTTGAAGCGCCCCGGGGTCAGCAGCACCACCAGCGGCGCGTCATCGTCGCAGGGGGCCTGACGGGCCAGGGTTTCCTGCAAGGTGCGGAAGAAACCGGCCAGGTGCTGCACTTTCAGATCCCGGTACAACTCGGGGAAGGCGCGGGACACGATGGTGCGGTTTTCCAGCGCGTAACCGGCGCCCGATGGCGCCTGGGTACGATCCGCCGTCACCCACCAGCGCCCGTCCGGCGTGCGCGCCAGATCCACGGCATACAGATGCAGAAAGGCCCCGTCCGGCGGCGCAATGCCCTGACAGGGCCAGAGGAAGTTGTTGTGGCCGAACACCAGCTCCGCCGGCAACAAGCCTTCGCGGATCAACTGCTGCGGGCCGTACAGATCCGCCAGCACCGCATTGAGCAAACGTGCACGCTGGGCAATTCCGGCCGACAGTTGTTGCCACTCGTCAGCGGCGATCACGTGGGGCAGCAGATCCAGTTCCCACGGACGATCCGCGCCCTTGGGGTCGGCATAGACGTTGTAGGTGACGCCGTTTTCCTGAATCTGCCGGGTCAGCAACGCCTGACGCTGCACCAGTTGCGCCGGGGTGCTGCGCTGCAATTGGTCGACCAGTCGCCGCCAGTGCGGGCGCACCGCCCCGCTGTCGTCGAGCAGTTCGTGATAGGTGCCCGCTGTCAGCGGGTAGCGGTCAAGCAGGTCAGGCATGGAAAGCTCGGCAGCCGGCAAGGAACGGTCAGACTAACGCAGGCACATGACGCCCGGATATACGAAAAATCCGGGCGTCGCGTACGACTTAGAAACGTCGTAAATCGAGTGTCATCGGCAGCTCGTCGGAGGTTGTCAGGTTTGGTATAGGAAGTTTCCCCGGCGTATGTCCGATGCGGAAAAATCGCGCCATGCGCCGGCTCTCCGCTTCGTTGGCGTTGACCGGCAGCGTCTCGTAATTGCGCCCGCCCGGATGCGCGACGTGGTACTGGCAGCCGCCCAGCGAGCGTTGCATCCAGGTATCGAGCAAGTCGAACACTAGCGGTGCGTGCACCGGGATCGTCGGTTGCAGGCAGTTGGCCGGTTGCCACGCGCGGAAACGCACGCCGGCGACAAACTCGCCCACCCGCCCGCTCGGTTGCAACGGCACCGGGATGCCATTGCAGGTCAGCAGGTAACGCTGCGGCGGCAGCCCAGTAAGCTTGACCTGCAAGCGCTCCAGCGATGAGTCGACGTAACGCACCGTGCCGCCCGCCGCGCCCTCCTCGCCCAGCACATGCCAGGGTTCAAGGGCCTGACGCAATTCCAGCTCGATACCGTTGACCGCGTAATCGCCGACCTTGGGGAAACGAAACTCAAGGTGCGCCGCGAACCATTCGGCGCGCAGGGGATAACCGGCGTTGTTGAGTTCGACGATGACGTCGGCGAAGTCCTGCTCGATGAAATGCGGCAGCAGGAAGCGGTCGTGTAGCTCCGTGCCCCAGCGCACCAGTTTCGGTGGCACATAAGGCTCGCGCCAGAACCGCGCCACCAGCGCCCGCAACAACAGCTGCTGCGCCAGGCTCATGCGCGCATGGGGCGGCATCTCGAACGCACGCAACTCCAGCAGACCGAGGCGTCCGGTGGCGCCATCCGGTGAATACAGTTTGTCGATACAGAACTCGGCGCGATGGGTGTTGCCGGTGACGTCGATCAGTAGATTGCGCAGCAAGCGATCGACCAGCCACGGCGGACAGTCTTCTCCCGGCGCCGGCATCTGCGCGAACGCGATTTCCAGCTCATACAGCGCATCGTTGCGCGCTTCATCGACTCGCGGCGCCTGGGAGGTCGGGCCGATGAACAGGCCGGAAAACAGGTAGGACAGCGACGGATGGTTGTGCCAGTAGCTGATCAGACTGCGCAGCAGATCCGGACGGCGCAGAAACGGTGAATCGCCCGGTGTCGCGCCACCGAGGACGAAATGGTTGCCGCCGCCGGTTCCGGTATGTCGTCCGTCGACCATGAATTTCTCGGTGGACAGTCGGGTCTGGCGCGCTTCTTCGTACAGAAATTCGGTGCGCTCGACCAACTCGTCCCAGGTTGCCGACGGCTGCACGTTGACCTCGATCACGCCGGGATCCGGGGTGATGCGGAAATTGCTCAAGCGCGGATCGCTCGGTGGCTCGTAGCCCTCCAGCAATACCGGGCAATGAAGTTCCTCGGCGGTGGCTTCGATGGCGGCCACCAGCTCCAGATAATCTTCGACCCGCTCCAGCGGCGGCATGAACAGGTACAACCGACCCTCCCGGGCCTCGGCGCAGAACGCGGTGCGGGTCAGCCAGTCGGCGGACTCGTCGATCTTCGGCACACGCTCGTCCGCCGGAGCGGGCTCACGGTGATCGTTGAGCTGCGATGTTTCGGGCAGCTCGGGGAAATCCTGATTCGGATCGTTCGGATGAATGAACGGATACTCCGCCGCTTTCACCCAAGGCTGCGAACCCAACGGAAGGCGATAGCCCAGCGGTGAATCCCCCGGCACCAAGCGACAATGCTCATCGCGCAGATACCAGCGCCCGCTCTGCCATTGATCGCCCTTGGCGGTGCGCGCCAGCGGCAGCACCTGGCCGATGACATTGTCCAGCCCCTGACTGAACACCTTGCGCAGTCGCGCACGTTCCAGTGGCTCCTCCAGACGCGAGTCTTCAGCGCTGACGTTGCTCGGCAAGGCGCCTTCGCGCCAGAGGTAGTAGAAATTGTCCTCGTAGGCCGGAAACACAAAACGTGTCGGCAGCTTCAGGCGCTCGGCGACACTCGCCAGAAAGCGCCCGGCCAGTTCACCCGTGGCGCCGTAATCCTGCTGCTCATCGGCGATCAACGCGTTGTTGTGCCAGATCGGCACGCCGTCGCGGCGCCAGTAGCAATTCAGCGACCAGCGCGG
Organism: Pseudomonas aphyarum; assembly: GCF_028657055.1. Classification (NCBI taxonomy): domain Bacteria; kingdom Pseudomonadati; phylum Pseudomonadota; class Gammaproteobacteria; order Pseudomonadales; family Pseudomonadaceae; genus Pseudomonas; species Pseudomonas aphyarum. The sequence continues at coordinate 61,511 of NZ_JAMDGS010000015.1, forward strand.
CAGTTGTTCTCCGGGATACCACTTGCCCTGACCGAAATGCACCAGCCCCTTGGGCGCGTAATGTTTGCGCATGCGCTGGAACAGTTCGGCGGAGAGCCGGCGCTTGTCCGGGCCCAGCGCGGCGGTGTTCCATTCGGCGCCGTCGGGGTCGTCGATCGACACGAAGGTCGGTTCGCCGCCCATGGTCAGGCGCACGTCGCCTTCCAGCAGATCGGCATCGATCTGCCGGCCCAGCGCCTGGATCGCCAGCCATTGCTCATCGGTGTAGGGCTTGGTGACTCGCGGGGCTTCCCAGATCCGCTCCACGGACATTTCGTGGCTGAACTCGCACTCGCAAGGTTCCACCAGCCCATTGATCGGCGCCGCCGAGGATGGATCGGGACTGCAGGCCAGCGGGATATGCCCTTCACCGGCGAACAGTCCGGAGGTCGCATCAAGGCCGATCCAGCCGGCGCCGGGCAGATACACCTCGCACCACGCGTGCAGGTCGGTGAAGTCCACTTCGGTGCCGGACGGGCCGTCGAGGCTTTTCACGTCGGCGGTCAGTTGAATCAGGTAACCGGAAACGAAACGCGCTGCCAGTCCAAGGTTGCGCAGCAGTTGCACCAGCAGCCACGCCGAATCCCGGCAGGAACCGGAGGCATGCTCGAGGGTATGCTCCGGGGTTTGCACCCCCGGCTCCATACGAATCAGGTAATTGATGTCTTCGCTCAGACGCTGGTTGAGCGCCACCAGGAAGTCCACGGCCGGCAACGGCGTGCGGTCGATGGCGTCCAGATAGGCCTTGAATTTCGGCGTCAGCGGCAGGGTTTCGAGGTACGGCGCCAGCTCCTTGCGTTCATCGGCGGCGTAGGCGAAGGGGATTTTCTCGGCGTAGGGTTCGAGGAAAAAGTCGAACGGGTTGAACACCGCCATCTCGGCCAGCAGGTCGACCTCGATCCGCAGTTCGGCGGTTTTCTCGGGGAACACCAGCCGTGCGAGGTAGTTGCCCTGAGGATCCTGCTGCCAGTTGATGAAGTGCTGCTCGGGCGAGACTTTCAGTGAATAGGACAGAATCCGCGTGCGGCTGTGGGCAGCCGGGCGCAGCCGCACGATCTGCGGGCCGAGTTCGACAGCGCGGTCGTAGCGGTAATGCGTGACGTGATGCAATGCGACATGAATCGACACGGCGTGCCTCCTGCGAGCCCAAGCGTATTCGAAAGCGCGCAAGACTTATGCCATGCAGAGGCTTGGGCGCTTTCCCGGAATGCTTAGGGCAGTACAGCACCAAAATCGGGCGATGCGGTGAAATGGTTTGGCACAGTTGCACGCAAATGTTGCGAAGAGCCCCTCACCCTAACCCTCCCGAAACGTCGGACCGCCCGTAGGGAGAGGGAACTGACCGAGGTGGATGTTGGAAGTACGCCGACTTGAAAGTCTTCAGTCGAACTCAGGTCTGGAAAAAAGATCCCCGATCTGCTCCCTTCCCCCTCGCCCCCCTTGGGGGCGGTCCGACGTTTCGGGAGGGTTGGGGTGAGGGGGATGGATCTTGCAGACAACAAAAATCCAGCCTCAGAAATGCAAAACGCCAACCCGAAGGTTGGCGTTCTGTTCAGCTCAAATGCGTTTCAGCGCGGTACGACCGGCTTGCGTGCCGGTTTCGGCCCTTTGCCTTTCGCCGCTTCCTTGCGCTCCTTGGCGGCCTGCTGGTTGCGGGCGAATGCCGCGGCCTTGGCCTGCTCACGCTTGTCCCAAGGGTTGCCGCCGTCGCTGGCACGTGGAGGCAGACCGGTGTGCTGGGTGAGGATCTTGGTGGTCTTCTCTTTCGCGACCTTGTGGCTGCCGGCCGGCGTCGAGTTCTTGCGACGGGCACTCTGGTAGCTGTCGGTGGCCGGCTGGTGCAGCGGGATCAACTGGTTCTTGCCCGGCCCGATCAGGTCGGCGCGGCCCATGCGGGTCAGCGCTTCACGCAGCATCGGCCAGCCCTTCGGGTCGTGATAACGCAGGAACGCCTTGTGCAGACGACGCTGCTCTTCGCTCTTGACGATGGTTACGCCGTCGCTCTTGTAGGTGACCTTGCGCAGCGGGTTCTTGCCCGAGTGGTACATCGCGGTGGCGGTGGCCATCGGCGACGGGTAGAACGCCTGCACCTGGTCGGCACGGAAACCGTTGCCCTTGAGCCACAGGGCCAGGTTCATCATGTCTTCGTCGGTGGTGCCCGGGTGCGCGGCGATGAAGTACGGAATCAGGTACTGCTCTTTCCCGGCTTCCTTGGTGTACTTCTCGAACATGCGCTTGAAGCGATCGTAGGTGCCGATCCCCGGTTTCATCATCTGGTTGAGCGGACCTTCCTCGGTGTGTTCCGGGGCGATCTTCAGGTAACCGCCAACGTGGTGGGTCACCAGCTCCTTGACGTACTCCGGCGACTCGACCGCGAGGTCGTAACGCAGGCCGGAGGCGATCAGGATCTTCTTCACACCCGGCAACGCACGGGCGCTGCGATACAGCTGAATCAGCGACGAGTGGTCGGTGTTCAGGTTCGGGCAGATGCCCGGGAACACGCAGGACGGCTTGCGGCACGCGGATTCGATTTCCGGGCTCTTGCAGGCGATGCGGTACATGTTCGCGGTCGGGCCGCCGAGGTCGGAAATGACGCCGGTGAAACCCGGCACCTTGTCGCGGATCTCTTCGATTTCGCGAATGATCGACTCTTCGGAACGGTTCTGGATGATCCGGCCTTCGTGCTCGGTGATCGAGCAGAAGGTGCAGCCGCCAAAGCAGCCACGCATGATGTTCACCGAGAAACGGATCATGTCGTAGGCCGGGATCTTTTCCTTGCCATACGCAGGGTGCGGAACACGTGCGTAAGGCATGCCGAACACGTAGTCCATTTCTTCAGTGGTCATCGGAATCGGCGGCGGGTTGAACCAGACGTCGATCTCGCCATGCTTCTGCACCAGCGCACGGGCGTTGCCCGGGTTGGTTTCCAGGTGCAGCACGCGGTTGGCGTGGGCGTACAGAACCGGGTCGTTACGCACCTTTTCCATCGACGGCAGGCGGATCACGGTCTTGTCGCGGGTCATTTTCGGGCTGGCCAGGATCTGCACGACCTTGGCTTCTTCCGGATCTTCAACCGGACCCTTCTCCTGCTCGATCGCGCAAGCCTGAGTGTCCTGGGTGTTGACGTACGGGTTGATGATCTTGTCGATCTTGCCCGGACGGTCGATGCGCGTGGAGTCGACTTCGTACCAGCCCGCCGGAGTGTCGCGACGGATGAACGCGGTGCCGCGCACATCGGTGATGTCTTCGATCTTGTGACCGTAGGACAGACGCTGGGCGACTTCGACAATCGCCCGCTCGGCGTTGCCGTACAGCAGGATGTCGGCGCTGGCGTCGATCAGGATCGAGTTGCGCACGCGATCCTGCCAGTAGTCGTAGTGGGCGATGCGGCGCAGGGAGGCTTCGATGCCGCCGAGCACGATCGGCACATGCTTGTAGGCTTCCTTGCAGCGCTGGCTGTAAACCAAGCTCGCGCGGTCCGGACGTTTGCCCGCCATGCCGCCCGGGGTGTAGGCGTCGTCGGAACGGATTTTCTTGTCCGCGGTGTAGCGGTTGATCATCGAGTCCATGTTGCCGGCCGCGACGCCGAAGAACAGGTTCGGCTCGCCGAGCTTCATGAAGTCGTCTTTGGACTGCCAGTTGGGCTGCGCGATGATCCCGACGCGGAAGCCTTGCGACTCCAGCAGCCGGCCGATGATCGCCATGCCGAACGACGGGTGATCGACGTAGGCATCTCCCGTCACAATGATGATGTCGCAGGAATCCCAGCCAAGCTGATCCATCTCCTCCCTGCTCATCGGCAGGAATGGCGCCGGCCCGAAACATTCGGCCCAGTATTTTGGATAGTCAAATAACGGCTTGGCTGCTTGCATGTCGATGACCGGTGTTGAGGTGCAAAATCGCGGGCGCGGAATATAGCACAAAAAATGACCAATTCCGACGGCTGTGGTCGGAAATATCAGGCGCTTTCAGATGACGACAGACTTACTCGTCGTCGTCGAAGTTATAGCTGCCCGGCGCGAGGTTTTCGAAGCGCGTGTACTTGCCGATGAAGGCCAGGCGGATGAAGCCGATCGGGCCGTTCCGCTGCTTGCCGATGATGATCTCGGCGATGCCCTTGTGTTCGGTTTCCGGGTGATACACCTCGTCCCGGTACACGAACATGATCACGTCGGCGTCCTGCTCGATCGCTCCGGATTCCCGCAAGTCGGAGTTCACCGGACGCTTGTTGGGACGTTGTTCCAGGGAACGGTTGAGCTGCGACAGGGCGACTACCGGGCAGTTGAATTCCTTGGCCAGGGCTTTCAGGGATCGGGAGATCTCGGAAATCTCGTTGGTCCGGTTGTCACCGCTGGAGCCCGGGATCTGCATCAGCTGCAGGTAGTCGATCATGATCAGGCCGATGTCGCCGTGCTCGCGCACCAGACGCCGGGTTCGGGCGCGCATTTCCGAAGGGCTGATGCCGGCGGTGTCATCGATGAACAGCTTGCGGTCGTTGAGCAGGTTGACCGCCGAGGTCAGGCGCGGCCAGTCGTCGTCTTCAAGCTGGCCGGAACGCACCTTGGTCTGGTCGATACGGCCGAGGGACGACAGCATACGCATGATCAGCGATTCGCCTGGCATCTCGAGGGAGTACACCAGCACCACCTTGTCGCTGCGCAATACGGCGTTTTCCACCAGGTTCATCGCAAAGGTGGTTTTACCCATCGACGGACGACCGGCGACGATGATCAGGTCGGAAGGTTGCAGGCCGCTGGTCTTCTCGTCGAGGTCGGTGTAGCCGGTGGACAGGCCGGTGATCGCGTCGGCGGTGTTGAACAGGGTATCGATACGGTCGATGGCCTTGGTCAACAGGTCATTCACGCCCACCGGGCCGCCGGTTTTTGGCCGGGCCTCGGCAATCGCGAAAATCTGCCGCTCGGCTTCGTCGAGGATTTCCTCGGCGGTGCGACCTTCGGGGTTGAAGGCGCTGTCGGCAATTTCGGTGCTGATACCGATCAACTGACGCAACGTCGCACGCTGGCGGACGATCTGCGCATAGGCCTTGATGTTGGCGACGGACGGCGTGTTTTTCGCCAACTCGCCAAGGTAGCCGAGGCCGCCGACCTGCGAGGTCTGACCTTCCTTGTCCAGTTGCTCGGCAAGGGTCACGACGTCGATCGGCAGGTTCTGATCGGCCAGTTTGGCGATCGCACGGAAAATCAGACGGTGGTCATGTCGGTAGAAATCGCCGTCGGAGACTTGATCGAGCACGCGTTCCCAGGCGTTGTTGTCCAGCATCAGACCACCGAGCACGGCCTGTTCGGCCTCGATGGAATGCGGCGGCACCTTCAGCGCGGCGGTTTGCAGATCGTATTGCTCGGGAGCGGAGATTTCGTTCATGGCCACTTTTTAATCAGGAAAAGCAGGGAGTGCAGAAAGACAAAGGGCACGACCTGTAAACAGGATCGTGCCCGATGTTAACCGTCTGACGGACAAGCCGCCAGTCGATCAGGGTGTTGCTTAAGCTGCTACCACGACAACGCGTACGGTGGCTTCAACTTCGGCGTGCAGGTGCACAGCCACGTCGAATTCACCCACGTTGCGGATGGTGCCGTTCGGCAGACGAACTTCGCTTTTCGCAACTTCAACGCCGGAGGCGGTCAGTGCGTCAGCGATGTCGTGAGTACCGATCGAACCGAACAGCTTGCCTTCGTCGCCAGCGGTGGCAGTGATGGTCACTTCCAGCTCGGCCAGTTGGGCAGCACGGCTTTCAGCCGATGCTTTACGGTCTGCGGCGGCTTTTTCCAGCTCAGCGCGACGCTCTTCGAACGCAGCCAGGTTGGCAGCGGTCGCAGCGGTGGCTTTGCCGAAAGGCAGCAGGTAGTTACGGCCGTAACCGGCCTTAACGTTTACTTTGTCGCCCAGGTTGCCCAGGTTGGCGATTTTTTCCAGAAGGATCAGTTGCATGTGGAAATCCTCTTAACTTTTAACCTTCACCGTTCGCGTTATCGGTGTCTTTCGACACCCGACCGCGAAAATCAATCAGGCTGTCGACAATGGCCAGAACCACGAGCAACGGATAGATCAGCTGCATGAACAGCAACAGCGTCACGTACAACCCCACCAGCCAGAAACCGGCCAGTCGCCTTTGCGCCACCAGCCCGTGAATCAGGGCCAGCCCGGCGAACACCAACGGTACACTGCACAACGGCGTCAACATGGCCATCTGTGCACCGAGATTCGGGCCCAGAAGCATCAACGCCAGCAGTAACATCGCCGGCCCCAGCGGGATCCGGATGGCGCGAAACTCGCGACCAAAACCACCCGGGTTGTACAACAACGCCTGCCAGTAACGCCCGACAATCAGGCTCAGCACGCTGACGATCTGCAACAAAGCCGCAATCAGGCCGGTCAGGACCGGTGCGATCAGCGACGCGAAACGCGCCTGCTCGTCTACCGACAAATGTTGGTAGGCATCACCGAGAAGCGCGGGCATGACCTTTATCAAGGCCTGCGCCAGCATCTCGATCTGGGGCGCAAACGCCGCCCCGAGCACCACTGAAAACACCAGCCCCATGGCTACGCTGACCAGCAGCGTGCGGACCCAGGACTCGCTTGCGCGCAACACCAGCGCAAGCCCCGAAGACCCCAGCAGCACCAGAAGTGCCCGTGGGTCATCGGCATACAACCACCAGATCAATGCCGGCAGCAGTCCCAGCGACACGACGCCCAGGGCGTCGGTCAATCCGCGCCGCAGAAGCACCAGGCTCCCGGCGGCAGCACCCAACCAATACAACAACGGCAATGTTGCACACCCGGCCACTACGAGAGTGGCCTGCATACGGCCGCGCATGATGAACTCAGCTAAGGCACGCATGCATTCAATCCTTTGCTACTTGTCGACTGCCCGGTCTCAGCGGCCGTGGCTGTCGGTGTAGGCCAGCAGGGCCAGGAAGCGGGCGCGCTTGATAGCGGTGGCCAGCTGACGCTGATAACGAGCTTTGGTACCGGTGATGCGGCTTGGAACGATTTTGCCGGTCTCGGATACGTAGGCTTTCAGAGTGTTGAGATCTTTGTAATCGATCTCCTTCACGTCTTCAGCGGTGAAGCGGCAGAATTTACGACGACGGAAGAAACGTGCCATTTGATAGGCTCCTTAAAAGGTCCGTGGATTACTCGTCAGCGTTATCGCTGTTGTCGCTGTCGCTATCGCTGTCATCGCCATCGGCGCTGCCATCGTGCTCAGGACGTTCGCGACGCTCACGGCGCTCACTGCGGTTTTCTTCAGCCTTGAGCATCTCGGACTGGCCGGTAACGGCTTCGTCGCGACGGATGACCAGGTTACGGATCACTGCATCGTTGTAGCGGAAGTTGTCTTCCAGCTCGGCCAGGGCCTTGCCAGTGCACTCAACGTTCAGCATCACGTAGTGAGCCTTGTGAACATTGTTGATTGCGTAGGCCAGTTGACGACGGCCCCAGTCTTCCAGACGGTGGATTTTGCCGCCGTCTTCTTCGATCAGCTTGGTGTAACGCTCAACCATGCCGCCGACTTGCTCGCTCTGGTCAGGGTGGACCAGAAAGATGATTTCGTAATGACGCATGAATGCTCCTTACGGGTTGTAGCCTGCCGCTCAAAAACGGTCAGACAAGGAGTGAATGACACTTATGGACTTGCTGGCGCGGGGCACATGCATGCCTGCCGCCACAGCAAGGGGCGCAATTGTAGAGAAGGGACTGAAGAGGTGCAAGGCAATTGGTGATTATTTGAACAGTCACACTTTCTGCCACACCAGAAAACACTGTGGGAGCGAGTCTGCTCGCGATGGCGGCTTAACATCCAACAATGATGCTGAATGTAACTCCGCTTCGCGAGCAGGCTCGCTCCCACATTTATGACGGTGTAAAGCTTAAGCCTTCTTGGCAGCCGCCTTGGCCTTGGCGCCACGCTGGCGCTGGGCCTCGAACAGACACACGCCAGTTGCCACGGAAACGTTGAGACTGCTGACGCTACCGGCCATCGGCAGGTGCACCAGGTAATCGCAATGCTCGCGGGTCAGGCGACGCATGCCTTTGCCTTCGGCGCCCATGATCAGGATGGTCGGGCCGGTCAGGTCCTGGTCATAGATGCTGACTTCGGCCTCACCCGCTGTGCCGACAATCCACAACCCGCGCTGCTGAAGCTTTTCCAGGGTGCGCGCAAGGTTGGTGACGGCCACCAGCGGAATGACTTCCGCCGCGCCGCAAGCCACTTTACGCACCACAGGGGTCAGGGTGGCCGACTTGTCTTTTGGCACGATGACCGCCAGCGCACCGGCAGCATCCGCCGAACGCAGGCAGGCGCCGAGGTTGTGCGGGTCGGTCACGCCGTCGAGCACCAGCAACAGCGGCGCGCCTTCGGTGCGATCGAGCAGCTCGTCGAGCATCGCTTCGCCCCAGACCTGGCTCGGGCTGACGTCCGCTACCACACCCTGGTGCACGCCTTCGACCCAGGCGTCCATTTCGCGGCGCTCGGCCTGACCGATCTGGACCCGGTTTTCATTGGCCAGCTCGATCAGTGTCTGCACGCGCGGATCGTTGCGGCTTTCAGCCAGCCAGATCTGCTTGACGCGTTTAGGGTGGTGACGCAGCAACGCTTCTACCGCGTGAACGCCGTAGATTTTTTCCAACTGACTCATGACTTCGCCTTCGGTTTACGCGCCCCGCCACTTTTGGCTGGAGCGGAACCCGCTTTCGGCGGGCCTTTACGGTGTTTGCTCGGTTTGGCTGGCTTGCCGCCGGAGGCCTTTTCAGGCGCCGACCGTCCGGTCTTTCCCCCGGACGCCGCTTTACCACCGTTTTTGGCGTCGGCCAGCAAGGCCTTCTTCATTTCACGGCTTTTGCGCAGTTCGGCGTTTTTCGCCACGGCATCGCTCGGGCGATAAGCCTCGGCAACCTTTTCCTTGGCCGGACGACGGCTGGCGGTTTTTGCCGGAACCTTTTCTTCCACAACCTTGGCTGCAGGAGCAGTCGTTTCAGCGCCACGCTTCTTGCGGCCGATCGGCGCGCTGATGGTTTTTTCAGCCATCTCGAAGTCGATCTTGCGCTCGTCGAGATCGACGCGCATCACGCGCACTTCAACGGTATCGCCAAGACGGAAGCTGCGTCCGGTGCGCTCGCCCGCCAGGCGGTGGTGCACAGGGTCGAAGTGGTAGTAGTCGCCCGGCAGTGCGGTGACGTGCACCAGACCTTCGACGTAGATGTCGGTCAGTTCGACGAACAGCCCGAAACCGGTCACCGCAGTGATCACGCCCGGGAACGATTCGCCCACGCGGTCTTTCATGAACTCGCACTTGAGCCAGTTCACCACGTCGCGGGTCGCTTCGTCGGCACGGCGCTCGCTCATCGAGCACTGCTCGCCGAGCTGCTCCAGTGCTGCTTCGTCGTACGGATAGATGCGCGCCTTCGGAATGGTCATCGCCCCGGCACGACGAACGTGCGGAGTGTCCTGTTTCGAATGGATCACGCTGCGGATCGCCCGGTGCGTGAGCAGGTCCGGGTAACGACGGATCGGCGAGGTGAAGTGGGTATAGGCTTCGTAATTCAGGCCGAAGTGGCCTTCGTTCTGGGCGCTGTACACCGCCTGGCTCAGGGAGCGCAGCATCACGGTCTGGATCAGGTGGAAATCCGGACGGTCCTTGATGCTGGCCAACAGGGCCTGATAGTCCTTCGGCGACGGACCGTCCTTGCCTTTGTGCAGGGACAGACCGAGCTCACCGAGGAACGCGCGCAGTTTTTCCAGGCGCTCCGGTGGCGGGCCGTCGTGGACGCGGTACAGCGCAGGGATTTCGTGCTTCTTCAGGAATTCGGCAGTGGCCACGTTGGCCGCCAGCATGCATTCCTCGATCAGCTTGTGCGCGTCGTTACGGGTGGTCGGACGGATCTCGGCAATCTTGCGCTCGGAACCGAAGATGATCCGGGTTTCCTGCGTTTCGAAATCGATCGCGCCACGTACGTGACGGGCAGCCAGCAACACCTTATACAGCGCGTAGAGCTGCTTGAGGTGCGGCAAGACGTCGGTGTATTCACCGCGCAGCTTGCGACCTTCGGTAGCCTTCGGCGTTTCCAGCATCGCACTGACCTTGTTATAGGTCAGACGGGCGTGGGAATGGATCACTGCTTCATAGAAGCAGTAGTCGGTCATTTCGCCGGACTTGGAGATGGTCATCTCGCAAACCATGGCCAGACGATCGACATGTGGATTCAACGAGCACAGGCCGTTGGAGAGCTGCTCCGGCAGCATCGGCACCACGCGCTCGGGGAAATACACCGAGTTGCCGCGCACCTGGGCTTCATTGTCCAGGGCCGAACCGATCTTCACGTAGCTGGAAACGTCGGCAATCGCCACGTACAACTTCCAGCCGCCGGAGAACAGGCGCAGCTTGCCGGGTTTGGCTTCGCAGTAGACCGCGTCGTCGAAGTCGCGGGCATCTTCGCCGTCAATGGTGACGAACGGCAGATGGCGCAGGTCGACGCGCTTCTCTTTGTCTTTCTCTTCGACTTCCGGCTTGAGCTTGCCGGCCTCCTTCAGAACGGCTTCAGGCCAGACGTGCGGAATGTCGTAGGTGCGCAGGGCAACATCGATTTCCATGCCCGGCGCCATGTAGTTGCCGACGACTTCGATCACATCGCCTTGCGGCTGGAAGCGCGGAGTCGGCCAGTGGGTGATTTTCACCTCGACGAACTGACCGATCTGGGCGTTGGCGTTGCGGCCCGGGGTGACCAGCACTTCCTGCTGGATCTTCGGGTTGTCCGCGACGACGAAGCCGATACCGCCTTCTTCGAAATAGCGGCCGACGATGCTTTCGTGGGCACGGGACACCACTTCGACGATCACGCCTTCGCGACGACCGCGACGGTCCAGACCGGACACACGAGCCAACGCACGGTCGCCATCGAACACCAGACGCATTTGCGCCGGGCTCATGAACAGGTCGTCGGAGCCGTCATCCGGCACCAGGAAGCCGAAGCCGTCGCGGTGACCACTGATGCGACCGAGGATCAGGTCGAGCTTGTCCACCGGCGCATACGTGCCACGGCGGGTGTAGATCAGTTGAGCGTCGCGCTCCATGGCGCGCAGGCGGCGGCGCAGGGCTTCGATCTGGTCTTCTGTGGTCAGACCAAACTCTTCGACCAGTTGCTCGCGGGCAGCAGGCGAACCCCGATCAGCAAGGTGCTGAAGGATCAGTTCGCGGCTGGGAATAGGGTTTTCATATTTTTCCGCTTCACGAGCGGCCTCGGGATCGAGGGACTGCCAATCGGCCATTAGAGAGTTTTCACCTTGTCTATATGCGGGTTAGTTTGGCATAGGCGCCATCAAACGGGAAATTTCCGACTATATAAGACGCGTCTGGAGCCTTGTATCGACGCCTGGAGGGCGTTTTGAACACCGCTGGTAAAAAAAATCATTTTTTTTGCTGGCAGGGGTTTACAGTTAAAAAGGCGCTCCGTATAGTGCGCGCCATCGACGACGTACACACGTTGACGAGATGCCCAGGTGGTGAAATTGGTAGACACGCCAGCTTCAGGTGCTGGTGACCTTACGGTCGTGGAAGTTCGAGTCTTCTCCTGGGCACCAATTTCGAGTTTGAGACTAGATCAGTTTCAAGACTCACACAAAAACCCGCGAAAGCGGGTTTTTTGCATTCTGCGCCCCGCCTTTTTCTGAAAATGATTTATTAAAATCAAATCAGGGGTTTACAGATCAAAAGGCGCTCCGTATAGTGCGCCACATCAACAGCGGCAACGCTGAAGATGAAGCCCAGATGGTGAAATTGGTAGACACGCCAGCTTCAGGTGCTGGTGACCTTACGGTCGTGGAAGTTCGAGTCTTCTTCTGGGCACCAATTCAAATTCAAGGTCACGATCTTGAATCTCACAAAAACCCGCGAAAGCGGGTTTTTGCGTTTCCGGGGTCTGGAAAATCCTGGAGCCCAACGTCTACCAGACCCACCTCCTCCCCGCAAGGCGCACTTGAGAAACAATATCGTTTATCATTGTTGCAAGTTTTTGCAATGCGACAGTGAGGAACCCTGCGAATGATGTTTCGAAATACCCTGCGCCGCGGCTTGACCTTCACCCTGCTCGGCCTGGCACTCGCCACTCCCCTCACCCAGGCTGCCGACGCGGTTTCCCTGACTCTCTACAACGGTCAACACAAGGAAGTCGGCGACGCGATCGCCAAAGCCTTCGAAGCCAAGACCGGCATTCACGTCAATGTACGCAAGGGCAGCAGCAATCAGCTGGCTAGCCAGATCATCGAAGAAGGCGACCGCTCCCCTGCCGACGTCATCTACACCGAAGAATCCCCGCCGCTGAACAACCTCGGCGAACAAGGCCTGCTGGCCAAGGCCGACGACGCGACCCTGGCTGTTCTGCCGAAAGAATACGTCGCCGGCAACGGCACCTGGATCGGCGTCACCGCCCGGGTTCGCGTAGTCGCCTTCAATCCGAAACTGATCGACGAAAAAGACCTGCCGAAATCGGTGCTGGATTTCGCCGACCCGCAGTGGCAAGGCAAGGTCGGTTTCGTCCCGACCAGCGGCGCCTTCCAGGAACAGGCTGTCGCCATCATCAAAAAACACGGCCGTGAAGCCGCCGAAGAATGGCTGACCGGCCTGCGCGCCTTCGGCAAGACCTACAGCAACAACATGGTCGCCCTCAAAGCTGTGGAAAACGGCGAAGTCGCCACCGTGCTGGTGAACAACTACTACTGGTTCGCCCTGCAACGGGAAAAAGGCCAGCTTGATTCCAAATTGCACTACTTCACCGGCGGTGACGTTGGCGGCCTGATCACCGTTTCCAGCGCAGCCGTGCTGAAATCCAGCAAACATCCAAAAGAAGCCCAGCAATTCCTCGCCTACATGGCCAGCGAAGAAGGCCAGCGCGTGATCACCCAGACCACCGCCGAATACCCGCTGCACAAAGGCATGGAATCGGATCGCGGCCTCAAGCCGTTCAGCGAACTGGAAGCACCGGACGTCACGCCGGCCGATCTCGGTAATGCCGAAGAAGCGCTGGATCTGGAACGCGAAGTTGGCCTGAACTGATGACCGCAACGTTATCCGCCCCCGCTACACGCGGAGGTTACGTGCCACGGCGCAAGCGGCCGTCGATCTGGCTGGTGCTGCCGGTGTTGTTGCTGGTGGTCATGAGCCTGTTGCCGCTGGCCTATGTCGGGCTCAAAGCCTGGCAGGCGGGCTGGACCGAGGCGCTGCACTTGCTCTGGCGCCCGTATGTATTCGGCCTGCTGCGCAATACGCTGGCGCTGATGGTTGGCGTAACCGTGACCTGTGGCGTGATCGGCCTGTCGCTGGCCTGGTTGCTGGAGCGCAGCAATCTGCCGGGCCGACGGCTGTGGGGCGTGATTCTTTGCCTGCCGTTCGCAGTGCCGGCATTTGTCAGCAGCTTTACCTGGGTTTCGCTCAGCGCGCAGTTCGAAGGACTCGGCGGGGCGATCCTGGTGATGAGCCTGTCGAAGTACCCGCTGATCTTTCTGCCGGTGGCCGCCACACTGCGCAATCTTGATCCTTCTCTTGAGGAATCGGCTCGCACGCTGGGCCAGAATCGCTGGGGTGTGTTTTTCCGCGTCACCCTGCCCCTGCTCTGGCCCTCGCTGCTGGCCGGCTCGTTGCTGATCGCATTGCACATGCTCGTGGAATTCGGCGCACTGTCGATCATTGGCCTGCAAACTTTCACCACCGCGATCTATCAGCAATTCGAACTGGAATTCAGCAATGCCAACGCGGCGATGCTGTCGGCGGTATTGCTGGCGCTGTGCTTGTTGCTGTTGTGGCTGGAGCTGCGCATTCGCGGCAAAGGCCGTCATGTGCGCACCGGCCAGGGCGCGGCGCGTCAGGCTGAACAAGTGCGACTCGGGCCCTGGGCGATCGCCGGTCAGCTTTATTGTCTGATGCTGGCGATTGTCGGCAGCGGGATTCCGCTGGGCATGCTGGCTTACTGGCTCGCCGTGGGATCGTCAGCGGCATTCCCGATTGCGGCGATCACCGAAGCCTTGCTGTCTTCATTGGCGCTGTCGCTGGGTGGCGCGGGATTGTGCCTGGTGCTGGCAGTGCCGGTCGGGTTGCTGGTAGTGCGCTACAAAGGCCAACTGGCGATCTGGGCCGAGCGCCTGCCCTATCTGCTGCACGCCCTGCCGGGATTGGTGATCGCGCTGACGCTGGTGTATTTCGCCCTGCATTACGTGCCGGCGCTGTACCAGACCTCCGCGCTGTTGCTGATCGCCTATGCACTGCTGTTTTTGCCGCTGGCTCAGGCACCGATCCGCACGGCGCTGAACAAGGCGGCACCGCAACTCGAAGAAGCCGCCCGCACGCTGGGTGCCTCTTCGTTCACGGCGTTCTGCCGAGTGACCCTGCCGATCATCTTCCCGGCACTGGGCGCAGCCTTTGCGCTGGTGTTTCTGGATGCAATGAAGGAACTGACGGCGACATTGCTGCTGAGCCCGACCGGGCTCAACACATTGGCGACTGAAGTCTGGGCGCACACCGCGAATGTCGAGTTCGCAGCGGCGGCGCCTTATGCGGCGTTGTTGATTGTGGTGTCTGGACTGCCGGTGTATCTACTGACGACCCGGATGTATTTGAGCCGATAAAAAAATCGCAGCCGAGGCTGCGATTTTTTTTGCCCACACTATCAGGCCCGGAACTGCCCCAGACTGGCCTTGAGCTGCGCCGCCAGACCATCCAGCACCTTGCCGCTGGCCGTGGTCTCGACCACCGCCTGTGCAGCTTTTTCGGCCTGGGCATGAATCGTCTCGACACGCCCACGCACAGCCTGCGCGCCCTGCGCCTGATGCGCCGCGGCCTGAGTCGCCAGGCCAATCGCCGCATGCACCTGCTCGACCGACGCCTGCACCGACTGCTGCAACCGCGCGCTGTCACGCAGCACCAGCAAGCCTTCGCTGGCCTGACGCCCGGCCTGACCGATCGCCTCCACCGCCTCACGGGCGCCCTGCTGCAAGGCCACGATGTGCGCCTGAATGTCGCCGGTGGAGCTTTGAGTCTTGCTCGCCAGCGCGCGGACTTCATCCGCCACCACTGCAAACCCGCGTCCGGTTTCACCGGCCCGGGCCGCTTCGATGGCCGCGTTGAGCGCCAGCAGGTTGGTCTGCTCGGCGATGCCGTGAATCACGGTCAGCACCACTTCGATCTGCTCGCTCTGCTGCGCCAGCCGCTCGATAACTTTCGCCCCGGTATCGACCTGCCCCGCCAGCGCCTCGATCAGGCTGCCGACCTTGGCCGAAGTGCGAGTGTTCTCGTCAGTGGCCTGACGAATATCCACCACCTGCTTCAACGCCGCCTGCATCGCATGGCTTTCCGATTGCGCTTCGTCGGCCATTTGCGACAGAGCCCGCAGACTTTCGGCGACTTCATCACGCTGCATCCCCGCCGCTGCGTCAGCGCCAGCATTGCGCAGAGTCATCGCGCCGATTTCCACACCGGTACGCTGAGCCACATCCCCGGCCTCGCGCACGATCGGCTGCAACTTGTCCACAAAGCGATTGACCGCCGAGGCCATGTCGCCGATTTCGTCCTTGCTGTTGATCTGCACGCGCTTGGTCAGATCGCCCTCGCCCGCTGCCAGATCATCCATGGCGGCGTTGAGCATTTTCAGGCGATTGACCACTCGATGACCGAGCACCACCGCCAGCAGCAACAGCACCCCGGCACCGACCAGCGCCAGGCCCATGCCGATGCGCCAACGCAGGGTTGCCGCAGCGTCCTGTACGGTACTGGTGGTGTTGGCCTTCATTTCGGCAGCCGTGGACTGCGCCGATTGCAGGCGCGCACGCATGGCGGTGGCGCTGTCGGCAGCGGCGCCCTTGAGGCTGTCGCCGACCAGTTGATCGCTGCTGGCAATCAACGCCGTGAAGCGCTGATCGAGCGCCGCCAGATCGGTTTCGACCGAAGCGGTCGAGACGCCCATCAGCACCTTGCCGATTTCCACGCCATTGGGGTTGATCGAGGCTTCGAGGTAGTAGACCGACGGATCGTTCTTCGCCGCATCCAGCACTTTATCCAGCGCCCGCTCGCCCTGGCCTTTTTCCAAAAGGGCCTTGTTGATCGGGTTTTCGCGGTTGAGGTAGCGGGTCAGATGCTGGCCGGTGGCGTCGTCATACACCACGAACAGCACGTTGGGATTGCGCTGGGCCCGGCGGGCGAATTCGGACAGGGTCGGCACGTCGCTGTCCCACATGGCGCGAGGCGCCACCGAGGCCAGCAACTGGGCCATGTCATTGGCCGAATCCTTCAGGTCTTTTTCCAGAGTCGCACGCAACTGCACCTGCTCTTCCTTCAGACGCGAGGAAAGACCAGCGGTAAGACGCTGACGAGTACTTGAGGAGAGATTGTCGAGGCTCGACGTGACTTCGCGCCCGGCCTGCTCCAGCTCACCGGACAACTTCTGGCTGTCGGCGCCCAGGCGAGTGCCGAGATCGGCTTCCAGCGCGGTGACGGTGCTCCGCGTCAGGGCGACGGCCACCAGCACTTGCACCAAAAGGGCGATACCAAGGGTAACGAACACAGGCCGCAACAAACGGCTTTGTAACAGTGAGAGAACGGCTGACACTTTGAATCCCTCTACTTCTGACGCCATTAATTTGATGGCACTCTTGTAGACAGAATCACAGCAAAGGTCATGCCGTCCAACAGGCATAAACGACAAAGGCCCCGATGAAGGGGCCTTTGTGTTTTTACATCAACGACTTATCAAGCGAACGGATGACGCAGAACGATGGTTTCGTTGCGGTCCGGGCCCGTCGAAATAATGTCGGTCGGCGCGCCGATCAACTCTTCAACGCGTTTGATGTAGGCACGAGCGTTAGCCGGCAACTCTTCCAGGGTCTTGGCGCCCACGGTCGATTCGGTCCAGCCTGGCACTTCTTCGTACACAGGCTGCAGGCCCACGTAGCTGTCAGCGTCAGTCGGGGCAACAGCGTTGCCTTGTGCATCTTTGTAGCCGACGCAGATGTTGATGGTTTCCAGGCCGTCGAGCACATCCAGCTTGGTCAGGCAGATGCCCGAGATGCTGTTCACATCGATAGCGCGACGCAGGATAACGGCGTCGAACCAGCCGCAACGACGGGCACGGCCGGTGGTAGCACCGAACTCGTGACCTTGCTTGGCCAGGTGCGCACCGACTTCGTCGAACAGCTCGGTCGGGAACGGACCCGAACCTACGCGAGTGGTGTAAGCCTTGGTGATGCCCAGGATGTAGTCCAGGAACATCGGGCCAACGCCCGAACCGGTCGCCACGCCACCAGCGGTGGTGTTGGAGCTGGTCACGTACGGGTAGGTGCCGTGGTCGATGTCGAGCAACGAACCCTGGGCGCCTTCGAACATGATGTCTTTGCCGGCGCGACGCAGGTCGTGCAGCTCGGCAGTCACGTCCAGCATCAGCGGCTTGAGCAGCTCGGCGTATTCCTTGCACTCGGCCAGGGTCTTTTCGAACTCGATGGCAGGCTCTTTGTAATAACCGACCAGCATGAAGTTGTGGTAGTCCACCAGTTCACGCAGCTTGTCTTCAAAGCGCGGCATGTTGAGCAGATCGCCAACACGCAGACCGCGACGTGCAACCTTGTCTTCGTAAGCCGGGCCGATGCCGCGACCGGTCGTACCGATCTTCAGCTCGCCACGGGCCTTTTCACGGGCCTGGTCCAGCGCCACGTGGAAGGACAGGATCAGCGGGCAGGAAGGGCTGATACGCAGGCGCTCGCGCACCGGTACGCCTTTCTCTTCCAGCTTGGTGATCTCGCGCAGCAGGGCGTCAGGTGCAACCACCACGCCGTTGCCGATCAGGCACTGCACGCCTTCGCGCAGCACGCCCGACGGGATCAGGTGCAAGACGGTTTTTTCACCGTCGATCACCAGAGTGTGGCCGGCGTTGTGGCCACCCTGGTAGCGCACTACGGCGGCAGCATGTTCGGTCAGCAGATCAACGATCTTGCCTTTGCCCTCATCACCCCATTGGGTGCCCAGGACTACGACATTCTTACCCATAACACTTGTCCTCATTCGCGCAAACTTGGTGCCGGCGTCAGCCGGCAGGAAAACTCAAGAAGCCAGTGGCGATACTTGCCAAAGCCCGTTCTGCTGGATCAATTGCCGGTCGCAGTCCGCATCACGGGCGGCGGCCAAAGGTTGTCCAGGCAATGCCTGAACGACACGCTGACCCTCACTGCGCAACTGGCAAACCTGCTGCCAGAGTGCCGCATCCGTACTGTCAGGCATCCAGATACCGCCAGACGGTAGCTCGATCTCAGCACGCCCCAGGGTCACCAGGGTTTTCAAATCGGTGGAGAAGCCGGTGGCCGGACGGGCGCGACCGAAGTCGGCGCCGATGTCGTCGTAGCGACCGCCCTGGGCGATGGACTGACCAACACCCGGCACGAACACCGCGAACACCACACCGGTGTGGTAGTGATAACCACGCAGCTCGCCCAGGTCGAAGTACAGCGGCAGCTCCGGGAAGCGCACCGACAGACGCTCGGCGATCGCCAGCAAATCTTCCAGTGCCGCCAGTACCGGCGCCGGCGCATTGGCCAGACGCTCACGGGCAGCGGTCAGTACCTCACGGCCGCCGCACAGGTCGACCAGCGCGCGCAACATGCCCGACAGATCGGCCGGCAGGCCTTCGGTCAAGGTAATGACCTCGTCGATGGCCTTGCGTTGCAACGCATCGAACAACTGCTGCTCGACTTCACCCGACAGACCGGCCGCCTGGGCCAGACCGCGGTAGATGCCGACATGCCCGAGGTCCATGTGCACGTCCGGCACGTCGGCCAGTTGCAGCATGGCCAGCATCAGGCTGATGACTTCGACGTCGCTGCTCGGGCTGGCATCGCCGTACAACTCGGCACCCAACTGGATCGGGCTGCGCGAGGATGACAAGGCACGCGGCTGGGCATGCAGCACACTGCCGGCGTAGCACAGACGGCTCGGGCCTTCGCGACGCAGGGTGTGCGCATCGATACGCGCCACTTGCGGCGTGATGTCGGCACGGAAACCCATCTGCCGGCCCGATTGCGGGTCGATGACCTTGAAGGTACGCAGATCCAGATCCTGGCCCGCGCCGGTCAGCAGGGATTCCAGGTACTCGATATGGGGAGTCACGACAAACTCGTAACCCCAGCTCTGGAACAGATCCAACACCTGACGACGCGCGACTTCAATGCGCGCCGCTTCCGGTGGCAGTACTTCTTCGATGCCATCTGGCAGCAGCCAGCGGTCTACCGTTGCCATTACGCCATTCCCCTTAGATCCGGGCGGCCAGCCCGAGGGCGAGCCTTGAGTGAAGCAGAAAATGACCGGCCCGTTCAAAACGCACGCGCATGAACGACGCGGCGAAAGGCCGTTACCGGCTTCGCCCATCACTTTCCTCGAAAAACTGTCGGGCCATTCAACCCGATCTTCTGCAACAAAAACAGCAATCAAACGTGCAGACGCAAAAAAGCCGGGAATTTCCCGGCTGCCGCATCATACACACGTTTTCCCAAAGGATCACCCCGCCCGAGGTATTAGCCGCCGGGCGGAATGATTCAGGTCAACGTCGTATCAAGGCTTGGACTTTTCCAGGTAACGGAAGAAGTCGCTGCTTGGGTCGAGGACCAGGACGTCGGATTTGTTCGCGAAGCTTTCACGGTAGGCACGCAGGCTACGGTAGAAACCGTAGAACTCCTGATCCTGACCATAGGCCTTGGAGTAGATCGCAGCGGCCTGGGCGTCACCGTCACCGCGAATCTCTTCGGATTCACGATAGGCTTCAGCCAGCAGCACGCGGCGTTGACGATCGGCGTCGGCACGGATGCCTTCGGCCAGCTCGTTACCCTTGGCGCGGTGCTCGCGAGCTTCACGCTCACGCTCGGTGCTCATACGTTCGAACACACTGCGGTTCACTTCTTTCGGCAGGTCGATGGCCTTGACCCGGACATCGACGACTTCGATACCCAGCTCTTTTTCCGCCATCTTGTTCAGCGACGCGGTGATGTCAGCCATCAGCGCATCACGCTCACCCGACACGACTTCGTGCAGGGTGCGCTTACCGAACTGGTCACGCAGACCTGATTCCAGACGACGGGACAGACGCTCGTCGGCGATCTGCTTGAGGCCGGACGTTGCGGTGTAGAAGCGCTCGGCATCTTTCACGCGCCACTTGGCGTAGGCATCGACCATCACGGCTTTCTTTTCCAGCGTCAGGAAGCGTTGTGTCGGTGCATCCAGCGTCATCAGACGTGCGTCGAATTTACGCACCTGGTTAACGTAAGGAACCTTCACATGCAGACCCGGCTGAACGTCAGCCTGAACCACGCGACCGAATTGCAGCAACACCGCGCGCTCGGTTTGAGCAACGATGTAGAAGCAGTTCCAGCCAACCAGTACCACAACAACGCCAACGATCAGGGCGATCAGCGATTTATTGCTCATCAGCGGGTCTCCCTTGTACGCGACTGCGGCACGTCAGTGACATGCGGCGTGACGTCCGTGTTGTTGCTGGCGGCAGCCGAACCGGTGACCGGTGCATTACTGCCCGAACTGTTCTGAATCATCTTGTCCAGCGGCAGGTAAAGCAGGTTGCTCTGGCCGTTCTTGTTGCCGGTCACGAGTACCTTGCTGGTGCTGCTGAAGACTTCCTGCATGGTGTCCAGGTACAGACGCTGGCGAGTGACCTCGGGCGCCTTGCGATACTCGGCAACCAGTTTGGTGAAGCGATCCGCCTCACCCTTGGCGCGCGAGACCGTTTCGTCACGGTAACCGTTGGCATCTTCAAGGATGCGCTGGGCCTGACCACGGGCTTCCGGCACCACGCCGTTGGCGTAGGTTTCAGCCTGGTTGCGCGAACGCTGCTCGTCTTCACGGGCGCGGATCACGTCATCGAAGGCTTCCTGCACTTCACGCGGTGCCGCTGCGCTCTGTACGTTGACCTGGGTGACGGTGATACCGGTGCGATAGGTGTCGAGGAAACGTTGCAGACGTTCCTTGATCTCGCTGGCCATCAGCTCACGACCTTCGGTCAGCACCTGGTCCATCGCGGTGGAACCCACCACATGGCGCAGCGCACTGTCGGTCGCGTGTTGCAGGCTGATTTCCGGCTGGTCGACGTTCAGCACGAAGTCCTGCAGGTTGCTGATCTTGTACTGCACGGTCAGCGGCACTTCGACGATGTTCTCGTCTTCGGTCAGCATCTGGCCCTGCTTGGTGTAGGCACGCTCACGCGTGACGTTCTCCATGTACTTCTTGTCGATCGGCGGGAAGTAGATGTTCAGGCCGGGACCGACAGTCTCGTAGTACTTGCCGAAGCGCAGCACCACGGCTTGCTCCTGCTCGTCCACGACGTACACCGCGCTGTACAGCCAGACGGCCGCCAGCACGACAAGGCCGATGCCGAGCAGGCCGCCGAAGCCGCCGCTCTTGCCCGAGCCACCACCGTCGTCACCGCGTTTTTTTCCACCACCGAACAACCCGTTCAGGCTTTCCTGCAGCTTTCGGAAGGCCTCGTCGAGATCCGGCGGTCCCTTGCGGTCGCCGTTGTTGCGACGCTTGCCACCCCAAGGATCCTGATTGTTCGAGTTGCCACCCGGCTCATTCCAAGCCATAGCGCTCTCCATCTGATAAAGCAAAGACGCACCCACGGCGCGCCGACCAATGCTACAGAATGCCTGCCGTTGCGGCACAACCGCTTTGTCAGGCTTTTATTGCAAAGTGTGTTGCTCGATGAACTCCGTCGGCACAACGCCTTCACGACTGACCAGTCGATTGAGCTCCGAGCGTGGCAATCGAACGGCCAGCAAGCTGACCCCTTCTTCGTCGTGTTCTTCTTTCTGTACCGCGCCCAGTTCGAAGAACTGTGCACGCAGACGCGCGAACCGCTGAGGCAGGCGCAAGGTTCCCACGAACAGGTCACTGCCCAACAACTCGGCAATCGCCTGCTCGAGCAATTCCAGACCGGTGCCATCACGCGCCGACAGCCAGACCCGCTGGGGCTTGCCGTTTTCATCGCGCTGGATTTGTGGCTCAACGCCTTCAAGCAAATCGAGTTTGTTATAGACCTCGAGGATCGGCAAGTCCTGGGCACCGATCTCGCCCAGCACCACCATCACCTGCTCGATCTGCAACATGCGATCCGGTTCGGCCGCATCGATCACGTGCAACAGCAGGTCCGAGTTGCTCGACTCTTCGAGCGTAGACCGAAATGCCTCGACCAGTTTGTGCGGCAAGTGGCGGATGAAACCCACGGTGTCGGCCAGGACAATCGGCCCCAGGTCGTCCAGATCCAGACGGCGCAGGGTCGGGTCGAGCGTGGCGAACAGCTGGTCAGCCGCGTACACGTCGGACTTGGTCACGTTATTGAACAGCGTGGATTTACCGGCGTTGGTGTACCCCACCAGAGACACGGTAGGGATATCCGCACGCGAGCGGCCGCGACGCGACTGTTCGCGCTGGCTGCGCACCTTTTCCAGCCGGCCCTTGATCTGGCGCAGGCGAACCCGCAGCAGTCGCCGGTCGGTTTCGAGCTGGGTTTCACCCGGGCCGCGCATGCCGATACCGCCACCCTGACGCTCAAGGTGAGTCCAGCCGCGAACCAGCCGGGTGCTCATGTGGTCAAGCTGGGCCAGTTCTACCTGGAGCTTGCCCTCATGGGTACGGGCGCGTTGGGCGAAAATATCGAGAATCAGACCGGTACGGTCGATCACGCGACACTCGAAAACCCGTTCGAGGTTACGTTCCTGACTGGGCGTGAGGACGTGATTGAAGATCACCAGATCGGCTTCTTCGGCGTGGACCAGGTCGCGCAGTTCCTCGACCTTGCCGCTGCCAATCAGGTATTTGGCGGTTGGCCGATGACGCGGCACGTTAAAAAACGCAACGGTCTCGGCGCCAGCCGAATTTGCCAGTTCCTGAAACTCCTGCGGATCTTCGCGCGCCTCAGGGTCCTGTCCATCCAAGTGAACGAGGATGACTCGTTCACCACCACCGTGGCGCTCAAAGAACAAAGGAGACTCCTATCAGGCGTTACCTGGCTCAGCGTCACCTGCTTCGGATTCGGTTGCGCTTGGCAGACGAATTGGACGAACCGGCACGACTGTAGAGATAGCGTGTTTGTAAACCATCTGGCTGACGGTGTTCTTCAGCAGGATAACGAACTGGTCGAACGACTCGATCGTGCCTTGCAGTTTGATCCCGTTCACCAGGTAGATGGAAACCCCCACTTTCTCTTTACGTAAAGTATTCAAGTAAGGGTCTTGTAGCGAATGCCCTTTTGACATGTGCCGCACTCCTTTAAGGATTCAATATAAAAAATAGGTAAACAGATGGCTTTTGCCGCCACACCCCCAAGGATAGACGGCAATTGCAAGGACTCAGCTCAATATGGAGATCGTCCCAAGGTATTTCAAGGCGCGTGGCAGATTGTCGCAATCCAGACTGTCGAGCCAGTGTAAATCTTTCCAGCTGCGCAGCCAGGTGAACTGGCGTTTGGCCAATTGGCGCGTGGCGATGATGCCCCGTTCCTGCATCTCGGCCGACGTCAGCTTGCCATCCAGAAAGTCCCAGACCTGGCGGTAGCCTACCGCACGTATAGACGGCAACCCGGCATGCAGGTCACTTCTATTACGCAGGGCTACGACCTCGTCGATGAATCCCTGTTCCAGCATATTTGTGAATCTTTGTTTAATGCGCTCGTGCAGTACCTGCCGATTAGTTGGAGCAATCGCCAGGTTCGCGACAGTATAGGGCAATTGTTGCAGTCCCGATGCGGCCGCTTCGGTACTTTGTACAGATTGTTTCAGCCGCAGTTCAGTCATGCTCTGACCGCTGACCCGGTAAACTTCCAGCGCACGACTCAGTCGTTGCGGATCGTTCGGATGGATGCGTGCCGCCGACTCCGGATCGATGGCCGCCAGTTGATCGTGCAGGGCTTGCCAGCCAAGGCGTGCAGCCTCTTCTTCGATCTGCGCGCGAACCTCGGGATCGGCCGCCGGCATGTCCGCCAGACCTTCGATCAAAGCCTTGTAATAGAGCATCGTGCCGCCCACCAGCAGCGGAATTTTTCCGCGTGCGGTGATCTCGGCCATGGCCTCCAGCGCATCACGACGGAAATCCGCTGCCGAATACGCTTCGGCCGGGTCGAGAATGTCGATCAACCGGTGCGGAAACTCGGCCAGCAGTTCTTTGGACGGTTTGGCGGTGCCGATGTCCATGCCGCGATAGACCAGCGCCGAATCGACGCTGATCAGCTCGCACGGCAACACCTTGGTCAGCTCGATGGCCAGGTCGGTCTTGCCCGCAGCGGTCGGGCCCATCAGGAAAATCGCTGGAGGAAGCTGGCTCATCAACGACCGCGCAGGAACAGTTTGTCCAGATCGTCCAGGCCCAGTTGGGTCCAGGTCGGTCGGCCATGGTTGCATTGACCGCTGCGCTCGGTGTTTTCCATGTCACGCAGCAGGCCGTTCATTTCCGGCAGGGCCAGACGCCGGTTGGCGCGGATCGCGCCGTGGCAGGCCATGGTGCCGAGCAGTTCGTTCAGATGCGCCTGAATCCGGTCGCTGGTGCCGTATTCCATCAAGTCCGACAGCACATCGCCCACCAGACGGTTCGCTTCAGCCTGCTTGAGCAGGGCCGGGATCTGCCGGATCGCCAGGGTTTCCGGGCCAAGGCGCTGCAATTCAAAACCGAGGCGCTGGAACCACGCCGCATGCTCTTCGGCACAATCAGCCTCGCGCTGACTGACCGCCAGCGACTCCGGCACCAGCAGCGGCTGGCCGCTCAGGCCCTCGCTGGCCATGGCGATCTTCAGACGTTCGTACATAATCCGCTCGTGAGCGGCGTGCATGTCCACCAAAACCAGGCCTTGAGCGTTCTCGGACAGAATGTAGATGCCCTTGAGCTGCGCCAGCGCGTAACCCAGCGGCGGAATGTCTTCCTGACCGGCCGGCAGCGCATTGGCGTTGGCCTCTGGCAGCGGCGCGAAAAACTCGCGGTACGCAGCCTGCGCCTCGGCAACCGGCACGGCGGATTGCGGACGCGGCGTGTATTGATACTGATAAGCGCCGCCAGCGCTGGCACCCGACGAGGTATTGAACGCCGGTTGCGCCTGCGGTTGCTCCAGCAGCGCGTTGGCCGCCAGGCGCATTTCACCCTGCGGCCCGAATTCACCGGCTTCGAGGCCGGTCGGCCGAACGATCGCGGTGGTGACCGAACCGGCAAGCTGATCTTCCGGTCGTACATCGCCGAGAGCACGGTGCAAGGTGCCATACAGGAAGTCATGCACCATGCGCCCGTCACGGAAGCGCACTTCGTGTTTGGTCGGGTGCACGTTAACGTCGACCGCTGCCGGATCGACCTCGAAAAACAGTGCGAACGTCGGATGCCGGCCATTGAACAGCACATCGCGATAAGCCTGACGCACCGCGTGAGCCACCAGTTTGTCGCGCACCGCACGGCCGTTGACGAAGAAATACTGCAAGTCCGCCTGACTGCGGTTGAAGGTCGGCAGACCGACCCAGCCCCACAGGTGCAAACCGTTGCGTTCGATTTCGATCGGCAGCGCCTGCTCCAGGAAACCCGAACCGCAGATTGCCGCCACGCGTCGGGCGCGGGCCGCGTCATCGTGGGCTTCGTGCAGGCTGAGGATGGTCTTGCCGTTGTGGCGCAAATGGAACGCCACGTCAAAACGCGCCAGCGCCAGACGCTTGATCACTTCTTGCAGGTGATCGAATTCGGTTTTTTCGGTCTTGAGGAATTTGCGTCGCGCCGGGGTGTTGAAGAACAGGTCACGGACTTCCACCGAAGTGCCGACCGGGTGCGCCGCCGGCTGCACGCGGGGCGCCATGTCGCGGCCTTCGGTCTCGACCTGCCAGGCTTGATCGGCATCGCGGGTGCGGGAAGTCAGGGTCAGGCGTGCCACGGAGCTGATCGACGCCAACGCCTCGCCCCGGAAGCCCAGGCTCATTACCTGCTCAAGGTCTTCCAGGTTGCGGATCTTGCTGGTGGCGTGACGGGCCAGGGCCAGCGGCAGGTCATCGGCGGAAATGCCGCTGCCGTCGTCACGCACTCGCAGCAATTTGACGCCGCCCTGTTCGACATCGACGTCGATACGCCTGGCACCGGAGTCGAGGCTGTTTTCCAGCAGCTCCTTGATCACCGAGGCCGGGCGTTCGACCACCTCACCAGCGGCGATCTGGTTCGCCAGCCGCGGGCTGAGCAGTTCGATGCGGGCAGCGTTCAGGACCTGATTCATTCTTTGGACGCCAGTTCGGTGCCGGGAATGGTCAGGTGCTGACCGACTTTCAGATCATCGCTTTTCAGATTGTTGGCGCTGCGCAGCGTGGCCGGCGAGATCTGATACCGCACGGCAATCATCGCCACGGTTTCACCCGGACCTACCCGGTGATCACGCGGCCCCTGAGCGATCTTGCCCGAATCACGCAGCCAGGCAATGTAAGTGCCCGGTGGCGGATTCTGCTGGAAGAACTGGCGCACGCCGCTGCTGATCGAACGCGCCAGCGCCTGCTGGTGGCTCGCTGCCGAGAGCTTGTTCGCTTCGTTGGCGTTGGAGATGAAGCCGGTTTCCACCAGGATCGACGGAATGTCCGGCGACTTCAGCACCATGAAACCGGCCTGCTCCACGCGCTGTTTGTGCAGCGGTGTGACCCGGCCAATATTGGTCAGGACTTTCTGGCCGACGTTGAGGCTGGAAGTCAGCGAGGCGGTCATCGACAGGTCGAGCAGAACGCCGGCCAGCATCCGGTCCTTGTCATCAAGACTGACGTTGCCGGCACCGCCGATCAGGTCGGAACGGTTTTCGCTGTCGGCCAGCCAACGGGCGGTTTCCGAAGTGGCGCCACGGTCGGACAGGGCAAACACCGACGCACCAAACGCGGCGGCAGACGGCGCGGCGTCGGCGTGGATCGAGACGAACAGGTCGGCGCCTTTCTTGCGGGCGATTTCGGTACGGCCGCGCAGCGGGATGAAGTAGTCGCCGGTACGGGTCAGTTCGGCGCGGAAGCCTTTCATGCCGTTGACCTGACGCTGCAACTCGCGGGCGATCTGCAGTACCACGTCTTTCTCGCGCTGACCGCGCGAACCGGACGCACCCGGGTCTTCGCCACCATGGCCGGCGTCGATGACCACGATAATGTCGCGCTTGCCGGCCGGGGCCGGTGGCAGTTTGATCGCAGGCTCGGCCGGCGTGACCGGCACCGCAGGAACGGTCGCAACCGTCGGGGTCGGGGCAGGTGTGGGTGGCGGAGCGGCGTCAGCCGGGTTGTCGAACAGGTCGACCACCAGACGGTTGCCATATTGCGCATTCGGCGCCAGCGAGAAGCTTTTCGGGGTAACCGCTTTTTTCAGGTCGATGACCACCCGCAGGTCGGTCGGCGTGCGCTGGGCCGAGCGCATGGCGGTGATCGGCGTGTTGGCAGTCTGCACATTCAGCGGCGCGCCGAGGGTGGCGCCGTTGATGTCGATCACCAGACGATCCGGTGCGGTCAGCGTAAAGACGCTGTGCTGCACCGGGCCTGTCAGGTCGAACACCAGTCGCGTGTTGTCCGGCGCCCGCCACAGGCGCACGCTGTTGACCTTCGTCTCGGCCACAGCGTTGACGGTTACTGCCATCAACATCAGTCCAGCGGCAGCCACCAACGCGCGAAAGCGCATACCTAACCCCATCATTCAATTGGTTTCCAATGCCAAAGCGGCACACCAGGCCTCGCCGCGCGAGCCCTGGGATAAAATGGTCAGCGAACGTCCGCTGTCTTGCGGGCTAATGGTAATGGTCAGGTCAGGCTTTGGCAAAAAGCCTGCACCTTTATCGGGCCATTCGATCAGGCACAGGGCGTCGTCTTCGAAATAGTCGCGGATCCCGAGAAACTCCAGCTCTTCCGGATCGACCAGACGATACAGGTCGAAGTGAAACGCCCGGACTTCACCGATCTCGTAGGGCTCGACCAGCGTGAAGGTCGGGCTTTTCACCGCCCCGACGTGCCCCAGACCGCGAATGATGCCCCGCGACAGCGTGGTTTTGCCCATCCCGAGGTTGCCTTCGAGAAAGATCAGGCCATGGCCCTGTGTGATACGGGCGATGCGTGCGCCAAAGTCGCTCATGGCCTGTTCATCGGCCAGGTACAGGGTTACTTCAGACACGGTGCATGCTCCTCCAACAACTGACGAATGGCTGGAATCAGATCACTGGCCGCCAGCCCACGGCCGAATTTACCTTGTTGCAGACCCGCGTTGGCGTGCAGCCAGACCGCCAGACACGCCGCGTCGAACGCATTCATGCCCTGGGCCAGCAGCGCGCCGACCAGACCGGCCAATACATCGCCGAGACCGGCGGTGGCCATGGCCGGATGGCCTTGATGACACAGCGCCAGACGACCATCGGGATGAGCAATCAGACTGCCTGCGCCTTTGAGCACCACCACCGCTGTATATTTTTTGCTCAACGCCAGCGCCGCCGCCGGACGATCGGCCTGCACCTCGGCGGTACTGATCCCCAGCAGCCGCGCCGCCTCACCCGGATGCGGCGTGATCACGCAATCCTTGGGCAGGCTGACGAAACCGCAGGCCAGCAGGTTCAGTGCATCGGCATCCCACACCTGCGGCAGCGAGGCATTGGCAGCAGCCGACAACAGCGCCCGCCCCCAACTCGCCTGCCCAAGCCCCGGCCCGACCACCAGCACGGACACCTTTTCCAGCAGCCCCATCAATTGATTGGCCGAAGAAGTGCCCAGCGCCATGGCTTCCGGCACCCGGCTCAATGCCGCCGGCACATGTTCCGGGCGAGTCGCCAGCGACACCATTCCAGCCCCACTGCGTAACGCGCTTTCAGTACTGAGAAGAATCGCCCCGCCAAAGCCGTGATCGCCGCCGATCAGCAGCACATGGCCGAAACGCCCCTTGTGCGCAGCCGGCGCACGGGCCGCCGGACGCGGCAGGTTAACCGCGTTGAGCCGTTGAGCGGCGGCAGGAATGTCACTGAAGTTTTCGGCAGAGGCCTGCAGATCGTTAAACAGCAGTTCGCCGACATGATCCGCCGCCGCGCCCGTGAACAGCCCGAGTTTCAGGCCGATGAAAGTCACGGTGAGGTCAGCGCGCACCGCATCACCCAGCGCATGGCCGGTATCAGCGCACAATCCGGAAGGGATATCGACCGCCACCACCGGCAGTCCGCTGGCATTGATCGCCGCAATCGCAGCGGTGTAGGGCTCACGCACTTCGCCGCTCAGGCCGGTGCCGAGCAACGCGTCAACGACGATGCCGTGCAATTCGCAGGACAGATCCCACGGGGCAATCGAGACGCCGTCGGCCACGGCTTCGGCGTGCGCCACGGCAGCATCGCCCTTCAGACGCTGCGGGTCGCCGACAGCCACCACCTGAACCTGCCAACCCGCCCGATGCGCGAGCGCCGCCACCAGATAACCATCGCCGGCGTTGTTGCCGTGCCCGGCCAGCACCGTCATTTCATTCGCGGCCGGCCATTGGCGTACCAGTGCGCGCCACGTGGCATGGGCGGCACGCCGCATCAATTCGAAGCCCGGCGTGCCGGCGGCGATCAGCCGTGCATCGAGCTCGCGCACCTGCGCGGCACGGTACAGCGCGTCGGGTAATTGATCTTTAGTGTGCGGCATGCGTCTTCGGGCTCCGTTGTCTGGCAGAATTATACGCACCTCAGCTCCGGTTTCTCTCGCCTCATGTCCGCCATCACCACAGATCTGCCAGCCCTCGCCCAATCCATCAAGGACTGGGGCCGCGAGCTGGGCTTCCAGCAAGTCGGCATCAGCGGTCTGGACCTGGCCGAGCACGAGCAGCACCTGCAACGCTGGCTCGAGGCCGGCTACCACGGCGAAATGGAGTACATGGGCGCCCACGGCAGCAAACGCTCGCACCCCGAAGAGCTGGTGCCGGGCACCTTGCGCGTAGTGTCGCTGCGCATGGACTACCTGCCGGGCGACACGCAAATGGCGCAATTGCTGGCCAAACCGGAAAAGGCCTACATCTCGCGTTATGCCTTGGGCCGCGATTATCACAAGTTGATCCGTAAACGCGTTCAACAACTGGCGGACAGGATTCAATCCGAGATCGGTCCGTTCGGCTTCCGCGCCTTCGTCGACAGCGCACCGGTGCTGGAAAAGGCCATTGCCGAACAGGCCGGCCTGGGCTGGATCGGCAAAAACACCCTGGTGCTGAACCGCAAGGCCGGCAGTTATTTCTTTCTCAGCGAACTGTTCGTCGACCTGCCCCTGCCGGTGGATGAACCCCACAGCACCGAACATTGCGGACGCTGCACCGCGTGCCTCGACATCTGCCCGACCAACGCTTTTGTCGGCCCGTATGTGCTGGACGCGCGACGCTGCATTTCCTACCTGACCATCGAGCTGAAAAACGCCATCCCCGAAGACCTGCGGCCACTGATCGGCAATCGGGTGTTCGGCTGCGACGATTGCCAGATCTGCTGCCCGTGGAACCGTTTCGCCCGCCCGTCCGGCGAAAGCGATTTCAAGCCACGGCACAATCTGGACAATGCCGAACTGGCCGAACTGTTCTTGTGGGATGAAGACAAATTCCTCAGCAGCACCGAGGGTTCGCCGCTGCGCCGCGCGGGTTACGAGCGCTGGCTGCGCAATCTGGCGGTGGGATTGGGAAATGCGCCTTCAACGATTCCGGTGCTGGAAGCGTTGAAGGCGCGACGGGATCATCCGTCAGAGTTGGTCAGGGAGCATGTGGAGTGGGCGCTGCGTCAGCACTCGACATGAAATCATCTCCGTCTCGGCAACTGATCTTGCTGATGGACGAAAACAATGATCTGCGAGCCCGCGCTGAAGGCGGGGCCAATCTGGACCTCACCATTTCGGCTCGTGATTTCCGATCTGCTTGATGATGATTTGCTTGGTGTTGTCATTGACCAGGAAGAAAGCCCGGTGCTCATACGTCAAACGTATGTGCGCATGCATGAAGTCCTTATGCACGCCTTTTGGATCGAAGCTTTTGTAATTCGGGTAGTTCTCGTACAAGGCTGTCGGGAATACCTTGGCGGCCTCTCGAGGGTGGGTATTGTGTCCAGTAATTTCCGCCTTGTATTCCGCGTACTTCGCCCTCTGAGCGTTGCCGCGCCTGCCAGCCTCGATGTAGTCGTGCGCGCCGATATCTTCAACCACGGTCCAGTTTGCCGGCGGCTCGACTCGAGCGGCGGCACCTGCGGCCTTGTTCTTGAACGGCATACCGAACGTCGCGTATTCCATTTCGACGATCCTGGCCGGCGGCTCGTCGACCACGTCGGCCAATTTCAGAAGGTAGGGGCGTGGCCTGATGCTTTGCGCGACAGCCTGTCGAACGGCAAGAACCCCCGCTGCGGCCGACGCGATGCCAAGGCCAAGGCTGATCCAGCCAAGTATTGCCCCGACTTGAGACTGAGGCGCCAGCTCATTCGCCAATTCACTGCCGATGCCAGCCACTCCCGACGCGATGCCCAAACCCATGGCAAACAGTGCCAGAGGCGTAGCCGCGCCCAAGGTCACAATGCTGGCAGCAATCCCGATAACCCCCAGCGCAATCCCGGCAATCGACTGCCAGGAAACATGCCCCGTGGGGTCAACACGATTGACCGGATCGCCAATGCAGTAAGCGTATGTATTCAAACCGCCCGCACCGAACGGACTCATGCTGTCGGGGCTGGTGAACCGCATCAGGGTCGGGCTGTAGGCCCGGTAGCCGTTGCCCAGCAGATACAGGCCAGTGACCGCATCCAGTTGCTCACCGTTGAAGCCCGCCAGGCTGAAGAACCCGCCTTCGGCCTGGCGATGACCATAGGGGCTGTAAGCGTTGTCCTCCCACTGCTCGCCATGTAGTTGAGTCAACACACTTTGCTGCTGATCCGTACCGAAGATCCGGCTGCCTGCATCGGCGCCTGATTGTTGCTGCCCCAACACCAACCCGCCGTTGCGCACAATACTGCGTGAATCCTTGTCGCGGATTTCGCTGCTGACACTGGCGTTGTGATAATAGCGCTGCACATCCAGCATCCGAGGCTGCGAAAGCTCGACCAGCCGGTCAAAGCCGTCGTAGTGGTAACCACGTACCACCTCGCCTCGTGCATTGCTCACCTGAATCAGGCGTCCGAAGGCGTCATATGCCAAGGTGCGCGCCTGATCATCCTTGATCATCCGGCCGTCGGCGTCGTACTCCAGGGTGACAGGCGCGGGATAGTCGGCATGGGAGTGAGTAACCCCGACGAGCTGCGCCGGATCAATCTGGCTGAAACTGAAGGTCGTTACGTTGATCCCCTGCGGGAAGGTGGTTTGCAGGGAAAGAATGTTGTCCAGCGCATCGAAGGTGAATTTTTGCTGAACGATCTCTTTGCCATAAGGATCCTTCGGCCGCTGGCTGCCGGCGCAGTCGTACTGACTGAGTCGACCACGCACGTCATAAGTGAATCGTTCGTCGCGCAACACGAAAGTGCCACGCTTCAAAACTTTCTGCGCCAGTTTGCCGCCCATGGTGTAGCTGGAGGTCAGTGTCTGGGTGGGGAGACCCTTGGCCTCGTAACTGCGGGTCACTTCACGCCCGATATCATCGTAGGCCAGGCGGGTCGTCAACAGGCGACCGGATGAGGTATCGCGTGTTTCGATTTTTTCCAGCAAACCGCGCTTGTCATAGAAAAAACCAGCCTGCACCGAACCCTGCCTGAAAGAGGTTCTGCGCCCCCAAGTGTCGTACTCGGTCGTGTGCTTTGTGCCCAGCACATCCACGTACGTCAGAGGCAGGCCTGCGAAAGAATAGGTATGGGAAACGGTCTTGCGTTGTTCGCCATATCGGGTGGTTTCGGACTTCAGCCGCCCGGAAGGAAAGTATTCGAAATGACGCTCGCGACCTTGTTCGATGCAGCTTTTGGTTTTCCCGTTCAGGCCATCGTAGGTGAAGCGGGTGACCAAACCTTCGTCGTCGCCCTTGTTCACGGCCTTTCGCTCGGTCAACTGCCCCCCATGTTCAGGCGCATGCACGAATTCGGTCTTCTGACCTGCGGGGTTCGTGTGTGATTTGGGCTGACTGCGGCCAGCCTCGTAACGGATGACCGACTTACGCCCACCCACCGAACTCTCGATCACACGGTTCAAACCATCGAACGTCTGCTGGCCCAGTTGCAGGCCGGCCACTTTGATTTCCACCGGCAGCTCATCGGTGCTGTGGGCTGCAAACGTAGTTTCCACGGCATGGCCATCCGGCAGAATAGTGCGAACCATACGGTCGAACACGTCGTATTCATAACGGGTGGTGTTGCCCGCCGGATCGGTCTGACTGAGTGTTCGGCCCAGCCCGTCATATTCATTGACCGTTTTACCCAGGCTCAGGTCTTTCAGATCGAAGATCTCGACGCTGTCAGGCTTGCCGAAAGCGTTGACGACAGTGACGGTTTTACCCAGGCCCTGCTGCCAGCTCTTTTGCTGGCGGCTGATCGGGTCAAACTCACTGTGCTCGACTCGCCCATCGCCATGGCGGGTCTCCTTGACCTGCCCCCAGTCATCGTAAAGAAATTCCGATTTGACCTCCCGCACAAGCCCTTCCCCCCAGTCGCGGTGGGTGACCTCAAAAGGCCGCCCCGTGCTGTCATGAACGGCGGTATAGATTGCGCGCATCGGAAACTGGCCCTGGGAGTCCGGATTGTCACAATCTTTTTCCTGAACCTCGGTGATACGCCCCAGTGCGTCGTAGGTAATTTTTTGCATACCGCCTGACGAATCTGACGTGATCACCGTCGCCGGCTCGTTCCCCTTGGCGGCCTCATAACGCCAATGAGTAGAGGAGGTATGCGCCGTACCGGGCGCGAGGGTCTTGCGCAGACGTCGGCCAAGCTTGTCGTATTCGAATTCGGTTACACCTTCGTCAGCATCGCGCTCGGAGATCATCAGTCCGCTCAAGGTCGAGAGCGTATGTTCGGTCGAGCTTGTCGTACCGTCAAAACCGTGCACGGTTTTCTTCAGCACCCGCGTGGTGGCGTCGGGTACGTACGAGTATTCGATACGTGTGACCTTGGCATTGCGGGTGACGCTTTGCTGTTGCAAGAGGCTGTGCGTGGCAGGGTTTTCGGGCGTGTTCACGTAGGTCAAATCAACCTTTGAACGCAGAATCTCCCCCCCGTCTACCCGCTCGAAAAAACTTTCCTGGACGGGTACAACACTGGCCAGCGTTGCGCCTTCAAGGGCGGGGTGAAGCCCATAGCGATAGCGTGTAACGGTGGAAGCACCACCGCCATCTGCTGGCACCACGGTTTTACTTTTCAAAAAACGGATAAAGCCCAAAGGATCTTTCGGGCAATCCACTGACTCGATGTCTGGATAATATTCGTACTGCGTGGTTACGCCGTTGGCCTGCACCTGCTTCACCAGGTTGCCGGCAGAATCGAACTCAGTGGTGGATACTTCAGTACGTTTGTTCTTGGTGGCGCTATTTTCGTAACTGCGAGTCTGAGCTTTCGGCATCTGAAATTGCGCCGGCTGCTCAGTAAACGGCTTATTGACGTCACCATGGTACTCGGTAGAAACCGAAGCCACCGACTCACCACTGATGGTCACTTCAGAAACCAACAGGTGAAATTTGTTGTAAGTACGGTTGATCCGGGTATGCGTTTTCTCTCCCACAATCAATCGCTCGGTGGAACTGTACTGATAGCTCCCGGGTGCGCGATAAAGCGGGTCACCGTCATCAACGGGATCTGACGGTACGCCATGACCCAAGTAATTGTGGTCTGAATATGCGTAGGTCTTGACGACTTTCGGCTGCCCCTGCCTGGCGAAAATGTCGTGGGCTATCACATAGGGCAGACTCTGTACGCCCTCAAGCGTGGGAAGCAGATGTCCGACCTGCTTGTAGCGAATGATTTCCACCGCGCCGAGTGGCGAATCCACTCGCCTCAGATAGCTGATGCCATCAATGACTTCGTACTGCAGATCCCAGCCCCTGCCGACCGGCAAACCTATAGCAGTGACTCGATCGTTCTTGAACGTCATCGAGAACTCGGCACTGGATGGCGTGCCCGGATTCTGAGTCATCGTGAGCCGACCAGCCGTACGGCTGACGTTGAGCAGAACTCTTTTTGCATCCGCGATTTCAATCAGCATGGGTTGCTCATTGAACGTTGTGTACTTCAAGTTGATGCTTGCCCCGTTCGCCGCAAAGATTCGCACGGGCACTGCGACATTGGTGGCACCGTGGACTTTAAGCTCCTCCCGCCGACCATCCTTGTAACGGACTTCATAAAGTCCGGTGCCGACCTTCAGGACTTTGGCACTCTCAAGTTTCATTTCCCTGAACAACAGAGCATTGCTGGTTTCAGAAGCTTTATAGGTTTCACCGGTGGCCAATGTCATGACCTTGCTGCGCAAGTCATATCGACTGGAGGATAACGACCATCCGGTACCATAGCCGGCGTTACGTGTATTGAGTGGATTGAAGCCCAATGCAAGATTGAATGAGGGCCCATTGAGATCTGCAGACCGAACAGTTCCAAGTTTCAAGGCACAGGTATATATGCCTGTTCGGGGATCAACTCCCCCGGAAACAAAATCACTAAAATTGAAGGCATTAGAGCTCACGAAATCGGAGGCTTGATAACTCATGAAATAATATCCAGAAACCTGCAAAGTAAAATATGAAAACGAGAGCTCTGCTGACTTGATCGAGCGAGCAAGGAAAGCAATGAGCCCTCAAAACCCGCATCAACTTATTTTATAAGTGCGATTGGCAATATCAGGACTGATACGAATTATGTGTTCTGTACCGAACTCATCAAAAACGTGCAAATCCACTTGCCCCGTTCGTTCAGGCTTATTGGGATGTTCAGCTGTCAAATAGCTGATTATCGATATTGTTCCAGGATCTTGAGATACGGTTCGAAAGCCTTGAGAGGTTCGTGCCGTCACTTGCGCACCATAAATCGGAGCAATGTAGCCGACATAGCTTTTCAGCCCGCTCGAGACCTTTGTGGCATCACCAGAAGAGAAGAATTCGGTTGCAAACTCTGCATCATATTTAACCTGCAGACTTTTCCAATCAAGCAGATTGATCTGCCGTCCTTCGCCGTACAAGACCAGGCTGTACTGCTCTACCTTTTCAAAGAGGCTGGGTGAATCGAGGACTCTGGTCCTGTTCAGCATGAAATTTGAAACCGGATACAGCTTGGGTGCAATCGCCTGCAGCGAAACGCTGCTGTCATGGCCTTCAAACCCATTGCTACGATATTTTTTACCTTCCAGGGTGATTTCAGCGGCAATCTGGATCGAGCCCGGGCGGCGGCAAGTCACCCAGAACTCGAAAACCTGAATACTTTCCGATGGATCGGAAAGTCGATTACCCACCGCCGGTACCAACGGCATAACGCGAGCAGTCCCTCCTGCAATGTCGTGGGCATAACGGTTTTCTTGTGCGTCGACGTTCCAGTCGCCGCCAAGCGGAGCAGAGGTGTTATAGCTGATCAACTTCAGCGTCTCCAGAGCGGGATGCCCGTGGAGCGAAACTTCCTCTGCTTGAGCGTTTTCTCCCGAAACCAGCACCAGCACCCGCACCTGCATGCGGCCGTTGGCATAAAGTACTTTTTGACGTTCAGTGGACGACTCGAACTTTACCTCGAGGCGTTGAATATTCAGATCATTCTCAAACATATTAACTTTCTCCGAAAAAAACTGGACAAGCGCCTTATTGCGCAGACCAATTAGTACATTTCCGAGAGATAAAAAAACAGAAGCACCCCATATCAAAATGTGATCAAACGAGAATAGATATTAAAAAACAGAAACCCTGAAAAATTAAGAACACCTGAAAACTCACAAACACCAGTCAAAGCACGCCAGCCCTTCCTAAACCAACTTCCCGGACAACACCAAAATCATCAATCAAGTTACATTTATTCACCCACAAAAAAGCCACCTTCACGCACTCGCCAGAAAACGAGGGAACAGGTGGCCAAAACAAAAAACTACCGCCAGGTAAAAACTCACATCACTCGTGATTACCCAAAACTGCCATCAATCGCTTTCAGACTCCACACCACTATCAGAAGAGTCGGAAAGATCTGAAATATCATCAAACACAGGCTCTCGGACTCTGATATCGATCTTGCTATCCATACTCGCATTCTGAAGATATTCGTTGATACGAGATCTTGCAGACTCCCCAAGTGGATTGTCGATGAGATTGATAAACAAATTCTGCGTATCCGGTATTTCAAAAAGCTCCTCGCTGACATCGACAATATTGTTATCGTGCAAATCAAGCAGCTTCAGGCTTTCCAGATGCTCCACGCCGGAAGGAACCCGAACAAGGCCGGAACCACTCAAGTACACCTCTTTCAACTGGCGCATGAATCCCAGATGCGGAACAACACCCAGCGGATTATCGTCAAGTCTCAACAGCGTCAGGGTTTCAATTCTCGCCAATCCTTCCGCTTCGTTGTCAGTCAGTCGAAGTGAGCAATCCCTCAAGACCAGATGCCGCAGGTTGCGCATCTGAAAAATACCCGGGGCGAATTCCTCCATCCGCACCTTTTCAAGGATCAGATAGCGAACGTTGGGAAAGCTGTCGAGCAACTTGCCCAGTTTCACATTCGGGTTGCGGGCCTCCAGTACCAACTCTGTCACGTACTCAAATCTGGCGGCGATATGCGGCAGTTCGCCGGTGAAATCGATGAACGCCGAAAAGCTTTCACCACCGCAGTCATAGGGTGTTATCTGCTTTCGCTGCCAGATGGCCTGCAGGTTTTCACTGAACTGTTGGCGCAACTGAAGTTGATCGGTCAGAACTTCGGGTCTCCATTGCAGGCCCTCTCCAGGAGGAGGGGCTACTTCGGCGCACCATACTTTCAAATCCTGGCACAATGTCGCGAACTCTTTTTCCAGTCGGGTCAGTACTCCGTTGGGATCACTCTTCAAACGCTCGTTGATAAACGTCGTCCGCTCCCCGTCCGATAGCTGCGGATAAAGATCACGTACGCGATCCGCAACCGTCCTTGTCATTGCCGGGTCGTTTTCGCCCCCCCCTCGCAACCCTCCCGTTTGCCTGTATTGCACGGCGGTGGGATCGGCAGAAACCGGAAGCGGCGCCAGCCCCAGCGCTTCGCTCACGACCTGGCGCGGTGGCAACGGTTGTGCACGAATCAGATGTTGCAGCGCTTGCCCTCCTCCATCCATCACACCGAGCGCCTGGCGCTGCTCGGGCAGTAACAGTCCCCAGACTGTCGAATACAGATCGCCCTCGGCTTTTGACGACAAGCCCTCGGGGCTGTGGACGACATAGCCTGCTTCCTGCCGAACAAGGATGTAATTGAATGGTGCGCCGGTACCGGCCTCCACCAAACCCTGGCGAATCCCGATACAAACGTTTTGCGGCCATCGCGCAAGTCGCCCGATCATATGCAACGCCAGTCGGTCGCTGTCCAGGCTGGATACCGAATCCAGATACAAACCTTCACAGGCTCTGGCGAGACGAAAATCGCGCAGCGCCACCAGCGCGTCTTCTGCCATTCGCCGCGGTATTCCCGGTTTGTTGTGCATGTGCAGACGATCGCCAGCGCTTGCATGGCTCCACAATGCCTGGGCCAATGCTTTGGGCAGGTCAGGAAAAATCCGCCGCATCTGCAACGTATTTTCTTCACAGTCGAGTTCGAACGCACGCTCATGTTCCTCAAAGAGTGCCGTGCGGTCCCGGTAAGCATGGCGTGCGCCAGGATTGCCTTCGCGCAATGGTAGAAGAGCCTGCAGTTGCGGATCGATCCGGGCACGCTCCAACGGATCGGGATGTTGCATTTGGGTGGTGAGCGCCTGGATTTTCTGATCGAGGCTGAAGCGCCTGGCGGTGTCATGCAACAAGGCAAGTGACCAGGGATACATGCGGGGATCGCGCGTCAGCGCTTCATTCATGCCACTTGCTGCAAGGATGCGTGCAATCGTGACATCGAAAAAGTCGTCGGCTGGATGCCCCATGGAGCGCAGCAAATCTGCCGTTCGCCCCCGCAGCACTCCGAGCCTGGCCAGGTGACTGCGCGAATCGCTGCTGTCTAGCGGGAGCCAGAACCTGCCCTCGCTGTCCGGTTTCAACAGCGGGCCGGAAGGGTTGAGTTCCCTGGCCAGGGTGGCGCGAAAAAGGCCACTTTCGGCATCGAGCACCACTTGCACGAAATGGGCATCATCGACAGCGACATACTGACGCTGCTTGAACGTCCGGATGCCCTGCGCATCAGCTTCGCCGAGGTTTTTGGGTGTGGGTATCCGGTAATCTGCCAGCGAGGACGTCACGGCAAGCGCCGCAAACTCGTCGATCACGGAAAACATCGGGCTCGCACTCAAACCGACCGCGTGCGTCAGTGCGCTCAAGTCTGGTGGCCGGATGCCAGGTTGCAACGGTTCCAGACGATGCGACAGAGGTAGATGCGGCATGGATGGAACGGAGGGAGGTGACCGATACGAGCCAACAGTGCTGGAGTCGGGTGTTTTGTCTGAAACAGGTACAGGTTTGACCTTTGGCGGTTTGCCAGCCATGTATGCTCATCCTTGACGTGAAGTTGCGTTGACCCCGCATCACTGAAGGGTCAACGCCGCAAAGAGGTAAAAGCACTTCTGATGCGATTACCGGGGAATTGAACATCACAGTTTATTGGCAGATGCAGATCCCAAGGGCATAGATATCTACTACACCCGGGAAACCTGCATCAGCAAAGTTTGGAATCAGCCTCGCTCCAGATAGATATTGCGCTCCTGGAAGTTTATGCGGATTGCCAGCCTGTGTTCCGTACCATGTTGATCAATGGCACGAAAGCGAAAAACGTCGCCGAACCTGGATGCCGGCGCAAGTGACGAGTACTCGGACAGTGCCTGGACGACGGTCAACTCTCCGTCGTGATCATTGACTCTGACAGAGTAAAGTTTTTCATTCCTGGTAATGGCGTCAGAAAAAAAAGCAAATGCAACTGGATTGCCATTAAACGGCAACTTCACACCCAGCGTACTTCGCTCAGGACGGACAAGCGTGGCCCGCATGTAGTTGGTTTTCGATTCCTCAAGTTTGTTGCCCCCTGCAAAATCATGATCAACATGAGCACTTACTCCATCTGCAACCCAGTCGACCAGTTTGATCTGCTGCCCCTGCGGATACAGACCCAGATAGTAGTTCCAGATGCGATTGCCGGGTTCCTCATTGCCGCGCCGGGTTTGATACCAGCGGAATTGTTCAATGGCGTAGGTCTGAGGCAATTGTGCTTCGAGAGTGACACTGCTGTCATGGACACTGGAAAGCGTGGTGCCGTTACTCAGAACCCGCTGCCCGTTCAGATCAAGGCGTGCGGCGATCTGGGTCGTCCCGGCGACCGACGAAGATACCCAGAAGGTGCGCACCTGAGGATGGACGCTGTCATCTTCCACATCGTCGTCATTAACGTCTGCAGCTGTGAACGAAGTTTTTGCCTCAAGGGTATACCGCCCTTGTTCAGTACTCGCGGCCCAGCCGTCACGCAACGTTTTTCCAGTGCCGTAATGAATAAGCTCGATGCTGTCCATCACTTCCGCCGGTACGTGCATGGTGTTGCCGTTGGCGTCTACCCCGGAAACCAGAACTTGCACTTTCACCTGCATGCGGCCATTACCGTACAACGACTTACTGCGAGTGCTGTCGCTGGCATCAAACTTTACTTTGAAACTGGCAAGACCCTGGAGGACGGGCGGGATAGTTTGTTGATTCGGCGTTGCTTCCGTGTTTTCACTCATGATGCATATCCTTTGAAGAGCTTTTAATTGAAGATGGATATCGAACATTCCATCAACAAAAGAAATAACATGCCCTTCAAAAAACCGGCAAAGCGAAATATGTAAGAAACATACACTTGCAAGTCCTCAGCGACTTACAAACCTGTTACCTAGCAAACAAATACCTGAATACAACAAATATCAATGTTCGTCGTTATAAACAAACTTCGGCATTTCCCAGTGAAAACGGATTGCCAGCAGGCGCAAAAGGAAACCACCGAACAACGTGATCAGAATCGCCTGTTCGCTCGGCACGTTCAGGAACAGACACAGCATGTAGCACCACGCCGCAGCGAACGAGACGCTGGCATAGAGTTCGCGACGGAAGATCAGCGGAATGTCGTTGCAGAAGATGTCGCGCAGGATGCCGCCGAATACCCCGGTGATCACGCCGCTGACCGAGGCCACCAGCATTCCGTGGCCCATTTCCAGGGCGGTCATGCAGCCGATCAGGGTAAACGCCACCAGACCAACCGCGTCGAGCACCAGAAACAGCGAACGCAGGTGACGCATCCAGCGTGCGGTAAACACGGTGATCATCGCGGCGACCGTCGTCAGCACCAGGTATTCCGGGTGTTTGACCCAGGTCAGCGGGTAGTGCCCGAGCAGCACGTCGCGCACCGAACCACCGCCCAAGGCCGTGACGCAGGCAATCAGTACCACGCCGAACCAGTCCATGCCGCGACGGCCTGCAGACAGGGCGCCGGTCATGGCTTCGGCAGTAATGGCGACGAGGTAGAGCATCAGCAACATGGTGGCGATCCTGGCAGGAAGGCGCGCAGTCTACTCACTTCGCCGAGGCACCAAAAGAGGGCGCCCCGGCGTGGGTGCCGATCTCAGAACTTGATGAAATGCTTGCGGTAGTGCTGCAGCTCAGCGATGGATTCACGGATGTCGTCCAGTGCCAGGTGAGTGCTGCCCTTCTTGAAGCTGTCACGCACGTCCGGCGCCCAGCGCGCGGCCAGTTCCTTGAGCGTGGAAACGTCGAGGTTGCGGTAGTGGAAGTAGCTTTCCAGCGCCTTCATGTGGGTATAAAGGAAGCGGCGATCCTGACAGATGCTGTTGCCACAGATCGGCGACTTGCCCTTCGGCACCCACTTTTCCAGGAAAGCGATGGTTTCGGCTTCGGCCTCGGCCATGCTCACGCGGCTTTCACGCACGCGTTGGGTCAGGCCGGAGTTGCCGTGAGTGCGGGTGTTCCACTCGTCCATGCGGGCGAGGACTTCGTCGCTGTGGTGGATGGCGATCACCGGGCCTTCGGCCAGGGTGTTCAGGTCACTGTCGGTGACGATGGTCGCCATTTCGATGATCACGTCGTTTTCCGGATCCAGACCGGTCATTTCGAGGTCGATCCAGATCAGATTCTGCGGGTTTTGCATATTTCGGCTCCTGAGCAATGCTGCGCAGTTTAGCCTAGGCAGCCTGCCGGGCGTGCTAAACTCGCGGCCGTTTTACCTAATCGCTGCATTCTTCAGACGGAACACCCATGGCCAAACGCCAACTCAATCGTCGTCAAAACTGGCGCATCGAAAAGATTCAGGGCGAGCGCGCCGCCCGCGCCGCCAAACGCGAGTCCTCGGCCGTCGAGGCGCTCGAGGGCGGCGATCTGGGCCCGGAACAGCACGGCCTGGTGATCGCCCACTTCGGTGTGCAGGTCGAGGTCGAGGCCGTTGACGGCGAACTGGCCGGCCAGGTCTTCCGCTGCCACTTGCGGGCCAACCTGCCAGCGCTGGTGACCGGCGATCAAGTGGTCTGGCGTGCCGGCAACCAGGGCATCGGCGTGATCGTGGCGCAACTGCCGCGCACCACAGAACTCTGCCGCCCGGACAGCCGTGGCCAGCTCAAACCGGTGGCCGCCAACGTCGACATGATCGTCATCGTGTTCGCCCCGCTGCC
Source organism: Pseudomonas aphyarum (assembly GCF_028657055.1). Lineage (NCBI taxonomy): Bacteria > Pseudomonadati > Pseudomonadota > Gammaproteobacteria > Pseudomonadales > Pseudomonadaceae > Pseudomonas > Pseudomonas aphyarum. Next base: position 104,265 of record NZ_JAMDGS010000015.1, read on the forward strand.
CGAGCCCCATGCGAACCTGATCGACCGCTATCTGGTCGCCGCCGAGCACGCCGGCATCCGTCCGTTGCTGCTGCTGAACAAATTCGACCTGATCGACGAGCAGAACGCCCCGGCGCTGAATGCGCTGTTGGCGGTCTACCGCACGCTGGGTTACCCGGTGCTGGAAGTCTCGGCGCACCACGGCAACGGCATGAAGCAACTGCAGAAACAGCTCGACGGGCGCATCAGCGTGTTCGTCGGCCAGTCCGGTGTCGGCAAATCGTCGCTGGTCAACAGCCTGCTGCCGGAAGTCGAAACCCGCGTCGGCCCGCTGTCCGAGCTTTCCGGTCAGGGCACGCACACCACGACCACCGCACGCCTGTTCCACTTCCCCGGCGGCGGTGAATTGATCGACTCCCCGGGCATCCGCGAATTCGGCCTGGGCCACGTCAGCCGCGCCGACGTCGAAGCCGGCTTCATCGAGTTCAACGACCTGCTCGGCACCTGCCGCTTCCGCGACTGCAAGCATGATCGCGAACCCGGTTGCGCACTGCTCAAGGCCCTGGAAGACGGCCGTGTGCAGCAACAGCGAATGAACAGCTACCGCTCGATCATCGCCAGCCTGCCGGAAAACGGTTACTAGGCTTTAAAATAGCCAGACACAAAAAAGCCGCGATCATCTCGCGGCTTTTTTGTGGGTCACTGTTTCGGCGCTGGCGCCGGAGCAGTGGCCGGTGCAGCAGGCGCCGTGGCCGGTGCCGCTGCACCCGGTTCGGTCGGTTTCGGCAGCGGGTCGTCGAACAGGTTCAGCCGTTCGCGCAGCTCGTGGGCCGGCACCGGCTGCTGATCCGCCGGCAAGGCGTTCGGGTCGACCGGGGTGGCCGGCGCGGCGCCGTTCTGGCCTTGATCTGCCGGTTGCGACGGGTCGGCACCTTGCGAACCTTCGATGGCCGCCTGGGCCTTCTTGGTCAGCACCACGATGTCGATGCGGCGGTTGACCGGGTTGAACGGGTTCTCCTTGTCGAACAGTGCCGACGAGGCGTAACCAACAACCCGCGCTACTTGAGCATCCGGATAACTGCCCGCCACCAGCGCACGCCGAGCGGCGTTGGCACGGTTGGCCGAGAGTTCCCAGTTGCCGAAGTCGCCGTTGCCCACGTAAGGCTTGGCATCGGTGTGACCGCTGATACTGATCTTGTTCGGCACCGCCTTGATGGTGTCGGCCATGGCCAGCAGGATATCTTCGAAGTACGGTTTCAGACGTGCGGAACCGGAGTCGAACATCGGCCGGTTCTCGGCGTCCATGATCTGGATGCGCAAGCCGTTCGGCGTGATCTCGAACAGGATCTGGTCCTTGAACTTCTGCAGCTGCGGGTTCTCGTCGACCTTGTTCTGCAGTTCTTGCAAGAGCAGTTCCAGGCGTTCCTTTTCGACCTGCTCGGCCATGCCTTCAACCTGTTCGGTGTCGACCGTGACCTTATCCGGCTGCGGCTGAGACTTCACCTCAGGGTTGAGGGTGTTTTCCGGCGCGAGGGTCGGCGTGCCGCCCAGGTCGATGATGTACGGCGTGCCGCTCTCGGAGAAACCGACCGGGTCCTTGAAGTAACCGGCGATGGCGATCTTCTGTTCCGGGGTCGCGGTGGACAGCAGCCACAACACCAGGAAGAACGCCATCATCGCCGTCGCGAAGTCGGCGAAGGCGATCTTCCACGCCCCGCCGTGATGCCCGCCGGCGATGCGCTTGACGCGCTTGATGATTATCGGCTGGTTATTTTCCATGACTTAGCGACCGCGAACGGCTTGTTCCAGCTCGGCAAAGCTTGGACGGTGAGCCGGGTACAGAACCTTGCGACCGAACTCGACAGCCAGCGACGGCGGCATGCCGGAAGCCGAAGCCACCAGCGAGGCCTTGATGGCTTCGTAGACGTTCAGCTCTTCCTTGGCATCGTGGGCCAGGGAGTGCGCCAGCGGGCCGAAGAAACCGTACGCCGCGAGAATACCGAAGAAGGTACCCACAAGTGCCGCACCTACGTGCAGACCGATGGACTTCTGATCGCCTTCACCCAGGGAGGCCATGGTCACCACGATACCCAGTACCGCCGCGACGATACCGAAACCCGGCATGGCATCGGCAATGCCGTTCACCGCATGGGACGGATGCTCGAGGTCTTCCTTCAGGCTGTACAGTTCCATGTCGAACAGGCCTTCCAGCTCGTGGGGAGCCATGTTGCCGGACGACATGATGCGCAGGTAATCGCAGATGAACGCGGTCATGCGTTCGTCTTTCAGGACCGCCGGGTACTTGGCGAAGATCGGGCTCGCGGCGGCGTCTTCGATGTCGCCTTCGATGGCCATCATGCCTTCGCGGCGGCTCTTGTTGAGGATCTCGTAGATCAGGCCCAGCACTTCCAGATAGAACGTGTGGCTGAAACGCGAACTGAACATGCTCAGGGATTTCTTGAGCACGTGCATCGTCATGTAGCCGGGGTTGGCCTGCAGGAATGCACCGAGTGCAGCACCACCGATGATCATCACCTCGAAAGGCTGGATCAGGGCGGCAATCTTGCCGTGGGAGAGCACGTATCCGCCGAGCACGCTCGCGAATACGACGATGATGCCGATAATTTTAGCCATAGGTAGAAAGTACTTATTTAAGTCGGGTTCAAGGTCATATTCGGAAGTTAAAAAATCTCTTCTTCTACTTATCGGCAAAACTGCGCCAGACTATAGCCAGTTCAGGCGAAAAGCCAATTTAGCCCATGCCGGGCGCGTCTACAGTCAGTGAAGATCTCGTCCAGACATGGCTAATGAAACGAACGTCCCACACGTAAAACCGACCACACTCGATGGCTGGGTGAAGCTGCTCGACAGCGTTCGCCTGCCGGTGCCGCAAGACGCCCATGACCGGGTCTGCCGGGCGATTCGCGATGACCGCAGCTCGTTGCGCGACATCGCCGACCTGATGCAGGACAGCCCGGCGCTGGCCCTGAGCATCATCCGCGAAGCCAACCGCCACACCCACGGCAACATGACCGCGCCGGCGGAAAACCTCGAAGTGGCGATCAATCGTCTCGGCCTTGGCCGTACCGAAGAACTGCTCGCTCGCCTGCCCGCCGAACCTGCCGCACAGATCCCCCAGGCCCTGCGCCAGTTGCAGATGATCAGCCAGCACGCCACGCAACAGGCCAACGGATTTTTTGCCAGCCGCCTCGCGCGCCTGTGGCAGGACATTCATTGGGGCAGCCTGCTGTTTCTGTCGCCGCTGTGGCCATTGGCACTGACCTTTCCCAAATTGCTTGAAGAGTGGGAAGTGCGGGTTATCCACAAGGGCGAATCGGCGCGAGTCGTGGAAAAGCAGCTGTTCGGTGTGCGCCTGCTGAAAATCGGCGAAGCGCTGGTCGAAGCCTGGCGTCTGCCGATCTGGGTCCAGCAAGGTTACCGGCTGCTGCTGACCGAGCAGCGCGAACTGGTCAAAGTCCTGCGCATTGCCCGCGACGTCGATCATCCGCTGCGCCAACAGAATCGCCTCGATGACGACCCGACCCTGCGCCGCTGGCTCAATCAGCCGGCCAACACCGTGCTGCTGGCCAACGGCCTGGCACTCTCGGCGCAACAGGCCTGGGACAGTCCGCACAGTGAGCGCTGGCAATACCTGACCAGCCTTTACCTGCAAATCTCGATGGACGAGGTGCAACAGCAGTTGCACCAACAGGCCGCCGTCAGCGCCCGTCATCATTCCATGCCGGACCTTTGGCACCCGGCGGTTTCGCTACTCTGGCCTTGGGGCACCCGTCGCCTGCCCGCCGGAATGCTCCCGGCTGCGGCGCCGTCCGCTGAAGACCTGACCCAGTGGCGCCGCCAATGCGCCGAGCTGCTGGCCGTGCCAAGCCGCTTCACCAATGCCATGAGCCTGACCGTCGCCGCCCGCGATGCGCTGGTCGCCAGCGGCATGCGCCGGGTGATGATCCTGATGGCCGACCGCAGCCACGCCAATCTGCGCGTCCATCAAACCTCGGGGCTGCCGAAGGAAGCCGCTGCGCTCAATTTCGTCGTCAGCCAGAGTTCGGTGCTGCAACGCTTGCTCGCGCAGCAGGCACAGGTGCGAATCACCCCGGACAACAACGCCCAGTTTTCCGCCCTGCTGCCGCCCTCGCTGCGCACGTTGTTTCGTGGCGAACACCTGTTCCTGCGCTCGCTGGTGAACAACGGCCGGGTGATCATGATCGTGGTCGCCGACCAGGGTGGCGGGCCCTTTGCCGACATCACGGTGCAAGCCTTCGGCAAAACCGCGCAATGCATCGAGAAAGCCCTGCACAGTTTTAGCCAGCGCGGCCAATGACAGCTACAATCCTTCCCCTTTGTGCTCTGGAGACCTCACATGTCTGATTTCTCTGGCCTGGCCCTGGTGATCGAGCCGAGCGACCTGCTGCCGCGCCTCGAATCCCGCGATCTGATTCTGGTGGATCTGACCAGTGCCGCCCGCTACGCCGAGGGACATATTCCCGGCGCACGTTTTGTCGATCCGAAACGCACCCAGCTGGGTCAGGCGCCGGCTCCGGGCCTGTTGCCGAGCAAAGAAAAACTCGAAGAACTGTTCGGCGAGCTCGGCCATCGCAAGGACGCGGTCTACGTCGTCTATGACGACGAAGGCGGCGGCTGGGCCGGGCGCTTCATCTGGCTGCTCGACGTGATCGGCCACGACAAGTACCACTACCTCGACGGCGGTCTGCCGGCGTGGCTGGCGGAAGGTTCGCCGATGTCGATCCAGATTCCTCCGGCGGCGGGCGGCCCGGTTGCCCTCACGCTGCACGAGGAACCGACCGCCACCCGCGAATACCTGCAGAGCCGTCTCGGCGCCGCTGACCTGGCAATCTGGGATGCTCGCGGCCCGCTGGAATATTCCGGCGAGAAAGTCCTGGCGGCCAAGGGCGGGCACATCCCCGGCGCGGTCAATTTCGAATGGACGGCGGGCATGGATCAGGCGCGTCAGCTGCGCATCCGTACCGACATGCCGCAGATCCTCGAAAACCTCGGGATCACCAAAGACAAAGAAATCATTACCCACTGCCAGACCCATCACCGGTCCGGTTTCACTTATCTGGTGGCCAAGGCCCTCGGTTATCCGCGGGTCAAGGGCTACGCCGGTTCCTGGGGCGAATGGGGCAACCACCCCGACACCCCCGTCGAGCTTTAAGGATTTTTAAGGACAGTCATGAAAGAGCGTTTGTTTATCATCAGCCAGTACCTGCTGCCTCATCACCTGCTGTCGCGCCTGGCCGGCTGCGTCGCCGAGTGCCGCGTGCGCTGGTTCAAGAATGCCTTCACCACCTGGTTCGCCAAGCGTTATCAGGTGGACATGTCGCAGGCACTGGTTGAAGACGTGACCGCTTACGAGCACTTCAACGCCTTCTTCACCCGCGCCTTGAAAGACGGCGCTCGCCCACTGGATCAGACCCCGGGCGCGATCCTCAGCCCGGCCGACGGTGCGATCAGCCAGCTCGGTCCGATCGAACACGGTCGCATCTTCCAGGCCAAGGGCCACAGCTTCAGCGTGCTGGAACTGCTGGGCGGCGATGCGGCCAATGCGGCGCCGTTCATGGGCGGTGAATTCGCCACTGTTTACCTGTCGCCGAAGGACTACCACCGCGTGCACATGCCGTTGGCCGGCACCCTGCGCGAAATGGTCTACATCCCGGGCCGGATCTTCTCGGTCAACCAGACCACCGCGGAAAACGTTCCGGAGCTGTTCGCCCGCAACGAGCGTGTAGCGTGCATTTTCGACACCGAGCGCGGGCCGATGGCCGTGGTGCTGGTGGGCGCGATGATCGTGGCATCGATCGAAACCGTTTGGGCCGGTCTGGTCACGCCACCGAAGCGCGAGCTGAAAACCTTCCGTTACGACGAAGCCGCCCGTGCACCGATTCATCTGGAAAAAGGTGCGGAACTGGGTCGCTTCAAGCTGGGTTCGACCGCGATCGTGCTGTTCGGGCCGGATCAGGTGAAATGGGTTGAAGAATTGAAAGCCGGCTCGCCGGTACAGATGGGTCAGGCCCTGGCACAGTCCAACGCCTGAACCTGTTGATCCGCCCTTTCGCACGTCTGCGAAGGGGCGGACACGACCTGAGTGGCGCCGTTACTCTATCTGCCCACGGAAGCCGATCGGCCCTTCGTTGGCGTAGGTATTGGTGCCGCTGAGGTTTTTCCCTCCGTCATTGGACGTGACGCTCAACGCGATAACGTTCTGGTTATCTCGCCCGCCGATCACCCATTTGCCACCTGGATGCCACGGGGCATCGTTGCCACCCCACTGGTTCTCGACGTTGTACTGGTTCTGGCCAGTGCGCTGAGCCTTGAAGCCAATAGGGCCTTCGCCGGCGTAGGTCATGGTGCCGGTGAAGCTTTTGCCACCGTCGCCGGACTTGATCTCGATCGCGACGACGTTCTGGTTGTCCCGCGCGCCCAGCACCCAGGTTCCACCCGGATGCCAAGGTGCCGAACTACCGCCCCATTGATTTGCCACTGCGTATTTAGACATGAACCTCATCTCCTTGAAGTTTTAAAGAGACCTGCCCGACGTTGCGGCAAGCCGTGCAACCGTGCGTTTCCGATCGCACGCCTGAGAGCCTAGTAGCGCCTGCCGAAATGGCACCCCGCCAGCAGACCAACGGTAAAAAGCCTGACAATCGCCTGCGAAACAGAGCACAACTGCTAGAGTTTTTGGCATTGCCCAATTCGCCGCCGGAGCTTGTCACGGCATGAGTGAGCCACGATACCAACCAAAACTGAGCGCCCCGACGCCCACACAGTTGCGCCTGTCTTTCTGTGAAGCCACCCCGCGTGACCTCAAACGCTGGATCGCCGGCCTGCCCAAGGCCAACATCGGCGAAACCGCGCGCCTGCTGTATCAAGGCCTCGGTGAACTCAATCAACTGCTGACCCCCAGCGACAATCGCCTGCATCTGCTGGAACTGCTGCGACCCGAGGTTTACTTCGTCTGCCAGCATCTGGAGCGACATTTTCTGCATCAGGCAATCATGCTCGATGAGCGCTCTCGCAAGATCAGCAACCTGTGCCAGGCCCTGCAAAATCAGCTGGCCATCGGTTACAAACAAATCATTGCGCGGATCGCGCCCAAGTACTCCCGGGATCGCGCAGCCCTGGTGAGCGAAGCGCTGCAACGCGCAGCCCATGCGCTGAAAGGGCAACTGGTTCGCGCCACGCAGTTGTACAGCGCCGCACCGGAGCAGCTGTGGTTCGAGCTGCATCAATTGTTTCGCTGTGCCTGCGAGCTGCAACTGCAACATCGCCGGGTACGCGACGACCTTGCCAGCCTGACCGGCGAGTTGAGCGTCGAACAGACCTACCTCGCCGCCCTGCTGCTGGGCAGCGCCCGCTGCAATCAGTTGCGCCAGAACCAGATCGCGCGTCTGGCCCAAGTTGTGGAGCCATGGAGTGCGTGGCTGAAACTGCATCCCGCCCATCCGGGCGAGGGGTTGTTCGCGGTTTCGGCAGAGATCGACGCTGGCCCGCGCTACCGCTCCCAGTTTCGCAGCGAGCAACAGGCCAGCCTGCTCGGTTTCGATCCGCAACCGCTGGTGAATGCCATCGAGGCCCACCTGCTGCATCAGGATGCGACTACCCCGCTGCCCGTGCCGGCCGGGCTGACTCTCGACACCCTGCAACACCTGCATGCCACCTGGGGCGAGGCCGCCGAACGCAGCTTCCAACGCACCGTCGGCCAGGGCAACCTGACCGTGTGCGTCGGCATGAGCGCCCTGCACTTCTACCTCGGCGGCGAGCGCACCTTCAGCGAACTGCTCAAGCACCCCGGCGCCCGTGCGGCGAATTTCAGCCGCGCGGTGGTTCAGGGCGAAAAGGACAGTTGGAGCCAGGCGTTCGACGCCGCACCACAGAGCACGTCCGATGAATTGTTGCCTTACGAGGAAATCCGTTACGAACCGCTGATCGACGATGAAGGCGACGCCGACAGTCCGCCGCATTACCCGACCTACGCCTTGCCCGTCATCAACCACAGCCCCGGCGGTTATTGCCTGGCTTGGCCAAAGGAGGTTCCCGCCGAATTGCAGGCCGGGGAAATGGTCGGAATTCAGGACAGCCTCAATCAAGGCTGGAGCATTGCCGTGGTGCGCTGGGTCCGCCAGGTGCGCGGCGCCGGTACGCAAATGGGCATCGAACTGGTGGCGCCCCATGCCCGGCCGTGCGGGCTGCAACTGGTGCGTTCGCGGGATGATCACAGCCAGTATCTGCGCGGTTTGCTGTTGCCGGAAATCAGTGCGATCGACTTGCCGGCGACGTTACTGGCGCCACGGCTGCCGTTTCAGGAAGGTAATAAAGTGCTGATCAACACTCAGGGCGAAGAGCACCGCGCCGGGCTGGATCGGCGGGTGGCCAGCACTCACAGTTTCAATCAGTTTGCCTATCGCTCGCTTGAAGCCGCCAGGAATGGCGGGAGCGAAGAGGATTTCGACTCGTTGTGGAAGTCCCTTTGAGCCAGGACCGCAGCCGAGGGCTGCGATCCCGTGCTTATATCAAAGCTGCCCGTCGCGATCCCGGAAGCCCAGCAGGTACAGCACGCCATCCAGACCGAGGGTCGAGATCGCCTGCTTCGCCGACTGCTTGACCAGCGGCTTGGCGCGGAACGCCACGCCCAGACCGGCAATCGCCAGCATCGGCAGGTCGTTGGCGCCGTCGCCCACGGCGATGGTCTGCTCCAGACGCAAACCTTCTTTTTCAGCCAGCTGTTTCAGCAGATCGGCCTTGCGCTGGGCATCGACGATCGGCTCGATCGCCACGCCGGTGCACTTGCCGTCGACCACTTCCAGTTCGTTGGCGAACACGTAGTCGATCCCGAGTTTGGCCTGCAACTGTTTGGCGAAATAGGTGAAGCCGCCCGACAGGATCGCGGTCTTGTAGCCCAGACGCTTGAGTTCGGCGAACAGGGTTTCGGCGCCTTCGGTCAGGCGCAGCGAGGCGCCGATCGAATCGAGCACGCTGACATCCAGGCCCTTGAGCAGCGCCAGACGCTCTTTGAAGCTGGCGCGGAAGTCCAGCTCGCCGGCCATTGCCCGCTCGGTGATTTCCGAAACCTGATCGCCGACGCCGGCGGCTTTGGCCAGTTCGTCGATGACTTCGGCCTCGATCAGGGTCGAGTCCATGTCGAACACCGCCAGACGACGGTTGCGACGGAACAGCGAATCTTCCTGGAAGGCGATGTCGACGTTCAGTTCCTGAGCCACGCTGAGGAATTCGGCGCGCAGGGCCTGCGGGTCGGCCGCTTCGCCACGCACGGAGAACTCGATGCAGCCCTTGCCCTTGTCAGCCGGGGTGTCCAGCGGCATGCGACCCGACAGACGGTCGATATGGTCGATGTTCAGGCCGTATTTGGCGGTGATCGAGCTCACGGCCTGCAACTGGCCGGCGGTGACCTTGCGGGTCAGCAGGGTAACGATGTGGCGTTTCTTGCCCTGATTGCCCACCCATTGCTGGTAATCCTCTTCGGACACCGGGGTGAAGCGCACCTGCTGGTCGAGCTCATAGCCCTTGAACAGGATGTCCTTGAGCACCGACTTGCCTTGCTCGGAATCGGGGATTTCCACGAGGATGCCGAACGACAGCATGTCGTGAATCACCGCCTGACCGATGTCGAGGATATTCACACCACCCTGGGCCAGAACACCGGTAATGGCCGCCGTCAGACCCGGACGGTCGACTCCCGTGATGTTAATCAGGACGATTTCGCGCAACGCGCACCCCCGCAACTGGAAAAAAACCGCATTCTACCCACTTTCAGTGACCATCGGGCACCGCCAGCGCTTTGCCGGTCTAGGGCCTGTCGCTATACTGCGCGTCAACTTCACGGACAAAAGAGCCGAGCTCAGTGAACCGGCCCACGCCAGTTAAAACCGATAACTTCTTTCTGCTGATCTTCCGTGCACTGCGCCACCGCCGTGTACCGATTGCATTGCGCATTGCCAGCCATAACGTGATCCTGGTCGCCCTGGCCCTGGTGATCTATGCCTGCGTGATGGGCCTGCAGTTCAAGCAGGCCATGCACGAGCAGGCCGATGCGCTGGGCGAAAGCCTGACCACGCAGACCGCCACCTCCGCCACCGAACTGCTGGTGTCCAACGACATCCTCAGCCTCAACGTGCTGCTCAACAACCTGACCAAGAACAAGCTGGTGGCCCACGCCGCCATCTACAGCGTGGACAACCGCATCCTCGCCGAGTCAGGTCAGCGGCCCAAGCACGGTCTGTTGGGCGAAGCCGAGGGCATGTACGAGAGCAAGATCACCTTCCAGGACGTGACCGCCGGGCAACTGCGCATCAGCCTGGACATGGATCAGTTCCAGCAGCCGATGACCATCAGCCTGCAAAGCATGGGCATCCTGAGTGCGATCCTGCTGGCACTGTCCCTGGCCCTGAGCCTGCGTCTGGGCCGGCACATCTCCACGCCGCTGCTGCAATTGCGCGTGTGGCTGCGCCGGATCGACGAATACACGCCGGGGATCGAGCGTCAGGACGAGATCGGCGATCTTGCCCGCCAGTTGCACGCCAACTATGCCCCGGAGCCGGCTGAACCGGAGCCCGAGCCGGAACCCGAGTTCGAGGACGACGAGCCGGAATTCGAAGTGCGCAACCTGCGTGATCCGAGTTTCGACGAGAGCCGCCCGATGGCTGCGCAGAAGCCTGCGCCACGCCATGTGGTCAGCACCGTTGAAGACGACGATGACGAAGATCCGTTCGCCGATCTGCGTGACGAGTCGCTGGACGAAGCAGCACAACCGGCCGTGCGCCGACCGACCCCGAGCGTGCCGCAACACACGGCGGTGCTGGCGGTACAACTGGGCTCGCAGGAACAACTGCGCCGTTTGCCGCGTGCACGTCTGGAAGAGTTGCAGGATCGCTATCGCGACTGCCTGGAACAGGCCGCGTCGCTGTATCAGGGCGAAATCGAAACCCTGAACGATGGCAGCACGCTGATGCTGTTCCACACCGAAGACAGCGGCGACGACTACCTGACCAACGCCATCTGCTGCGGCGAGCTGCTGCGGGCGCTGGGCCACCAGTTGCAGATCGAAGTCGCCGACAGCGGCATCACCCTGCAATTGCAGCTGGGCCTGACCCTCGGCGATGAGCTGTTTGGTCTGAGCCAGATCGACCTGTTGCTGACCGATTCCGCCCAGGACGCCCTAGCCCTGTCGCAGCACAGCCGCAACCTGCTGCTGGTGGAGCGCAAGATCGGTGACGACGCGCTGATCCGTCAGCGTGCGCGGATCCGGCCGATTGCCAGCCCTGAGGGGGCTTGCTGTGTTGAGCGGTTGATGGAGCCTTATCCGTCGATGCTTGAGCGGCAACTGGCGCGGATGCATGAGCGTCGGGCCTGAGGCCCTGATGTGAAGAAGCCCGCAGATGAGTGATTGTCTGCGGGCTTTTTTGTGTGTGGTGGTTTTGAGGTTGCGCTAGAAGCTGAAGAACCCCCTCACCCTAGCCCTCTCCCGGTGGGAGAGGGGACTGATAGGGGGATATTCGGGATCTACACCGACCTGAACGTGCTGTGCCGAATCCAAAATCCAAGCAAGCAACCGAACGTGTGCCCTCCCAAAATCCAATCGCCACGGTCATTCAGGTCGACGTATAGCGCCAGACACATCGGTCGGCTCCCTCTCCCTCCGGGAGAGGGCTGGGGTGAGGGGGCTTTTGATCTTCTACCCAGAACCCCAGACACAACAAAGCCCGCACAAGGCGGGCTCTGTCCTGACTCGTTCCAGCCTTAAAAGCGAAACACTTCCATATCCGTACGAATCGGCGAAGCCATCGGAATCTTCGGCTGCTTCTCGGCTTCCGCCGCCGGTGCTGCCGGCTTCGGTGCCGGTTTGCGCGGTGCCTCGGCCACCGGTGGCTGATTGGCCAACGGCTTGAGCGCTACCGACAGCTGCTCGGCCAGACGCTGCAACAACACGCCTTGCGCCTGCACCTGTGCGGCGGTGGTGCCGGCATGCTGTTCCTGCAGATGGACGATGCGGTTATCGCGCACCTGGCCACGGCGGTCGATCAGACGCCATTGCGCATCGAGGATCGCCGGTTGCGACTGACCCGAGTCCAGACGCGTAATGGTCAACAGCACCTGCACGTCCGGGGTGAAGCCCACGGTGGCCGGCGCCAGCACGACACGCTGACTGTCCAGATGCCCGGCAACCTGACGCAACAGCAACTGATCGATGTCCGAAGACAGGCTACCGGCCCAGCGGCCATCGACCGAGGCTTGCAGGCTGCCGTCCGGTTGACGCTGCAACAGGGTTTCACGTTGCAGGTAATCGGCAACGATTACAGGGCCCAGCAAAACTGCCATGCCTGAGCTTTGCGCAGGCTGAGCCGGACTTCCGCTGTCCAGCTGATACAGCGACACCGGCTGGTGAACGCTGCAACCCGCCAGGCCAAGAACGCCGGCGAGCAGGAAAATAAGGGGGCGCAGAGAAGTCATCATCCCGTCCAGGTGGCCGCCACAAGGCTGACCACAGTGAAAATACTCAATAAATATGAAGAACGCTCGGCCACGCCGGCGCTTGGAAAGGCCATATCATCCGTGAATATGCGTTCCGACTCCAGCGCCAAAGCGCCGATCTACGGGTTAAATCGTAGATACGGCGCTCTAGGACGCCTAATTGAGGTTTTCGACGAGCAGCGCATCCACCCTCTGGAAGCCACGTGGCAGTTTGTTGCCACGGCGACCACGTTCACCTTTGTAGTGTTCGAGGTCGTCGGCTTTCAGCGACAAGGTGCGTTTTCCGGCCTGCAGCACCAAGGTGGCGCCTTCCGGAAGAACGGCGATGTCCGTGACATATTCTTCGCGACTGGCCACACGCTCACCGGAAATACCGATGATCTTGTTGCCTTTGCCCTTCCCTAATTGTGGCAGATCGCTGATCTTGAAGATCAGCAGGCGACCCTCGGTCGTCACCGAAGCCAGCCAGTTGTGCTCGCGGTCGGCGACCGGACGCGGCGCGATCACCTTGGCGTTGTTCGGCAGGCTCAACAGGGCCTTGCCGGCCTTGTTCTTGGCTTGCAGGTCTTCGCCTTTCACCACAAAACCGTAGCCGGCGTCGGAGGCGATCACGTACAGCGAGTCCTCCTCAGGCATCAGCACGCATTCGAATGTTGCGCCCGGCGGCGGCGTCAGACGGCCGGTCAACGGCTCGCCCTGGCCCCGTGCCGATGGCAGGGTGTGGGTGGCCAGCGAGTAACTGCGGCCCGTGGAGTCGATCACCACGGCGGACTGGTTCGAACGCCCCGCCGCCGAGGTCTTGAAGCCGTCACCGGCCTTGTACGACAGGCCGGTCGCATCGATCTCGTGGCCCTTGGCCGAACGGATCCAGCCTTTTTCCGACAATACGACAGTGACTTTCTCGTTCGGCAGCAGATCGTGCTCGGTCAGCGCCTTCGCTTCGGCGCGCTCGACGATTGGCGACCGACGGTCATCTCCGTAGGTTTCGGCATCTTTCAGCAGCTCGCTGCGAACCAGCTTCTTCAGCTTGGCTTCGCTGCCCAGCAGGGCTTGCAGCTTGGCTTGCTCCTTGAGCAGTTCGTCCTGCTCGTCGCGCAGCTTCATCTCTTCCAGTCGCGCCAACTGACGCAGACGGGTGTCGAGGATGTAGTCGGCCTGGATTTCGCTGAGGGCAAAACGCTCGATCAGCTTGGCTTTCGGATGTTCCTCGGTGCGGATGATATGGATCACTTCATCCAGGTTGAGGTAAGCGATCAGCAAACCGTCCAACAGGTGCAGGCGACGCTCGACCTTGTCGAGACGGAATTGCAGGCGGCGACGCACGGTCAGCACGCGGAATTCCAGCCACTCCACCAGCAACGCACGGAGGTTTTTCAGCTGCGGCTTGCCGTCCAGACCGATGATGTTGACGTTGACCCGATAGGTCGACTCCAGCTCGGTGCTGGCGAACAGGTGCTGCATCAGCGCTTCGTGATCGACGCGGCTGTTGACCGGGATGATCACGATGCGACAAGGGTTTTCGTGGTCGGATTCGTCGCGAAGATCGGCGATCTGCGGCGCTTTCGACGGTTTGGCCTGCATCAGCGCGGCGATCTGCTCCAGCACCTTGGCCCCGGAGACCTGATGCGGCAGCGCGGTGACGATGATATCGCCGTCCTCGACGTGGTACACGGCGCGCATGCGCACCGAACCCTTGCCGGTTTCGTACATTTTCAGCAGGTCGGCGCGCGGGGTGATGATTTCCGCTTCGGTCGGATAGTCCGGGCCCTGGATGTGTTCGCAGAGCTGTTCGACCGTGGCTTTCGGCTCGTCGAGCAGGCGCACGCACGCAGTGGCGACTTCGCGCAGGTTGTGCGGCGGCACATCAGTGGCCATGCCCACGGCGATACCGGTGGTGCCGTTGAGCAGGATGTTCGGCAAACGTGCCGGCAACACCAGCGGTTCCTGCAGGGTGCCGTCGAAGTTCGGGCCCCAGTCTGCGGTGCCCTGGCCCAGTTCGCTGAGCAGCACTTCGGAATAACGCGACAGCCGCGCTTCGGTGTAACGCATGGCGGCGAAGGATTTGGGATCGTCCGGCGCACCCCAGTTACCCTGACCGTCCACCAGCGTGTAGCGATAGCTGAACGGCTGGGCCATCAGCACCATCGCTTCGTAGCACGCCGAGTCGCCGTGCGGGTGGAACTTGCCGAGCACGTCGCCGACGGTACGCGCCGACTTCTTGTGCTTGGAATCGGCATCCAGCCCCAGCTCGCTCATGGCGTAGACGATACGCCGCTGTACCGGTTTCAGACCGTCGCCGATATGCGGCAAGGCACGGTCCATGATCACGTACATGGAGTAGTTGAGGTAGGCTTTTTCGGTGAAGTCAGCCAGCGACCGGCGTTCTACGCCATCTAAGCTGTCTGCAAGGTTGTCGCTCATGCGGGCCTCATCGGTTCGTTGTCTGGCGCAGCAGCATAGTGCCGCCGCGCTGAGTAAATTCAAGTTTGTTCAGGGCGCTCATGCCGAGCAGCACCTCATCGCCATGCAGACCGGGCGCCACCAGTGCGCGGACGTCCCGCAGCACGATGTCGCCCAGTTGCAGGCGGTCGATACGGGTGCGATAGCCCTGGCTCAGGCCATTGGCCGTGCTCAGGGTCACACCGAAACCTTCTTCCAGCCGGAGGTTTTTCGCCACCTGGGCCGGGATTGCCACGTCGGTCGCGCCGGTGTCGAGCATGAACTCCACCGGCTGACCATTGATCTGGCCACTGGCGACAAAATGCCCTTGGGCATTACTTGCCAGTTTCACTTCAATAAAACCGTCGCCCTGTTCCGAGCTGACCACCACATTCGGGTTCTGCTGGCGCTCTTCCCACTGGCCGAAAAACCGTGTGGCCAGAAACAGCGCCGCGCACCACGCCAGAATCATCAGCACCCGACCGGCGCGTTTGCCCGGCGGTTGCGGGCTCATGGCTTGGCGCTCCAGCCACCCTCTGGCGCGGCGAAACGCCAGATGATCGGGCGAACCTCGCCATCGGCGCGCGGGCCGAAATTGTTGTCAACACCGATCCAGGCACCTTGAGCATCGACCACCAGCGCCTCTTCCAGCCCGAAGTTCTGCGAATAACGCCGATTGGCCTGCAACAGCTCGGCCGCATACGACCAGCAGAGCTCGACCTTGGCTGTCTGCGCATCGCGGCGACAGATCTGGTACGCGTTGCGCTCAAGGGTAAACAGCTTGCCGTTGAACAGGGAGATATCGGAGAAATCCCGATTGACCGGACGGGCTTTCGGGAACTGCGGCGGTTGCATTTCCATCCCGCCCTCGCTGAGCAACACGCAGCGACCGTCACAATCCCACACCGTCTGCTGGCGCTTGATCAGCAACAAGCCACGGCTTTGCCGCTCGGCGGCCAGCCACATCTGATCGCCCGCCGGGTTGATCGCCAGACCTTCGAATATCGCGTTGAATTGCAGCAACATCCCGCTGGCCCGCGCTTCGCGCACCATCATCGGCGAGATTTTCAGCCACGACGACGGCCCCTGCGGCGGCACTTGCAACACAGCCGCGTGGGCTTCGCTGACGATGTAGCGATTGCCGGCGCTGTCGCAGGTGATCCCTTCGAAATCCAAGTCACCGCCACGAACGAACGACGCCGCCCAGGTGCGCGAACTGATGCCCCACGGCAAGCCGCTTTCCGGCACTTTCGGCGGATCGACGCGCACGGCCGTGGCCTGCCAGACCCGGTCGCGGATATCGAGACGGTAGATCTGATCATCGTCGCGGTCCGAAACGGTCCACAGGTCATTGCCGCACAAGGCCAGCCCCGACAGGTTGCCGCCGCGCATGCCTTCGACCGGGTGTTCGGCGAGCACGCGCAGCTCTTCTACAGGCTCCGCCGACGCCGTCATCGACCCCAGCAGCACCGCACCCGCCAAGACCCAGCCAAACCGCATCAGGCGAGGATCTCGGCGAGGTTGCCATAGGATTCGAGCCAGGTCTTGCGGTCGCCTGCGCGTTTCTTCGCCAGCAGCATGTCCATCATTTCCGAGGTCTCGGCGAAGTCGTCCCCGAGGGTCAACTGCACCAGACGGCGGGTGTTCGGGTCCATGGTGGTTTCACGCAGTTGCGGCGGGTTCATTTCACCCAGACCTTTGAATCGGGTGACCTGCGGCTTGCCGCGCTTCTTCTCGGCCACCAGACGGTCGAGAATCCCGTCGCGCTCGGCGTCATCCAGGGCGTAGAAAATCTCTTTGCCCAGGTCGATACGGTACAGCGGCGGCATCGCCACGTAGACGTGACCGGCATCCACCAGCGGGCGGAAATGCTGGACGAACAAGGCGCACAACAACGTTGCAATGTGCAGACCGTCGGAGTCGGCGTCGGCGAGGATGCAGATCTTGCCGTAGCGCAGCTGGCTCATGTCCTCGGCGCCCGGATCGACACCGATGGCCACCGCGATGTTGTGCACTTCCTGGCTGGCCAGCACTTCGCTGCCGTCGACTTCCCAGGTGTTGAGGATCTTGCCGCGCAACGGCAGGATCGCCTGGAATTCCTTGTCCCGCGCCTGTTTGGCCGAACCGCCGGCGGAATCACCTTCCACCAGGAACAGCTCGGAACGCATCGGGTCCTGCCCGGCGCAATCGGCCAGTTTGCCCGGCAATGCCGGCCCCTGAGTGATGCGCTTGCGCTCGACCTTTTTGCTCGCCTTCAGGCGGCGGCCGGCGTTGCTGATCGCCAGTTCGGCCAGCGCCAGACCGGTTTCCGGGTTGGCGTTGAGCCACAGGCTGAATGCGTCCTTGACCACGCCGGAAACGAAGGCCGCCGCTTCACGGGACGACAGACGCTCTTTGGTCTGGCCGGAGAATTGCGGTTCCTGCATCTTCATCGACAGGACAAAAGCGATGCGCTCCCAGACGTCTTCCGGCGCCAGCTTCACGCCGCGCGGCAGCAGGCTGCGGAATTCGCAGAACTCGCGCATCGCGTCGAGCAGGCCCTGGCGCAGGCCGTTGACGTGGGTGCCGCCCTGCTCCGTCGGTATCAGGTTGACGTAGCTTTCAGTGACCGAGGTGCCGCCTTCCGGCAACCACAACAGCGCCCACTCGACCGCTTCCTTGGTGCCGGCCAGGTTGCCGCAGAACGGCGCGTCCGGCAGGCGCTCGAATTCGCTGACCGCGTCTACCAGGTAGGAGCGCAGGCCATCTTCGTAATGCCACTCGACCTTTTCGCCAGTGCCTTTGTCTTCGAAGCTGATCAGCAGCCCCGGGCACAGAACAGCCTTGGCCTTGAGCACGTGCTTGAGGCGGCTGATAGAGAATTTCGGCGAATCGAAGTATTTCGGGTCCGGCGCGAAATACACGCTGGTCCCGGTATTGCGCTTGCCGACGGTGCCGATCACTTGCAGATCGGTGGCCTTGAACCCGTCGGCGAAGGTCATTTCGTATTCGTTGCCGTCACGCTTGACCCGTACCCGTACCTGGGTCGACAAGGCGTTGACCACGGAAATACCCACCCCGTGCAGACCGCCGGAGAACTGGTAGTTCTTGTTGGAAAACTTGCCGCCCGCATGGAGCTTGGTGAGGATCAGCTCAACGCCCGAAACCCCCTCTTCCGGGTGGATGTCGACCGGCATGCCACGGCCGTCGTCGCAGACTTCCAGCGAGTGGTCGGCGTGGAGGATGACCTGGATCGATTTGGCGTGGCCGGCCAGGGCTTCGTCGACGCTGTTGTCGATGACTTCCTGGGCAAGGTGGTTCGGCCGACTGGTGTCGGTGTACATGCCGGGGCGTTTGCGCACCGGGTCGAGGCCCGAGAGGACTTCGATGGCGTCGGCGTTATAGGAGCTAGCGCTGGGAGTGGCCATAGGGTCTCGTCGTCAGTGATTCAATGAAAATGGGGCAAGACTTCACAGTGTGGTGAAATCGATTGCCTGATAGGTATCGGCGCCAATCCCGGCAAAGCTGAGCAATGCCGGCAATTGTGTAACAAATCCCTGGAAACTGTGGTCGCCGCCGGCCTGAATGCGCAAGGCACAGGCCCGGTAATACTGCTGGGCAAGGCGATAATCCAGCGTTTCATCCCCGGTCTGCAACCATACCTGATAACGCTGCGGATCCTGTGGCGCCGGCACTTCCAGCTCGGCCAGGGCCGTCACGTGGTCGTGGGTCAGCTCCCAGGTTTCGTCGGTGTACAGGTTTTTCTGGGTGCCCAGGTATCCGTCGAACATCCGGTGCGGACTGACGGCCGGGTTGACCAGCAGGGCTTTCAGGCCATGGCGCTCGGCCAGGTGAGTCGCATAGTAGCCGCCGAGCGAGCTTCCCACCAGCAATGGCCGGCCGAGTTCGGCGATTGCCTGTTCCAGCTGACCGATGGCTTGGCGCGGGTGATGGTGCAGCGCCGGCACACGCAGTTGATCGCTCAAACCCAGCCGCTCCATCACCTCGACCAGCTGACAGGCCTTCTTCGAGGCCGGCGCGCTGTTGAAACCATGGATATAGAGAATCGAACCGGACATTTGAGCTCCCTGGGCGTCGGCTGAAGAAAGCGGAGTTTACAGGGAGTCGAGGGGTGTTGGGCCAGCACCCGAGGAAATCAGCGCTGCGCCCTTTGATCAGTAACCGTCGGAGCCGTAATCAACAGTGAACCGGAAACCGGTGACACGCTCCACACCGGTCTCGATCCGCCCATCCGGCAACAATCGCAACCAGCGATACCCCGGTGCCTGTTCGCCGACCTTGAAGTCTTCGCTGCCTGGCTCGAACTGGATGCAGGTCGACGGCGACGCCATCAGCCTTACGCCGTTGCGCTCGCGGTTGATTTCCTGATGCACATGGCCCCACAGCACCGCGCGGGCCTGCGGGAAACGGTCGAGCACGTCGAAGAACGCTTCCGGATTGCGCAAGCCGATCGGCTCCATCCAGGCGCAACCGATCGACACCGGGTGATGGTGGAAGCACACCAGATGATGGCGATCCGGCGCTTCGCTCAGGGAGCGGGCGAGCAGCTGCAGTTGGTCATCCTGCAAATACCCCGGCACCGATCCGGGCACTGCCGAATCGAGCAGGGTCACGCGCCAGTTGCCGACATCCACAACAGACTCCAGCAGCGCGCTCTTCACAGTCGCCTGAGCCATGATCTGCGGTTCGTCGTGATTGCCGGGAATCCAGCGGGCCGGCGCGTCGATTTGTGCCGTCATCTGGCGGAATTGCTGATATGACTCCAGCGTACCGTCCTGGGACAAGTCGCCGCTGGCAACGATCAGGTCGATCCGCGGTTGCTGTTCGAGCACCAGCTCGATGACTTTTTGCAGGCTCTCGCGGGTGTTCATGCCCAGCAGCGTTCCGTCCGCCTCGGCGAACAGATGACTGTCAGAGAGTTGCACCAGCAACGCCGTGTCGGCGGTGGTCAAAGTCGATACGCTCGGCAAGGCGTTCTCCCCCGGGATCGCGGGACTGGAAAGGTGCGGCAATTATGCGGGGGGACAGCGCAAAGAGAAACCGGCGAACCGGACGCAGTTCACAACTTGCGGTGGTTATCGGACCGCCGCGTATTCGTGCCCGCACGCCAGACAATGACTCAGCCATTCGCCCAGGAACAGATTGAGCTGGGCCTTTTCGTCCGGCTGATGCATGGCCGCATTCGGGTAAGGATAGACGCCGCGAAAACGTCGCGCATGCTCGGCGCTGATCACCTCGGCCATGCGCGCGTCGTGATAGACCTGCACTTCCAGTTGCGGCACCGGCAGCCACGGCAGGCTGTGTTCCTGACGCACCTGGAGGGTCGTGGTGTACGGACAGGCCTGCAGCACTTCCAGCGTCAGCACGCCGAGCATCTGGTCGCCCTGGGTCACGGCGATGCGCCGCGCTTCTGGGTCGCTGCGCATGTCCGGCAACAGTCGCATCAGGCGCGCGTAGTTCGCCTCGCAGGCGGCTTGCAGGCCCACGAGGTCGACGCGGTAGCGATCGCGCAGCTTGTTTACGACCATAGCCCCCTCACTTCGGCGCGATTGAGCGCCAGCCACTGCAAGGCGATGATGCTCGCCGCATTGGCAATCCGTCCGTCACGTACGGCCTGCAAGGCATCTTCAAAGGCCCAGACCGTGACGCGAATATCTTCAGCTTCTTCCTCCAGCCCATGCAGGCCGCCCGCGCCTTCGGTGCTGCAACGCCCCAGATACAAATGTACGAATTCGTTGCTGCCGCCCGGCGATGGAAAGTATTTGGTCATCGGCCACAGGGCCTTGATGTCCAGCCCAGCTTCCTCCTGTGCCTCGCGGTGAGCAACTTCTTCCGGCTGTTCGTCCTTGTCGATCAGACCGGCGACCAGTTCCACCAGCCACGGGTTGTCCGCCTTGCCCAGAGCGCCGACGCGAAACTGCTCGATCAGCACCACTTCGTCGCGCTGCGGATCATAGGGCAGCATGCACACGGCATCGTGGCGCACGAACACTTCACGATTGATTTCGCGGCTCATGCCACCGGCGAACAGTTCGTGGCGCAAGTGCAGACGGTCGAGCTTGTAGAAGCCCTTGTAGCACTGCTCGCGTCGCACGATATCGACGGCGGTCGGAATGGCTTTGGCAAAATCGGTCATGAGCATCCTCTTTACTGCAAATCCAATACGAGGCGCCTTACCTGCGACCTCGACTTCGCGCCATCCTAACGCGCCGGTGACGTTTGATGCAGCCCCTTTACTGTCAGCGGGATAGACGGTGGAGGCGAAACCCACTCTAATTAGCTTAGTGGCGAACTGACCGCTTCGTTGAGAGTCGAAGCGGTAACTTTTTGCCTTCCCCTGCTTCAGAAAGGACGCCCATGTCGCTTTTCAAAATTGCCTCCGTGGCCGCCATCGCCCTGACCCTGGGCGCCTGCGCCAGCCTGTTCCAGCCCAACCTGCGCACGCCGCTGGAAACCACCCGCGACGCCTCGGAAACGCTGAAACCCGGTTGCTCCAACCCGGACTGCCCGCTGGTGAACATCGATACGTTGCGCTTCCCGGCAGAACCGGCGCTGGACGGCATCATCGAAAAACGCCTGCTGCAAATGACCCGCACCGCACCGAACGCGCCGGTAGCGCCGACACTGGCAGCGTATCGCGACCAGTTCCTGGCCAACGCCGGCCCGCGCAACAGCAGCTATTTGCAGGCGAAAGTACGCGAGCAGCATGACGGTCTGGTGATCATCGAAACGTCGAGTTACCTGGACACCGGCGGTGCCCATGGCACACCGGGACGTGGTTTCATCAACTATTCGCGTCAGCAGCACAAAGTGCTGACCCTGGCGGATATGTTGCTGCCAGGTCAGGAAGAGGCATTCTGGAAAGCCGCGCAAGTGGCGCACAACAGCTGGCTGATCAGCACCAAGCTCGATCAGGAACCGGAGTTCGTGAAGAGCTGGCCGTTCGTCAAAACCCCGAACGTGGCGCTGACCTACGGCGGCGTGATCCTCAAGTACGACGTGACCACCATCGCGCCTTATGCGCTGGGCCACGTCGAACTGAAGATCCCTTACCCGCGCCTGAACGGCATTCTCAAGCCCGAGCTGTTTCCCGGCCGTAACTGAAAGCCCGACCGAGCACCAGTTGCAGCAGCCCTGCCAGCACCAGCGCCGGCAGGGTCGCGCCGACATCCGGATACAGATTGGCCAGCAAGTGATAGGTACTGATGCCACCCAGCCAGGCCAATAGTGCCGGCCAGCGCAACGCGGCCGATGCCACCTGGGCACTGCGCTTGCGCAGGATGAAGTGATCCACCAGCACCACGCCGAACAGCGGCGCAAACACCGAACCGATCAGCAGCAGGAAGTTCTGGTATTGCGCCAATGGCGCGAGCAAGGCGATCAGGGTGCAGATCACACCGATGGCCAGCGCCAGATGCTCGACTTTCAGACGCAACAGAATCCCGCTGGAAACCGCTGCCGAGTGAATGTCGGCGAAAGCGTTTTCCGACTCGTCCAGCAGAATCAGCAGCAGCGGAATGCCCAGACCCGCGCCAGCCAGTGCCAGCAGCAGCGCGTTGACTTCACCGCTCGGCGCGAAGGCCAGGGTGTAGGCCACGCCGAGGCTCATCAGCCAGAAGTTGCCGATGAAGAAACCGATCGCCGTGCCGCCGAACACGTTCTTCGCCCGCTGGCCGAAACGCGAGTAGTCGGCGATCAGTGGCAGCCACGACAGCGGCATCGCAATCGCAATGTCGAAGCCCACGGCGAGCGACATCGAGCCATCACCGGCCTGTGCCCACAAGGCGGCAAGATCAGCCTTGGCGAACAGGTTCCAGGTCAGCCAAATGCACGCGGCCAGAATCAGCCAGATGCCCCACTTGCGCAGGATCTTGCGCACAAACGTCAACGGCCCGCTGATCGCGAGCAAGGTCGCCAGCGCACCGAAGCACAAAGTCCACAGCATCGGACTGGCCCACAGCGAACCTTCGCTGAATGCGCGGGTGCCGAGCAGGCTGGCGGCATCGCGCATGACGATGATTTCGAACGAACCCCAACCGATCAGTTGCAGCAGGTTGAGCAGCGCCGGCAGGCTCGCGCCTTTGCTGCCGAGGCTGAGCTTCAGCGCCGCCATCGACGACAGGCCGGTGTCGCTGCCGATCACGCCGACGGCAGCCAGCAACAGGACGCCGACCAGGGTGCCGAGGAAGATCGCCAGCAGCGATCCCGACAGGCCCAGACCCGGCGCCAGCAATGCACCGGTCTGCAAAACCATCAGGCCGATGCCGAGGGAAAACCACAGGGAAAACAGATCGCGACCGCCGAATACACGCTTGTCGGCGGGCACGGCGAGGTCGGGGGAATAAGTACCGGGTTGAATGCTCAAGGGTGTTATCTCAGAGGGACATTTGTTGTTTTTTTGATCGCCATCGTCGGAACGCCGCCCGGGGCAAGCCCGCTCCCACAGAATCCTCGCTGAACACAAATCCTGTGGGCAACGCAAAACACTGTGGGAGCGGGCTTGCCCGCGATGACGGCGGCGCGAGCGCCGCCGGACTCAGGTCAGATCAAACTTTCTTGTACAGCTGACTGCCTTCCTTCTTGAACCGCTCGGCCTGTTCCGCCAGGCCCTGGGCGACGTCCACGTCGACCGCGTCGATCCGCTGGTTGGCCGCGTATTCGCGGACTTCCTGAGTGATCTTCATCGAGCAGAATTTCGGCCCGCACATCGAACAGAAATGCGCGACCTTCGCCGAATCCTTCGGCAGGGTTTCATCGTGATACGAACGGGCGGTGTCCGGGTCCAGACCGAGGTTGAACTGGTCTTCCCAACGGAATTCGAACCGCGCCTTGCTCAAGGCGTTGTCGCGGATCTGCGCGCCCGGATGCCCCTTGGCCAGGTCCGCCGCGTGGGCGGCGATCTTGTAGGTGATGATCCCGGTCTTCACGTCATCCTTGTTCGGCAGACCCAGGTGTTCCTTCGGCGTCACGTAGCAGAGCATCGCGCAACCGAACCAGCCGATCATCGCCGCACCGATGCCGGAGGTGATGTGGTCGTAACCAGGTGCGATGTCGGTGGTCAGCGGGCCGAGCGTGTAGAACGGCGCCTCGTCGCAGCACTCCAGCTGCTTGTCCATGTTCTCTTTGATCAGCTGCATCGGCACATGGCCCGGGCCTTCGATCATGCATTGCACGTCGTGCTTCCAGGCGATCTTGGTCAGCTCGCCAAGGGTCTCCAGTTCGCCGAATTGCGCTTCGTCGTTGGCGTCGGCAATCGAGCCCGGACGCAGGCCGTCGCCCAGCGAGAAGCTGACGTCGTAGGCCTTCATGATTTCGCAGATTTCGTCGAAGTGGGTGTAGAGGAAGTTCTCTTTGTGGTGCGCCAGGCACCACTTGGCCATGATCGAACCGCCACGGGACACGATGCCGGTCACGCGTTTAGCGGTCAGCGGCACATAGCGCAGCAACACGCCGGCGTGGATGGTGAAGTAGTCGACGCCCTGCTCCGCCTGCTCGATCAGTGTGTCGCGGAATAGCTCCCAGGTCAGGTCTTCGGCGACGCCATTCACTTTTTCCAGCGCCTGATAAATCGGCACGGTGCCGATCGGCACTGGCGAGTTACGGATGATCCACTCGCGGGTTTCGTGGATGTGCTTGCCGGTGGACAAGTCCATCACGGTGTCCGAGCCCCAGCGAATGCCCCAGGTCAGTTTCGCCACTTCTTCTTCGATGGACGAACCCAGCGCGCTGTTGCCGATGTTGCCGTTGATCTTCACCAGGAAATTACGGCCGATGATCATCGGTTCCAGTTCGACGTGGTTGATGTTGGCCGGAATGATCGCGCGGCCCCGGGCGATTTCTTCACGCACGAACTCAGGGGTGATTTCTTTCGGGATGCTCGCGCCGAAGCTGTGGCCGGCGTGCTGCTGCTTCAACAGACCGGCAGCGCGGGCCTCTTGCAGCTTCATGTTTTCGCGGATGGCGACGTATTCCATCTCGGCGGTGATGATGCCTTTACGGGCGTAGTGCATCTGGCTGACGTTGGCCCCGGCCTTGGCGCGGCGCGGGTTGTTGACGTGGGCGAAGCGCAGCTTGGTCAGCTCCGGATCGGCCAGACGCTCCTGACCGAAATTCGAACTCAGGCCTGGCAGGCGCTCGGTGTCGCCACGGTCGTCGATCCACGCCGAACGCACGTCGCCCAGACCTTTGCGCACGTCGATCACCACGTTCGGATCAGTGTACGGGCCGGAGGTGTCGTAGACGGTGACCGGCGCGTTGATTTCGCCGCCGAAGTCGGTCGGGGTCACATCGAGGGTGATTTCGCGCATCGGCACGCGGATGTCCGGGCGGGAGCCCTGAACGTAGACTTTTTGCGAACGGGTGAACGGTTGAACCGACTGCTCGTCGACCTTGGCCGAGTCACTCAGGTTGATCGCGTTTTTAGATTTTGTAGTCATCACGGGCTCTCCAGACAGCATCCAGGCAGTGGATTGTCGGAGCAGAACCTGAAAGGCACGGACGCACCAGGACTGGTGCTGTGCATCGTCGTCGAGCGTTCGATTGTCGAACAATATCCCGGACGAAGCACAAGAGGACTCGCCGGGTGACGAGAAATCTTGTTCCCTACGCAGGCGCTAACCTGATCAGGTTCAACGGGATCCGAAATTATTCGATCTCAGCCTCATAGCAAGGCACCCCGACAAGAACCCGGCCAGTCTAGACACAACCGGCAAAGAACGCCAACACCGCTGCAAACACCATGATGAATGGCGCAATTGGCAGATTGTTGCCTGCCGCCTGCGCAACTACACTCGCTACGCCATGCTGCGCCTTGACGCTGCATGGGCCGCGCCTTACCTTTGGCGCCCGGATTATTTCCATAATATTCATGCTAGGGATCGCCTCATGCTGCGCAAACT
The DNA here is from genome assembly GCF_028657055.1 of Pseudomonas aphyarum. NCBI lineage: Bacteria > Pseudomonadati > Pseudomonadota > Gammaproteobacteria > Pseudomonadales > Pseudomonadaceae > Pseudomonas > Pseudomonas aphyarum. The sequence goes on from NZ_JAMDGS010000015.1 coordinate 130,106, forward strand.
CTCACTGGCTGTCGCCGTGTCTTGTGCGTCCACCACAACGGTCTGGGCAGCAGAAGCGCCTTTATCGACCAGGACTGATCTGGTCAGCGTCTATCAGGAAGCGGTCGACAACAACGCCGACCTGGCCGCCGCCCGCGCCCAGTACGGCGCGCAGAAAGAAGTCGTGCCCCAGGCCCGCGCCGGGCTGCTGCCGAACCTGTCCGGTGGCGCCCAGGTCGCCAATGTCCGTACCGACATCGATCAGCCGTCGGCCGTCGCCAACCGCAGCGCCCAGTCGTATCAGGCGACCCTGGCGCAACCGCTGTTCCGCGCCGATCGCTGGTTCCAGTACCAGGCCGCCAAGGACGTCAACGAGCAGGCCGCGCTGCAACTCTCGGCCACCGAACAGAACCTGATCCTGCAGACCGCCGAGAGTTACTTCAACGTGCTGCGCAGCCAGGACAACCTGGCCTCGACCAAGGCCGAGGAAGCCGCGTTCAAACGCCAGCTCGACCAGTCCAACGAGCGCTTCGATGTGGGCCTGTCGGACAAAACCGACGTGCTGCAATCGCAAGCCAGTTACGACACCGCACGCGCCAACCGGATCGTCGCCCAGCGTCAGGTCGATGATGCGTTCGAAGCGCTGATCACCCTGACCAACCGTCAGTACAACTCGATCCAGGGCATCGTCCACACGTTGCCGATCCTGCCGCCGGCGCCGAACGACGCCAAGGCCTGGGTCGATACCGCCGCGAAACAGAACCTCAATCTGCTGGCCAGCAACTACGCGGTCAGCTCCGCCGAGCAGACCTTGAAACAGCGCAAGGCCGGCCACCTGCCGACTCTCGACGCCGTGGCGAAGTACGAGAAAGGCGACAACGATTCGTTTGGCTTCAGCAACCCGAATGCTTTCGGCACGCCGTATGGCGGCAACGTCGAACAACGCACCCTGGCGTTGCAGGTGAACATCCCGATCTACAGCGGTGGGCTGACCAGCTCCCAGGTGCGCCAGTCTTACGCGCAACTGGATCAGACCGAACAGCAACGTGAAGGCCTGCGCCGGCAGATCGTCGAGAACACCCGCAACCTGCACCGCGCGGTGAACACCGACGTCGAGCAGGTACAGGCGCGCCGCCAGTCGATCATCTCCAACCAGAGCGCAGTGGAAGCCACGGAAATCGGTTATCAGGTGGGGACGCGCAACATCGTCGACGTACTCGACGCCCAGCGTCAGCTGTACACCTCGGTGCGCAACTACAACAACACCCGCTACGACTACATCCTCGACAACCTGCGCCTGAAGCAGGCGGCGGGGACGTTGAACCCGGGTGATTTGCAGGATCTGACCCGCTACCTGAAGGCCGACTACAACCCGGACAAGGATTTCCTGCCGCCGGATCTGGCCAAGGCTGCGGAAGCCCAGCTCAAGGCCCGGCCTTAACAACGTAAATATTGACCGTAGCAGCCCCTAAATGGATCCTATTTAAGGGCTGCGAAGTTTTAAACGTTAGTGTCGGACACAGCAACTTCCTTTGTAACTGAGAGGTTTTTATTACACTCACTCACCTCATCTCGTCCTCCTACAGTAAACTAGACCTAACTAAAAACTGCAGCCCCTGCAGAAAAGCAACAATCCAAACCACAAGAATAATCCGACGCCGTACTCGACAACACATCTTCTGGATGATTTCCAGTTACACACCAAACGCCAACTTCTGGATGGCATCGACTTTGTATTAAACATAATAAAAATAATATTTTAGGACCAAAAGGCATTAACACTGGATTAGTCGACTGGCTGAGCAAGCTGACTACCTGCTCCAGCTGCCCAAAGGTCAGTTCTGGATCATCAACTTTATAAAATATAGTTTTACCATCATCAGCAGACCTAAATAGCAGCTCTTCATTATTTTTGAGTACCATTGGTAGATACTCTTTTACCGGTGATTCCGGAACAAAAACCCACTGATCATATGGTTCGAAATATTCTGAAGCCCCTTCAGCTTTAAATGGCTCATATCCTAAACCCAATATCAAACTTGTAGGTTTTGAATCAGCATAAGACCATCCAGAAAAATCACCATGAACAGCCTCAATACTCTCATTTGCGCTTATATCCAACGGAGGGAGAGAATACTGAGCAATCGTGTAATTGACTCGTAATTTCACTTCAACACAGTTCGACGCAGCGAACATTGCTGACATAAACTCCGCCATACAGTGGCGAGACATACAAGAAATATCTACCAAGATGGAAAGCCGGCCATGCTTAGCTAGCGAAACTTCAGAAAAAATACCGGCCAACTCTTTAACATCGACTATAGAAAAACCCAGTTCTCCTGGAACCTGGCCACCCCATTGTTCACTTTGACAAACAACAATTTTCCTTTCACAAAAGCTATCCATTTTAGTAGCGTAATCTATAGATCGCTTTTCTGAGTTAAAAAAAGCTAAAAATATATCGTAGGTGGCGTCGCCATGCTCATTAGAATTCCAATTCACTAACGTTTCTAGATTCATAACAACCTCAAAAAAGATCTATTTGCTCTTTAATATTAGATCTTGGCAACTCAGCAGCCACACTCAAAACTTCCACCCGTTTCTTATTTACCGGCTCCTTTATAGCTTTTTCTTTCAATGCAGAACTCAATCTTAACTGCTTATTGGCGCGCAGTGGTAAAAAGAACAATGGTGCCAGCCGATAACAAATCCGTACTTTCCTATCCTGAAGTGCCCGACCACCCAAAAGCAAGCTTGAGTCATCAGAAGACGTCGGATCAATAATTACTAAAGCGCCGAGATGAATGCAAGTCTCAATCAACTCACCATAGTTCTCCGCCGCATCCCTATCAACAACAAATGAAAGGGAGGGATCTGCGGCGAAGGAACCTTCATAAATTTTTGCATTAAGGTACTTCGCCAAACCTTCAATAAAACTGAATATCGTTACATTTTTTGAGGCCACCTTACCTACTGGGTATACTTTTAGCATCGACATAAATCGTCTGGCAAAAGATTCGATGGCCGAGTTTTGTACGCCAGGCTGCCTTATACTTGAAGCTTTAGTCTTTGCTTCGGCAGCCAATGTATCGGAAAGATTTAGAATCCAGCGAGGATTACCTTCGGTAAGATCTAGCAGATTCGGAAACCCATAATATGGTTGGTTTGAAATTTTTGAGCGACGTACTACAGAGTTCTCATCCCAGCTTTTTAAAACGTGGTTACGAAAATAAACCAAAGGGGCGATTTTTCTAACCAATGGGCCATTAGTTGCATCATCGGAAGTAGATAGTTCTGATATTAAAATATTCTTTTTATTTAAAAAATCTCTAAAAGAAGAATCCTTTTTTGACAACTCGGAAAACTGCTGTCGTTTTTGCTCGAGTGACAATTTACCTTCAGCCGCTTCATCCTCAGCACTCTTTGACCATTCCAAAGCATCTTCTATTGCTTCAGAAGCCTCAACTAATCCTCTCGAAACTAATGAAGCTTTAAGAAGCCTACTAGAAAAAATCCTAATCTGGTCTCTATCAGTATGCCAAAGCCTAATAATTTTAAAATCGTTCCCTGGTGTAGGGTCGGAGGCATCAAGCTTCGAGAGCAGCTCAGTTTTTGTTCCAGTAGGACTTATCGAGTACTTAAATAACAAGTTTGCAAATGTTGAACGAAGTGGCGCCGTTATCAAATGCAACAGCTCTTCGGGAACAATCTCTAGCTCATCAACAAGCAATGCCCACTTTTGAGACTGACAACCGAAAGTATCATTGACCGTTTCAACCGCATTCCCCAGCGCATCGAGCCAACTAATACCAAGAAACCTGTTCTCCAAAAGCAAGGAATCGACTGAGTTACCACTTTTTAACGCTAATGCTATTCTCGGAAGCAATGTCTGGCAAAATCGAAGTTCATGCTTTAGAGCTTTAAACGAAGGAATCGCCACTTCGACCCCCCAAATTCTTGAAAGCGCTTTGACCGTATCGGCTTCCTCATTTCTCGAGATAGAATTTGTATCAGTACTTGATGAATTCACTTCACCTAAAGCAATTGCTTGCTCCAGAGTATCAATAAAAGAAATACAAACCGACCCAGTAAATGCGGCCTCACACAGCATTGAGCGTTCCGCTCGTGAAACAATCCCATCAAGCTTTATAGCGAGTTGCTTAGCCCATCTGATATCAGCAGGCACAAATACCCCGATAAAATCAATGGTTCGGCTATCAAGATAGTTAATCTCTTTCCACTTCTTTAGTGCTTGTACCTGTAGCATTTTTAAAAGCGTGGTTTTTCCACTACCACGAGCACCAACTAGCAGACAATGACTATTATCTAACAACTGATCAAATTGCGGAGGTGGAATAAAGGCTGCTGCCACCTGCACAGATGTCAAGTGTCGAGCGTTGAAAGTTTCATTTGATGCAATATTTAGTTCATTCATTGTAATGATAGCTGCTCAGGAAACCAATGATGTTGCTCCGTCAACCCTTTAACCTTTAGTTTTCCAAGAGCAAGCTTTAATGACTTAATATCACTAGGCGTTAGATAGCTCAGCGCTTTTATCTGAGCTTTCAATTCAGCCCAAGTACACCAAGGAGCGTCCTGCGGAATGGTATCCCTTATCAAGACAGCCAATTGAGGTATATCTATTTTCTTGCTTAAATCGAAACCGCAAAAATTTGGTAGTCCCTGGGTTTCATCGACAACCGGCTTCCACTCAGTCAGGTCCCAGTAAAAGGAATTAAAGCTTGCCTTTAATCTTTCCTCACCGATCGCATCCAGTCCTACTTCAAGATCAATAATGTAGAATTGATTTTTTGTTTTCGTCGCAACAGCGCCTTTCAACCCTGCACCGAAACTTCCTGCACCGAATATCATTGGAGACCGATCGGAATCCCCAATCCTTACTAGTCGCTGAAAGTGTTTATGCCCGTGAATGACTAACCAGTCTAGCCCCGTATCCTCCAATATACGAAGAAACTTAATTCCGTTGAACATTGGCTCCCTGCCAAGCTCTACATCTGGTTCTTCATGGTTATTTGGAGGATGATGAATCAGCACAAAACGGAAAGCCTTTCCTTCAGCGACGTCTTTTAAATTCTGCTTCATTTCTTCAAGAGCAGACTCGCCAACCCGCCCGCGCTCAAATTCATTCGCAAGTTGAGTCGTATGAAAATGGCATGAATTGACAATTAGGACAATCCAATTCTCACCAACTAAAGTTTCATAACCTCTCCCCCAATAAACCCAGCGCTGATGAGCCTCGGTAAATACAGTGGGGTAATTCTTTGTCTGAAGTAGGTGTTCTTGCGGATCAACATGTAATTCTACGTTACCGGGCGTTTTGTTAATTTCTGCCGATCGGGAAATAATTTCATGATTCCCTGTTGACGCAATTAAGTATTCCGCCCCCAAGGATTGTGTAAGCCTATTCAAATCCCCCCAGCCGGATGTAAAGCTTTCAACACACGCCTTTGTTGTGATATCTCCAGGACACATCACTAAGTCAACACCACGGAAGTCTCCCTTTGATAGAAATCCGGATAGTCGCTCCATGGGATCAATTTTGTTACCGTTCGAACAGACCTCTGGCTTGGGGCTTGAGCCCCCATCCTTGACATAATGAAGATCCGTTATAACTGCAATACGTAATTTTTTATTATCCATTGTCGAAATTCTTAATTAGAACCTCATTAACGATCATTCTTCCCTTAGAGAAGCCAGATACACTTCTCCCCACTGAAACAGTCTCAATTCTCCATTCAGAAAACACTTCTCTAATCAATGGAATATCTGCATATGAAAGCAGTATTTTTGCCCCTCGCTCCGAAGCCCTTAGCAAAGAGCGATGCAACCTTTCAATATCCACTTCGGCAAACTTAACTTGCCCGTACTCCCCGCGATCCTTAACATTTCTACCAGCATAAGGAGGGTCCAAGTAAATAAAATCGTTAAATCCCGCCTTATTTATGACTCTTTCAAAATCGCTTTTTTCAAAAGTAGCATTTTTTATAAAACGACTGAAATCCATTACTTCACAAGCAGAAGGCACACTACTTAACTTAGAGCCATACGGTACGTTGAACATTCCTTTTTGATTTGTTCGATAAACACCATTAAAGCAATGCCTATTTAGATAAAAAAACCGAACAGCCCGCTCTTTCCTTGTCAAGGCCTCAGGATTAAGCCCCCTCACTCTATAATAATTTTCTTTTGAGGATTCGAGCTTCGCAAGCTCATCGGAAATATATGTCGGACTTACTTTCACAACATTGTAAAAATTTATCAACTCTTCATTGATATCTGAAAGTATTGCCTTAGAGGGAGGAAGCTCAAGAAATAAACTTATCGACCCACAAAACGGCTCAATATATCTATCAAAATTTAAAGGCACGCTTTTTTTTATGACAGGAATAAGCTTTTTTTTGCTTCCAGCCCATCGAATTAGTGCGCGCTTAGGGGTCTTCATTTGGTTTCTGATTCTTAAAATTGCAAAACGTTAAGCTCAAGAAGCGCCCCCTAATGGAACTTTGCGATAAACCGCACTTTTCATGAGCACTCTCTTCAAAAATACAATACATCAGCGAGCGTTACGAAAACTGACTTATACAGATTTCCGTGAATTCATGCGAATAGCTTTAGATCAGTGCACTTTAAAGGTCAAGATAGCTTCGTGGTTAGTAACAAATCCAGGCCATCAAGCAAGCGCTGCAACGCGCCCTGATTGCGGCGCATCACGCTCAGCCCGGCGTCGGCCATGCGCTGTGCGTCGCGCGGCAGTTCAAACAGACGCTGCACTTCTGTCGCCAGCCCTTCGGCATCATCCACTTCGGCCAAGGCTCCGGCGCTGCGCAGTTGCGCGGCGATGTCGAGGAAGTTGAACAGGTGCGGGCCGCTGATCACCGGTTTCGCCAAGGCTGCCGGCTCCAGCAGATTGTGTCCGCCGTTGGGCACCAGACTGCCGCCGACAAACGCGCTGTCGGCCAGGGCATAGAGAAACAGCAATTCGCCCATGGTGTCGCCGAGCAGCACCGAAGTCTGCGCATCGACGCTCACGCCAGTGGAACGACGCACCGTGGCGAAACCTTCACGCTGGCACAACTCGAACACCGAGTTGAAACGCTCGGGGTGACGCGGCACCAGAATCAGCAGCGCATCGGGATGGTTGGCCAGCAAACGACGGTGAGCGTTCAGCACCACCTCGTCTTCGCCTTCATGGGTGCTGGCAGCGATCCACACCGGGCGCTCCAGCGCCTGCCATTGGCCACGCAGTTCAGCAGCGCGTTGCAGCAGTTGCGGGTCGATGGTCAGGTCGAACTTGATCGAGCCGGTGACTTCGACCGTCTCCGGGCGCGCGCCGAGATCGCGGAAACGCTGGGCTTCGGCTTCGGTCTGCACGGCGAACAGGCTCATCTCGGCGAGCATCGGCGCGGTCAGTTTGCTGAACCGGCCATAGCCTTTGGCCGAACGCTCGGACAGGCGCCCGTTGGCCAATGCCACCGGAATCCCGCGTTTGGCGCATTGGTGAATATGGTTGGGCCACAGTTCAGTTTCCATGATCACCGCCAGTTTCGGCTGCACGCGATCCAGAAAACGCGCCGCCGCGCAGGGCAAGTCGTAGGGCAAGTAGCAGTGCTGGATGCGTGGTTCGTTGGCGAACATCGCGTGGATGCGCTCCGAACCGGTCGGCGTCATGCAGGTCACGGTGATCGGCAGCTGTGGATAACGTTGCAGCAGCGCACGGATCATCGGCGCGGCGGCGATGCTTTCGCCCACCGACACGGCGTGAACCCAGATGCCGCCCGGTTGCAGCGTCGGCATGCCGTAAGAGAAACGTTCACCAATCCGCTTGGCATACGCCGGCGCCTTGCGCGAGCGCAGCCACAGCCGAATCGCCACCAATGGCAGCCCCAGATAAAACAGCGCGGTGTAGAGAGTTCTATTCATGGCGGCGGAGTTTATCGGCTTTTGCCGCCGATCGCCCGCAGGTGTATGGCAAATCGCTCCGCCAGCCAGCGAGCGGCCGGCCCCAGCGGTTCGTCGCGGCGCCAGACCAGTTCCACCACCAGTGCCGGCGGTGTCCATTCGCTGTCGAGCTCCACCATCAGGCCCTGGTACGCCGAGTACTGCACCACATGGCGCGGCAGCCAGGCCCAGCCGAGGTCACGCACCAGCCATTCAGCCATCACGTAGAAACTGTCGGCGCGCCACACCTGCGGACTGGCCGGTTCGCTGCCGGGATAGACGCTGCTCTGAGTCGACATCAACAGTTGCCGATGCTGAGCAAGTTGCTGGCAGTTGACTCGGGATTGCGCGGCCAGCGGATGATTGATGCCGCAGACCGTGACCATTTCCACGCTGCCCAGCACCCGGCGCTCCAGCGCTTCGGGAATTTCGTCGTGATAGAACAGCAGCCCGAGATCGGCCCGGCGCTCCACCAGTTTGCGCGAAACTTCACCCTGGGCGGCGCTGGTCAGCTGGACTTCAAGACTGGGAAACTGTTCGGCCAGTGCGCCGAAACTTTCCACCAGCGCCTGATAAGGCATCGCCTCGTCCTGGGCCACCCGCAGCTGCGCTTCCTGCCCGCGCATCATGGCCACGGCCCGTCCGTTCAGACGCTCGCATTGGCGCAACACTTCACGCGCCTCTTCCAGCAAGGCTTCACCCGTTTCGGTAAGACTCGGCTGGCGACCACTGCTACGCTCGAACAGACTGACACCGAGATCGTCCTCGAGCATGGCAATCGCGCTGCTGATCGCCGACTGCGCCTTGCGTTGCTGACGCGCCACGGCGGAAAACGAACGCTGTTCGGCCACCGCGACGAACACCCGCAACTGCTCCAGATTCCACTGCATGCTCATCGGCCAACCCATCTTGTAAACAGATAGGTAATGACTTTACCCCATCTGGGGAGTCACTAGAATGCCGCCTCAGAAAGCAACGCTACACACGAGGATTTGAACATGAACGCTTACGTCTACCTGGCCATCGCCATCTGTGCCGAAGTGATCGCGACCGTTTCGATGAAAGCCGTCAAAGGCTTCAGCACGCCTTTGCCACTGGTGCTGGTCATCGTCGGCTACGCCATTGCATTCTGGATGCTGACCCTGGTGGTACGCAGCGTGCCGGTGGGCGTGGCCTACGCGGTGTGGGCCGGCATGGGCATCGTGATGGTCAGCGTCGCGGCGCTGTTCATTTATGGGCAGAAGCTGGATGTCCCGGCGATGCTCGGGATGGCGCTGATCGTGCTCGGCGTGGTGGTGATTCAGCTGTTCTCGAAAACCGCCGGCCATTGATCCTGAGACGAGCCCTTGCAGGCACTCGCTCCTGTAAGGGTTCATGCATTCTCTCTGTTGATCATCGACAAATCCCCTTTTCCCCGAGTCTGTATACTGCGCCCTCGTCTTGAACACTGAGGTCGTTGCATGCCATCTCCAATTTCCACCGACGTGCTGATTGTCGGCGCGGGTGTCGCCGGTCTCTGGCTGAACGCGCGCCTGCGTCGCCAGGGTTTCTCGACCGTGCTGGTGGAAAGCGCCAGCCTCGGCGGCGGGCAGAGTGTGAAGTCCCAGGGCATCATCCACGGCGGCGCCAAGTACGCGCTGCACGGTGCGCTGACCGGCGCCTCGGAAGCCATCGCCGACATGCCGCGTCGCTGGCGTGAAGCCCTGGCCGGCAACGGTGAACTGGACCTGACCGGCGTGCGCCTGCTGTCCGAAGCCCATTACCTGTGGTCGCCGGGCACCCTGGCCGGCAACCTCACCAGTTTCTTCGCCAGCAAAGCGGTGCGTGGCCGGGTCGATCAGGTCAAGGGCGATCAACTGCCACCGGCCCTGCAAGACAAGCGCTTCAAGGGCAAGGTCTACCGCCTCGCCGAACTGGTGATCGACGTGCCGAGCCTGATCCAGCGTCTGGCCGACCTGTCGGGTGACGGCTTGCTCGCCGGCCAGACCATCGAGCCGTTGCTGGAAAGCGGCGTGCTGGTCGGCCTGAAGGTCGATGGCCGCGAGATCCGCGCCCAGCGCATCGTGCTCAGCGCCGGTGCCGGTACTGCCGACCTGCTGACTGCTTTGGGCCTGACTCATCCGGCCATGCAACGCCGACCGCTGCACATGATTATCGCCAAGGGCCCGGGCCTGAAGCCGCTGTACGCGCACTGCCTCGGTGGCGGCACCAAACCGCGCATTACCGTGACCACTCACCCGGCCGCTGACGGCCAGTGGGTCTGGTATCTGGGCGGCGACATTGCCGAATCCGAAGGCGTGGCCCGTGAGCCGGCTGAGCAGATCGCCACCGCCCAGAAAGAGCTCGGTCAGTTGTTGCCGTGGATCGATCTCAGCACCGTGCAATGGGCGACCCTGCGCGTCGATCGCGCCGAACCGCTGCAAACCGGCCTGACCCGTCCGGACAACGCCTTCCTCGCAGAAGAGGGCCGCCTGCTGGTGGGCTGGCCAACTAAACTCGCCCTGGCGCCGGACTTCGCTGATCGCGTGATCGCGTCCCTCGAACGCGACGGCATCCGCCCAAGCCACCCTGCCCCGCTGCCAGAATTGCCAAAACCACCGATGGGCGTTCCCGCCTGGGAGCAATTGCTGCCATGAGCCTGCCGACCCTGCACGATCTGCATCGCCCGCTGGGCAGCACCGGCCTGCTGGTTTCACCGCTGGGCCTGGGCACCGTCAAACTCGGCCGCGACCAGGGTGTGAAATATCCCAACGGCTTCCAGATCCCCGACGATGACGCCGCGCGCATGCTGCTCAAGCAGGCCCGGGAGCTGGGCATCAACCTGATCGACACCGCGCCGGCCTATGGCCGCAGCGAAGAGCGCCTCGGGCCGCTGCTGCGTGGCGAGCGTCAGGACTGGGTGATCGTCAGCAAGGTCGGCGAAGAATTTGTCGACGGCCAGTCGACCCACGATTTCAGCGCCGCTCACACGCGGATGTCGGTGGAGCGCAGCCTGCAACGTCTTGAAACCGATTTTATCGATCTGGTGCTGGTGCACTCCGACGGCAACGATCTGGCGATTCTCAACGACAGCGAAGTCTACGCAACCCTCGCGGCACTCAAGGCCGAGGGCAAGATTCGCGGCTTCGGCTTCTCCGGCAAAACCGTCGACGGTGGCCTCAAAGCACTGGAGCAAGGCGACTGCGCCATGGTCACCTACAATCTGAACGAACAAAACGAGAAGGCGGTCATTGACTATGCTGCTGCCCACGGCAAAGCCATTCTGGTGAAGAAGGCGCTGGCCAGCGGTCACGTGTGCCTGAGTCCCGGTGTGGATCCGGTGCGCGCCAGCTTCGAATTGCTGTTCGCCCAGCCCGGCGTGGCCAGTGCCATCGTCGGGACGATCAATCCGCTGCACCTCGCCCATAACGTTGCGACCGTTGCCCAGGTCCTTCGTGGTCACTGACGCCGCCTCGCGGCCTTAAGCAGGAGCCGACATGCCGCGTACGCTCATCAGAAAGAACCCGAGCAACTTCAAGACGCTGCCGCTGTTCGTCGAAGCCACGCCGGAAGGCCTGACCTACCAGAGCGTGGGCATGCCGCTGAATTTCGCCCAGACCCTGCAACGGCGCAAACCGGTCAGCGTGGCCGACGCCGAGCGCTTTGCGCTGGAGCTGGCCAACCTCGGCGTCTCGGTGCGCCTGACCCTGCACTGGCAGAATCGCGATTACTGGGTGCTGGTGCGCCAGCGGCGGCAGGATCGCGGCGACGTCGTGCTCAAGCTGATTTCCGGCTACGTGCCGGCCCATGAACTGAATATTCCGCTGCACACCGCAATCCAGGAGATCGCCGAAGAATGCCTGCTGGAAACCCCGGAAGGCTGGCTCGGCGGGCGCTTCAACGACACCTGGTTGCCGGCTCCGTACGCCTCGGCGCTGCATTATCGTGAGGCCCTGCCCTTTCGCCTGACGCCGCTGTCCGGTTCGGCCCGGCCGGTGCGCTGCGCCAATCTGCAATTGCTTGAACGGCCGAGGGCTTACGTACATTTGCCGACCGCGTCCCTGCAATTGATCTACGACCTGCGGCTGGACGTGCCCAAGGAAGCCAAGAATCTGAGCCTGTTCCATGTCGATGAACGGCTGGAAGGCGATCAACTGGTCGCCCGGCTCGACCGCAAGCGCCCCGATCTGTACTTGATGCCGTTGCAAGACGGCGAGCCGCTGCCCGAGCTATACACGCTGAAGAAAGGTCAGTTGTACCCGGCGGGCACTCGCGGTCTGTATCTGGCGGAAAGTTTCGCCCGGCAGGACGGCTGGCTGGTGCGCGATGAGCGGATTCGCTGGAAGGACTGGCTGCGCCAGCAGGGTTTGACGCCGCCACCCAAGGACACGGGGTTGGCACGGTTGCGCGGCAAGGCCAAGCAACTGCTGAAGAAGATCGTGCCACGCAAGAAAGTGAATTCCTGAACGGCAAAAGACCGCGCCAGCGAGTGACTCCAGAGAGTCGTCGCAGGCGCGGTCTTCATGTTTGCATCACTCGGACTTGCGGATCTTTTCCACAATCGCCGTGGTCGAGCTGTTTTCCACCAGCCCCAGCACTTTAACGGTGCCACCGTAGGCTTTGACGATGTCGGCGCCGACAACCTGGTCGATGCCATAGTCGCCGCCCTTCACCAGCACGTCCGGCTTGACCTCGCGCAGCAGGTTTTCCGGAGTGCCTTCGGCGAAGCTGATCACCCAGTCCACCGCACCGAGACCGGCGAGAACCGCCATGCGCCGGTCGACGCTGTTGATCGGCCGGCCCGGCCCTTTCAGGCGGCTGACCGAGGCGTCGTCGTTGATCGCGACGATCAGGCGATCGCCCTGGGCCCGCGCCTGCTCGAGGTAGGTCACGTGGCCGGCGTGCAGGATGTCGAAGCAGCCGTTGGTGAACACGATCCGCTCGTTGTGCGCACGGGCATCGGCGACTGCCAGCAGCAGTTGCTCCAGACCCAGCACGCCACGCTCGGAACCTTCTTCACGCTGAATGGCGCGACGCAGTTCCGGTGCGCTGATCGCCGCTGTACCCAACTTGCCGACCACGATGCCCGCCGCCAGGTTGGCCAGCGCTACCGCGTGCGGCAGTTCTTCGCCGGCGGCAATCGCGGCCGCCAGGGTGGAAATCACTGTGTCGCCGGCACCGGTCACGTCGAACACTTCACGGGCCCGGGCCGGCAAATGCAGCGCCGGATGATCCGGACGCAACAGGGTCATACCATGTTCGCCACGGGTCACCAGCAGCGCGCCGAGATCCAGGTCGTGCATCAGTGTCGCACCCTTGGTCACCAGTTCGTGCTCATCGACGCAACCGCCGACGATGGCTTCGAACTCGCTGAGGTTCGGGGTGATCAGGCTCGCGCCACGGTAGATCGAGAAATCCTTGCCCTTCGGGTCGGCCAGCACCGGAATGCCTTTGGCGCGCGCGGCCTGGATCAACGCCTGATGGTTTTTCAGGGCGCCTTTGCCGTAGTCGGACAGCACCAGCACCTTGATCCCTTCGAGCAGGTCGTCGACCTGCGCGCCGAGGGCCAGTGCGTCGGTGGCGAACGGTTCTTCGAAGTCGATACGCAGCAATTGCTGGTGCCGGCTCATGACCCGCAGCTTGACGATGGTCGGCTGGTGCGCGATGCGCTGGAACAGAGCCCGCACGCCCGCACCCTTGAGGCTGTTGCTCAGGCTGTCGGCGGCTTCGTCATCACCGGTCACACCGACCAGCGACGCCGGCGCACCCAGCGCGGCAATGTTCAAGGCAACGTTGGCGGCACCGCCCGGGCGGTCTTCGATTTGCTCGACTTTAACGACAGGAACCGGCGCCTCAGGGGAAATCCGTGAGGTACCACCATGCCAGTAACGGTCGAGCATGACATCGCCGACCACCAAGACAGGGGCTTGATCGAATCGCGGCATGGACAACTTCATGGAGCAACCCACATACAAAATGAACAGGGGCGCGATATTAACACAGGGTTGGCGAAGGCTTGTGCGGCGGCTGCAACAGGATGAAACGACAGGCTTTTTTGCTCACTTTTTGAACAAAAATACACTGAGGGCAGGGCCTGGATACAAATCGCCGGGCGCATTGCACGCCCGGCGTTCTCGAGGCGGGATCAGGCGATGTCTTCGGCCGGGGCGTCGAGGCCCATGGCGTTGAGACGCGCGTAGTAGCCGTTCTGTGCCAGCAGCTCGTCGTGAGTGCCGCGCTCGACGATCCGGCCCTGATCCATGACCAGAATCAGGTCGGCCTTCTCGATGGTCGACAGACGGTGAGCGATCACCAGCGTGGTGCGACCCTTCATCACTTGATCCAGGGCGGCTTGAATGTGTCGCTCGGACTCGGTGTCGAGAGCCGAGGTGGCCTCGTCGAGAATCAGCAACGGTGCGTTCTTGAGCAAGGCCCGGGCAATCGCCAGACGCTGGCGCTGACCGCCGGAAAGCAGCACACCGTTCTCGCCGACCTGGGTGTCCAGGCCTTCGGGCAGTTGCGCGATGAAGTCCATGGCATAGGCGTCACGCGCCGCTTTCTCGATATCCTCGCGCGGCGCCCCGGCCAGATCGCCATAGGCGATGTTGTTGGCCACGGTGTCGCTGAACAGCGTGACGTGCTGGGTCACCTGGGCAATATGCCGGCGCAGGTTAAGCAGCTTGTATTGCTCCACTTCCACGCCGTCGATCAGGATCTCGCCCTTGTTGTGGTGATAGAAGCGCGGAATCAGGTTGGCCAGGGTCGACTTGCCGCTGCCTGAACGCCCCACCAGTGCCACCATCTGCCCCGGCTCGACCGAGAAGCTGATGTCGTCGAGCACCTGACGCTCGGTGCCAGGGTAGGTGAAGCTCAGGTTGCGGACATCGAGGCGACCGCTGACCGAATCGCGCTCGACCGTGCCGGTATCGACTTCCGGCTCGACGTCCAGTTGCTCGAAAATGCTTTCGGCACCGGCCACGCCCTTCTGGATGGTCGAACTGACTTCGGACAGCTGACGGATCGGCTTGGGCAACAGGCCGGCCAGGGTGATGTAGGCCACCATGTCACCGGCCGACGCGTCACCGCGCAGGAACAGCACCAGGAACATCAGTACCGCCATGGCGCTGTAGATCACCAGTTGCAGCATCGGCGTGTAGATCGCGCCGGTGCGGGTCATGCGCAGTTGCTTGTCGGTATTGCTCTGGCTGGCGTCGAGGAAGCGTTTCTCCTCGTAGGCTTCACCACCGAAGCTGCGCACCACGCGATAGCCCTGGATGGTTTCGGACGCGACGTGGGTCACGTCACCCATGGCCAGCTGGATCTTCTTGCTCTGCTTGCGGAATTTCTTGCTCGCGGTGCGCACCATCACGGCGATCAGTGGCAGGATCGCGACCATCACCAGCGTCAGCTTCCAGTTCATGAACAACAGGGAGGCAAACAGGAAGATCACGGTCATGCCTTCACGGATTACGACCTTGATCGCATCTGTTGCCGCCCCCGTGACCATGGTCACGTTGAAGGTGATACGCGAAATCAGATGACCGGAGTTATGCTTGTCGAAATACCGGTTCGGCAGCACCAGCAGGTTATTGAACAGCTGCACCCGCAGATCGTGCACCAGACCCAGGGAAACCTTGGCCAGGAAATAGTTGCCCAGATAAGATCCCAGGCCCTGCCACGCGGCGATCAGGATGATCAGCAGCGGTACGGCCTGCAGCAGCTGCAGGTCGCGCAGATAAGGCACGGTGGGAAACAGCACGGCCTCGGGATTGGACAGTCCATCGACAAAATACTTGAGGATGTAGCCGAGCATCGGCTGGGTCGAGGCAAAAATCAGAAAACCGACGATGCTGATCAGGAACAGACTGATGTACGGCCGGACATAGCCGAGCAGGCGGAAGTAGATTTTCAAGCTCGAAGGGCTTGCGGCGGGACTGGAGTCGGTCATATCACGCGAAAGTCGATAAAAAGGACGCTGACTTTAGCACAGCTTCTTCAGGGTTCTGGCAATCGGGCAAAGGCTGTTATTGTTAGGCATCTTTTTCAGCATCAAATAGCCATCATCGAAATGGCCGATCAACTTCAGGATTGAATCTCTCAGCATGCAACTTCGCGGCTTCAGCAGTACGTCCAATCGGATCTTCGATTTCATCAGCCTGTGGATACTTCCCGCCGGCTACTTCCTGCTCTTGTGCGCGCTGTTCTTCCTGCCGGGCCGCAGTATTCACCACAAACTGTTTTACGGCCTGTTCAGTATTCCGACGCTGATCGCCCTGTGCCTGCGCCCACGGGAACTCAAGGAAATGCTGCGTGAACCGGTGTTCATCGCGCTTCTGCTCTTTGCTGCCTGGGCATTGCTCAGCCTTTGCTGGGGCCCGCAGGACGAGCCGATTGGTGGCATGTTCAAGCCTCCGTTGCACACGCTGATGCTCTTCGCCGGCTGTTTCCTGCTGGTGCGCTACCGCAGCGACATCCTTTCGCCGCTGATGTTCGTCGCCGCCCTGGTGGCATTGATTGCCACAACCTGCTTCCTGATTCCATTTGCGCTTCACTACGAGCCCGGCGCGCGCCTGATCGGGGGAGGGGCGTTCGACAATCCGCTGCTCAGCTCCCACCTGTTTGGTTTTTTCTGCGCCTACTGGCTCAGCATGAGCATGACTTGCAAAGATGGCCGGCTGTACTGGATCAGCGTACCGGCGATGCTCATCATGTTCATGGCGGTCGTCGGAACCGGTTCCCGAACCCCGCTGGTCGCGCTGACCATGGCGGCACTGTGGCTGGGGTTCATTTGCTGGAATCGCCGCTCGCTTGTGCTATTGGGCGCACTGGCACTCAGCGGCCTGACGGTAGTCCTGCTGTTCTCGAAAATGATCATCGAGCGCGGCGACTCCTATCGATTCGAAATCTGGCAACTCGCACTGCAGAAGATCGCCGACCATCCCTGGATCGGCCACGGCTACAACGCGGCTCTGGAGATTGATCCGGGCGTCGGCTACAACTTCCAGGAGCCGCACAGTTTTGCTCTGGGCGTGCTTTATTATGTCGGCATCCTCGGTCTGCTGCCCTGGTTGTTCTTCCAGGCCTGGGCGCTGCTGAGCAGTTGGCGGCTGCGGGTTCAGCCATTGCTGATAATCGCCTCGACCTGGCTGGTGTTCGGCATCGGCGCTGGTCTGACCGAGGGCGGCGGCATCATTTCACGGCCCAAGGAGCACTGGTTCCTGCTGTGGATTCCATTGGCACTGATCGCGGCCCTGAGCATCAATCAACGCGCCCGCCGCCTCTTGACCCTGCCGATACAGAAATTGTCGGTATCCGGCCTGCAACGACTGAGTGCCGACGCCCAGGTGATTGAGGAGGACGGCCTGGGGCCGAAGGTCCTGCGCCTGAACGATGGCAGTTTCCTCAAACTGTTCCGCCGGCGTCGCTGGTACACCTCGGGGAGTTTCAATCCCTATTCCGAGCGCTTTGCCGTCAACAGCGAACAACTGCGCCAGATCGGTATCCCCACGCCGCAAGTGCTGAATCTGTATCGCCTCAAAGACGGCAGCAGTGCCGTGCATTACACCCCGTTGCCCGGCCATACACTGCGTCAGGTCCTGCAGAGCATCACTGCGCCGGCTGTGCGTCAGGCGCTGGTGGAACGATTCGGCAAATTCATGGCCAGACTGCATGAGCAAGGTGTGTATTTCCGTTCGCTGCACCTGGGCAACGTACTGGTGCTGGAAGACGGTGAATTCGGGTTGATTGATCTGGCCGACCTGCGGGTCTACCCTTCGTCCCTCAGCCTTTCGCTGCGCCAGCGCAACCTGCGCCACATGCAACGTTACACCGTCGACAAACGCTGGCTGTTCGAAGATCACCTCGAGGCATTGCTCCAGGGATACGCCATGACGGCGTCGAAAATCGCAGCAGACAATCTGCACAGGCAAGTGCTGGCCGGCAACAACCCGGCCCGGGTTCATTGATGATTGAAACCAGTCCGTTCATCGCGCTGATCGCTTATCTGCTGGCCATTCTGACTGCCACACTGTTGTTGCGTGCCGTACCGAAGATTGCACGGCACCTGCAGCATTCCGGTGAAAGTCGCTATGCCAGCATCGATGGCTTGCGCGGTTATCTGGCGTTCGGTGTGTTCGTGCACCACTCGATCATTACCTGGATTTTTCTGCGCACGGGGGTGATCGGGTTTCCACCAAGCAACTTTTACTCGATGCTCGGCCAGGGTAGCGTGGCCCTGTTTTTCATGATTACCGGTTTCCTGTTCTGGAGTCGCCTGCTGATCCAGGGACGTCAACACGACTGGCTGGCGTTCGGTGTGTCGCGGGTGTTTCGCTTGTATCCGCTCTACCTGCCGTTGATGCTGGCGGTGTTTCTCACGGTGTTTTATCTGCAGGGCTGGCAGCTGATAGATTCCGTGCCGCAGCTGATCAAACAGGGGCTGTTGTGGTTGACGTTCGATCGCCCCGACGTCAACCAGTACCCGCAAACCGGGATGCTGATCTCCAACGTCACCTGGACTCTGGCCTACGAAGTGTTTTTCTATCTGGCGCTGCCACTGGCGGCCCTGATATTCGTCTACCGCGGCAATTGGCGACAAGTGGTGTTGTGCCTGATCGGGATTTACACGCTGTATCAACTGGTCGGCTGGGAGCATTCACTCAAGAAGCATTTTCTGGCCAGTTTCCTCGGCGGAATCGCCGCCGCCTACTGGGTGCGGCGCCCGCAACTGGCAGCCTGGAGCCGCACCACGCTGGCCAGCGTGGTCGCCCTGGTGGCTCTGGCGCTCGCCTTCACTGTGTTCAATCGGGCTTTCAAGACCGCGCCGCTGTTTCTGCTGGCGCTGTTTTTCGTGATTGTGGCTTCGGGCAATACCTTGTTCGGCACCTTGAAACCCCGCAGCATCCGCTGGCTGGGAGAAATCAGCTACAGCACCTACCTCCTTCACGGCTTCGTGCTCTGGCTGATGGTGCAGCGCCTGCCACTGCTGCTGCACCTGGATGCCCGGGAAACCTGGATCTTCCTGCCATTGATGGTGGTAAGCACCTGCCTGCTGATTCTGATCAGCAGCGCAACGTTCCTCTACATCGAAAAACCCGGCATGAATGCAGGCAAGCGGGTCGTGCAGTGGATTCGCCAGCGCCAGAAAGGCAACAAGCCCTTGACGGAAAAAGTCGCTCGCTGAAGGCGAACGACAACGACCTCAGTCTTTTTCCAGCGGCGAAAACAGCAACCGGCCCAGCCCGCGCCAGGTCTTCTTGTTCCAGGCCTTGAACGGGATTTGCGCCAGCAACTCCCGCGCCAGTTTGCGATCGCGGTTGGCGGTTTTCAGGAACATCGAGTTGAGCGACTTGTAGCGCACTTCGTCGTACAGCGGATGATCGCTGAACAACGCGTAGGTGCGCAGGATATTCTCGATCATGAAACGGTGATTCTTGTACGAGTTGGTAGCGTGCTTGCGGTAGCGCGCCATCACTACGTTCAGACCATCGATAAAGTAACCGGCGCGGGTCACTTTCAGTTCGATGTACAGATCCTCAAGACGAATTGACGGGTCAAACCCACCGACCTTGTCCAGCGCCTCACGGCGGATCATCAGGGTCGGTGCCGGCGGATACGGCTTGCGTTCCAGAAACATGTCATCGAAATCCAGGCGACGGAACGGCACATCCCGGCGCTGACGCTTTTCCGGGTAGAGGTTGCCGTCGGCGTCCATCAGCTCGATGTTACCGGCGCATATGCCCACTTCCGGCTTGCCGTCCATGTAGGCGACCTGGGTAGCGATCCGGTCCGGGTACATGATGTCGTCGGAACCGAAAGGCACGATCAGGCTGCCTTTGGACCGTGCGATGGCGCCGTTGAGCGTATTGGTCAGGCCCTGGTTCTGCTGCACCCGAAAATCGAAGCCGTGCTTTTCCTGCAAGGCCTGGATGCGCTCGACACTGTCATCCTTCGAGCCATCATCGACCACCAGCAGCTCGATGTTGCGGTAGCTCTGATTGATGACGCTGAGGATGCTTTCCTCGATGTACGGACCGTGGTTGTAAGACGCGATGATCACGGTGACGATGGGTTGCGCATCGCTCAGGGCGGCGACCTCATTCATGGCTGTTCCTTGCGGGCCTGCTCCAGGCCGGAGTCGATCAGATTCAGGTATTCCTGGCGGAAGACTTCGATGTCGTGCTGTTCCTGCAAATAGCGGTAGGCCTGCTCGCCCTTGGCCTTGAGCTCGTCATCCGACAGCGCGAGGTAGGTGTCCAGCGCCGTGACCAGGCTTGGCACATCCTTGGGCGTGATCGACAAACCACCGGCACCTTCGATCAGCGGCAGCATGGCCGGCACGTTCGAAGCGATCACCGGCAGATGCCCACTCATGCCTTCCAGCAAAGCCAGGCCCAGGCCTTCGGCCAGCGACGGCATGGTCCAGATGTCGAACGCGCGCACGTATTGCAGGGCGTTTTCCTTGAAGCCCAGCAGGTGCGCCCGGCCGCCAAGGCCCAATTGTTCGATCTCGGCGGCCAGCGGCGCCTGCAGGCGTCCGGCACCAATGATTGCCAGTTGGGTGTTCGGGTATTTGTCTTTGAGTTGGGCGAAAGCCTGCAACAGGTAAGTATGGCCCTTGACCGAAACCAGTCGCCCCAGCGCCCCGATCAGCCGCACATTCGGGTCGATGCCCAGCAATTCACGCGCGCGTTCGCGACTGTGCTGCAAACCCTCGGCCTGTTCGATGTCGATGGCGTTGGTGATCGCGTACGTGTTCTGGTCAGTGAAACCGCAATCGCAATCCAGCAGATACTGTTTGACCGCCGGCGACACGCCGACGAAACGCCAGTGCCGGTCGATCAGGCGCTGAGTCTGTCGACGGCGGTAGAAGCGGTCGTACTCGCCGAAACCGTGGGAAATGCCGATGCACAACGGCACTTTCAACCAGCGGTTCAGCGTCAGCATCATGTTCACCGGTTTGAAGCGGTTGCAGATCACCACATCGAATTTTTCCCGGCGGCAGAACTTGTAGAGCTGCCACATCGCCCGCAGGCGCATGCCCTTGAGGGACTTGTCGGAAAACTCGAAATACACCGAACGGTCGGCCCGACTGACGGCCTCGCCCGGCCCCGGTTTGCCACGCAGGAAGGCTGCGGTCACTTCGTAACGATCGGTCGGCAGCGCCTTGACGATTTGCTCGGCAAGGTCGGCGAAATCATGGGATTTGACGTTGTAATCGGGCTGCAGCTGCAGCACCTTTGCGCGTTGACTCATACCTCTCCCCGGTGCGATCCCGTCGCACCTGCTTCGCTCTGCTTCAGTACCCAGAACAACTCCTGGCGTCTGACCGCTTTGCGGAAAAATTCATTCTCGCCGTAGACCGACGGACGCCGACCGGCCAGCAGTCGCTGAAACAACCGGCGCAGGCGACGCTTGAACGGGGCCGGTGGCTGCAGGTCATGCATCATGCCCAGCGCCATGGCCTTGTCCCGTTGCAAGTCGATCGACAGCGGCAGGCACAGCGGCTGCATCGCGAGTGCCGCGTCGAACGTCGGCGGCAAGGCAATGCCCTGCCCGCTGTCGCCCATCGGCCAGCGATCGTTGTCGTGCAAGTGGTTGGCGTAACCGAGCAGGGTCGGTTGGTAATCGAGGCTGCGCAAGGCTTCCAGCACTGCCTCTTGAGCGCAGATATGGTCGGGATGCGGATCCAGCGTCGGGTGCGGCAACACGATCACATCCGGGCGGGCGCGGGACAGCACGTCACGCAGGTCGGCCAGCAGGTTGTTCCAGGTCGGCGCGCCATCGGCATCGCCGGGCAAGGCAAACGGATTCAGCTGACGGAACAGGCGCGTGTCGCTCAGATCGGCTTCCCGCGAGCCCACCGGTTGATTCGGCGCAGCCTGCATCGCCGCCAGTTGCAGGCAGAAATACCCGAGCTGCACGCAATGTTCCTGCGGCACGCCGGCCCAGCGCGGCACGGCAAGACTGTCCCAGGCACGCAAGCGACCCTTGAGCCGCGCCGCCTCGACCTTGTTCAGGCCCATCTGTTGATAGTGTTCGGCTTCGATCTCGCCGGCAGTCAGGGTCACGATCCAGGCGTCCTTGGCCTGGCTGTACAGACCGTAGGCGGCCAGTTCGGCATCGTCGGCGTGCGGCGCGATGACCATCACCCGCTGCTGGCGGTAGTCCGGTTGTTCCAGCGCCCACAGCACCGGCTCGCCGGACACCCGGCAAAAGCGTCCGCGCAGACGCAACTGGCCTTGTGACAAGGCTTGCGCCTGTCCGCTGAGGTTCAGATAACGCAGACCGTTGACGCCACGTTCGAACGTCTGCGCATCGGGATGGGTGCCGCCGGCCAACTCGACCCGAGGGTCGAAGAAGCGTCCCAGAAAGCTGCTTTTGACCTTCACGGCGAGGATCAGCGTGGCGTCGTCCACCAGCATCACGCCCTCGTCGAGGCGTAGTTGCTCACCGTTCAAATGCACTTTTGGCTGCGGGGTGAACGGTGGAAAGCTGTATTGGTAATCGTCTTTCGGCGAATAGAACAGGTGATCGGCGAACCACGCTTCGTGAGCGACCCAGCCAATCAACGCCAGCACCAGCGGCAACCACCAGGCCACCAGCACGCCGAGGGCGATCAACACGATCAGTGCGATCAGCAGGCCGATGCGTTTATTGCGCCGGTGACGCTTGAGCAGTTGCTGTTTGCGACTCATGGGCTGACTCATACGGTGAAGACCGGCACAGGATTACACCAGCGATCCTTGTATTCACGGTCGGCGCGACCGAAGGAAAAGCGCAGCGGCTTGTTCAGGGCCCGCGCGTGCTCCCAGGCAGATTGCGTATTGAGGAAACTCAGGACGCTGCCGGGGCTGAATTCACGGGTTTCAGGATCGACACCACCGTTGATGTACTCGACGCTGATCCACTCAGGCGCTTCGACGCGATACACCAGTTGAATGGCGATCGGCGCATCGTTGAGGAAGATCACCGAGCCGATCAACAGCTCGCGCAACAGCTCGATAACTTCGGCCATGCGTGCCGCGCCAGTGGCCGGGAAACCCCAGCGACGCTGGAACAGATCGCAATAAATGGCTGCCAGTTCGGCACTGGAAAAATCGCTGACCGGCCGCACGACACCGCCCGCCTCTTCCAGCAGGCGCAGCTCACGGCGCTGGTTGTAGCGAAACTTCTTCGACAGCTCTTCGGGAGTGCGGGCCATGGCCAGTTGCTCGGTCTGCAACTTGAGGCCACTGAAGCGGTTTTCGTTGAGCGCCGACAGATAGCGCCCGCGATGGCGCAGCGGGGCCTGGGCATCGGCGGCGGCCGGCAGGATCAGCTCGGCGTTGCCGAGGTCGAACAGGCCTTTCTTGCCGTTGCGTTTGAGCACGTCCTTGGACAGGGCCAGATCACGGCCCCAGGTCGGGATCGCGGCTTTGATTTCGCCCTGCTGTTCCCAGGCCAGATAGCGCACCGGGATGCCGGCCAGATTCGCCAAACGCTCGACCACCATGGGATGAGTCGCGACGCTGCCGCCGAAACGTTGCCAGGTCTGTGCATAAGTTGAGGCGTCAACGGGCGACCAGCCACGTTCGCGCCAGCCTTGAAATCGGTTGAGCATCAGCCCCTCGGTGCCAGATCGGTAACTTGCGGCAAATGCCAGAAGGTGTCGCGTACGGCGCGGTCGGAGAAGCGCTCGCGCAGGCGATCAAACATCATCTCCGCGCATTGACGACGCTGCTGCTCGTCCATGCCGGCCAGATGTTTCAGGCCCTGGGCCAGATGCTCGGCATCGCCCAGCGGGAACAGAATGCCCACGCCCTCGACCACTTCCTTCGCCCCGCCACACGCAGTCGCCAGCAACGGCACGCCGGCGGCCATGGCCTCCAGCAGCACCATGCCGAACGGTTCGTGGTCGGAGCTCAAGGCAAACACATCGAATGCGCGGAAATAATTGCGCGCGTCCGGCACCTGACCGAGAAACAGCACGCGGTCCCCGACACCCAGCTCACGGGCCTGCGCCTTGAGCTCATCCTCAAGCCGGCCCTTGCCGAGAATCACCAGTTGGCTGTTGGCCGGCAGACCGGGCAATGCCGCCGCAAAACCGTGCAGCAGCGTAGCCTGATCCTTGTCCGGGTGCAGGCGACCGACGTTGCCGACAATGAACGCATCCGCCGACAGACCGAGGGTCTCGCGGGCTTCACGGGCCGATACCTGACTCATCTGCAACGCCGAGACATCGATGCGGTTGTAAAGGGTCTGGATACGCGCCGCCGGCCATTTCGGCAGGCAACGACGCATGTCGTCGCGCACCGCATCGGACACGCCGAGCAGGCTCAGACGCTTGCGGAAAATGTGCGCAAAGAGTTTGCGCGAGCCGCGCTTGTAATCGCCAAACGCGTGGTGCACGCCAATCACCGGCAGCGAAGTGCCGAGCAAGGCGATGTAGATCGGCTTGAAGCGATGGGCGATGCAGAAACTGAAATTGCGTGAAGCGGCGATCTTGCGCAGATCGCCGATGGCACCCAGCTTCAGGCCACGAATGGCCTTGGAGCTGTATTCCATGAACAACACTTCATCGGAGGCGCAGGCCGCGGCCACCTCGCTATCGGCAGCCCCGGTCAGAAAGACCGTGGTGACCCGATAACCGGTGCCCGCGAACAGGCTGGCGTACTGCCGCGCGCAGTCGAGGAACGGCCCGTCATAGCCGTGACAGAACTGCAGCACATGGCGTTCAGCCGAGCGTGTCATAAGCGTTTGCGCCTTCTTTGACCACCAGGATGTCTTCCATGATCAGGTACTGCAGATCCGAGCCGAAGAACATGTTCAGGGCGTCGGTCGGCGAGCAGATCATCGGTTCACCACGGCGGTTGAGCGAGGTGTTCAGGGACACGCCGTTGCCGGTCAGCACTTCCAGCGCCTTCATCATGTCGTAGTAGCGCGGGTTGTATTCGCGCTTAAGCACCTGGGCCCGGGAAGTACCGTCTTCGTGGACGACTTCCGGCACGCGGGTCTTCCACTCCTCAGCCACTTCGAAGGTGAAGGTCATGAACGGCGCCGGGTGATCGATCTTGATCATCTGTGGCGCAACGGTGTCGAGCATCGACGGGCAGAAAGGCCTCCAGCGCTCGCGGAACTTGATCTGGTGGTTGATGCGGTCAGCCACGCCAGCCACGCTCGGGCAGCCGATGATCGAACGACCGCCCAGTGCGCGTGGACCGAACTCCATGCGGCCCTGGAACCAGGCCACCGGGTTGCCATCGACCATGATCCTGGCGATCTGCTCCGGCATGTTGTCGAGCTTGCGCCAGGTCGGCTTGTTCTCGTGACGGGCGCACGCGGCGATCACGTCTTCGTTGCTGTAAGACGGGCCGAGGTAGACGTGTTCCATCTTCTCGACCGGTACGCCACGGGCGTTGGACACGTAGGCCGCTGCGCCGACTGCGGTGCCGGCGTCGCCGGAGGCAGGCTGCACGAACAGCTCCTTGACGTCGTCACGGGCGATGATTTTCTGGTTGAGCTTGACGTTCAACGCACAGCCGCCAGCGTAAGCCAGCTTGCCGGTTTCCTTGAGCACGTCGCCCAGGTAGTAGTCGATCATCTGCAGCGCGATTTTTTCGAACAGCGCCTGAATGCTGGCGGCGTAGTGGATGTACGGCTCGTCGGCGATGTCGCCTTCGCGCTTCGGACCCAGCCACTCGATCAGCTTCGGCGAGAAGTAGTAACCCTTGCCCTTCTCTTTATAACGACGCAGGCCGATCACGTTGGCGTAGTCGGTGTTGATCACCAACTCGCCGTTCTCGAACGAGGCCAGGCGCGAGAAATCGTATTTGCTGGCGTCGCCGTACGGCGCCATGCCCATGACCTTGAACTCGCCGTCCAGCATGTCGAAACCGAGGAACTCGGTGATCGCGCCGTACAGGCCGCCGAGGGAGTCCGGATCGAAGAATTCCTTGATCTTGTGGATCTTGCCGTTTTCGCCGTAACCGAAGAAGGTCGTGGCGTACTCGCCCTTGCCGTCGATGCCGAGGATCGCGGTTTTCTCTTTGAAACCCGAGCAGTGATAGGCGCTGGAAGCGTGGGCCAGGTGGTGTTCAACCGGCTCGATCTTGATTTTCTTCGGATCGAAGCCCAGTTGCTCCAGACACCAGACGATCTTGTTGCGATAGCGCTTGTAGCGACGGTTGCCCATCAGGATCGCGTCGAGTGCACGATCCGGGGCGTACCAGTAACGCTTGGCGTACTGCCAGCGAGCCTTGCCGAAAATGCTGATCGGGGCGAACGGAATCGCGACCACGTCAACGTCGGACGGCTTGATGCCTGCCTGCTCCAGGCAGAACTTCGCCGATTCGTAGGGCATGCGGTTCTTTGCATGTTTATCGCGTACGAAGCGCTCTTCCTCAGCCGCCGCGACCAGCTTGCCGTCGATGTACAAGGCTGCTGAAGGATCATGGCTAAGGGCGCCGGACAGGCCAAGAATCGTCAATGCCACAGGGGTCTAGCCTCTTTAGTCTGCATTCAGGCGCGATGCGCCTTGAAAAATGATGTGCCCTCGCACCGGGCGAGAGACAGCTAAAGGGCGGGATTATAGCTTAAAAGCGCCGACAAACCTCTAGCGGAACTGGCCGGCCGGTGCGTTGACACTCAAGTGGCATCGACATAGACTCCAGCACAAATGGACTGGGAGATCCCGGTCGGCGCTAATGCCTCGGTGAGATCATCGGGGCTTTTCGCTTTCTGGGGATGGGAAAATCTTCAAACCCCAATTCTCGAAACCCTCCCCAACTTTGCTCC
This sequence comes from Pseudomonas aphyarum, assembly GCF_028657055.1. NCBI lineage: Bacteria > Pseudomonadati > Pseudomonadota > Gammaproteobacteria > Pseudomonadales > Pseudomonadaceae > Pseudomonas > Pseudomonas aphyarum. The sequence goes on from NZ_JAMDGS010000015.1 coordinate 156,797, forward strand.
GCCCCCCGTTGCAATAGAACTTGCGCTTGAGCACGTCAAAAGCACGGTTTCCCTGACCCGCCCTCAACACGCTCATGCCAATGGGCCTCGCAACAAGATCGGCTAGCTGCAGGCCGGTTGAATTCACCTGTTTGGTTGCAAAGACGATGTCAAACGGCAGTTGAATACCCCATCGATTCGCGCCACCACACATCCTGCGAAACTCCAACTCAAGCTCGTTATCCTCTCGCTTTCCTCGGCGCTCGAAAATCACGTGCGTCAGTGCCCCTTGTTGATTCTTCTCCTGCAAAAACTCATAGAGCGTTTCCAGACAAAAGCCGATAGCGAGGTGATAAGGATTGTGTCCCGTGCCTTGTTTTTCACGAAGGGAAGCCTTGTCTACGACGCAACTGATCAGAACGAAGTTGCTGGCTTCAATGATGCAAGTCAGCTCCTCAAGAAAAGCATTCTTGTGTTCTCTGGACATGAAGAGGCCAGAAAACGCTCCTTTTTCTTTACGAATTTCGAGCTCATGCAGACCGATCAGATCGTGTCCCATATGGGCAAACTTGAATTTCTGTAGAGCAGGAATGACTTTCTCGCAGTAATGCCTCTTATGAAAGACACAAAACGCGAGCACGAAGACTGGATAGTTGGGATCCAGTGTCTGCATCCCATGATCACCGCTCTCATCGACATAAACGATGACATCGCTGTATTCACTGGTTGGGGGCAAGGTAATTACCCCCGGCTCGGCCGCCAATAAACACTGATATTCCCGTCCACCGCCTGGCGATAGATCGTATACGGCAGAAAAGCCGTATCGAACGCACCGGACAGGGTCAGGTCGAGCAGGACGACCGGCACCAGAATGCCGGTGGGGTCGGGCGGCGCGTGCAGCAGGCAGAAATCGTGGGCGAGCCCGCTGTAGATGCGCGGAATCGACTGACAGTAGGTCTTCTGTTTGCGCAGGCCGCGCGTGGCATCTTCATCGTCCTGCAACACCGTGACGGCGGTGCCGCAGCCGGACAGTGCCAGGGAAAATGCGCCGATGGCGATAGCGTTTTTGATGCTCAAGGTTTGCCCTCCGGGAACGTCGGGGCAAACTAGCATCGGGGTTTTGCGAGGGGCAGTTCATGGATTCCGGGAAGGCCGTAGGACAAGTCACAAGGATTTGTCGCCACAACCCTCACCCGGATTCAACTGCAGAAATATCTTACGCGCTGGCGAAAACAATCACGCAGTGCCCGCTACATCCTTGGGCAATCGCTGATCGATCACTCGATACAGCGCACTGCTCTCAGGCCAGTTGCGCATGAACCGTGCGCGATCCCGGGCATAGGCCGGGGCGAAGTTGCCCACCGAACCGTGCTGGCACATCGAATCCAGATCGATCAGCGCCCAGCGGTCTTCCTGCCAGAACAGGTTATGCCCCTTGAAGTCGCCATGGCTGATGCGTTCGGCGATCAACCGGGCAAACAGCTGATCCAGCGCCTGCAACTCGGCTTCCGGCGCCGCACCGCTTTCAACATACGGCGCAAAACGCTCGATGATGTCCGGCCCGGCCAGGTGTTCGGTGATCAGATAGGCCTTGCTGCGCAGCCAGAGAAAACGGGTTTCCAGCACTGCCAGCGGTTTTGGCGTGGCGATGCCGAGGAACGCCAGGCGATTGCCTTCACGCCAGGAATGCCAGGCGCGGCTTGGACGCCAGAAGCGCTTGAGCCAATGGGCAAAATTCTTGATGTTGTAACGTTTGATCACCAGAGGACGCCCGGCAACCTCGACCTTGCCGACACTGGCCGCACCGCCAGTCTTGTACAGATGCCCCTGATCGAGCAAGGCATCGGCCTGCTCCAGCACCGGCAGCATGGCGGACTCTTCCTCGCGGCGAATCGACCGCAGACCAAATGCGCCGCGCTTGACGCTGAACAACGTGCATTCACGACCGACCTTGATCAGGTAATCCTTCAAGCGCCAGGCGCGCACCTTGTCGATCTGCTTTTGCAGAGCTTCCAGCGGCAGCGCGTGTTCGCTGTTGCTCAGCAGGTAATACACCAGCAATTCTTCGGTGAACGGCTCGAGCGACTTGGGCAACTGGGCGAAGAACACCCCGAGGTTTTCCAGCACTTTCTGCCGGGACAACGGTTGGCCGGCGTTTTCCGCACAGATGCCCGCGCCATCGATCAGATACAGCTGACCGCCGTGGCGCAGCAGGTTGTCCAGGTGCAGGTCTTCCTGCCACATGCCTTTGCCGTGTAACTGGCCAATGGCGCCGAGCGCTTCGGCCAGCACCGCCGACTGCTCGTCAGCCAGCACCGGCAAGGATTCGACCTTGTTCCAGGCATCGCCCAGGCTTTCGGCGCCTTCGAGGAACTCGAACAGCAGCCAGCCACCTTCGCCGTCCTTCAGGCCGTCGGCCAGCAACAACGGTGTGGTCATGCCCTGAGCAGCGAGCAGTTTCACACCTTCCAGTTCACGCTGAAAATGCCGCGCAGCCTTGTTGCCGACCAGCAATTTGGCCAGCACCGGACGCCCCCGCCACACACCGGCACCGACGTAACGCTGCCCCGGCAATACCCGCAACAGACTGAGCAACTGCAAATCGGCAGCGCCCGCCGCATCGGCCAGCGAAACCGTCAGCGGCAGACTCGGCGTACGCCCGGCATTTTTCAGGTCGGACAGCTGCATCAGCGGGTCTCCTTGCGACTGCGCCGCGCGGTCAGCCGCGTGACCCAGCTGTCGACCAGCGAACTGTCCGTCGATTGATCGAGATACGCCTCCAACAGCTCACGCAATTGCGCTTCGCTCCACTCCGGCGCACGGCGCAGCAGCGGTTCCAGATCCTTGACCCGGTCACGCATACCGAACAGCAACGGCCGAGTCTTTTCCAGATCGATCAACTGCGCCTGATAGCCATCGCCCTCGGCGCGCAGGAAAATGTGTTTTGGATAGAAGCAGCCGTGCACCTGGCGCATGCCGTGCAGATGGCGCGCCAACAGGCCGCAAGACTTGAGAATCGCCGATTGCTGCGCGGCATCGAGTTCGGACCAGCGCTGTAACAGCGAATCGAGATCGTCCCAGCCGTCCAGCGCGCGGGTCAGCAGGATCGCACGGACTTCTCCGTTGACCTTGCGCTCGCCAAAGAACGCCGCCTGCAACGCAGGAATACCGAGTTTGTTGTAACGACTGATGTTACGAAATTCCCGGGCAAACGTCGGCTCGCCAAACGGCGCGTGCAGGGTGCGGGTCAGGTAATTGCACTGGCGCTTGAGGTAGTAGCCACGCCCTTCCAGCTCCAGACGAAACACGCTGCTCCAGCCGCCGCCATCGGTGTTGGGCTCATCCACAGCGTCGAGCTGCTTGGACCACAGCGCATCGAACGTGCCGAGACCGTGGCGCTCCAGCAGCGCACGGTCCTCAGCGGCCAGAAAATCAGTCATTCGCGTCCCTCGAAAAATCTCACCACGTGGCGAATCCGTTGCTTGTCGGCGGCATTCAGCCGATCACGTCCACGGTATTGCAGGTAGAAGCGCAGGCGCTGGGTGTTCGACAGGTGATACTTGGCCACCTTGTCGAGGCAGGCCAGATCCTTGGTGATCCGGTACTTGAGCCAGAAACCGCGCCAGAAATCGCCGTTCGGGCAGTCGATCAGAAACAGCTGCGCCTGATCGTCGATCAGCAGATTGCGCCACTTCAGATCGTTATGGGTAAAGCGGTGGTCGTGCATGACACGCGTATAGGCAGCCAGCTGCCGGCTGACGCCGTCGACCCAGGCGCGATCCTTGAGCTTTGGATCGTTGCGCTCGGCCAGCGCCGACAGGTCTTCGGTGCGCGGCAGTTCACGGGTAATCATCGCCCCGCGATCGTAGGCCATGCCGTTGCGCTCCAGGCCCCACGCCACCACTTCGGCGGTGGGAATGCCCCACTTGGCGAAGCGTTTGAGGTTCTGCCATTCCATCTTCACCCGGGGTTTGCCCAGATAACGCCGCAGGCCCTTGCCGGCACCGCTGTAGCGCTTGACGTAATAATTGACGCCGTTGAGCTGCACGCGAATGACTTCGGACAATGGATCGCGGGTCAGGCGCTCGCCCTGAAGGGCAAATACCGCTTCGAGGCTACCGAAATGCTGCGCAAGTTCACGGTACTCAGGCTCCAGATTCCAACCCGCCATCAGAGCGCATCCCCGTAACGTTGCTTGCGCGCGTAGAGCTTGTTGGCCTTGCCTTCGAGCCAGCTCAGCAACGGCGCTTCTTCGGCCAGGATCTGGCGCAGCGGTTGCTGGAAGTAGCCTTTGAGGAAGCGCAGCTTGTCGCGGCGGGTCAGGCCGATATCCAGTGCGGAAAAGTACAGCGCCGCCAGATCCTTGTTGCGCCAGCGCTGGGTGATCGCCGGTCGGGTCTGGGCGCGGTGCAGGTCGATAACCGAGAGTTTGAAGTCTTCCGGGGTCACCGGTTTGTCGGTGTGCAGCAGAAAGTGGCAGATGTAGCAGTCGCGATGGTTGACCCCGGCACGGTGCATCATGCCGGTCATCCGCGCGACCTCGGCGATCAGCGCCCGCTTGAGTTTCGGCTGCGGCGGCTGCTTGACCCAGTCGATGCTGAAGTCTTCAAGGCTGATGGTCGGCGCCAGCTCTTCGGTGACGATGAACGAATGCTGATCCGCCGGGTTGCTGCCCTTCTCGCCGTACGCGACGGCGGTCATGGTCGGTACGCCTACTTCCTGCAAGCGCTGGATGGCTTTCCATTCCTGACCCGCGCCGAGCACCGGCAGTTTGGCGGTCAGCAGGTTCTTGAAGATCTCGCCCCAACCGATGCCCCGGTGAATCTTGACGAAAAAGCCGTTGCCGTCGACTTCCGTGCGCAACGTCCGGCGGGCTTCCAGCTCGCGGTACACCTCGCCCTGCAAGCCTTCGACTTCCACGAACGCATCGCGGCCAGCCCACAGGCTCTTGAACGGTTCAGCCAGCATCAACTTCATTTAAGCGTGCTCCGCCAGAATCACATCGGCCGCGTGCTGCGGCATGCTGTAGAGGTCGGCCGTCTCGGCGAAGGCCAGACCGTTGCGGCTCCAGGCCGCCCGTGCAGCGTCGTCGTTCAACATGTCAGTCAGGTATTGCGTCAGTTGCGCCTGATCGAACGGTTCGTCCAGCACTCGCCCGGCGTCGGCCTCGGCGATGTAATGGGCATAACCGCAGACCGCGCTGACCAGCACCGGCAACCCGGCGACCAGTGCTTCAAGCAGCACCGTACCGGTGTTTTCGTTGTACGCCGGGTGGATCAACAGATCGGCGCCGAGCAGGAAACGCGGGATATCGCTGCGCCCCTTGAGGAACGTCACGTTGTCGCCCAGGCCCAGCGTCGCACTCTGCATCTGGAACAATTTGGGGTCATCCTGGCCGATTACAAACAGCCGGGTGCGTTTCTTCAGCTCGGCAGGCAAGGCGGCCAGCGCTTTCAGGCTGCGATCGACACCCTTGGTCTTGAACCCGGAACCGATCTGCACCAGCAGCAGTTCGTCGTCCTTCAGATTGAATTCGGCGCGGAAACCGGCACGAATCTGGTCGGCATCCGCAGGGCGGCGACGATCCTGGGCGATACCCGGCGGCAGCAGGTGAAAGCGTTCCAGCGGCGTGTCGTAATGCTTGATGAACAGCGGCTGCTGCACTTCGGAAATCATCAGCACTTCGGTCTTCGCGTCTTTGGCGAACACCGCGCGCTCGTACTCGGCGAAGTGGCGGTAACGGCCCCAGCGGCGATACAGCGAATTGCGCAGGTTCTGCGCCTTGTCTTCGAAGCAGCCGTCGGCGGCGTAGTAGACGTCCAGCCCCGGCATTTTGTTGAAGCCGATCAGGCGATCCACCGGACGCTTGGCCAGGTCCGCTTCCATCCACGCGCTGAGCTTTTCGTTGCGGCGGTGATTGAAGAACGCCTTGACCGGCGCCACCAGCACTTCGAAACCGGGCGGCACGTCGCCTTCCCAGATCAGGGTGTAGACGCGGATCTGGTGCCCGCGCTTCTGGCATTCGAGGGCGATGCGCATGAAGTCGCGCTGCAAACCGCCGAACGGGAAATATTTGTACAGGACAAAAGCCAATTGCATCAGCGCAGCTCCTCAGCCATCAACAACGTGCTCAGTCGGCTGGCAACACGCTCGGGATTCAGACGCGTGAAGCACAAAGGCAACTCGCGTTTCAGGTCAAACTGACGGGCATCCTGCGCGGTCGGTTGATACGTACATTTCTTTTGCAGGCACGGCGCGCACGGGAAATCGCTGCCGAGGTGAATCTGCAGCTTGCCGTAGGCACCGGTCAGGCCCGGATTGGTCGGGCCGAACAGGGAAATCGTCGGCACATCCAGCGCCGCGGCCAGATGGCCGAGACCGGTATCCACCGCAACGCAGGCCTGGGCGCCGGCCAGCACCTTGCCGACCCCGGCCAGGTTCAGCTTCGGCAGCACTTCGGCGTGTTTGAAACCGGCGGCGATGCGCTCGGCCCGGGCCTTCTCCAGCGGGTTGCCCCACGGCAGCTTGATCCCGACGCCAAGGTAGCCGACCCGTTCGGTCAGCTCGCGCCAGTAGGCTTCCGGCCAGTGCTTGGTGTCCCAGGTGGTGCCGTGGAGGAACACCACGTAGGCATTCTTGCGCGGCAACTCGACCAGACGCTCGACGTTGAGGCCGTAATCGCCCAGGCCTTTGGGCAAGTCGTACCCCAAAGCAATCGCGAACAACTGGCGCACACGCTCGACGGCATGCTGCCCACGGGCCACCGCCAGTTTGCGGTCATAAAAGCGCGCGGCGATCGGCTCGCGGGCCGAGCCCTTGTCGAGACCGGCCACCGGGGCTTTGACGTAGCGGGTCAGCCAGGCGCTTTTCAGCAGGCCCTGAGCGTCGATCACCAGGTCATATTTGTTCGCCCGAACAGACTGCTTGAAGCGCTTCCACTCGCCGCTGGTGATGGTTTTCCAGATGTTTTTGCGCCAGCGGCGGATCGCCACCGGAATCACTTTGCCTACGGCCGGGTGCCAGGTCGGAATCTCGGCGAAGCCTTCTTCCACCACCCAGTCGAACTTGATCCCGGGAATCGCCCGGGCGGCGTCGGTTAGCGCCGGCAACGCGTGAATCACGTCGCCCAGCGATGAAGTCTTGATCAGCAATACCCGCAAGTTAATGAACCTCGACCACAGAGCCCTGCAAACGCTGCAAGGCATCGTTGACCGCGTCCGGCATCAGCTGGCGCAGGCAGTTGTAATGGCCGAAACGGCAGGTGCGGTCGAAGCAAGGGCTGCAATCGAGGCCCAGGCGGACGATTTCCACGTGCTCGGCCAGCGGCGGGGTGAAACCCGGCGAGGTCGAACCGTAAACCGCCACCAACGGGCGATTCAGCGCAGCGGCCACGTGCATCAGGCCGGAATCGTTGGAGACGACCGAATCGGCGCAGGACATCAGGTCGATGGCCTCGGCCAGCGAAGTGCCGCCGCTGAGGTTCACGGACTCTTCACGCAGGCCCGGGATCAGCCGCGCGCGAATGTCTTCGCCCACGGCGTGATCGTTCTTCGAACCGAACAGCCAGACCTGCCAGCCTTCGCGGATGCGGGCCTCGGCGACCTTGGCGTAATGCTCGGACGGCCAGCGTTTGGCTTCGCCGAATTCGGCACCGGGGCACAACACCAGCACCGGACGGTCGAGGGTCAGACCGAACTTGGCCAATGCGGCCTCGCGGGTCACCGGATCGATCTGCAGGCTCGGGCGCGGATAAGGTTTCGGCAACTCGGCGTTCGGCTCATAGGCCAGCGCCATGAAACGCTCGATCATCAGCGGATAACGTTCTTTATCCAGCGTGCGCACGTCATTGAGCAGGCCGTAGCGGAATTCGCCGCGCCAGCCGGTGCGTTTCGGGATGCCGGCGAAGAACGGCACCAGCGCCGACTTCAACGAGTTCGGCAGCAGGATCGCCTGGTCGTACTGGCCGGCCAGGGATTTGCCGATCCGCCGACGGGTCGCCAGCTCCAGCGCGCCGTGACCGAGCGGGAAGCTCAAGGCCTTGCGCACTTCGGGCATGCGTTCGAGGATCGGCCGGCTCCACTCGGGGGCCAGCACGTCGATTTCGCACTGCGGGTGGCGCTGCTTGAGACACTGAAACAGTGTCTGCGCCATCACCATGTCACCGACCCAACTGGGCCCAACGATCAGAATATTCATGTGGTTTCCATAAACGAACCGGGGAGGCTTTACGCCTCCCCGTCTCGAGAATCAGCTTAGCCCCAGCTCACGCCAGATCCGCATCACCTGCCGCCGTTCGTCCGCGAACTGATCGCCCGGTATCACCCCGGCGTCCTTCTGCAAGGCCTGCCGGTGGGCGGCGGAACGATAGGCCTTGTAGGCCTCGCGCAACAGGCTGGCGTCTTCGGCCGGCATCAGCCCTTCGTGCTCCAGCTCTTCCAGAATGCGGATATTGTCCGTCCAGCGCAGCAACGGCGGGTGGGTTTGCGACCACGCCAGAGCCGCGTATTGCACCATAAATTCAATATCGACGATACCTCCGGCGTCCTGCTTGAGGTCGAACGGCGCCGTGGCCTCGAAGGCATTCGCCCCGGTACCGGCGGCGGTGCTCTTGCTGCCGAGGTTGTCGCGCATCTTGGCGCGCATCTCACTCACTTCCTGTTGCAGTTTCGCCAGATCCCGCGCCTTGCCCAGCACCTGGGCCCGGACGTTCTCGAAGGCCTGGCCGACATCCTTGCTGCCCACCAGCACCCGCGCCCGCACCAGCGCCTGATGTTCCCAGGTCCAGGCTTCATTTTCCTGATAGCGCGCAAACGCGCCGAGCGAACTGACCAACAGCCCGGACGCCCCGGACGGTCGCAGGCGCATGTCCACTTCGTACAACTGACCGGAGTTGGTCTGCGCCGTCAGCAAGTGAATGATCCGCTGGCCGAGCCGGGTGAAGAACTGCGTGCCATCGATGGGTTTTGGTCCATCGGTTTCGGCCTGCTGATCGCCATCGTGGATGAACACCAGATCCAGATCCGAACCATGCCCCAACTCGATCCCGCCGACTTTCCCATAACCGACAATGATGAAGCCGGGATCGCACAGCGTGCCATCGGTGCGCAGCGGCGTGCCGTACTTGGCCACGGTCTGGCGCCAGGCCAGGGCCAGCACTTGCTCAAGAATCGCTTCGGCCAGCCAGGTCAGGTAATCGCTGACCTTCATCAACGGCAGACTGCCGGCGATTTCCGAGGCGGCGACGCGCAAGCGGTGCGCCAGTTTGAAATGACGCAGGGCTTCCATCTGTTGTTCGAGGTCGTCTTCCGGGATTCGCGTCAGGCGCTCGCGCAACTCGGCGGCCAGTTCCGGCGCCAGCGGCGGCTTGAACAGCCGGCCTTCGTTGAGCAATTCATCCAGCAGCAACGGGAAGCGGGTGATTTGCTCGGCGATCCACGGACTGGCGGCGCACAGCGTCAGCAAGCGACGCAACGCGCCGGGGTTTTCGGTCAGCAGCACCAGATAAGCCGAACGCCGGGCCACCGCTTCGACCAGCGGCAGAACGCGCTCAAGCACCAGATCGGGATTTTCGTGCTCCACCGCCTGGGCCAGCAGGCGCGGAATAAAGGCATCGAGACGTTCGCGCCCCAGACGCTGCATCGCCCGTAACTGCGGACTGGCACGCAGACTCGCCAGCGCCTTCAGGGCCTTGGTCGCGTCAGCGAAACCGCCCTCCTCCAGCTGGCGACAGGCCGCTTCTTCGTCCTGAGCCTCTTCCCACAGCGGCAGCCATTCACCGCCGACCACCACTTCGCTCTCGACGCCTTCGTCCTCATCGGGATCGGCGATCACTTGCGCAAAGTGCCAGGCCACCCGGCCGCGCCAGAACATCAGCTTCTCGTGGAATGCCTCCCAGTCGGCAAAACCGAGCATGAACGCAATGCGCGCCTGATCCTGAGCGCTGTCCGGCAGCATCTGGGTCTGGCGGTCGGCAATCGCCTGGATCGCGTGCTCGGTGTAACGCAGGAATTCGTAACCTTCGCGCAGTTCGCTGATCACCGCTGGCGGCAGATAGCCCTGCCCTTCGAGCGTGCTCAACACCTTTAATAGAGGGCGCTGTTGCAGACTCAGGTCGCGACCGCCGTGAATCAGTTGAAAGGCCTGGGCAATGAACTCGACTTCACGGATACCGCCGGAGCCGAGCTTGATGTTGTCGGCCATGCCTTTGCGCCGCACTTCCTGCTGAATCAGCTGCTTCATGGTGCGCAGCGCTTCGATCGCCGAGAAGTCCAGATAGCGCCGATAAACGAATGGCCGCAGCATTTCCTGCAACTGCTCGCCCGCCACCTGATCGCCGGCCACCACCCGCGACTTGATCATCGCGTAGCGTTCCCAGTCGCGGCCCTGATCCTGGTAATACTGCTCCAGTGCATTGAAGCTCAGCACCAGCGCGCCGGACGAGCCGTACGGGCGCAGGCGCATGTCGACGCGGAACACGAAACCGTCGACGGTGATCGGGTCGAGGGCCTTGATCAGGCGCTGGCCGAGGCGGATGAAGAATTCCTGGTTATCCAGCGGGCGTTTAACGCCGACGGTTTCGCCGCCCTCGGGGTAGGCGAAGATCAGGTCGATGTCCGAGGACAGGTTCAGCTCGACCGCGCCGAGCTTGCCCATGCCGAGGATGACCATCTGCTGCGGTTCGCCGCTGCGCCGGCCGGTCGGTGTGCCGAACTGGTCGCAATGGCGGCGGTACAACCATTGATAGGCCTGATCGATGCTGGCGTCGGCCATGTCCGAGAGATCGCGGCAGGTCTGCACCAGATCGGCCTGGCGGTTGAGGTCGCGCCAGATGATCCGCACCTGATGTCGGGTGCGCTGACGACGCAGGGCCCGGCCCAGTTCATCTTCGGTCTGGGCGAGGCTGACGGCGGCGGCGATCTGCGCGCACAACTCACCTTTGGCGAACGGCCGGTCCAGCTCGCCGGACTGCACCAGCGACAACAACATCAAAGGGTCACGAACGCTCTGTTCAATGACGAAATCGCTGGCGGCGCTGACGCGGGCGAACTGCGCCCAGCGTTCCGGCGTCCAGGACGAGAAGCCGTGATCGTATTCCAGTTGCGCGACGGCCGCACGGAACGACTGCTCCGATCGGCTGACCAACGGCAGGAGAATGGCGGGCAGTTCGGCAAGCGCGGGCAGGGTCATGGTCTATCCTTGATCGGCGTGTAAATGGCCGCTTGTAGTGATGATTGAAAAACCGCTACGCGAAGGACTGTCGAACAAAAGTGAGAAATAGCTGAAATTTCTTTTTCTTTGGCAGCCAGCATCAAACTTTCACCTTTTTCGGATGGCTAAAGACCAACCTTAACGATTATTCTCACAACGCAGTCGGAGGCCACAAGCCTTTCATCTGTAGTTTTACTACTCGTCTATACATTCGAAAGGCTGAAATGCCGGATGATTTGTAGTAAAACTACACGCCGCCGGAACAACCTGTCGGCAATCCAAGAATTTTAAATCGTCTGCCCACAAGGCCAGTCGCAAACTCAGGCAACCGATTCTGGAAGCCTTTCCGCCCTGGAGCAAGCCATGCAAGACCTCGATCCCGTCGAAACCCAGGAATGGCTGGACGCCCTGGAATCGGTTCTCGACAAAGAAGGCGAAGACCGTGCTCACTATCTGATGACCCGTATGGGTGAACTGGCGACCCGCAGCGGTTCGCAGCTCCCTTACGCCATCACCACGCCTTACCGCAACACGATCCCCGTTACCCACGAAGCACGCATGCCTGGCGACCTGTTCATGGAACGCCGCATTCGCTCGCTGGTACGCTGGAACGCGATGGCCATGGTAATGCGTACGAACCTGAAAGATTCTGACCTGGGTGGTCACATCTCCAGCTTCGCTTCCAGTGCGACCCTGTACGACATCGGCTTCAACTACTTCTTCCAGGCCCCGACCGACGAACACGGCGGCGACCTGATCTACTTCCAGGGCCACACCTCGCCAGGCGTTTACGCCCGTGCATTCATGGAAGGCCGCATCACCGAAGACCAGATGAACAACTTCCGCCAGGAAGTCGACGGTCAGGGCCTGTCGTCCTACCCGCACCCTTGGCTGATGCCTGACTTCTGGCAGTTCCCGACCGTTTCGATGGGTCTGGGCCCGATCCAGGCGATCTACCAGGCTCGCTTCATGAAGTACCTGGAACACCGCGGTTTCATCCAGCCGGGCAAACAGAAAGTCTGGTGCTTCCTGGGCGACGGCGAGTGCGACGAGCCGGAATCCCTGGGCGCCATCTCCCTGGCCGGCCGCGAGAAGCTGGACAACCTGATCTTCGTCATCAACTGCAACCTGCAGCGCCTCGACGGCCCGGTTCGCGGCAACGGCAAGATCATCCAGGAACTCGAAGGCGTGTTCCGCGGTGCTCAGTGGAACGTGACCAAAGTCATCTGGGGCCGTTTCTGGGACCCACTGCTGGCCAAGGACGTCGACGGCATCCTGCAACGTCGCATGGACGAAGTCATCGACGGCGAGTACCAGAACTACAAAGCCAAAGACGGCGCGTTCGTGCGTGAACACTTCTTCAACACGCCAGAACTCAAGGCGATGGTTGCTGATCTGTCCGACGACGAGATCTGGAAACTCAACCGTGGCGGCCACGACCCGTACAAGGTCTACGCGGCGTACCACGAAGCGGTCAACCACAAAGAACAACCGACCGTCATCCTGGCCAAGACCATCAAGGGTTACGGTACCGGTGCGGGCGAAGCGAAGAACACCGCGCACAACACCAAGAAAGTCGACGTCGACAGCCTGAAGCTGTTCCGCGACCGCTTCGACATCCCGGTGAAAGACGAAGAGCTGGAAAACCTGCCGTTCTTCAAGCCAGAGCCAAACAGCGCCGAAGCCCGTTACCTGGCCGAGCGTCGCTCTGCACTGGGCGGTTTCGTGCCTCAGCGTCGCGCACAAAGCTTCAGCGTACCGACTCCGGATCTGGACACCCTCAAGGCAATCCTCGACGGTTCCGGCGACCGTGAAATTTCCACCACCATGGCCTTCGTGCGGATCCTCGCGCAACTGGTCAAGGACAAGGAAATCGGCCCGCGCATCGTTCCGATCATCCCGGACGAAGCCCGTACCTTCGGTATGGAAGGCATGTTCCGTCAGCTGGGCATCTACTCGTCCGTCGGCCAGCTCTACGAGCCAGTCGATAAAGACCAGGTGATGTTCTACAAGGAAGACCAGAAAGGTCAGATCCTTGAAGAAGGCATCAACGAAGCAGGCGCCATGAGCTCCTTCATCGCTGCCGGTACTTCGTACTCCAGCCACAACCAGCCAATGCTGCCGTTCTACATCTTCTACTCGATGTTCGGCTTCCAGCGTATCGGCGATCTGGCATGGGCCGCTGGCGACAGCCGAACCCGTGGCTTCCTGATCGGCGGCACCGCCGGCCGTACCACCCTGAACGGTGAAGGCCTGCAGCACGAAGACGGTCACAGCCACCTGCTGGCTGCCACCATCCCGAACTGCCGCACCTACGATCCGACCTACGGCTACGAGCTGGCGGTGATCATTCAGGACGGCATGAAGAAGATGACCGAAGAGCAACAGGACATCTTCTATTACATCACCGTGATGAACGAGTCCTACCAGCAGCCAGCCATGCCGGCCGGTGCCGAAGAAGGCATCAAGAAAGGCATGTACCTGCTGGAAGAAGACACCCGCGATGCGGCGCACCACGTACAGCTGATGGGCTCCGGCACCATCCTGCGTGAAGTCCGTGAAGCGGCGAAGATCCTGCGTGAAGAGTTCAACATCGGCGCCGATGTGTGGAGCGTCACCAGCTTCAACGAACTGCGTCGCGACGGCCTGGCCGTAGAGCGCAGCAACCGTCTGAAACCTGGCCAGAAGCCTCAGCGCAGCTACGTCGAAGAATGCCTGAGCGGCCGCAAGGGTCCGGTCATCGCTTCTACCGACTACATGAAACTGTTCGCCGAGCAGATCCGTCAGTGGGTACCGTCCAAGGAATTCAAAGTCCTGGGCACCGACGGTTTCGGCCGCAGCGACAGCCGCAAGAAACTGCGTCATTTCTTCGAAGTCGACCGTCATTTCGTGGTGTTGGCAGCCCTGGAAGCACTGGCTGACCGTGGTGATATCGAACCTAAAGTCGTGGCCGAGGCCATTACCAAGTTCGGCATCGACCCGGAAAAACGCAACCCACTGGACTGCTGAGGAGAAACTCTGTGAGCGAACTCATTCGCGTACCTGACATCGGCAGCGGTGAAGGTGAAGTAATCGAACTGTTTGTGAAGGTCGGCGACCGTATCGAAGCCGACCAGAGCATCCTGACCCTGGAATCGGACAAGGCCAGCATGGAAGTGCCGGCCCCGAAGGCCGGCGTCATCAAGAGCCTGAAAGTGAAGCTGGGCGATCGCCTGAAAGAAGGCGACGAACTGCTGGAACTGGAAGTCGAGGGCGCCGCGCAAGCGGCCCCTGCTGCGGCTGCTGCTCCTGCCGCCAAGGCTGAAGCTGCACCGGCTGCCGCGCCTGCACCGGCTGCGCCAGCCGCAGCTCCGGCTGCCGCTTCGGCTCAGCAAGTGCACGTGCCGGACATCGGTTCGTCGGGCAAGGCCCAGATCATCGAGATCCAGGTCAAGGTCGGCGACACCGTCGAGGCTGATCAGTCGCTGATCACCCTGGAATCCGACAAGGCGAGCATGGAAATCCCGTCGCCTGCCGCTGGCGTGGTCAAGGCCATCAGCGTCAAGTTGAACGACGAAGTCGGCACTGGCGACCTGATCCTGGATCTGGAAGTGGCGGGTGCTGCGGCCCCTGCTGCGGCCGCTCCGGCCCAGGCTGCTGCTCCGGCCGCTGCACCGGCGCCTGCCGCCGCGCCAGCTGCACCGGTTGCCGACAGCGTTCAGGACATCCACGTTCCGGACATCGGTTCGGCCGGCAAGGCCAAGATCATCGAAGTGTTGGTCAAGGCTGGCGACAGCGTTGAAGCCGACCAGTCGCTGATCACTCTGGAATCCGACAAGGCGAGCATGGAAATCCCGTCGCCTGCCGCTGGCGTGGTGGAAAGCGTTTCCATCAAGCTGGACGACGAAGTCGGCACCGGCGACCTGATCCTCAAGCTGAAAGTCAAAGGCGCCGCTCCGGCTGCTGCCCCGGCTCCAGCTGCCGCTGCTGCTCCGAGCGCTCCGGCGCCGGCCGCTGCTGCTGCTCCGGCTGCCGCTGCACCTGCTGCTGCCGCTCCGGCCGCTGCTCCAGCCAAGCCTGGTGCGAAAGTTCACGCCGGCCCAGCCGTGCGTCAACTGGCTCGCGAGTTCGGCGTCGAGCTGAGCGCTGTCGGCGCCAGCGGTCCGCACGGTCGCATCCTGAAAGAAGACGTGCAGGTTTACGTCAAAGCCATGATGCAGAAGGCCAAGGAAGCACCGGCCGCTGCTGCTGGCGCAACCGGTGGCGCGGGCATCCCGCCGATTCCGGTCGTCGACTTCAGCCGTTTCGGCGAAATCGAAGAAGTGCCGATGACCCGCCTGATGCAGGTCGGCGCCGCCAACCTGCACCGCAGCTGGCTGAACGTGCCGCACGTAACGCAATTCGACTCGGCGGATATCACCGAGCTGGAAGCGTTCCGCACCGCACAGAAAGCTGTCGCAGAGAAGGCCGGCGTCAAGCTGACCATCCTGCCGCTGCTGCTCAAGTCCTGCGCACACCTGCTCAAGGAACTGCCGGACTTCAACAGCTCGCTGGCACCAAGCGGCAAGGCGATCATCCGCAAGAAATACGTGAACATCGGCTTCGCCGTCGACACCCCGGATGGCCTGCTGGTACCGGTCATCAAGAACGTCGACCAGAAGAGCCTGCTGCAACTGGCCGCCGAGGCTGCTTCCCTGGCTGAAAAAGCCCGGACCAAGAAGCTCTCGTCGGACGAGATGCAAGGCGCCTGCTTCACCATTTCCAGCCTCGGCCACATTGGCGGCACCGGTTTCACGCCGATCGTCAACGCGCCGGAAGTGGCGATCCTCGGTGTTTCCAAGGCAACCATCCAGCCAGTCTGGGACGGCAAAGCCTTCCAGCCGAAACTGATGCTGCCACTGTCGCTGTCCTACGATCACCGTGTGATCAACGGCGCCGCTGCTGCACGCTTCACCAAGCGTCTGAGCGACCTGCTGGCAGACATCCGCACCATCCTGCTGTAAAGCGCTCGGCCCTCCGGCAACGGAGGGCCGACCGCGTTCCACGTTTTCGAGCGCCACACGCTCGTACCTCAACCCCGTCAGTTTGGCGGGGCTTTTTTTTGCCTGAAAAAACTGCTGCACGCACTTTTCCCACAACTTGCGCTGATATAAGCCACGACTTTAGTCCACTTCCTGTCGATATTTTTCAGCAACAGGCAACTAACCTTGGCGCATCAAAGTTGCGCCAACAAGCCGGGCAACTTTATTACTCACCAACACTTATTCGAATGGATTCGAACATGCTTAAACCTACTGTCGGCCCGATCATTGGCCATACAACAACTAATCAGGCGCGGATCTTTATTCGCGGCGGACTGCAACATAACGCGGCCGTATTTGCCGGTATTCGCTACCGGATATTGGATTCGAAACAATGGCAGACGGGCCAGTTTGTAAAACTTGACTCAACTCGCGACATGACTGAAGTGCTGGTGCTCGATCATTTGCAAGCCGACACCGAGTACGAATACCAGACCGGCTGGTTCAGCCCGATGAGTCCCGTCCACACCATCCACAGCGTGGCGGAGTTACCGCTGCAATAGCCACGGGAGACTTATCGCCTGCGTACCCGCAGCGGCCAGCCTTTACAGCCCCGCGCCTACATCCTCGGTTCCTGTCGCTACCTGCGCCTGACCGCCGGCATCCCGTCACTTCCGCATCTGGGTGACCGGATTTTCGCTTCGATCAGTCAGTTGATCGAAGGCGCACAACCGGCGATCAGCGCAATCATGATGTGTGGCGATCAGGTCTACGCCGACGATCTGAACCTGTTCGCCCCGGACCGCGACTATGACGACTTCATTGCAAAATATCGCGCGGCATTTTCCCTGCCCAATATTCGACGACTGATGTCGGAGACTTCGACTTACATGATTCTTGATGATCATGAAATTAAAGATAACTGGCCGATGAACGCCAACAAGCCCGATAAAATACTGTTTAGCAATGCGATGAAGGCTTACGAACTCTATCAAGCCAGTCATAGCCCTGTTTATTCAGCAACAACTAACGGCACAATCGACCGTACTTCACTGAAGCACTACTGGTATCAATTCAGCGACGGCGATATCGAATGGTTTGTGACGGACAGTCGAACTCGCCGTGACTTGTCGAACGATAACCGCCGCATCCTCGATGAAGAACAGGAACAGGCCTTGTGCACGTGGCTGGTCGAAAGCACGGCACGGGTCAAGTTCGTGGTCACCAGCGTCATGTTCTACCCCGACCGCAAAATCAACGGCAATGATGCCTGGGCGGGTTTTCCCGAACAGCGCCTGCGCCTGCTGGAAACCATTCGCGGGCATCGGCTCAGGAACGTCGTGTTCATTTCCGGCGATGTGCATGGCTCGCTGACCAGTCGCCTGACACATAGCGAAGACCCGGACTTTGAAGTGCACACCGTCGTGTCTTCGCCGCTGAGCAACAGCAAACTGCTGCCCTACGCCACCGCCGCGACGTTCAGGCTGGACCAGCCGCTGGCGCAGTCCGAGGCAGGCGCATACCGGCACGAACTGACCAGCCAGGTCGTCAGCCAGGACAACTTTGCACACATGGTGGTCGAGGCCGGGAGGATCCAGGTCAACTATCACGACCGGGATGGCAGGCACCTGCAATCCATCGATATTCCGTTGCGATGAATTCAGCGGCACGACCGTTCCGGATGCTGGAAGGCTCTGGAACGGGCATCTTCGCGCCTAATAGCATTAGTTTCCCGCAAGTGCTGGAGAAATGTTCACTGCAGCCGACATATTCTTATAGCACTTGGCCTTCATGTCTCTTGTCAGTCGGTGCCGCAATGATGCAACCTTGCCGCAGGCAACAGTAAAGAGGGCGAGAGCCCGGCGCGTTCAGCAAATTTCCAAGCGAGTTCCCTTCATGAAGAGCCAACCCGATGCCGCCAGCCGTATGGTGGCCGAGGTAGTGACGCAGTTGCCTGTGCCCTCGCGGCTCGGCATGCTGCGTTTCGAGCGCCTGAATGAAGCCAGCTGGGCGATGCTGTTTCTCGATCCCAACTGCGAACGCCAGTTCGGCCAGCCCGCCGTTGAACTCTGCGCCCTGGTCGGCTCGCCCTACGCCAGCCTGATGGAGCCCGAGGCACGCTATCAGCTGCACGACGCGATCCAGCAACAACTCGGCGAAAGCCCGCATTATCTGGTGCGCTACACCCTGCACACCGCCGCCGGCGCGCTGAGCATTCTCGAACTCGGCGAAGCCTACAAACAGCACAACCGCCACTTGCTGCGCGGTTACCTGCTGGCGGTCGACGACGTATTCGACGAAGCACCACCGCTGCCGTCCGTCGACCTGGAAACCCAGAATTCACGCCTGCAAATCGCCCTGGAACTCAACCAGCGTGCCCAGCAAGAACAACTGCAACATCTGGAGCGGGTGCGCGCCCAGCAGGACCTGATCCTGCTGCTGGCCCGCCAGCGCTACAGCAGCCAGAACTCCCTGCAGGAAGCCGCCGAACTGATCACCCGCTGCGCCTGCGATATCTACGAAATCGACTGCGCCAGCCTGTGGAACCTCGAAGGCCAGAAGCTAGTGCCGATCTCGGCGTACCACCGCGCTACCCAGGAATACATCCTGCCGGACGTGATCGACGTTAGCGGTTTCCCCGATTACATGGACGCGCTGCACGGCAGCCGCGCCATCGACGCGCACAACGCGATGCGCGACCCGCGTACCCGGGAAATGGCCGAAGCCCTGCGCCCGCGCGACGTCAACGCCATGCTCGACGCCAGCATCCGCGTCGACGGCCAGGTGGTCGGCGTGTTGTGCCTGGAGCAGACCGGCGTCACCCGCGCCTGGCAGTCCGACGAAATCGCCTTTGCCGGTGAACTGGCCGACCAGTTCGCCCAGGTCATCAACAACCACAACCGCCGCACCGCCACCAGCGCCCTGCACTTGTTCCAGCGTGCGGTCGAGCAAAGTGCCAACGCCTTTTTGCTGGTCAATTGCGACGGCGTGGTCGAGTACGTCAACCCGAGCTTCACCGCGATCACCCAGTACACCACCGAGGAAGTCCACGGCCAGCGCCTGTCGGAACTGCCGGCCCTGGAAAACCTCAGCGAGCTGCTGTTCGACGCGCCCTCGGCGCTGGCCAAGAGCAACAGCTGGCAGGGTGAATTCAAGAGCCGCCGCAAAAACCTCGAACCCTACTGGGGCCAGTTGTCGATCTCCAAGGTCTACGGCGACAACCGTGAGCTGACGCACTACATCGGCATCTACGAAGACATCACCCAGACCAAGCTGGCGCAGCAGCGCATCGAGCGCCTGGCCTACACCGACAACCTGACCAACCTCGGCAACCGGCCTGCATTTATCCGCAATCTGGATGAACGCTTCGCCCGAGATAGCGATACCCCGATCAGCCTGCTGCTGGTGGACATCGACAACTTCAAGCGGATCAACGACAGCCTCGGTCACCAGACCGGCGACAAACTGTTGATCAGCCTGGCCCGACGCCTGCGCAACAGCCTGAGCCCGAGCGGCAGCCTGGCGCGGTTCGCCAGTAATGAATTCGCGGTGTTGCTCGACAACACCGACCTCGAAGCCGGGCAGCAGATCGCCAGCCAGCTGCTGATGACCCTCGACAAGCCGATGTTCGTCGACAACCAGCTGATCAGCGTGACCGGCTCCGTGGGCCTGGCCTGCGCGCCGCTGCACGGCCGCGACCCGCAGACCCTGATGCGCAACGCCGGTCTGGCCCTGCACAAGGCCAAGGCCAACGGCAAACATCAGGTCCAGGTGTTCACTGAAGCACTGAACGCCGAGGCCAGCTACAAGCTGTTCGTAGAGAACAACCTGCGCCGCGCCCTGACCCAGAATGAACTGGATGTGTTCTATCAGCCGAAGCTGTGCCTGCGCAGCGGTCGCCTGCTGGGCATGGAAGCGCTGCTGCGCTGGAACCACCCGGAGCGCGGCATGATCCGCCCGGACCAGTTCATCAGCGTCGCCGAGGAAACCGGCCTGATCATCCCGATCGGCAAGTGGATCGCCCGCCAGGCCTGCCGCATGAGCAAAGCGCTGACTGCTGCCGGCATGGGCAATCTGCAAGTGGCGATCAACCTGTCGCCCAAGCAGTTCTCCGACCCGGATCTGGTGGCCTCCATCGCCAACATCCTCAAGGAAGAAGCGCTGCCGGCCAATTTGCTGGAACTGGAGCTGACCGAAGGCCTGCTGCTGGAAGCCACCGAAGACACCCACTTGCAGCTCGACCAGCTCAAGCGCCTGGGCCTGACCCTGGCCATGGACGACTTCGGCACCGGTTACTCGTCGCTCAGCTACCTGAAAAAATTCCCGATCGACATCATCAAGATCGATCGCAGTTTCATCCACGAAATCCCGGACAACCAGGACGACATGGAAATCACCTCCGCCGTGATCGCCATGGCCCACAACCTGAAACTCAAGGTCGTGGCCGAAGGCATCGAGACCGCCGAGCAGCTGGCGTTCCTGCGCCGGCACCGCTGCGACGTCGGCCAGGGCTACCTGTTCGACCGGCCGATTCCAGGCGGCGAGCTGATCCAGGCGCTCAAGCGCTACCCGCGCGGCCCGCTCTGCCTGTAAATCCCAAGGCAGTACCCGCACATTTTGCCTAGTGATTAACCGGGCATCATTGGGCACACTGGCGGTCAGACTTTTACATCCCATCCTGACTGAGAGGAACGATCATGGTTCTGCGCTCGGAAATTCTGGTGAACAAAAACGTGCTACCGACTAAAGAACAAGCTCTGCCTGGCCGCGAAACCGCAATGACCCTGCCTGAAAAGCATTTCGTGTTCGAAGACACGCCGCTGCTCGGCCCGTTTTTCGAAGACGTCGACTTCGCAATCTTCGGCCTGGGCTGTTTCTGGGGTGCGGAACGCCGCTTCTGGCAGCGCGAAGGCGTGGTCAGCACCGTGGTCGGCTACGCCGGCGGTTACACGCCGAACCCGACCTACGAAGAAGTCTGCTCGGGCCTGACCGGCCACGCTGAAGTGGTTTTGGTGGTGTATGACAAGGCCAGGGTCAGCTACGAAGAACTGCTGGCGATGTTCTGGGAATTGCACAACCCGACGCAGGGCATGCGCCAAGGCAATGACATCGGCACTCAGTACCGTTCGGTGATCTACGCGACCCATCCCGAGCAACTGGATGCGGCGCTGAAGAGCAAAGCCGTTTATCAGGCTGAGCTGTCGAAGGCAGGTCTGGGTGAAATCAGCACCGAGATTGAACAGGCGCCGACCGTTTACTTCGCCGAGACCTATCACCAGCAGTATCTGGCGAAAAATCCGGAAGGCTACTGCGGGATTGGCGGCACGGGCGTTTGCATGCCACCGAGTCTGGCAGGCAACTAAGCCCTAAAAGCATCGCGGGCAAGCCCGCTCCCACAAGGTCGTGCGCGATTCCAGAATCTGCACGAACCCTGTGGGAGCGGGCTTGCCCGCGAAGGCGTCCGATCAGACACCGTTAAACCCACCGATCAGCTTTCGGCGATCAACCAATCCATCTGCCATCCACCCTGGGTCTGACCCAACTTCTTGGACAGCCACGGCAGCAGCTCACGCAATTCTTCCTCCAGCCCCCACGGCGGATTGGCAATCGCCAGGCCAGAGCCGTTCAGGCTGTTCGGCGTGTCCAGCGGATGCACCAGCAGCTCGACCCGCAGCAACTTCGGCGCACCGGTGCCGGCCAGATCCTGATAGAACCGACGCAACGCGCGCTGATCCTTCACCGGATACCAGATCGCGGCCACAGTCTGGCGCATCCGGCCAATGGCTTCTTTCATCGACGCCGCACAACGCTGCATTTCATCGAGCTGTTCGAACGGCGGATCAATCAACATCACCGCGCGCTTCTCCTGCACCGGCAACATCGCGCGGGCGACATGCCAGCCCTCGCCCAGATGCACCTTCACCCGACGATCGCCGGCCATGTTGTCCTTGAGCAACACGCCGTCTTCGGGGTGCTTCTCGTTGAGCATCACCCGATCCTGCGGTCGGGTCAGACGCCGCGCCAGCTCCGGCGAGCCCGGGTAATAGCGCAACTGGCCATCCGGGTTCATCTCGTGCAGCACTTTCATGTAGTCGGCGGTCAGCGCCGGCAGATCCGGCTGATCCCACAACCGCGCGATGCCTTCCAGGTACTCGCCGGTACGATTCGCCTGATCGCCCTGCAGGTCATACAGACCGATGCCGGCGTGGCTGTCGAGATAGGCAAACGGCTGCTCCTTGCGCGACATCAGGGCGATGAGGCGGGTCAAGGTCAGGTGTTTGAACACATCGGCGTGATTGCCGGCATGGAAGGCGTGACGATAATTCATGGCTGCTCCTGCGAGGGCCGTGGAGTTTACCTTTTACCGGGCGGCAAGTCAGGGGTTGGGGGCTGAGTGGGTGGTCTGCTGTCGGGTACATCCTTGAGAAGCCCCTCACCCTAACCCTCTCCCGGAGGGAGAGGGGACTGAACGAGGTGAGCTTCCGGCTTGCATCGACCTGAAAGATCACCGCGACCTCAGCTTGGCCAAACGAAGTTCTCCACCGAAGTCGCAGGTCGGCGTACATCACCCAAACACCTCGGTCGGTCCCCTCTACCCCTGGGAGAGTGCTAGTACATCCGTGAGAACCCCCTCACCCTAACCCTCTCCCAAAGGGAGAGGGGACTGACCGAGGTGATCTTTCGGCTTGCATCGACCTGAGAGATCACCGCGACCTCAGGCTTGGCCAAGCCAAGTTCACCACCGAAGTCGCAGGTCGGCGTACATCACCCAAACAACTCGGTCGGTCCCCTCTCCCTCCGGGAGAGGGTTAGGGTGAGGGGATGGGATCTAAGGCTGGTCACGCAATTTGCGGCCAATCACATCCAGCACATCAC
This sequence comes from Pseudomonas aphyarum, assembly GCF_028657055.1. NCBI lineage: Bacteria > Pseudomonadati > Pseudomonadota > Gammaproteobacteria > Pseudomonadales > Pseudomonadaceae > Pseudomonas > Pseudomonas aphyarum. The sequence continues at coordinate 179,860 of NZ_JAMDGS010000015.1, forward strand.
AACCATCACGCAACGGAATCACACAGAGCTGGGCGAAGTCGCTGAGGATGACCGAGTCGCACTCGACCGAGCCGCGCATGCACATGTTTTCCAGGACCTGGATGACGGCGCGGATGCGGTAGTTGGCGGCGTCCATCAGGATGTCGAGCGGGGCGTGGGTGTCGATGAACAGGGTGGGCATGTCGTTGCAGTTGCTGGTCAGCGCCATGAGGCGGTTGTCGGGGTGGGGGATGAAGGGTTCGTAGGGTGGATCGGGATGCAGATTTTTCATTTGTAACCTCCATGAGTGTGAATGCGGGCCACCGCCGCACCCTCCTACAGGTAGGGTGGCAGCCATACGCAGGAGTAGGAGAACCGAGCACTCATGGACCTCGGCCACGCCGAAGCGTGTCCTGCGCACAGCCGCCGCGAACGATGTTACGGACACGATCCAAGTGCCGCAAACAAACGACAAAGCCGTTGCACCATGAGGAAGGGGCTCCTACGCCCCGTCACCGATTTGCGGTGACAGCCAAAAGACTAACCTCACACCTCATCACCCACCAGTTCACGCAAACCGCCGCAACTCGCAGGAAACGTCCGAAGCCTTTGCCCGGAAATTTCACTCTGACTCGTCCCGCAAGTAGTCCAGCAATGCCGAAGCCGACGATTCGTCCGATGCCGAAACCGCAAAAAACCTGACAACCTTGCAGCGCAAAACATCGGCGGGAAATGCCTCGAACAACGCCGGCTGTTCCTCGCTCAACCACTGCAAGGCGTTGTTGATCCGGGCATCTTCGCCGAATTGCGCCAGCAGCTTTTCCGGCACCGACCACCAAGGAAATTCCCGATTCGAGACCCGCGCCCTGCCCCCGATCTCGGCAGCCTGTCCGTTGACCAATCCTCGCGTGAGGATCGGCAGCAATTGCCCGGCATCCACTTCGGACGACTCAAGGATCGGCAACAAAAACCGCCCATCCCAAAACCGGAAGAACACCGCTTTCCCGTCCGGCATCAGCACCTGGGTCAAACTGCGAAAGTGTTCGACCACCGCCTCAAACCCTGCCGAAGAAACCGCCAGCCAACCCCAGTCACGAGACTCCGTGGTCGCCACCCAATCCAGAAACTCACTGTCCGCGTCGACGATTCCCACGTAGGGCATCACCGCATCCCACTCGGCATAAATTGTTTCCGCCCAGACCGGTTTCGTCATCTGCGCTTTCAGCGGCCAGGCCTTCAGTGGCTCTGCCGCACTGGCGCTACTGAAAATCGCGAACAACTGCTCCGACGGCTTCAGCGGCACATCCTTCAACCATTGATCAGGCTGCACAGACACCGTCCTTGCAGCGCTCGCATTCTTCGCAGAACGGTGCGTCTCCTTTAAGGCTCATGATTTGCGCGGCAGTCAGAATCGCAGCCGGTGCCGCCACCAGTTTCTCCGGCAACCCCGGCACTGTCGGCGCCGCACTCATCGCCGCCATTGGCGCACCACCCACCACAATCGGCACGCTGCTGAAGATTCCGCCGGGGCCGATGTTGATCCACTGCCCGCCCGCCTGAATCGTCGCGCTCGCCCCGCCGTCGATTACTACCTGCTGGCCGGCGCGGACGTGGAATTGAGCACTGGCGTTGATCGCTTGATTGCTCACGCGGATGTGCCGGTCGCCGGTCACCGTGAGGTGGTCGTCCTGCTTCACCTCGGTCTGGCGCTGGCCGTGGGTGATGCGCTGCTCGTCGGCCTTCAGTTCGTGTTTAGCGAGGCCAGTCACGACAACACTGCGCTGGTTATCCACCTGCACCTGCTGGTCATTCAGCACATGCTGCGTCCAGTTTCGCTGGGCCCGCAGATAGATTTCCTCGGCGCCTTTGCGATCCTCGATGCGCAATTCGTTGTAACCGCCACCGCCCGGACTGCTCTGGCTGCGGAAAATACTGCGGGTCTTGTCGGCCGGCAGATCCAGCGGCACCGGCGTGGCGGCGTTCGGCAGGCAACCCATGACCAGCGGTTTGTCGGCATCCGAATCGATGAACCCCACCAGCACTTCCATGCCGACCCGCGGAATCAGCACGCTGCCGTAACGGTCATGAGCCCAACCGCTGGCGACCCGCAGCCAGCAGCTGGAATGCTCGTTGAGTTCGCCGTCGCGATCCCAGGCCAGTTGCACCTTGACCCGACCGTACTCGTCGCAATGGATTTCACTGTCTTTCGGGCCAGTGACCACGGCTGGCTGATAACCGAGCATCCGTGGTTTTTCCGGCCCCATCGGCGGGCGGAAGAACACGTCCCACGGCGTGGCGAGAAAGGTATTACGGTAACCCCGGAATTCGTCGCCATCGCTGGTCACCGATTCCTCCAGCACTTGCGGCTGTCGGCCATGGTGCTCGATAGCGGTCAGCAACCAGAGATCATTCAAATCCTGGCGCGGATGCTCGGTCAGTTGCAGGAAATGTCCGCTGACCAAGGCAGGTTGATCGCTGCGCCCCTCGGCCTGACGGTAGTCGGCGACATGCCGCTCAAGGGTGCGCTGGGCCAGTTGCTTGCCAGTGGCGCGATCGGTGAACTGGCCGGGGAAATGGTAATCCTCCAGCACCGGGCGCTGTTCGCTTTCCACCCAACTCTGCAGCGCCAGCCGCGGTTTGGTGAAGTCGTAATCACGTCGGGTGACCACGCTGGTGCGGGTTTCCACCCGAACGGTGAAGCGCTTGATCGCCGGTGCCGCCGCAGCCATGCCGCTGCCCGGCAGGTACAGCGTCGGCTCGGCCAGACGCGGGAACACCGTTTGATCGTCGCCGAACACCAACAGATGCCCGTCCGGGCTGTGCTGAAAGTGGAAGTGAATACCGACTTCTGCACACAGGCGCTGAATGAACGCCAGATCGCTCTCGGCGTACTGCACGCAATATTCACGGGACGGGTAATCGCTGCCGAGGCGAAATTCGAAGGCATCGCGCAGGATCGCGTGATCCTTGAGGATCTGCGTCACGATCTGCGGCACGCTTTGGTGCTGGAATATTCGCTGATTGATCCGGTGACCAAGGTAGGCCAGACGCGGAACGAGGCTGACGTGATAGCGGGTCAGACGCTTGCCGGAATCCCCCTGCCCGACCCGATAGATCTGACCGTGGATACCGGAACCGTCTTCATCAAAACTCAGAAACGCCTGACAGTGCAGCAGGCTTTGAAGATCCAGATCCGGCCGTTCACTGACCAGCTCCAGGTCAAAGCGGAAGGGTTGGCTGATGGCTTCCTTGCCCGTGAACTCAAGGACTTTGAGGTCAAACTGGGCGCCTTCGACGGTCAACGTGAAACGCGGTTGATTGGCAGGCGCGAACATCCGATGTCTCTCTGCAGAATGAGGGCGGGCGATTCTGCATGAGGGGCAAGGGGTGCAGGTTGGGTGACTGAAAAATCAGATTTCCCCTACTTGAAACTTCGATCTCCCCTTCAAGAATTGGCGCATTCGACTACAGACTTTGCCTTCAGAAAAATCGCAGGCAATAAAAAACGGCCCGCTTCCTGTAGGACGCGGGCCGTTTTCTTGTGAGCCTCAGCTCATTTCCATCACTTGTTCAGACGGAAATCTTTCTCTGCCGCTTCAAAGCGCTGAACCATGCCGGCGCTCGGCTGGCCCATCAGGCTGACGAAGTAGATCGCCAGGCTGGCGAAGATGAAGCCCGGGATGATTTCGTACAGACCCAGCAGCTCGAAGTGCTTCCACACGATCACGGTGATCGCGCCGACCAGGATGCCGGCCAGTGCGCCGTCACGGGTCATCTTCTTCCAGATCACCGAGATCAGCACGACTGGACCGAACGCTGCACCGAAACCGGCCCAGGCGTAGGACACCAGACCCAGCACGCGGTTGTCCGGGTTGGCGGCCAGCGCGATGGCGATCAGTGCAACCAGCAACACCATGGCGCGACCGACCCATACCAGCTCGACTTGCGAAGCGGATTTACGCAGGAAAGTCTTGTAGAAGTCTTCGGTCAGGGCGCTCGAGCACACCAGCAGCTGGCAGCTCAGGGTGCTCATCACGGCAGCCAGAATGGCCGACAGCAGCACACCGGCGATCCACGGGTTGAACAGCAGCTTGGCCAGTTCGATGAACACACGTTCGTGGTTCTCGGTGACCGGGCCAGCAACTTCCGGGTGCGCCGAGAAGTAAGCGATACCGAAGAAGCCCACCGCCACGGTGCCGCCCAGGCACAGGATCATCCAGGTCATGGAGATGCGACGGGCGTTGGCGATGGATTTCACCGAGTCAGCGGCCATGAAGCGCGCCAGGATGTGCGGCTGGCCGAAGTAGCCCAGGCCCCAGCCCATCAGCGAGATGATGCCGATGAAGGTGGTGTTTTTCAGCATGTCGAAGTTGCCTGGATCTTGCGCTTCGATGGCCAGGAACGTGGTATCGACGCCGCCGGTGGCCAGCAGCACGATGATCGGCGTCAGCAGCAGGGCGAAGATCATCAGGGTGGCTTGTACGGTGTCGGTCCAGCTGACCGCGAGGAAACCGCCGACGAAGGTGTAGGCAATTGTCGCAGCAGCACCGGCCCACAGCGCGGTCTCGTAGGACATGCCGAAGGTGCTTTCGAACAGACGGGCACCGGCAACGATGCCGGAGGCGCAGTAGATGGTGAAGAACACCAGAATCACGACCGCCGAAATGATGCGCAGCAGACCGCTTTTGTCTTCGAAACGGCTGGCGAAGTAGTCCGGCAGGGTCAGCGCATCACCGTTGTGTTCGGTTTGAACACGCAGACGACCGGCGACGAACAGCCAGTTCAGGTAGGCACCGACGATCAGGCCGATGGCGATCCAGCTTTCGGACAGGCCGGACATGTAGATGGCGCCCGGCAGGCCCATCAGCAACCAGCCGCTCATGTCGGAAGCGCCGGCGGACAATGCGGTCACCACGCTGCCCAGGCTGCGGCCGCCCAGAATATAGTCGGAAAGGTTGTTGGTGGAGCGATAGGCCATGAAGCCGATCAGCACCATTGCTGCGATGTAGATCACGAACGTGATCAGGGTTGGATTGCTTGCGCTCATTACGTACGTGCCCTGGCTTTGTTTTTATGTAGCGGCGGCGGTTGCACCGTTTGCAGACTGACGTCTGACAGACGATTCGCACGGCCGCGCATTTATGACCAATGTTTCCCCAGGAAAGCCATTGGCCGGTACACCGGGTTTTCCCCGGTTGCACCTTGGGCGCGAATCCTATTCAACAAACTAAAACAGGTGCAACCAGTTTCTTGAGAATTAGTTGCACCTAATCGGAATTATCCCGAAAAGGCGGTTTTTTGCTCCCTTTTAGCGCAGTCAGGGACCTTTGCTAGAAGCAAAAGCACCAAGCAGGAGCAGCACTTTCGTACCAGAAATTATTTCCTGACGAGTTGCCGAATATTCCGACAAAAAAGGGTTGCACCCGGTTGCACCTCTTTCGGCTCGCGGCTAATCTTGCCGCCAGCTGTTGTCGCGCAACTGCGGCACCTATGAGGATAAAAATATGGCTACCACCACCCTTGGGGTCAAACTTGACGACCCGACCCGCGAGCGTCTGAAGGCCGCCGCAACCTCGATTGATCGCACACCGCACTGGCTGATCAAGCAGGCAATTTTCAATTACCTGGAAAAACTCGAGGGTGGTGCAACCCTGACCGAGCTGAACGGTTTGACTGCCAAGGACGCCGACGACGCGGGCGAAGTCCACACCGATCACGCTCACCAATGCTTCCTCGAATTCGCCGAAAGCATCCTGCCGCAATCGGTGCTGCGCGCCTCGATCACCGCCGCTTACCGTCGCCCTGAGCCGGAAGTCGTGCCGATGCTGATCGAGCAGGCTCGCCTGCCGGCGCCGATGGCCGAAGCCACCAACAAACTCGCCGCAACCATCGCGGAAAAACTGCGTAACCAGAAGAGTGCCGGCGGTCGTGCAGGCATTGTTCAGGGCCTGCTGCAGGAATTTTCCCTGTCATCCCAGGAAGGCGTGGCACTGATGTGTCTGGCCGAAGCGCTGCTGCGTATCCCGGACAAGGGCACTCGCGATGCACTGATCCGCGACAAGATCAGCACCGGCAACTGGCAGCCGCACCTGGGCAACAGCCCGTCGCTGTTCGTCAACGCCGCGACCTGGGGCCTGCTGCTGACCGGCAAACTGGTCTCCACCCACAATGAAGCCGGCCTGACTTCGTCCCTGAGCCGCATCATCGGCAAGAGCGGCGAGCCGATGATCCGCAAGGGCGTCGACATGGCCATGCGCCTGATGGGCGAGCAGTTCGTGACCGGCGAAACCATCGCCGAGGCTCTGGCCAATGCGAGCAAGTTCGAAGCCAAGGGTTTCCGTTATTCCTACGACATGCTCGGTGAAGCGGCGCTGACCGAACACGACGCCCAGAAGTACCTGGCCTCGTACGAACAAGCCATTCACTCGATCGGCAAAGCGTCCCACGGTCGTGGGATTTATGAAGGCCCGGGCATCTCGATCAAGCTGTCGGCCCTGCACCCGCGTTACAGCCGCGCCCAGTACGAGCGCGTGATGGACGAGCTGTACCCGCGCCTGCTGTCGCTGACCCTGCTGGCCAAGCAATACGACATCGGCCTGAACATCGACGCCGAAGAAGCCGACCGCCTGGAGCTGTCGCTGGATCTGCTCGAGCGCCTGTGCTTCGAGCCGCAACTGACTGGCTGGAACGGCATCGGTTTCGTGATCCAGGCCTACCAGAAACGTTGCCCGTACGTGATCGACTACGTGATCGACCTGGCTCGCCGCAGCCGTCATCGCCTGATGATCCGCCTGGTGAAAGGCGCGTACTGGGACAGCGAAATCAAGCGCGCCCAGGTCGAAGGCCTGGAAGGCTACCCGGTCTACACCCGCAAGGTGTACACCGACGTTTCCTACATCGCCTGCGCCCGCAAACTGCTGTCGGTGCCGGAAGTCATCTACCCGCAATTCGCCACGCACAACGCCCACACCCTGTCGGCGATTTATCACATTGCCGGTCAGAACTATTACCCGGGCCAGTACGAATTCCAGTGCCTGCACGGCATGGGCGAACCTTTGTACGAGCAGGTTGTAGGCAAAGTTTCCGAAGGCAAGCTGAACCGTCCGTGCCGTGTGTACGCCCCGGTCGGCACCCACGAAACCTTGCTGGCGTACCTCGTACGTCGTCTGCTGGAAAACGGCGCCAACACCTCGTTCGTCAACCGCATTGCCGACCAGTCGATTTCGATCCAGGAACTGGTGGCCGATCCAGTTGCGCAGATCGAGCAGATGGCGACCGTGGAAGGTGGTTTCGGCCTGCCGCACCCGCGCATTCCGCTGCCGCGTGACCTGTATGGTTCCGAGCGCGCCAACTCCAGCGGCATCGACATGGCCAACGAACATCGTCTGGCCTCACTGTCCTGCGCCCTGCTGGCCACCGCGCACAACAACTGGAAAGCCGCACCGATGCTCGGTTGCGCCTCCAGCAACGAAGCGCCGGCACCGGTGTTGAACCCGTCCGATCTGCGTGACGTGGTCGGCCACGTGCAGGAAGCCACCGTCGAAGATGTCGACAACGCCATTCAATGCGCCCTGAACGCCGCACCTATCTGGCAGGCCACCCCGCCGGCCGAACGTGCCGCGATTCTGGAACGTGCCGCTGACTTGATGGAAGGCGAGATCCAGCCGCTGATGGGCCTGCTGGCCCGGGAAGCCGGCAAGACCTTCGCCAACGCCATCGCCGAAGTCCGCGAAGCCGTCGACTTCCTGCGTTATTACGCGGTGCAGGCACGCAACGATTTCAGCAACGACGCCCACCGCCCACTGGGCCCGGTGGTCTGCATCAGCCCGTGGAACTTCCCGCTGGCGATCTTCAGCGGTCAGGTTGCCGCCGCACTGGCCGCCGGTAACCCGGTGCTGGCCAAACCGGCCGAACAGACTCCGCTGGTCGCCGCACAAGCCGTGCGTCTGATGCTCGAAGCCGGGATCCCGGAAGGCGTGCTGCAACTGCTGCCGGGTCGCGGTGAAACCGTCGGTGCCGGCCTGGTGGGCGATGAGCGCGTCAAAGGCGTGATGTTCACCGGTTCCACCGAAGTCGCCCGTCTGCTGCAACGCAACATCGCCGGTCGCCTCGATAACCAGGGCCGTCCGATTCCGCTGATCGCCGAAACCGGCGGCCAGAACGCGATGATCGTCGACTCTTCGGCACTGACCGAACAGGTGGTGATCGACGTGGTGTCGTCGGCCTTCGACAGCGCCGGCCAGCGTTGCTCGGCCCTGCGCGTCCTGTGCTTGCAGGAAGATTCCGCAGATCGCGTCATCGAAATGCTTAAAGGTGCGATGGCTGAAAGCCGTCTCGGCAACCCGGAGCGCCTGTCCGTGGACATCGGCCCGGTGATCGACGCCGAAGCCAAGGCCGGTATCGAGAAGCACATCCAGGGCATGCGCGACAAAGGTCGCAACGTGTACCAGGTGGCCATCGCCGATACCGAGGAAGTCAAACGCGGCACCTTCGTCATGCCGACCCTGATCGAGCTGGAAAGCTTCGACGAGCTGCAACGCGAGATCTTCGGCCCGGTGCTGCACGTGGTGCGCTACAAGCGTAAAGAGATCGACCAGTTGATCGCCCAGATCAATGCCTCCGGTTACGGCCTGACCCTCGGCGTGCACACCCGCATCGACGAAACCATCGCCAAGGTGATCGACAACGTCAACGCCGGTAACGTCTACGTCAACCGCAACATCGTGGGTGCCGTGGTCGGCGTCCAGCCGTTCGGTGGCGAAGGCCTGTCGGGTACTGGCCCGAAAGCCGGTGGCCCGCTGTACCTGTACCGTCTGCTGTCGACGCGTCCTACCGATGCCATCGAACAATCCTTCGCTCGCGGTGATGCTGCCGTGGCACCGGACGTTCGTCTGCGCGACGCCATGAGCAAACCGCTGACCGCCCTGAAAGCCTGGGCCGACAGCAACAAGTTCGCTGACCTGAGCACCCTGTGCGTGCAGTACGCAGCGCAGTCGCAAAGCGGTATCACCCGCGTACTGGCCGGCCCGACCGGCGAGAAGAACAGCTACGCTATCTTGCCGCGCGAGCACGTGCTGTGCCTGGCGGACATCGAAGGTGATCTGCTGACCCAACTCGCGGCGGTACTGGCAGTGGGCGGTTCGGCGGTCTGGCCGGAATCCGACACCAGCAAGGCATTGTTCGCACGCCTGCCGAAGGAAATTCAGGCGCGGATCAAACTGGTTTCCGACTGGAACAAGGACGACGTGGTGTTCGATGCGGTTCTGCATCACGGCCATTCCGACCAGCTGCGTGCGGTCTGCCAGCAGATCGCCAAGCGTGCTGGCGCCATCGTTGGAGTTCAGGGCCTGTCCCAGGGCGAGACCAACATTGCGCTGGAGCGCCTGGTGATCGAGCGTGCGCTGAGCGTCAACACCGCGGCTGCGGGCGGTAACGCCAGCCTGATGACCATCGGTTAATCAGCGACTCCGTCAGCAACATAAAAATGGGCGCCCTCACCGGCGCCCATTTTTTTGGCCTCTTCATCACCGTTATCAATCTTCCTGTTCAGCCTTTATTCGCACGCCTAGACTCGGCCCATTCCAAAAAAGGTAGGCCGCCATGTCCGAGACGCTGCTCAGTTCCCGCAATCTGGCTTTCGAGCTGTACGAAGTCCTCGATGCAGAGGGCCTGACCCGGCGCGAGCGGTTTGCCGAGCACAACCGCGAAACCTTCGATGCCGCCATCGGCACGGCGCGCAACATCGCCGAAAAGTACTTCGCACCGCACAACCGCAAGGGCGACGAGAACGAACCGCGCTACGAGAACGGTCAGGCGATTCTGATTCCCGAGGTGAAACCGGCAGTGGATGCCTTCCTCGAAGCCGGATTCCTCAACGCTGCGCGCAGTTTCGACGCCGGCGGCATGCAACTTCCTACACTGTTGTCCCAGGCCTGCTTCGCCCACTTCCAGTCGGCCAACGCGGCGTCGACCTCGTATCCGTTCCTGACCATGGGCGCCGCCAACCTGATCGAAAGTTTCGGCACCGAAGAGCAGAAGCAACGCTTCCTGCAACCGATGATCGACGGCCGCTTCTTCGGCACCATGGCCCTGACCGAACCTCATGCTGGTTCGTCGCTGTCGGATATTCGTACCCGCGCCGAGCCTGCGTCCGACGGCACTTATCGCCTCAAGGGCAACAAGATCTTCATCTCCGGCGGCGATCACCCGCTCTCGGAAAACATTGTGCACATGGTGCTGGCCAAGCTGCCGGACGCGCCGGCCGGGGTGAAGGGTATTTCGCTGTTCATCGTGCCCAAGTTTCTGGTCAACGATGACGGCAGCCTCGGCAAGCGCAACGACGTGCTGCTCGCCGGACTGTTCCACAAGATGGGCTGGCGGGGCACGACTTCCACGGCGCTGAATTTCGGCGATAACTGCGAGTGTGTCGGCTATCTGGTGGGCAAGCCGCATCATGGCTTGAGCTACATGTTCCAGATGATGAACGAGGCGCGGATCGGCGTCGGCATGGGCGCGGTGATGCTTGGTTATGCCGGTTACCTGTACTCCCTGGAATACGCTCGCGAACGTCCGCAGGGGCGAGTGCCGGACAGCAAGGACCCGACGACGGCGCCGGTGGCGATCATTCAGCACGCCGATGTCAGACGCATGCTGCTGACGCAGAAATCCTACGTTGAAGGCGCATTCGATCTCGGCCTGTATGCGGCGCGACTGTTCGATGACACCACCACGCTGGAAACCGAGGCCGAGCGCAAACAGGCCCATGAACTGCTGGATTTGCTGACGCCGATCGTCAAATCCTGGCCGTCCGAGTTCTGCCTGAAAGCCAACGAACTGGCGATCCAGATTCTCGGCGGCCACGGTTACACCCGCGAATACCCGGTGGAGCAGTACTACCGCGACAACCGTCTGAACCCGATCCACGAAGGCACTCACGGCATTCAGTCGCTGGACTTGCTCGGGCGCAAACTGGCGCAGAACGGTGGCGCCGGGCTCAAGCAGCTGATTCGCCTGATTGCCGACACCGCCGAGCGCGCGGTGGCTTACGAATCATTGACCGCACTGCGTGAGCCGCTGGAGAAACTGGTCGCGCGCCTGCAGAGCGTGACCATCGGACTGCTGACGGATCTGGCGCAAGGCAAGGTCAACAGCAGCCTGGCGAATTCGGCGTTGTACCTGAAAGTGTTCGGGCACACGGTGATTGGCTGGCGCTGGCTGGAGCAGGCGATTCGCGCGGAGGAAGGGTTGGCCAAGGGGAATGCGGCGGATGCCGACTTCTATAAGGGCAAGTTGCAGGCGGCGCGGTATTTTCTGACGTGGGAAGTGCCGGGATGCCAGCATGAGCTGGCGTTGCTGGAGGCGCGGGATGATACGTGTCTGGGGATGCAGGATGCGTGGTTCTGATCATTGACCGAGTGAAGCCTGGCCCTCACCCCAGCCCTCCCGAAACGTCGGACCGCCCGGAGGGAGAGGGAGCCGAATGGGGGATGCTTCAAAAGTACATCGACCTGAAAGTGCTTTGCCGAATCCATAATCGACTCGGTTTTTCAGGTCGATGTCTAGCGCAAGACAACTCGGTCAGTCCCCTCTCCCTCCGGGAGAGGGCTAGGGTGAGGGGGCTTTTGGCGCTCACTACATCAGGTAAGTTTGAAACCACCCATCTGCCGCGCCAGATCATCCGCCAAGCGCTGCAACATCTGACAATCCTCGCGACAAGCCCGAACCTCCCCCGCCGTCGCCCGCGCCAGATCGGAAATCCCCTGCACGTTGCGGTTGATCTCTTCTGTAACCGCCGACTGTTCCTCAGTCGCCGTCGCCACCTGATGGTTCATGTCACTGATACGCTCGACCTGCCCGGTAATCGCGGTCAAAGACGCCCCCGTACGCTGGCTCGACTCAACCCCAGTCCCCGTTGCCGCCTGCCCGGTGCGCATTGAAGACACAGCATTCTCCGCCCCCTGCTTGAGGCTGCCGATCATCTGCTGAATCTCGTCGGTAGACGCCTGAGTCCGTCGCGCCAATGTCCGCACTTCATCAGCCACCACCGCAAAACCACGCCCCATATCGCCGGCTCGAGCAGCCTCGATCGCCGCGTTCAACGCCAACAGATTGGTCTGCTCGGACACCCCGCGAATCACCGCCAGAACCTGATCGATCGACGCCACCTGATGCGCCAGCTCTCCCACTGCGCCGGCGGCAACGCCAATTTCATCGGACATGCTTTCTATATGGCGAATCGAGCCACCCACCACCTCCCGCGCCTGCATCGCTTCATCGCGCGCCGTTTGCGAGGCGAGCGCAGCGTTGCCGGCGTTCTGGGCGATTTCCTGCACGGTCAGGCCCATTTCATGGACGGCGGTGGCGACCATGTCGGTCATTTCCTGCTGACGACCGGAACGCTCGGCGGTGTTATCCACAACCCTGGCCACCTGACCTACGGCAACGCGCAGACGCTCGCTGGTGGTCAGCACTTCACCGATCATCCCGCGCTGGCTGTCGAGGAAACGGTTGAAGCCCCGAGCGAGGTCGCCCAGTTCATCGGCGCGGCTGGAATCTAACCGATGGGTCAAATCTCCACCACCGCTACCGATTGCTACCAGCGCAGCTGTTACCTGACGAATCGGTCGCACCAATCCCTGAGCCAGCCAGATCACCAGCGCCAGGCAAACCAGCGCCACCGCCAGACCGATGCCGCTGCTCATCCACATCGCCCGGCGGGCTTCGGCGTAGATCTGCGACTGTGGCACTTCGGCCACCAGGGTCCAGCCGAGGTCGCGCAAAGGCAGGCTGAAGGCGAGGAAATCTTCACCGTCGCGCTGGAAGCTGCTGTTGGTCGCCACTTTGTGGCCCATGACCGCTTGTGCCGCCGAGCCGCCGATTTGCTCGCTCAAGGTGCGCTTGCCGCTGAACTGTGCTTCGGGATGGACCTGGATCAAACCGTCGGAACGCACGAGATAGACCTTCCCGCGTTCGCCGAAGCTGAAGTTGTGGATCAGCTCCGACAGCTCTTTCATGCTCAGCCCAAGGCCCGCGACACCGACCACTTTGCCGGCCTGCTCCACCTTCAAATCGATGAACAGCGCCAGCTCTCCGGTGGCCCCGTCGTTGTCGATGTTCAGGGTTCGCGGCTGATTGCTGTCGAGGAAGGAGTAGAACCACGCATCGGCCGGTTTGTCGCGACTGAGGGTGCGATCCAGGCCTTTTTCGGTGATGTAGTGATTGGATTCGGTGCCGATGATCAGCGCGGTAAACGCCTTGTGTTCGGCGCGGATGCCTTCCAGATACTGCGCGAAGCCCGCCGTTTTGGCGGAGTCTTCACCATTGGCCAGCCAGTCGCGGACCATCGTGTTGCTGGCGATGTCCTTGGCGGCGGTGAGGGGCTGAACGAGGATTCGTTCGATGTCGTTGCGCGTCGCTTCGATGCTCGACGGCAGCGCCTGTTCGACCAGATAGCTCTGGGCGAGGCGGTTGACCACCAGGGTATAAATGCCAACCACGATCAGAATGCTGACCAGCAGGGCGGTGCCCATACCGAGGATCAGCTGCCATTGAATACTGCGACGCCAGAACTGCATGGAGCACCCCCAAAGAATAAGAGGCTGAAACACTGCAACAGCCGTGCCGATTGTATACAACGCAATCGACAATCTTATTCTTTGGTTGTGCGCAACCCCATCAACCCTGATTGATGGTCTTGGCGATGGTCTCGACCGTGGCGCTGACTTGCTCTTGGTAACGCTCGAGTTCTTCCTGATGCTGCTTCTTCATTTCAATCTGCTGCGAGCACAGATTCATCGCCGCCAGCACCAGCAGGCGATCGCCGATCAGCGTCGGGTATTTGCGCTTGGTGTCGGCCAGTGCAGCCTTGAGCATCAATGCGGCGTCCAGCAGGGTCTGTTCTTCCCCGGCCGGTGCCTTGATCGAATAGTCCTCCCCCATGATGGAGATGACTTTTACCCCTGCTGTGCCGTGGTTCATGCGCTGACAGGACCTGCGTTGACGCGATCAACCAGGGCCTGGATGCGCGCGGCGGTGGCGCCGTGCTTTTCTTCCTGTTCCATCAGGCTAAGTTGCAGGCTTTCGTTTTCATCCTTGGCCTGGGCCAGTTCCGTGGACAGGGTCTGGTTGGTTTGCGACAGGGTCTGGTTCTGTTGCACCAGGTCGCTGACGAGCTGTTCCAATTGGCTGAGGGATGCTTCCAACATTTTGATCTTCCAGGGCTTTTTCAAAGGGCGCGTACGATAAAGAAAAGTCGTCGTTGACGCCAGGGTTAAACCGGCGCAAGGCCTTGATTTTCCTGGCGGCTCGACCGTTCTTGCGAGTCTTAGAGACTGTCATCTGCCGATCTGGTTCCTGCACTTCGTCGCTTGCGTGCGGATGCGACAAATACGCGCACCGACTCAAGACTTTAGTCGTATGACCGATAAGTCATCCAACAGCAGTCTCAGCCCGCATGGATGCGGCCCTTCCTGGTATACGCCCCATGTCCCTTCGCAATATGAATATCGCCCCCCGGGCGTTCACCGGCTTCGCCCTGATTGGCGGCCTGATGCTGATTCTCGGAGTGTTCGCCCTGAACCAGATGAGCAAGATCCGCGGCGCCGCCGAAAACATCACCACCACCAGCGTGCCGAGCATCAAGAACCTCGACGAGTTCACCCAGCTGACTCTGCGTCTGCGCGTGCTGTCGTACCGCTTGCTGGTGAACCGCGAGCCGGACGTCCAGCAAAAAACCGTCGAACTGCTGGAAATGCGCAACCAGCAGATCCGCAAGGCCCAGACCGATTACGAGCCGTTGATCGGCAGCCCGGCCGAGCGTGCGGCCTACGATCAGTATGTGCAGTTGCTGGGTCAGTACCGCCAGATCGAAGACCGGATGAAAACCCTGTCGCGCAACAATCAGGTGGATGAGCTGCGCAACCTGCTGAACACCCAGTTGCTCGACAACTCCGAAGCGATGAACACCGTGCTCAACCGCCTGATGCAGATCAACGGCGAGCAGATCAGCAATACCAACCAGCAAGCTGCCGAGCAATATTCTTCGGCCTTCAATCTGGTGGTGACCCTGCTGGTGATCGCGACCGGCCTGACCTTCCTGTTCGCCTGGTTGCTGACCGTCAGCATCACCAAGCCGATCTCCAAAGCACTGGATGCAGCGGAAACCATCGCTGAAGGCAACCTGACCCAGCCGATCCACGTTGACGGCACCGACGAAGCCGGGCGCCTGCTGGCGGCCATGGCCAAAATGCAGTCGAAGCTGCGCGATACCCTGCAGCGGATTTCCGGCTCGGCCACCCAACTGGCCTCCGCCGCCGAAGAGCTGAACAGCGTCACCGACGAAAGCGCCCGTGGCCTGACCCAGCAGAACAACGAAATCGAGCAAGCCGCCACCGCGGTCAACGAGATGACCAGCGCCGTTGAAGAGGTCGCGCGCAACGCGGTCAGCACCTCGGAAGCCTCGAAGAACGCCACCACCTCCGCCGGCGACGGTCGCGATCTGGTGCAGGAAACCGTCAGCGCCATCGAACGCATGAGCGCCGACGTGCAGAGCACCGCGACCCTGATCGGCGATCTGGCCAACGAATCCCGTGACATCGGCAAGGTGCTGGACGTGATCCGTGGCCTGGCTGACCAGACCAACCTGCTGGCGCTCAACGCTGCGATTGAAGCGGCCCGTGCCGGTGAAGCCGGTCGTGGTTTTGCCGTGGTGGCTGACGAAGTCCGTGCCCTGGCGCACCGCACCCAGCAGTCAACCAGCGAAATCGAGCGCATGATCGGTAGCATCCAGAGCGGCACCGAACACGCCGTGGATTCGATGCGCAACAGCACCGAGCGCGCCGAGTCGACCCTGAACATCGCCCGTGGCGCCGGTCTCTCGCTGGACACGATCAACACGGCCATCGTCGAAATCAACGAGCGCAACCTGGTGATCGCCAGCGCCGCCGAAGAACAGGCGCAAGTGGCGCGAGAAGTGGATCGCAACCTGGTGAACATCCGCGATCTGTCGGTGCAATCGGCGACCGGCGCGAATCAGACCAGTGCGGCGAGTAATGAGCTGTCGCGATTGGCGCTGGATCTGAACAATATGGTTGGGCGGTTTAGCCTTTGATTTTTTAGATCAAGGTCAAGATCAAAAGCTACCCCCTCACCCCAACCCTCTCCCCCAGGGGGGCGAGGGGGAAAGGGAGCAGATCTTCGTGCTTTTCAAAACCTGAGTTCGGCTCGGAATTTCAGGTCGATGTAACTTGAGAGAGCCACTCGATCAGTCCCCTCTCCCTCCGGGT
The DNA here is from genome assembly GCF_028657055.1 of Pseudomonas aphyarum. Taxonomy (NCBI): domain Bacteria; kingdom Pseudomonadati; phylum Pseudomonadota; class Gammaproteobacteria; order Pseudomonadales; family Pseudomonadaceae; genus Pseudomonas; species Pseudomonas aphyarum. The sequence goes on from NZ_JAMDGS010000015.1 coordinate 196,122, forward strand.
GTATGTACCGGCGGGAGAGGGAGCAGATTGGGGGCTTTTCAGATCCTGAGTTTGACTCGCTATTTCAGGTCGATGTAACTCGAAAGAACCACTCGATCAGTTCCCTCTCCCTCCGGGAGAGGGTTAGGCGGGCGGCGTGCCGATGAGGGCAGCGGTCTGAAGCCAGGCACAACCTCTAATGACTCCGCCGCAAAAAGCTTTTTGACAGCATCACATTTCAACAGGTTAGAATCGCTGGCACGCAGACTGCATGGTCAGTTTGTGCCCGTCTTTCCGCTTCTGGAGTACTGCCTTTGAATGCGACGACCATCAACAGCCTGTTCTTGATCGGCGCGTTGCTGGTAGGCGCAAGCATTCTTGTCAGCTCCCTTTCTTCCCGTCTCGGCATCCCGATTCTGGTGATCATCCTCGCGGTCGGCATGACTGCCGGGGTCGATGGCGGCGGCATCATTTTCGATAACTACCCGACCGCCTATCTGGTCGGCAACCTCGCACTGGCAGTGATCCTGCTCGACGGCGGCTTGCGCACCCGGGTGTCCAGTTTCCGCGTGGCCTTGTGGCCGGCCTTGTCGCTGGCCACGGTCGGAGTGCTCATCACCACCGGCCTCACCGGCATGGCCGCCGCGTGGCTGTTCGATCTCAATCTGATTCAAGGCCTGCTGATCGGCGCCATCGTCGGTTCCACGGACGCCGCGGCGGTGTTCTCGCTGCTCGGCGGCAAGGGCCTGAACGAGCGGGTGACCGCCAGCCTGGAAATCGAATCCGGCAGCAACGACCCGATGGCGGTGTTCCTCACCGTGACCCTGATCGATATGCTCGCCAGCGGCCAGACCGGCCTGCACTGGAGCCTGCTGACCCACCTGATCCGCGAGTTCGGCATCGGTGGCGTGATCGGTCTGGGCGGTGGCTGGCTGATGCTGCAACTGGTCAACCGGATCAATCTGGCGGCCGGCCTGTATCCGATTCTGGTGATCGCCGGTGGTCTGGTGGTGTTCGCCCTGACCAACGCCCTGCACGGCAGCGGCTTCCTGGCCGTGTACCTGTGCGGTCTGGTGATCGGCAACCGGCCGGTGCGCAGTCGTCACGGCATCCTGCACATGCTCGACGGCATGGCGTGGCTGGCGCAGATCGGCATGTTCCTGGTGCTGGGTTTGCTGGTCACCCCGCACGACTTGCTGCCGATCGCCGTGCCTGCCCTGGGTCTGGCGCTGTGGATGATTCTGTTCGCTCGGCCGTTGTCGGTGCTGGTCGGGTTGCTGCCGTTCAAAGCTTTCCATGGTCGCGAGAAAGCCTTCATTTCCTGGGTCGGCCTGCGTGGCGCGGTACCGATCATTCTGGCGGTGTTCCCGCTGATGGCCGGGCTGCCGAATGCGCAGCTGTACTTCAACCTCGCCTTCTTTATCGTGCTGGTGTCGCTGCTGGTGCAGGGCACGAGCCTGCCGTGGGTGGCCAAGCTGCTCAAGGTGACGGTGCCGCCGGAGCCGGCGCCGATCTCCCGCGCCGCCCTCGAAGTGCACGTCACCAGCGAGTGGGAGCTGTTCGTTTACAAGCTCGGCGCGGAAAAGTGGTGCATCGGTTCGCCCCTGCGCGAGCTGAAAATGCCCGAAGGCACACGTATCGCCGCCCTGTTTCGCGGTCAGCAACTGCTCCATCCGTCGGGTAGTACGGTGCTGGAAGTCGATGATTTGCTGTGTGTTATCGGTCATGAACACAATCTTCCGGCCCTCGGAAAACTGTTCAGCCAGGCGCCGCAACGCGGCCTCGATCTGCGCTTCTTCGGCGACTTCGTACTCGAAGGAGACGCCCAGCTCAAAGCGGTTGCCGCCCTGTACGGCCTGCCCGCCGAAGGCATCGATCCGGACATGACCCTGGGCCACTTCATTGCCCAGAAAGTCGGCGGTGCACCGATCGTTGGCGACCAGGTGGAATGGAACAACACCCACTGGACGGTTGCGGTCATGGACGGGAACAAGATCGGCAAAGTGGGCGTCAGATTCCCCGAAGGAAGTCGCCCGGGCCCCGGGCTCTTCCTCTAAACTGCGTCCACTCTCACTTGCTTGACCGGTCTCTATGCCTACCCTGCGCTCCTTTTTCGTCGCGGCCCTGCTGGGCCTGAGTCTTTCCGTCGGCCCGCTGCAAGCCGCCGAACCGCCGTCCAGCGAAGCCGTGCAGGCCAGTCTGGACAAGATCGCCGACAGCAAATTGCCCGACGCCGATAAAAAGACCCTGCAAACGGTCCTGCAAAACACGCTGAACCAGCTCAACAACCGGCGTGACTATGAGCAGAAGCTCATCGACCTCAAGCAGCAACTGGCCACTGCGCCGAAGCAGACCATCGAGAACGCACGGGAACTGACCCGCCTCAAGGCCAGCGCCGTGGTGCCGGTGGCGCAGCGCTTCCCCAAGGAAAACATCCAGCAGCTGGAGCAGATGCTCACCGAGCGCTCGACCCAGCAAAGCGATCTGCAAAAGGCCCTGGCCGATGCCAACAGCCTGATCATTACCGCCCAGACCCGCCCCGAGCGCGCCCAGGCGGAAATCGCCAGCAGCCAGACGCGCATCCAGCAGATCAACAACATCCTCAAGACCGGCAAGGACGCCGGCAAGACCGTGAGCGCCGAACAACGCGACCTGCTCAACGCCGAGTTGGCCGCCCTGAACGCGCTGATCCCGCTGCGCCGTCAGGAACTGGCCGGCAACAACCAATTGCAGGATCTGGGCAACAGCCAGCATGACCTGCTCTCGGAAAAATCCGACCGTCTGGACCGCGAGATTCAGGAACTGCAAACCCTGATCAACCAGAAGCGTCTGACCCTCTCGCAGGAGACCGTGACGCAGCAGTCGATCGAGGCACAGAAGTCCGGCAGCAGCACCCTGCTCGCCACGGAAAGCGCGGCCAACCTCAAGCTCTCTGACTACCTGCTCAAAAGCACCGACCGCCTCAACGAACTGACCCAGCAGAACCTGCAGACCAAGCAGCAACTGGACAGCGTGACCCAGAGCGATTCGGCCCTCGACGAGCAGATCAACGTGCTCAAGGGCAGCCTGCTGCTGTCGAAGATTCTCTATAAACAGAAGCAGGCCCTGCCGCGTCTCAAGGTCGACCGCGATCTGGCGGACCAGATCGCCGACATTCGCCTTTACCAGTTCGAAATCAACCAACAACGCGAACAGCTGAGCAATCCGGCGACGTACGTCGACAACCTGCTGTCCACCCAGCCGCCGGAGCAAGTCACGCCGCAACTGCGCAAGAGTCTTCTGGAACTGGCCAACACTCGCGTCGACCTGCTGGAGCGATTGAGCCGCGAATTGAGCGCGATGCTCAACGAATCGATCACCCTGCAACTGAACCAGAAACAATTGCTGAGCACTGCGCAAAGCCTGCGCGCGACTCTCGACGAGCAGATGTTCTGGATTCCGAGCAACAAGCCGCTGGACACCGAATGGATGCGCGGCGTGCCGGAACGCCTGAAGCGTCAGATCGACACTTTGCCGCTGGCCTCGAGCTTCAGCGAACTGACCGACGGCCTGACCCAGCGACCGCTGTTGTTCCTGCCGCTGGCGCTGCTGATCGGTGCGCTGCTGTGGCGGCGCAAGCAACTGTATTCGCGCCTGAACAAGGTTCACCAGGACATTGGTCACTTCAAGCGTGACAGCCAATGGCATACACCGCAGGCGATCCTGATCAATATTCTGCTGGCGATGCCGGTGGCGCTGGGCCTGGCGCTGTGCGGGCTGGCATTGCAGATCGACGCCCGCGGGCAGAACGCCAACATGGGCGCGGCGCTGCTGCAAATGGCCCAGGCGTGGCTGGTGTTCTACACCGCTTACCGGATCCTCGCGCCGGGCGGCGTGGCCGAATTGCACTTCCGCTGGGAAAAGCCGCAGGTCGAATTCCTGCAAGGCTGGGTCCGTCGCCTCGGATTGGTGGTCATGGCGCTGGTGGCCGTGGTGGCGGTCGCCGAGCTGCAACCGGCGGCGCTGGCCGACGATGTGCTGGGCATGCCGGTGGTGCTGACCTGCTATGCCCTGATGGCGTGGCTGCTCAGCCGCCTGCTGATCAGCAGCCCGACCCACGAAAACGCCTCGCTGTTCCGCAAGGCCGTGGGCGTGATGTTCACCCTGCTGCCCATCGCGCTGTTCGTCGCGGTGTGCTTCGGCTACTACTACACCGCGCTGAAGCTCAGCGACCGCTTGATCAACACCCTGTACCTGCTGATGTTCTGGCTGGTGATCGAAGCCACTTTCGTCCGTGGCCTCGCGGTTGCGGCACGCCGTCTGGCTTACCAGCGCGCCCTGGCCAAACGTCAGGCCGCGAAGGAAGCCGGCGACGGCGAAGCGGTGATCGAAGAACCGACCCTGGACATCGAAAAGGTCAACGAACAGTCCCTGCGCCTGATCCGTCTGGCACTGCTTGGCGGTTTCATCGCCGCGCTGTACTGGGTCTGGGCCGACCTGATCACGGTGTTCTCGTACCTCGACAACATCACCCTCTACGAATACACCAGCGGCACCGGCGCCAACATGAGCATGGTGCCGATCAGCATCGGCGACATGCTCGGCGCGCTGATCATCATCGGCATCACCTTTGCGCTCGCCCGCAACTTGCCGGGTCTGCTTGAAGTGTTTGTGCTTTCGAAACTCAACCTGGCCCAGGGCAGTGCCTATGCGACCACGACGCTGCTGTCGTACGTGATCGCCGGGGTCGGTTTCGTCTCGACCCTGTCGACCCTTGGCGTGAGCTGGGACAAGTTGCAATGGCTGGTGGCGGCGCTATCGGTCGGTCTCGGCTTCGGTATGCAGGAGATCTTCGCGAACTTCATCTCCGGCATCATGATCCTGTTCGAACGCCCGGTGCGGATCGGCGACACCATCACCATCGGCAACCTGTCGGGCACAGTGAGCAAGATCCGCATCCGCGCCACGACCATCACCGACTTCGACCGCAAGGACATCATTGTCCCGAACAAGACGTTCATTACCGGGCAACTGATCAACTGGTCGCTGACCGATACCATCACCCGGGTGACCCTGAAACTGGGCGTCGATTACGGTTCGGATCTGGATCTGGTCAAGGAACTGCTGCTCAAGGCCGCCCGGGAAAACCCGCGCGTGCTCAAGGAACCCGAGCCGCACGTGTACTTCCTCAACTTCGGCGAAAGCACCCTCGACCACGAACTGCGCATGCATGTGCGCGATCTCGGCGACCGCAACCCGGTACTCGATGAGGTCAACCGCTTCATCAACCGCGAGTTCAAGAAGCAGCACATCAACATCTCGTTCCGCCAGATGGAGGTTTACCTGAAGAACCTCCACGGCCAGGAATACAAGATGGTGCCGATCGAACCGGAAACCAAAACCATCGTGCCGGTCAGCGACGACCAGAAACCGTTGCAGGAACCGCCGCCGGCCAAACTCGACTAACCCGGCCATTCCCAGCAGAATGCTCGGACATTCTGCTGGAGCCGGCCCTTGAAAGCCCTCGACGAACTGACCTTCGACAACCGCTTCGCCCGCCTGGGCGATGCGTTCTCGGCCCATGTACTGCCCGAACCGATCGACAATCCGCGACTGGTGGTGGCCAGCCCTGCGGCCCTGGCGCTGCTGGATCTCGACCCGGCGGTGGCCGACACCCAGGAATTTGCCGAACTGTTCGGCGGCCACAAGCTGTGGGCCGATGCCGAGCCGCGGGCGATGGTCTATTCCGGGCATCAGTTCGGCGGTTACACCCCGCAACTGGGCGATGGCCGCGGGTTGTTGCTGGGCGAGGTCTACAACGCGGCCGGCGAGCACTGGGACTTGCATCTGAAGGGCGCCGGGCAGACGCCGTTCTCGCGCATGGGCGACGGTCGCGCGGTGCTGCGCTCGTCGATCCGCGAGTTTCTCGCGTCCGAAGCGCTGCATGCGCTGAACATCCCGTCTTCCCGCGCCGCCTGCGTGATCGGCTCCGACACTCCGGTGTGGCGTGAGAAACAGGAGCGCGCCGCGATGGTGCTGCGCCTGGCGCCGAGCCACATCCGTTTCGGCCATTTCGAATATTTCTATTACACCAAGCGTCCCGAACAGCAGAAGCAGCTCGGCGAACACGTGTTGGCGATGCACTACCCCGAATGCCTGGAACAGCCGGAACCGTATCTGGCGATGTTCCGCGAGATCGTCGAGCGCAACGCCGAACTGATCGCCAAATGGCAGGCCTACGGCTTCTGCCACGGCGTGATGAACACCGACAACATGTCGATCCTCGGCATCACCTTCGACTTCGGCCCGTTCGCCTTCCTCGACGATTTCGACGCAAACTTCATCTGCAATCACTCCGACGATCAGGGCCGCTACTCCTTCAGCAATCAGGTCCCCGTTGGCCAGTGGAACCTCAGCGCCCTGGCCCAGGCCCTGACGCCGTTCATCAGCGTCGAAGCCCTGCGCGAAACCCTTGGCCTGTACCTGCCGCTGTTCCAGGCCCATTACCTCGACCTGATGCGCCGCCGCTTCGGCTTCACCACCGCCGAGGACGACGACCAGCAACTGCTGGAGCAACTGCTGCAACTGATGCAGAACAGCGGCGTCGACTACACGTTGTTCTTCCGCCGCCTGGGCGAACAGTCAGCCGAACAGGCCGTCGCTCGCCTGCGCGATGACTTCGTCGATATCAAGGGTTTCGATGCCTGGGGCAAGCGCTACGTCGCCCGTGTCGCACGCGATGGTGCAACCGATCAGGAACAGCGCCTCGCGCGGATGCATGCGGTGAATCCGCTGTATATCCTGCGCAACTATCTGGCGCAGAAGGCGATTGATGCTGCCGAGCAGGGTGACTATTCAGAAGTGCGCCGGTTGCATACGGTGCTGAGCAATCCATTCGAGGAACAACCTGGAATGGAGAGCTATGCGGAACGGCCGCCGGAGTGGGGCAAGCATTTGGAGATCAGTTGTTCCTCATGAAGCGCACGGTCTCCTGTCTCGGAGCCGTGCACCCTCGCGTCAGGCTAGATGACAGCGCCGGCTGAAAAAGCCGCGCAACATGCTCAGAGTGCCAATGCCACGACTCTGGACACACTGGTTTGCTTTCAGATAAACACGTCAACAGGTAGCTTGAAGTGCTCGGCCAGCCAGCGGACCTGCCGCAGATTCAACTGGCGCTTTCCACTGAGGATTTCCGAAACAACAGACTGAGTGCCCACACCCGGTAAATCGCTCTGGGTCAAACCATGCTCACGCATCAAATACCCCAGCACTTCAAAACCGGGCGGTTTAGGCGTCGGGTGATGCACGCGATCCCATTCTTCAATCCAGTCACCGATGATATCTACCAGACTCATTAAAGGATGAGACTCATCATCGCCCGTCATTTCGAGCAGCTCGTCAAGGGCTTGAACGAGCCTGTCGTAGTCGTCTTCGCTTTTCGGCTTGCGCAGCAAAGGCGAAACGAACTCCCAGTGCTCAGCGGCTTTTTTGATCAGAACACTCATGCCTTAGCCTCCTTCCATTTACCGCGGTCATATTCGCGATGATCCAACACATGTCTGATGTACAACTTTTGAGGTCGATATCTGACATAAGCGATCAACCTGAGCTTGTTACCGCCAATATCAAAAACGTGAAAATCACCCACTTTGTCGACAGCTGGAAACAAGGCCTTCAGCGCCGCAAAATCTGGCGATTTGCTCCCTTTCGCCACTTCCAGCCAGTGGTCCAGTGCTGTAGCTGCGTTAGGCCATTTGGCCTTCGCTTCTCGTATTCGTTTTCCGGTGATGACATGCATGCAACATCCTTATCGCATTCTGCTATGGGGAGTTAATCACAGATCAAAATTATCGCAAGTTGCGATATGACCGAGCAGACCAACGGGTCTCGACCGGTCCATCTCAGCCTAGGCTCACAGCCAAACACTGCACGATTGAAAATATGAGCAAACGTCTCCAACTAGGAGTTATCAGCTCTCCACCGGATCCCGATCATGACCGACCCACTCCTCATCCCCTGCCCCTCCTGCAACGGCCTCAACCGCATCCCCGCCGAGCGCCTCAACGATCACCCGAAGTGCGGGCGCTGCAAGTCCGAGGTGCTGTTGAACAAGCCGTTTGAACTCAAGCAAGGCGATTACGCCAGTCAGATCAAGGGTGATCTGCCGCTGCTGGTGGACGTATGGGCGGACTGGTGTGGGCCGTGCAAGTCGTTTGCGCCGGTGTTCGAGCAGGCGGCTGCGCAGTTGGCGGGCAAGTGCCGGCTGGCCAAGCTGGACAGCGAGGCCAATCAGCAGTTGTCGGCGCAGTTGGGGATTCGTTCGATTCCTAGCCTGATTCTGTTCCGCAACGGCCGGGAAGTGGCCCGTCAGAGCGGGGCCTTCCCGTTGCCGCAGTTGATGGCCTGGCTGCGCAGCCAGGGAATCTGACAGGGGTTCAGGCGTCTTCGAGCAGGTTATGCAGCTCGACGAACTGCTGCGTCAGCTTGTGCCGTGGGTCGAGGTGGATCAGCGGCGTGTTGGCCTGATGCGACTCGCGCATGCGCACTGAACTGGCGAGGTAGACCGGCAATACCGGCAGGCCCTCGGCGATCAGTTCGTCGAGGATCTGCTGCGGCAGACTGGCCCGGGCCTGGAACTGGTTGACCACAATGCCTTCGACTTCCAGGCCTTCGTTGTGGTCTTCCTTCAACTCGTCGATCTCGGCGATCAGACCGTAGAGGGCCTGACGCGAGAAGCTGTCGCAGTCAAAGGGAATCAGTACCCGATCAGCGGCAATCAGGGCCGAGACCGCATAGAAATTCAGCGCCGGCGGCGTATCCAGATAGATCCGGTCGTAATCTTCCGACAACTCGTCGAGCAGCTTTCGCAGCTTGTTGATCTTGTGTTTGGCCTCGAGCTTGGGCTGCAAGTCGGCCAGCTCCGAAGTGGCTGTAATGATGTGCAGGTTGTCGAACGGCGTTTCGTAGATATCCGCCTGATTCTTTTTTGAGAATGGCCCGGAAGACAGGGTCTGCTTGAAGAAGTCGGCAATGCCCATCGGAATGTCGTCACCCGTGAGCCCGGTCAGATACTGAGTGGAATTGGCCTGGGCATCGAGGTCCACCAACAGCGTGCGATAACCCTCGCTGGCGCTCACCGCCGCCAGATTGCAGGCAATGCTGGATTTGCCCACGCCACCTTTCTGATTGAACACCACGCGCCGCATGACAAAACCTCCGTGTATCAAAGAATGACCGAGTGTAGTGGTGCCCGGTGCCGGTTCGCTACCTCGATGGACACGGACTACAGCGTCAAGCGCCAATATCCCAATGAATACGGCGCAAAGACACCCATTGATCGCCGATTCGCCCGACAGACAGACACCCGACAATCTGGATAATGGCCAAGTGACAGTTTTTGCTGCGTACCATTCGGTCCATTTCACCGCGCAAAATGTAACCAGCATTTGCTACACACTCGTCGCACCGGGATAATGCGCGCCACCCGGCGCCACGCGCCATGCCATTTCCGGCTAAATCAGCTCAGCGGCGACGTTGGCGAAACCGCGTCAAATCAGCCCGCAGGGGCGGGATAAATGTCCGTGATCAACTTCAACATCGCCCAATGGCGCGCCTGGGCTCCCGGGCTCGACAGTGTGGAAGCCTGGCAAGCCTGGAGCCGACAGCCGGTCGTGCTCGAAGGCAGCGATGCCGCACCCGATGTGTCGTTTCTGCCGGCCATGCAGCGCCGTCGTCTCAGTCGTCTGGCGCGGATGGCGTTCAGTGTTGGCTGGCCGCTGGCCGACGGTCGGGAAAATCTGCCGCTGGTGTTCGTATCACGGCATGGCGAAACCCCGCGCACCTTTGAAATTCTCAGCGATCTGGCCAACGAACAGCCGCTGTCGCCGACCCAGTTCAGCCTGTCGGTGCACAACGCGATCATCGGCCTGTGGTCGATCATGCGCGGCGAAACAAGCGAAATGACCGCCCTCGCCGCGGCTGGCGACGGCCTTGAACACGGCATGCTCGAAGCGGCCACGTTGCTGAACGAAGGCGCCCCGGCGGTGCTGCTGGTGATCACCGAGGAACAGCCGCCCGAAGCCTATTCGACGTGGATCGACGACGTACCGTTTCCCTATGCCGTCGGGCTGTTGCTCACCCCCGGTACCGACTGGCGGCTGACCCTGAACAGCGCCCCCGAAGCACTGTCCAAAACGCAGTGGCCCCATGCGCTGAATCTGCTGCGAACCCTGCTCGGTCAGCAGCCCCTTTGCCAACATGCCTGGAAGACTCGTCTATGGACCTGGCAACGCAACCTGTAATCGGAAAAAACCGCGACGCCTATTACTGGCGTCTGCTGGCCACCGCCACCAGCTTCGCCCTGTTCGGGCTCGGTGGCCTGTGCCTGCGCCTGCTGGTATTTCCCTTGCTCGGCTGCCTGCCGGGCGATGCCAGGGCGCATCGCGAGCGGGCGCGCCAGACCGTCAGCCGGCTGTTCTGGTTTTTCGTTCGGTTCATGGCCCGTACCGGCGTGCTGACCTACGACATTCAGGGCGCCGAACGTCTCGGTCGCCCGGGGCAGATGATCATCGCCAACCACCCGTCGCTGATCGATGTGGTGTTCCTGATCGGTCTGGTGCGCCGGGCCAATTGCGTGGTGAAGAAAAGCCTGTGGGAAAACCCCTTCACCCGTGGCCCGTTGCGCAGCACCGAATACATCAGCAACGACGGCAGCATGGACATGCTCGACGCCGCCGCCGGCGCCTTGCAGAGCGGGCAGACCCTGATCATTTTCCCCGAAGGCACCCGCACCCAACCGGGTCAGGCGCCGGCCTTTCATCGGGGCGCGGCGGCCATCGCATTGCGCGGTGCGAAAATCGTCACCCCGGTGGTCATCCACGTCAGTCCGACCACCCTGACCAAGGCCGAGCCCTGGTATCGCATTCCGAGTCGCCGCGTGCACTTCAGTTTTCGCGTCGGGGCCGATATAGACCCACAGACTTTCGCCGCGCAGGGGCCAGCACCCCAGGCTTCGCGCAAGCTCAACGACTATTTGCACCAATTCTTTATCAAGGAGCTCGCCGAAGATGAGCGATCTAAACCGTGACATCAAAGAGCTGATCATCGACGCCCTGGGCCTCGAAGACATCAGCGCAGAGGACATCGGCGACGACCAGACGCTGTTCGGCGAAGGCCTGGGCCTGGATTCCGTCGACGCCCTGGAGCTCGGCCTGGCGATCCAGAAAAAGTACGGCATCAAGATCGACGCCGATGCCAAGGACACCCGCAACCATTTCTCCAACGTGGCGAGCCTTGCGGCGTTCGTCACGGCAAAACAGGCAGCTTGAGACCGGACCATGCAAACTCGTGACGACATTTTCAACACCCTGCGCGATGCCCTGGTCGAGCTGTTCGAACTGGATCCGGCCCGCGTGAGCCTGGAATCCAACCTGTATCAGGATCTGGAAATCGACAGCATCGACGCCGTCGACCTGATCGATCACATCAAGCGCCAGACCGGCAAGAAAATCGCCGCCGAGGAATTCAAGTCGGTGCGCACCGTCAGCGACGTGGTCGAGGCGGTCTACCGTCTGGTTCAACCAGCCGCATGAGCCGACTGATCGGCCTCGGCCTGCTGCTGGCAGGCCTGCTGTATCCCTTTGCGGTGTATTTCGGCATGGAGCATTTCGCGCCATGGCAGTTCGGTCTGCTGCTGGGCGGTCTGTGGCTGGCCCGGGCGCTGACCGGCGAACGCAAGCCCGGCAGTTTGTGGATGGCCTGTGTGGCGATCGTGTTCTGCCTGCTGCTGGCGGTGTTCGACAGCCCTTTGCTGTTGCGCTGGTACCCGGTGCTGATCAGCGGCTTCATGCTGGTGCTGTTCAGCCTGAGCCTGAAATACGGCCCGCCGATGGTCGAGCGTCTGGCTCGCCTGCGTGAGCCGCAACTGCCGCCGAAGGCGATTCGTTACACCCGTCAGGTCACCGTGGCCTGGAGCGTGTTTTTCTTTTGCAACGGTTTGTGCGCCGCCCTGCTGACACTGTGGGCGCCGCTGAACTGGTGGATGTTGTACACCGGCCTGATCTCCTACGGATTGATCGGCCTGATGTTTGCCATTGAATGGCTGATACGACAACGGGTAAGAGGTCGCCCATGAACTGGATAAAACTTGAGCAGCTGTTGCTCAAGGCCCTGCCGGCGCGTGTTGTCACGAGCGCACCGGTACTCGATCACGCACAACTGCGCGAACAGGCTCTGAGCCTGGCCGCCGGTCTGCAAGCGCGCGGCGTGCAACGTCTGGCGGTGCATCTGGAAGATGCCGCCGACCTGGCCGTCGCCCTGCTCGGCGCCTGGCGTGCCGGCGTCAGCGTGTTGCTGCCCTCGGATCTGCAAGCGCAGACCCGCCAGCGCTGGTCGAACGACGTCGATCTGTGGCTGACCGATCAGGCCGGTGACGCTCGCCTGAGCGATCTGCTGCAACCGGCCCTGCCCGCTGCCGAACTGGATCTAGACCAGTGCCGGTTGAGCCTGTGCACCTCCGGCTCCAGCGGCGAGCCCAAGCGCATCGACAAATCCCTGCGCCAACTGGCCAACGAAGTCGAAGCCCTTGAGCAACTGTGGGGCGCGGATCTCGGTGAGGCCTGCATCCTCGGCAGCGTCGCCACCCAGCACATCTACGGTCTGCTGTTCCGCGTGCTGTGGCCGCTGTGCGCCGGGCGTCCGTTCCTGCGCAAGCAACTGGCCTTTCCGGAAGACCTGCAACGCGCCAGCCGCGAGCACCCGGCCTTCGCCTGGGTCGCCAGTCCGGCGCTGCTCAAACGCATGGGCGACAACCTCGACTGGCCCGCGTTGAGCGTCGTGCGCCGGGTGTTTTCGTCCGGTGGCGCACTGCCGGCTGACGCCGTACAAAGCCTGCATCAACGCCTGGGACAGTGGCCGACGGAAATCCTCGGCAGCTCGGAAACCGGCGGCATCGCCTGGCGTCAGGGCGAATCGTTGTGGCAGCCATTTGCCGGCGTCGAGTTGAGCCAGGACAGCGACGATGCCTTGCTGATCGCTTCGCCTTATCTGCCCGCCGGGCATGTCGAACACACCGCCGATGCGGCGCGCATTCAGGCCGATGGCCGCTTTGAATTGCTCGGGCGGCTCGACCGGATCGTCAAACTCGAAGAAAAACGTATTTCCCTGCCGATGCTTGAACAGGCGCTGGTGGCCCACGACTGGGTCGCCGAAGCGCGTCTGGGCGTGGTGCAAGAAAACCGTGCGTCGCTCGGCGCGCTGCTGGTGCTCAGCGAATCCGGCCTGTTTGCCTTGCGCGAGCATGGTCGGCGCAGCCTGACCGAAACCCTGCGCCGTCATCTCGGCGACCATTGCGAAGCCCTCGCCCTGCCCCGCCGCTGGCGTCTGCTGCGACAGTTGCCGCTGACCTCGCAGGGCAAATTGCCTCAAGCCGACGTCGAAGCCTTGCTGCTGGCCCCACGGCCAAAAGCACCGGAAATTCTGGAGCAGGCCGAAACCGAGGGCGAATGGAACCTGCAATTGAGCGTTCCGCCGGACCTGGCCTACTTCAGCGGCCACTTCCCCAAGGCCCCGGTGCTGCCGGGCGTGGTGCAGGTCGAATGGGCGCTGAACCTGGGTCGGCAACTGCTGAACCTGCCCGGCGCGTTCGCCGGCATGGAAGTACTGAAATTCCAGCAACTGGTGCGCCCCGGCGATGAAATCCAGTTGCACCTGCGCTTCGACCCGGAGCGCGGCAAGTTGTATTTCGCCTATCGCAACGACACCGCCACCTGCTCCAGCGGGCGGATTCTGCTGGGGACTGGCGATGCATAACCCTTGCGCCGTCATCCCGGTCTACAACCACGAAACCGCCATCGGCACGGTGGTCGACGCCCTGCTCGCCCAGGATCTGCCGTGCATTCTGGTGGACGATGCCAGCAGCAAATCCTGCGCGGCGGTGCTCGACGTGCTGGCCGAGCGCGAGCGGGTGTATCTGGTGCGCCTCACCGCCAACCAGGGCAAGGGCGGCGCGGTGATGACCGGCCTGCGTGAAGCAGCGCGGCTCGGCTTCAGTCATGCCTTGCAGGTCGACGCCGACGGTCAGCACGACTTGCAGGATGTCGCGCGCTTCATCGAAGAATCCCGCGCTCACCCCAAGTCGCTGGTCTGCGGTTATCCGCTGTACGACGCCAGCGTGCCCAAGGGCCGTTTGTATGCGCGTTATCTGACCCACGTGATGGTGTGGATCAACACCTTGTCGCTGCAGGTTCGCGACTCGATGTGCGGCTTCCGGGTGTATCCGCTGGAACCGACGCTGGGCGTGATCGACTCCGCGCGGATCGGCAAGCGCATGGATTTCGACTCGGACATTCTGGTGCGCCTGTCATGGCGCAATCAGCCGATGCGCTGGTTGCAGACCAGCGTGCATTACCCGCTGGACGGCGTGTCGCACTTTCGCCTGTTCCACGACAACGTGCTGATTTCGAGCATGCATACGCGCCTGTTCTTCGGCATGTTGCTGCGCCTGCCCGTAATCCTCTGGCGACGGTGGCGCTCATGACCGTCGAGACCGACAAGAAGCACTGGGCCGACCGCGAAGAGCGCGGCAGTTTCCTGCTGATGAAATTCACCGCGTTCGCCGCCAAGGTTCTTGGCCGACGCCTGCTGAGCCCGTTGCTGTACGGCATCGTCCTGTACTTTTTCCTGTTTGGCCGCACCGCCCGGCGCAGTGCCTGGCAGTATCAGCAGCGCCTCGCCGACTGGAGCGGTCGCCACGAACTGCGCCCGACCCGGTGGCGGGTGTTCCGCCAGTTCATGGCATTCGCCGATTCGCTGCTCGACAAGCTCGACGTGTGGAACGGCAAGCTGAAGATCGAGCAGATCGAAATCATCGACCCGGCGCTGCTGCGCAATCAGTTGCGCGGCAGTCGCGGGCAAATGCTGGTGGGCGCGCATCTGGGCAACCTCGAAGTGTGCCGGGCGCTGGCGGAGCTGGGTGAAAAGGTCACCATGAACGTGCTGGTGCACACCAAGCACGCCGAGCAATTCAATCGCCTGTTGGGCGAAGCCGGGGCGACCAATCTGCGATTGATCCAGGTCAGCGAACTGGACCCGGTGATCATGCTGCAACTGCACGAACGCCTGGAGCGCGGCGAGTGGCTGGCGATTGCCGGCGACCGCGTGCCGCTGCACGGCGGGCGCAGCGTGACCGTGGACTTTCTCGGCCACCCGGCACCGTTCCCGCAAGGACCATGGCTGCTGGCCGGCCTGCTGAAATGCCCGGTCAACCTGCTGATGTGCCTCAAGCAACCTGACGGCCACTATCGTCTGACTCTCGAGCCGTTCGCCGACGCTGTGGTGTGGTCACGCCGCGAGCGCGAACAGGTCATTCATCAGTGGGCCACCCGCTATGCGCAACGCCTGAGTCACTATTGCCTCGAAGCACCGTGCCAATGGTTCAACTTTTACCCATTCTGGAAAACCGATGACAACGCCAACTCCTGAGCCGGTCACCTTCGGCGAACGCCCTTTGCGCATCGAAGACGTGCTGGCCCTGGCCAACCGTCAGGCGCCCGTGCAGTTGCAGAGCGACGCGCCTTATCGCGAACGCATCGCCAAGGGCGCGCGGTTCCTCGATTCGCTGCTGGACAAGGAAGGCGTGATCTACGGCGTGACCACCGGTTACGGCGATTCCTGCGTGGTCGCGGTGCCGCTGCATCACGTCGAGGCGCTGCCGCGTCATCTCTACACGTTCCACGGCTGCGGACTGGGCAAACTGCTCGACGCCCAGGCCACCCGCGCGGTGCTGGCGGCGCGTTTGCAGTCGCTGTGCCACGGCGTGTCAGGGGTGCGCGTCGAGTTGCTGGAGCGCCTGCATGCCTTCCTTGAACACGACATTTTGCCGCTGATCCCTGAAGAAGGTTCGGTGGGCGCCAGCGGCGACCTGACGCCGCTGTCCTACGTCGCCGCGACCCTGTCCGGCGAGCGTGAAGTGATGTTCCGGGGCGAGCGTCGCCAGGCTGCCGACGTGCACCGCGAACTGGGCTGGACACCGTTGGTGCTGCGCCCGAAAGAAGCGCTGGCATTGATGAACGGCACCGCCGTGATGACCGGTCTGGCCTGCCTGGCGTACGCCCGCGCCGATTACCTGCTGCAACTGGCCACCCGCATCACCGCGTTGAACGTGGTGGCGCTGCAAGGCAATCCGGAACACTTCGACGAGCGCCTGTTCGCCGCCAAACCGCATCCGGGTCAGATGCAGGTCGCCGCGTGGCTGCGCAAGGATTTGGCGATCGACGCACCAACCGCGCCGCTGCACCGCTTGCAGGATCGTTACTCGCTGCGCTGCGCGCCGCACGTGCTCGGCGTGCTGGCCGACAGCCTGAACTGGCTGCGTTCGTTCATCGAGACCGAGCTCAACAGCGCCAACGACAACCCGATCATCGACGCCGAAGCCGAGCGCGTGCTGCACGGCGGGCACTTCTACGGCGGTCACATCGCGTTCGCCATGGACAGCCTGAAAAACCTCGTGGCCAACGTCGCCGACCTGCTCGACCGACAACTCGCGCTGCTGGTGGACGAGCGTTACAACCACGGTTTGCCGAGCAACCTGTCCGGCGCCAGCGCCGACCGCGCGATGCTCAACCACGGCTTCAAGGCCGTACAGATCGGCGCCAGCGCCTGGACCGCCGAAGCGTTGAAAAACACCATGCCGGCCAGCGTCTTCTCGCGCTCCACCGAGTGCCACAACCAGGACAAGGTGAGCATGGGCACCATCGCCGCCCGCGACGCCATTCGTGTGTTGGAGCTGACCGAGCAGGTCGCCGCCGCCACGCTGCTGGCGGCCAATCAAGGCGTATGGCTGCGCGGTCGCGATGAAGACGCGCGTCCGCTGCCACCGTCGCTGGCGGCGATGCATGAACAACTGGCCCAGGACTTCCCGCCAGTGATCGAAGACCGTGCCCTGGAAGGCGAACTGCGCCTGTGCCTGCAACGCATCGCCGAACAACACTGGAGGCTGCATGCGTAGTGCCGGAGTGCTTCACGCCGATACGGAAATCCTCGTGCCGTTCTTTGACGTCGACACCATGCACGTCGTCTGGCACGGCCATTACGTGAAATACCTGGAAGTGGCGCGTTGCGCATTGCTCGACAAGATCGGCCACAACTACAACCAGATGGTCGACTCGGGCTATGCCTGGCCGGTGATCGACCTGCAACTGCGCTACGTGCGCAGCGCGGTGTTCGGCCAGCGGCTGAACGTGCGCGCCAGTCTGGTGGAATGGGAGAACCGCCTGAAGATTAACTACCTGATCACCGATGCGCAGACCGGCGAACGCCTGACCCGCGCCAGCTCGGTGCAGGTCGCCGTCGAAGTCAGCAGCCGCGAGATGCAACTGGCCTCGCCGAAAGTCTTCACCGATGCCGTGGAAAGGATGCTGCGATGAATGTGTTTCTGAAATCCCTTGGGGCCCTGGCGCTGCTGACACTGTCGTCGCTGGCCAACGCCTTCGACCTGCAACAGTTGAGCGAGCAACTGGCGAAACCAGACGTGATCCACGGCCAGTTCACCCAGGAAAAACACCTGCGCGCCCTGCCCCAGCCGCTGATCAGCAAGGGCAGCTTCGTGCTGGCGAAAAACCACGGGTTGCTGTGGCTGCTGAAAACCCCGCTGCAACAGGATTACCGCATCAGCGCCAAAGGCATCGCCCGGCGTGATGCCACCGGCTGGCAACTGCTGCCGAACAAGAGCGCCGGGGCCGAGCAGAACCGTTTGTTCCTCGCCGTGCTGCAAGGCGACAGCAGCGGTCTGCAACGGGATTTCGAACTGGCCCTGAGCGGCGATGCGCAGAAATGGCAACTGACCCTGACCCCGCGCTCGGTGCTGCTCAAGCAGGTCTTCAACCAAATCAACATCAGCGGCGGCACGTTGGTGAACACCATCGAACTGCTGGAAACCCAGGGCGACAGCACCGTGCTGCGCATGCAGGACAGCACTGCCGGCCAACCTCTGAGCGACGCGGAGCAACATGACTTTGCCGAGTGAACGCAGGCTGCCCTGGCTGTTCCTGATCCTGCTGCTGGCTGTCGTCGCACTGGGCGCCTGGCAGTGGCGCGACGGCGCGCCGCTGTCGGCCAACCTGATGGAACTGGTACCCGGCACCCACCCGGACGCCCTCGAACTGCGCGCTGAACAACGCATGCAGGAACCGCTCAACCGCGACATGCTGGTGCTGGTCGGTCACGCCGATCGCCAGCAAGCCGTTGCCATGGCCCAGACCTTGGGCGAGCAATGGCAGGCCAGCGGGTTGTTCGAAAAGGTTCAGTGGAACCTGCAAGCCGACCTGCCGGCCCTGCGCACGCAGTTGCTGCAAGGGCGGCTGGCGATGCTCTCGGCGGATGACCGGCAACTTTTGACCGAACATCCCGACGCCTTCATCCAGCAACGGGTGCAGGCGCTGTTCGACCCGTTCACCGGCTTCAGTCTGGTGACGAGCCAGGACGACTGGCTGGGCCTGACCGGGCGCATCCAGAACAGCCAGCCGCAACATGGCGCGGTGCAACTGGACATCGGCAGCGGCGCGTTGATCGCCGACGCCGACGGCAAAAGCTGGGTGCTGCTGCGCGCACGCACCACCGGCAGCGCCTTCGACATGAATCAGCCGCTGCAAGTCGCCGCCCTGTTGCAACACAGCCGTGAGCAAGCGGCGAGTGCCGACGTGCAATTGCTGGCCGCCAGCGGCCTGCTGTACGCCGCCAACGGCCAGCAACAGGCGACCCGGGAAATGACCTGGGTCGGCGGTGGCGCCACGGTCGGCATTCTGCTTCTGTTGCTGCTCGCCTTCCGCCGCTGGCGGGTGCTGCTGGCGTTCATCCCGGTGCTGGTCGGCATGCTGTTCGGCGCAGTGGCCTGTGTGGCGCTGTTCGGGCACATGCACGTGATGACACTGGTGCTTGGTTCCAGCCTGATCGGCGTGGCGGTGGATTACCCGCTGCACTACCTGTCCAAGAGCTGGAGCCTCAAGCCGTGGCACAGCTGGCCGGCGTTGCGCCTGACCCTGTCCGGGCTGACGTTGAGCCTGATCACCAGCGCCATCGGTTACCTGGCACTGGCCTGGACGCCTTTCCCGGCGCTGACCCAGATCGCGGTGTTTTCCGCCGCCGGTTTGCTCGGCGCCTACCTGTCGGCGGTGTGCCTGCTGCCGGCGCTGCTGAAAAACGTCGAACTGCGCCCGGCGCAATGGCCGCTGCAACTGGCCGAGCGTCTGGTGCGACTGCGGGAAACCCTGCTCGAACACGTCAGAACGCCGGTATTGCTGGCCCTGCTGATCGCCTTCTGCGTCGGTGGCCTGCTGCAACTGGAGAGCAAGAACGACATCCGCCAGTGGGTCGGTGCGCCGCAACGCCTGACCGATGAAGCGCAGACCATCGCGCGAATTACCGGCTATCAGCCGACCAGCCAGTTCTTCCTGGTGCGCGCCGCCGATCAGCAGCAATTGCTGGAACGGCAAGCGGCCCTGAGCGAGCGGCTGGATCAACTGGTCAACCTCGACAAGTTGCAGGGTTATCTGGCGCTCAATCAACTGGTCAGCCCGCCAGCTCAACAGCAACAGGTGCGTGAAGCGCTGAGCAAGTTGCCGCAGTTCTGGCAACCGTTGCTGGAGGTCGGCGTGCCGCTGGCGGCGCTGCAAACCGAACTGCAACAGTTGCAGACCCTGCCCGCCGAAGACATCGATGCGGCACTGGCCGGTCCGCTCGGCGAGCCGTACCGCACGCTGTGGCTCGGGCCGACCGAGGACGGCGTGGCAGCGATGGTCAGCTTGCAAGGCTTGAATAATCCGTCGCTGCTGCGGGTACAGGCGCTGGACCTGCCGGGCGTGATGCTGGTGGACCGGCTCGGCGATCTGAACAAGGTGTTCGCCCAGACCCAGATCAGCGCCGCTGAACTGAAACTCGCGTCCTGTGTGTTGATCGTGCTGGTGCTGATGCTGCCGTTCGGTATTGGTGGCGCGCTGCGGATCGTCGCCCTGCCGCTGCTCGCTGCGCTGTGCAGCCTCGCCAGCCTGGGCTGGCTCGGTCAGCCGCTGACCCTGTTCAGCCTGTTCGGCCTGTTGCTGGTGACAGCGATCAGCGTCGACTACGCAATCCTCATGCGCGAGCAGGTCGGCGGCGCGGCGGTCAGCCTGCTCGGCACCTTGCTCGCCGCCGCCACCACCTGGCTGTCGTTCGGCCTGCTGGCGGTGTCGAGTACGCCGGCGGTGAGCAACTTCGGCCTGTCGGTGAGCCTCGGGCTGGCGTTCAGCTTCATGCTCGCGCCATGGGCCGGGCGTCAGGCCCATGCGGTTACCGTCACGGAGCCTGCAGCATGATGGTGGTGATTTTCTGGCTGATGGCCCTGGCGCTGTTCTTCGTCGCCACCCGGGTCGGCCGGCATTTCGGACTGATCCCGATCGTCAGTCAATTGCTGCTGGCCAGCTTCGGCCTGCCGCTGCTGATGTACTTCTGGATCGAACCGGGCTGGCAACTCAACGGCGCCGAACTGATCGCGCCGGGCTGGCTGAAAAACCTCTACAGCCTGAGCTTCGCCCTACTGCTGGGGCACATCCTCAGCGACGTGATCGACCTGCGTCTGGACCGTCAGAGCGTGAAGATCGCCCTGCCGAGTTTCGCCGTGCCGTTCACCTGCGGCCTGGCGACGGCGTACTGGCTGTTGCCGACGCAACCGTGGATCAACTCGCTGGCCATCGGTCTGGTGTTCGCCATCACCGCGATCCCGGTGTTGTACCTGTACCTGCGCCACATCGACTATCCGCCCGCCGCCACCCGGCGTCTGGTGCAGACCGCAATCCTGATCGACCTGACCTGCTGGACCCTGTTCGGCCTCGCTCAGGGCAGCCTGCACCTGAGCAGTCTGTTGCTGCCGCTGGGGATGGCCTGCGTGCCGGTGCTGCTGCGGGTGTTCGGCATACGCCGGCCATTGACCTACAGCCTCGGCTTCTTTGCGCTGCTGGTGCTGGCCGAACACTACAAACTCAACGCTCTGATTTTCGGCATCGGCTATCTGCTGTGCATGGCCGCGCTCAAGGTGCCACTGGTGTTGCCGCTGCCGGCGCACTGGATGAACCGTTTGCAGACGTGGGTCGCGATTCCGCTGATCCTCACTTTCGGCATCGTCCAGATCGACGTGCACAGCGCCCTCGCCAGCCTCGGCGCCGTGCAATGGGCGGCGCTGCTGCTGTTGCCGATCACCAGCAAAATCCTGGGCAACTGGCTCGGCCTCGGCTGGGCCGGCGCGTCGTTCGCAGGCGCCAGTCGCTGGCGCGAAAGCGTGCTGCTGAACATTCGCGGCTTGAGCGAAATCGTTTTTCTCAACCTGCTGTTGCAACAACAGCTCATCAGCCCGGCGCTGTACTTTGCGCTGATGCTGATGGGTCTGATCGCGACGCTGTTGCCGGCCTTCATCGGCCTGCACCGGGCGTCACTGAACCCTATTGCCGTACCCAGGAGCTCGCGTGCCAATCGTTGAAATGGAATCCCGTCAGGTCGTGATCATCGGCGCCGGCCCCTCCGGCGCCATTGCCGCCGCATTGCTCAAGCGCAAGGGACACGACGTGCTGGTGATCGAGCGCCAGCATTTCCCGAGGTTCTCCATCGGTGAAAGCCTGCTCTGCCATTGTCTGGATTTCGTCGAAGAAGCCGGCATGCTCGAAGCGGTAAATGCCGCCGGGTTCCAGCGCAAGAACGGTGCGGCGTTCGCCTGGGGCGAGCGCTACAGCGCCTTCGATTTTGGTGACACCTTCACCGCCGGCAAGCCCACGACGCTGCAGGTGCAACGCGCCGACTTCGACAAATTGCTGGCCGATCAGGCGGCGTTGCAGGGCGCGGAAATCCGCTACGGCGACGCGATTGTCAGCGTCGATTTCGAACGCCCGCGACCGCAGCTGGATGTGCGTCGCGAAGACGGCAGCGAGTACCGCGTCGAAGCCGACTTTGTCCTCGATGCCAGCGGCTACGGCCGCGTGCTGTCGCGCCTGCTCGACCTGGAAGCGCCGTCGAATTTCCCGGTTCGTCAGGCCGTCTTCACCCACGTCGAAGACCACATCGATCATCCCGACTTCGACCGCGAGAAGATCCTCATCACCACCCACCCGCAGCATCGCGACATCTGGTTCTGGTCGATCCCGTTCAGCAACGGTCGCTGCTCCGTCGGCGTGGTGGCTGCCGCTGAACATTTCGCAGGTCGCGATACCGACCTCGACGCCTGCCTGCGCGGTTTCATCGCCGAAACCCCAAGCCTCGCCAAGGTGCTGAACAACGCCGTGTGGGACACCCCGGCGCGCACCCTCGGCGGCTATGCGGCCAATGTTAAAACCCTGCACGGCCCGGGCTTTGCGCTGCTGGGCAACGCGGCGGAATTTCTCGACCCGGTGTTCTCTTCGGGCGTGACCATTGCCATG
Source organism: Pseudomonas aphyarum (assembly GCF_028657055.1). Taxonomy (NCBI): domain Bacteria; kingdom Pseudomonadati; phylum Pseudomonadota; class Gammaproteobacteria; order Pseudomonadales; family Pseudomonadaceae; genus Pseudomonas; species Pseudomonas aphyarum. The sequence goes on from NZ_JAMDGS010000015.1 coordinate 218,513, forward strand.
CGTTCGGCGAGCATGGCCGCCGGTGTGCTTCATCGGCAGTTGCAGGGCGAAACGGTGGACTGGCAACGGGAGTTCGCCGAGCCGCTGAAACGCGGCGTCGACACCTTCCGCTGCTACGTCGAAGGCTGGTACGCCGGCACTTTCCAGGACGTGATTTTCCACGAGCAAGGCTCGCCGGAAATCCGCCGCATGATCTGCTCGATCCTCGCCGGTTACGCCTGGGACGAACGCAACCCGTTCGTCAGTGAAGCGCGCCGTCGGCTGAAAACGATCTCCGAACTCTGTGCAAGGGACGACACATGAATTACCTGAGCGACAACTACGTCGAGGAAACCCGCTTCGGCTTCCGGTTCCTGCGCAGCCACACCTGGCAGCACCATGTGTTGCGCGTGGCGATCAACGATCTGCGCGGACTGTTCAGCGAATCATTGCCGGCCAATCCGGTGCTGCTGGATGCCGGCTGCGGTCAGGGCAAGTCGTTCGGTCACCTGCGCCAGACCTTCGCGCCACAGCGCCTGATCGGGGTCGATGCCGACCCGCACAGCCTTGAACTGAGCGCCGCCGAGGCCGCGCGCCAGGGCTTCGACGTCGAGCTGATCGGCAGTGACTGCGCAACGCTCAATGTGCCGGACGCCAGCGTAGACCTGCTGTTCTGTCACCAGACCTTCCATCATCTGGTGGAGCAGGAAAAAGCCCTCGCCGAGTTCTATCGGGTGCTCAAGCCGGGTGGTTATCTGCTGTTCGCCGAGTCCACCGAGGCTTACATTGATACGTGGGTGATTCGCTGGCTGTTCCGCCATCCGATGCACGTGCAAAAGAGCGCGGCGCAGTACCTGGAGATGATTCGCCAGCAGGGTTTCGAGTTCGCCGAACAGAACGTTTCGTACCCGTACCTGTGGTGGAGCCGGTCGAAGGATTTCGGTCTGCTCGAGCGTTTTGGTCTGCGCCAGCCCAAGCCCTTTGGCCAGCGGGAAGAAACCCTGGTCAACGTGGTGGCCCGCAAACCCTTGAACGAGGCTGTCTGATGTTGCGTGTTCTGCTGCTCGCCTGCGTCTTGCTGCTCGGTGCCTGCGCCAGTCAGGCGCCGCTGCCGGCCGGCAACCCGAGCCTGCCGCTGCCGATGCAACTGCATATCGAGCGTCACCTGGCCGGGCAACAGCAAGACTGGTTGCTGGTGATCCAGTGCGAAGGCCCCGGCATCCGCTGGTCGATGATGGATCCGCTGGGCATTCCCCAAGCACGCCAGCAGTTGATCGACGGGCACTGGCAGGCCGACGGCCTGCTGCCGCCCAACCCGGAAGCCCGGGAGTTGTTCGCCGCGCTGCTGTTCGCCCTGACCCCGGCAGGCGAGCTGTCGCGCAACTACCCCGACGCGCAGCAACAGGGCGGCCAACGTTCCCTGCCGGCGCGCTGGGACATTCGTTACACCCAACCCTTGAACTTCGAATTGAACCTGCCACAAGGCCCGCACTATCGCGTAACGCCACTCGGTGAACCGACGTCATGACCGCCTACCTCAATGCCCTCGGCGTGATCTGCGCCCTGGGGCGCGACAAGCAAGCCGTGGCACGCAACCTGTTTGCCGGCGACTGCTCGGGCATGCGCCGCGAGTCCGGCTGGGTGCCGGAGCGCGAGCTGCCGGTGGCCGCCGTGCACGGCGATCTGGCGCCGATTCCCGAGGCGCTGGCCGACCAGCGCAGCCGCAACAATCAACTGTTGCTGGAAGCCGCGCTGCAGATTCGCGATGACATCGAGCAGGCGATCCAGACTTACGGGCGCGAGCGCATCGGTGTGGTGCTCGGCACCAGCACTTCGGGCATCGACGAGGCCAGCCGTGGCCTGGCGCGCTACATTCGCGACCGACAGTTCCCGGCCGATTACGACTATCGGCAACAGGAACTCGGCGCCCCGGCGAATTTCCTCGCCGACTGGCTGCAACTGAGCGGCCCGGCCTATGTGATTTCCACCGCCTGCACCTCCAGCGCACGCGCGCTGATGAGCGCCCGACGCCTGCTCGATCTGGGCCTGTGCGACGCGGTGCTGTGCGGCGGTGTCGACAGCCTGTGCAAACTGACCCTCAACGGTTTCAGTGCGCTGGAAGCGGTGTCGGACGAGCGCTGCAATCCATTTTCCGCCAACCGCAACGGCATCAACATCGGTGAAGCGGCGGTCCTGTTCGTGATGAGCAAAGAACGCGGTACAGGGCCGGGCATCGCCCTGCTCGGCGCTGGCGCCAGTTCCGACGCGCACCATATTTCCGCGCCGGAACCGACCGGCCGTGGCGCGCTGCAATCGATGCAAAAAGCCCTCGATCAAGCCCACCTGCAAGCCGGCGACATCAGCTACCTGAACCTGCACGGCACCGCGACCCAGCACAACGATGCCATGGAAAGCCTGGCCGTCGCCGCGCTGTTTGCCGAAGGCGTGCCGTGTTCCTCGACCAAACCGATGACCGGCCACACCCTCGGCGCCGCCGGCGCACTGGAAGCAGCGTTCTGCTGGTTGAGCCTGAGTGCCGACAACCCTGACCACGCCTTGCCGCCGCACGTCTGGGATGGCCAGCCGGATCCGGACCTTCCACCGCTCAAGTGGGTGACCGCAAACGAACGCCTGGCGTCCATTGCACCCCGCTACCTGATGAGCAACTCGTTTGCCTTCGGTGGCAATAACGTCAGCCTGATTATCGGAGACGCCCCATGACCCACTGGCCGCTCGCCGAATTGCTGCCCCACGCTGGCGACATGATCCTGATCGACCGGATCCTGAGCTTTGACGACGAACAGATCCACACCACCCTCACCGTCCGGCCCGGCGGCCTGTTCAGCCTGCCCGACGGCAGCCTGCCGGCGTGGGTCGGCGTCGAGTTGATGGCGCAAAGCGTCGCCGCGTTCGCCGGCTGCCATGCGCGGCAGAAAGGCAACCCGGTGGAGCTGGGCTTTCTGCTCGGCACACGCAAGTTCGAATGCAATGTCGCGGCCTTTCCGGTTGGCAGCGAACTGACCATCCATGGCCTGCGCTCGCTGGAAGACGACAACGGCATGGGTGTATTCGAATGCCACATCAACGCACCCGGCATCGAGGCCAGCGCCCGGCTGAACGTGTTCCGCCCGCCCCACGCGGCGGACTATCTAGAGCAATCCCGCAACGAAACAAACAAGGAGTCGAACGATGACTGAATCAATACTGGTCACCGGCTCCAGCCGTGGCATCGGCCGCGCCATTGCCCTGCGCCTGGCCAGCGCCGGCCACGATATCGTCCTGCATTGCCGCAGCGGCATGACGGAAGCCCAAGCAGTGAAAGCCGAAGTCGAAGCGCTCGGCCGCAACGCGCGCATCCTGCAATTCGACGTGGCGGATCGCGAAACCTGCAAAGCCATCCTCGAAGCCGACGTTGAAGCCCACGGCGCCTACTACGGCGTGGTGCTCAATGCCGGCCTGACCCGCGACGGCGCCTTTCCGGCCCTGAGCGACGATGACTGGGACGTGGTGCTGCGCACCAACCTCGACGGTTTCTACAACGTCCTGCACCCGGTGATGATGCCGATGATCCGCCGCCGCGCCGCTGGTCGCATCGTTTGCATCACCTCGGTCTCGGGGCTGATCGGCAACCGTGGCCAGGTCAATTACAGCGCGTCGAAAGCGGGTGTGATCGGCGCCGCGAAAGCCTTGGCGATCGAACTGGCCAAGCGCAAGATCACGGTCAACTGCGTTGCGCCGGGCCTGATCGACACGGCGATGCTGGATGAAAACGTGCCGGTGGAAGAACTGATGAAAATGATCCCCGCACAACGCATGGGCACGCCTGAAGAGGTGGCCGGTGCGGTGAATTTCCTGATGTCGGCGGAAGCGTCGTACATCACCCGCCAGGTGCTGGCGGTCAACGGAGGCTTGTGCTGATGAAGCGCGTCGTCGTCACCGGCATGGCCGGCATTACCTCGCTGGGCAGCGACTGGGACACCATCGCCGGCAATTTCGCCGCCAACCGCAGCGGCATCCGCCGGATGGACGAGTGGGATCGCTTCAGCGAGCTCAACACCCGTCTGGCCGGGCCCATCGATGATTTCCAGGTGCCGGCGCACTGGACCCGCAAACAGCTGCGCAGCATGGGTCGTGTTTCGCGGCTGGCCGTCGGCGCGGCGGAAAAAGCGCTGGCCGATGCCGGCCTGCTCGGCGACGAATCGATCAAGGACGGGCGCATGGGCGTGGCCTGTGGTTCATCCACCGGCAGCACCGACGAGATCAAGGCATTCGGCAACATGCTGCTCAACTCGGTCGCCGAAGGCCTCAACGCCAACTCCTACGTGCGGATGATGCCGCACACCACGGCGGCGAACATCAGCATCTTCTTCGGCCTCACCGGCCGTTTGATCCCGACCTCCAGCGCCTGCACCAGCGGCAGCCAGGGCATCGGTTATGCCTACGAGGCGATCAAGTTCGGACGCCTGCCGCTGATGCTCGCCGGCGGCGCCGAAGAGCTGTGCCCGACCGAGGCGATGGTGTTCGACGCGCTGTACGCCACCAGCCTGAAAAACGATGCACCGCACACCTCGCCACGCCCGTACGACAAGGGCCGCGATGGTCTGGTGATCGGCGAGGGCGGCGGTATGCTGGTGCTTGAAGAACTGGAACACGCCCTGGCACGCGGTGCGCACATTCACGCCGAGATCGTCGGTTTCGGCAGCAACGCCGACGGCCAGCACACCACCCGCCCCGAGCAAGTCACAATGCGCCGGGCAATGGAACTGGCGCTGGAAGACGCAGGCCTTGCGCCTGACGTCATCGGCTACGTCAACGGCCACGGCACCGCCACCGAGCAGGGCGATGTCGCCGAAACCCTGGCCACCAGTGCCCTGTTCGGCGAACGCATGCCGATCAGTTCGCAAAAGAGCTTCCTGGGCCACACCCTCGGCGCCTGCGGGGCGCTGGAATCATGGTTCAGCATCGAGATGCTCAACCGCGACCTGTACGTGCACACGCTCAACCTCGACGAGGTCGATCCGCACTGCGGCAAGCTCGACTACCTGCGCGGCGAGTTCCGCCAGATGAGCCACGAATACGTGATGAACAACAACTTCGCTTTCGGCGGGGTCAACACCTCGCTGATTTTCCGTCGCTGGCCACAACCGAATTAATCCAGGTCAAGGAGACCTCCATGCATTTCAAGAAACTCGCTGCCACCCTGCTCATCTGCGCCTTGCCGGCCGTCAGCCAGGCCCGTGACACGGCGGTGTACCTGCCGTTCGACAAAGCGGTCGCAGAGGCGACCCGCACCGGCAAGATCGACGGCAGCGTGAAATTCTATCTGGCGGGCAACGCCCCGGCCGGCAAAGTCACCGTCGTCAGCCCCGGCGCCGTGACCAACAAGAAGACCAACGCCTTCAACAAGACCGACCAGGAAGCCTGCGAGTGGGTCGTGCAATCGGCGATCATCAGCCTGCACCAGGCCGCCAAAAGCGCTGGCGCCAACGCCGTGACCAACATCGTCAGCTTCTACAAGAGCAACGAGCGCAAGGATGCGAAAACCTACGAATGCCACGCGGGCGCAATCATGGCCGGCGTTGCATTGAAGGGCGATCTGGCGACGGTTCAGTAACGGCCGGAAACGACAAAGGGCGCCTTTCGGCGCCCTTTTCAATTCAGATCATGTGCTGGCATGCAACTTCAGCCCCAGCGCTTTCATGACTTTGAGGATCGTTCCAAACTCGGGATTTACCTCACCTGACAGTGCGCGATAAAGGCTTTCCCGTGAAAGCCCTGCATCCCGCGCGACCTGGGTCATGCCACGCGCCCGAGCGATCGTGCCAAGTGCCTTGGCAATAAAAGCCGGGTCGTCCCCCGCCTCTTCCATGCAGGCATCCAGATAGTTGGCCATGTCCTCTTCTGTCTTGAGGTACTCGGCTGAGTCCCAACGAGTGAATTGTTCGGTCATGGGTTTTGCTCCTGCCAGGATTCCGCGATGAGCCTGGCTTGCTTGATGTCTCGAGATCAGCTGTAGCCGTTGAGCTACACGCACTCTACATGGACTTCTCTCTGTCCGATATACGGCGTCTACACTCGTCATACCCGTGATTTGCTGCGCGTTACGTCAAGGAGACGACCATGCAAGCGAAAGCCCTGATCACCGCCGCCCTGCTCAGCCTGCTGCCCAGCGCCAGCCACGCCACCAATCTGATGTACATGCCGTTCGAAACAGTCGTGTCGGATGCAGTGCGCGCCGGGCGGCTGGATGGCAGTGTGAAGTTTTATCTGGTCGGCAACGGGCCTCAGGGGACTCAGCGGTTGTTGCAGCGCGGGGTGGTCAGCGACTTGAAGACCAACGGTTTCAACAAGAGCGATCACGACTCCTGCGAGTGGGTGTTGCAGTCGAATCTGATCGCGTTGCAGGCCGAGGCCAAACGCGTCGGGGCGAATGCGGTGACCAATATCGTCAGCTACTACGACCAGCATGTGCGCAAGGATCTGAACACTTACGAATGTCGAGCCGGCATCTTTGTCACGCGGGTGGCGTTGAAGGGTGATCTGGTGCGGCTGCCCTGATCAACCGGCTTCAACTTTGCGCGTGAGCAGTTCGACAAACGCCTTGGCCATCGGTGATTTCTGATCCTTGCGCTGCACCAGCCACACCGCCGTTACGGCCTCGGGATCGAGCAGCGGCCGGTAGACCACGCCGTCGATGCGCATCCGCTGATACGACGCCGGCATCACTGACACGCCCAGACCTGCGGCCACCAGACCGATGATGGTCATGGCTTCGCCGGCCTCCTGGGCGAAGTGAGGACTGAAGCCTGCGTCGCGGGCCAGGCTGATCAACTGTGAATACAGACCGCTGCCGTAGCTGCGCGGGAAGAACACGAACGGTTCGAGGGCCAGCGCCGAGAGAAACAGCCCCTCTTCAGAGCCCTGCGCCAACGGATGTTTGGAGCTGAGCACGGCCACCAGCGGCTCGCGCATCAGTTCGACCACGCTGAGCGAATCCGGCAAACCCAGCGGGCGCATGATGCCGACTTCGATCGACTCGTCCACCAGGGCATCCGCCACCATGGTGCTGCTCATCTCCCGCAGGTTCAGGTGCACGGCCGGAAAGCGCTGGCGAAAAGAGAAGATCGCCTGGGGAATGGTCGAGTTGAACGGCGCCGAAGAGGTGAAGCCGATCTTCAGTTCACCCAACTCGCCGAGTTGCGCACGGCGCGCCACGTCTGCCGCCTTATCGACTTGCGCGAGCACCAGCCGCGCTTCCTCCAGAAACAGCCGCCCGGCCTCGCTGAGCTCGACCCGACGATTGGTACGCTCGAAAAGCCGTGCGCCGACTTCCTGTTCCAGCGCCTGAATCTGCTGGCTCAGCGGTGGCTGGGAGATACCCAGCACCTGTGCGGCGCGGCCGAAGTGCAGTTCTTCGGCAACGGCGATGAAGTAGCGCAGATGACGTAATTCCATGGGCACCCCATTAGGTCGTGAAAGCTATCAAACAGGTCGAACAATATATTGGATAGAAACATTAGCCAGCTATATGATTTTTTCATTGCCTGCCTGCCCGCACCCTCCGAGGTCTGATGTGAAAACCGCCGTCGCTCCACTGGCCCATGAAGTCCCGCCCGCTGCGGCGGACGATGTGCTGACCGAACTGCAAGAAATCTACATCGAGAAAGGCACGCCCGCGTTCATGCGCACGGTGCTCGCGCTGTTCAGCGGCGGCTTCGCCACCTTCGCTCTGCTGTACTGCGTGCAGCCGATGATGCCGCTGCTGTCCCACGAATATTCGATCAACGCGGCGCAGAGCAGTCTGATCCTGTCGGTGGCCACCGGCATGCTGGCGTTCGGTCTGCTGATCACCGGCCCGATTTCCGATCGGGTCGGGCGCAAGCCGGTGATGGTCGCCGCGCTGTTTGCCGCGGCCCTGTGCACCATCGCCAGTTCGATGATGCCGAGCTGGCACGGCGTATTGATCATGCGTGCGCTGATCGGACTGTCACTGAGCGGCCTGGCGGCGGTGGCGATGACGTACCTGAGCGAGGAAATCCATCCGCAGCACATCGGTCTGGCGATGGGTTTGTACATCGGCGGCAACGCGATTGGCGGCATGAGCGGGCGGTTGATCACCGGTGTGCTGATCGACTTCGTCAGCTGGCACACGGCGATGATGGTGATCGGTGGGCTGGCGCTGATCGCGGCGGCGGTGTTCTGGAAGATCCTGCCGGAGTCGCGCAACTTCCGCTCCCGCTCGCTGCACCCGCGCAGCCTGCTCGACGGTTTCACCATGCACTTTCGCGATGCCGGCCTGCCGCTGCTGTTCCTTGAAGCGTTCGTGCTGATGGGCGCGTTCGTCACGTTGTTCAACTACATCGGTTATCGCCTGCTGGCCGAGCCGTACCACATGGATCAAGTGTTTGTGGGGCTGCTGTCGGTGGTGTACCTGTCAGGCATCTACAGCTCAGCAAAAATCGGTTCGCTGGCCGACAAACTGGGCCGCCGCAAAGTGCTGTGGGCGACCATCGCCCTGATGTTCGCCGGCCTCGCCCTGACGATGTTCACACCACTGCCGCTGGTGATCATCGGCATGCTGATCTTCACCTTCGGCTTCTTCGCCGCCCACTCGGTGGCCAGCAGCTGGATCGGCCGTCGGGCGCTAAAGGCCAAGGGCCAGGCGTCGTCGTTGTACCTGTTCAGCTATTACGCCGGGTCGAGTATTGCAGGGACGGCGGGCGGGGTGTTCTGGCATATGGCGGGATGGAACGGGATTGGTCTGTTCATTGGCGCGTTGCTGCTGGTGGCGCTGTTGGTGGCGTTGAAGCTGGCGAAATTGCCGCCGCTGGGTGGCGTCAAAGCCTGATTCCCGCCCACAAAAAAACGCCCGGCATAAGCCGGGCGTTTTTGTTTTCTACCATTAGCGCTGAGCGCCGATTACTCGTGGTACTGCGCCGACAACTCGTGCACCGCGCGCAGGAACGCGCCGGCGTGTTCCGGGTCGACTTCCGGCGTGATGCCGTGGCCAAGGTTGAACACGTGGCCGCTGCCCTTGCCGTAGCTGGCGAGGATGCGCCCGACTTCGGTGCGGATCGCTTCAGGCTTGGCGTAAAGCACGGTCGGGTCCATGTTGCCTTGCAGCGCGACCTTGTCGCCGACGCGGGCGCGGGCGTTGCCGATGTCGCAGGTCCAGTCCAGGCCCAGTGCGTCAGCGCCGGCGTCGGCGATGCTTTCCAGCCACAGGCCGCCGTTCTTGGTGAAGAGGATCACCGGCACCTTGCGACCGTCGTGCTCGCGGATCAGGCCGCTGACGATTTTCTTCATGTAGGCCAGGGAGAATTCCTGATACGCCGCCGCCGACAGGTTGCCGCCCCAGGTATCGAAGATCTGCACCGCTTGCGCGCCGGCCTGGATCTGGCCGTTCAGGTACGACGTCACCGACTGCGCCAGCTTGTCCAGCAGCAGGTGCATGGCTTGCGGGTTGTCGTAGAGCATCGCCTTGGTCTTGCGGAAGTCTTTCGAGGAACCGCCTTCGACCATGTAGGTGGCGAGGGTCCACGGGCTGCCGGAGAAACCGATCAGCGGTACACGGCCGTTCAGTTCGCGGCGGATGGTGCTGACCGCGTCCATCACGTAGCCGAGGTCTTTGTGCGGATCAGGGATCGGCAGGGCTTCGATGTCGGCCAGGGTGCTGACGACTTTCTTGAAGCGCGGACCTTCACCGGTCTCGAAGTACAGGCCCTGGCCCATGGCATCGGGAATGGTGAGGATGTCGGAGAACAGGATCGCCGCGTCCAGTTGCGGATAGCGGTCGAGGGGTTGCAGCGTGACTTCGCAGGCGAATTCCGGATTCATGCACAGGCTCATGAAATCACCGGCCTGGGCGCGGCTGGCACGGTATTCCGGCAGGTAGCGGCCGGCCTGGCGCATCATCCACACAGGGGTGACGTCTACGGGTTGCTTGAGCAGGGCGCGGAGGAAACGGTCGTTCTTCAGGGCAGTCATGTCGGCATCCGGAAAAAAAGTGCGGGCATTTTCTCAGAGCGCGACGCAAAAGGCACGGATGCAGGTCAGCCTTTTGTCTATCGGGTCAATTTGTCGCGCTGGAAATGGGCTATCAGCAACACTGAGAAACAACTGTGGGAGCGAGCTTGCTCGCGAATAGGCCTGTACATCCAACGTTGAAGTTGACTGACAGACCGCTTTCGCGAGCAAGCTCGCTCCCACAGGGTTATTGCGTTTGGCTCAGGATCCGGGGTTTAAACGCCCAAGTAATCCAGGATCCCTTCAGCCGCATTGCGGCCTTCGAAGATCGCCGTCACCACCAGGTCAGAACCGCGCACCATGTCGCCACCGGCGAAGATTTTCGGGTTGCTGGTCTGGTGCTTGTACTGACCCTGCTCGGGCGCAACGACACGGCCCTGGCTGTCGGTCTGGATTTCGAACTGCTCGAACCATGGCGCCGGGCTCGGGCGGAAACCGAAAGCGATGACCACGGCGTCAGCCGGGATGATCTCTTCGGAGCCCGGGATCGGCTCAGGGCTGCGACGGCCACGGGCGTCCGGTTCGCCGAGACGGGTCTCGACCACTTTCACGCCTTCGACCTTGTCCTCGCCAACGATGGCGATCGGCTGGCGGTTGTAGAGGAATTTCACGCCTTCTTCCTTGGCGTTCTTCACCTCTTTGCGCGAGCCGGGCATGTTCGCTTCGTCACGACGATAGGCGCAGGTCACCGACTTGGCGCCCTGGCGGATCGACGTGCGGTTGCAGTCCATCGCCGTGTCGCCGCCGCCCAGCACCACGACCTTCTTGCCTTTCATGTCGACGAAATCTTCCGGCGACTTTTCAAAGCCCAGGTTGCGGTTGACGTTGGCGATCAGGAAGTCCAGCGCGTCATAAACGCCCGGCAGGTCCTCACCGGCAAAACCGCCCTTCATGTAGGTGTAGGTGCCCATGCCCATGAACACGGCATCGTATTCGGCGAGCAGTTGTTCCATGGTCACGTCCTTGCCGACCTCGGTGTTGAGGCGGAATTCGATGCCCATGCCGGTGAAGACTTCGCGGCGATTGCTCAGCACGGTCTTCTCGAGCTTGAACTCGGGGATGCCGAAAGTCAGCAGACCGCCGATTTCCGGGTTCTTGTCGAACACCACCGGCGTCACGCCGCCACGCACCAGCACGTCGGCACAACCCAGACCCGCCGGGCCTGCGCCGATGATCGCGACACGCTTGCCGGTCGGTTTGACCTTGGACATGTCCGGGCGCCAGCCCATGGCGAACGCGGTGTCGGTGATGTATTTCTCGACCGAACCGATGGTCACCGCGCCGAAGCCGTCGTTGAGGGTGCAGGCACCCTCGCACAGACGATCCTGCGGGCACACCCGGCCACAGACTTCCGGCAGGGTGTTGGTCTGGTGCGACAGCTCGGCGGCCTGGAGGATGTTGCCCTCGGCCACCAGCTTCAGCCAGTTCGGAATGAAGTTGTGCACCGGGCACTTCCATTCGCAGTACGGGTTGCCGCAACCCAGGCAGCGGTGGGCCTGGTCGGCCGACTGCTGGGGTTTGAACGGTTCGTAGATTTCCACGAACTCTTTCTTGCGTTGACGCAACAGTTTCTTCTTCGGATCCTTGCGCCCGACATCGATGAACTGGAAGTCGTTATTCAGACGTTCAGCCATTGTTAAAACCTCATCAAACTCTTCAGGCGCATATCACTGCGGGTTGGCACGGGTGCTGGAAAGCAACGACTTCAGGTTGGCAGCCTTCGGCTTGACCAGCCAGAAACGACGCAGGTAGTCATCGAGGTTCTCGGCGAGTTCACGACCCCACTCGCTGTCGGTTTCCGCGACGTACTCGTTCAGCACGTTCTGCAGGTGGCTGCGATAGGCTTCCATCGCCTCGCCGCTGATCCGCTGGATTTCCACCAGTTCGTGGTTGACCCGGTCAACGAAGGTGTTGTCCTGGTCGAGCACGTAGGCGAAGCCGCCGGTCATGCCAGAGCCGAAGTTGTAACCGGTCTTGCCCAGAACGCAGACAAAACCACCGGTCATGTACTCACAGCAGTGATCGCCAGTGCCTTCCACGACCGTGTGGGCACCGGAGTTGCGCACGGCGAAACGCTCGCCTGCGGTGCCGGCGGCGAACAGCTTGCCGCCCGTGGCGCCGTACAGGCAGGTGTTGCCGATGATGGCGCTTTCCTGAGTCTTATAAACGCTGCCCTTCGGCGGCACGATGGTCAGCTTGCCACCGGTCATGCCTTTGCCGACGTAGTCGTTGGCGTCGCCTTCCAGGTACATGTTCAGACCGCCGGCGTTCCACACGCCGAAGCTCTGACCGGCAGTGCCCTTGAAGCGGAAGGTGATTGGCGCTTTCGCCATACCCTGGTTGCCGTGCTTGCGCGCGATTTCGCCGGAGATCCGTGCGCCGATCGAACGGTCGCAGTTACAGATATCCAGATCGAACTCGGCGCCGCTGAGGTCGTTGATCGCCGATGTCGCCATCTCGACCATTTTCTCGGCCAGCAGGCCCTGGTCGAAGGGCGGGTTGCGCTCGACGCCACAGAACTGAGGCTTGTCCGCCGGGATGTGATCGCTGCCCAGCAGCGGGGTCAGATCCAGGTGATGCTGCTTGGCGGTCTGGCCTTCGAGGATTTCCAGCAGATCGGTACGGCCGATCAGCTCTTCGAGGGAACGCACGCCGAGCTTGGCCAGCCACTCACGGGTTTCTTCGGCGACGTAGGTGAAGAAGTTCACCACCATGTCGACAGTGCCGATGTAGTGATCCTTGCGCAGCTTCTCGTTTTGGGTCGCGACGCCGGTGGCGCAGTTGTTCAGGTGGCAGATACGCAGGTATTTGCAGCCCAGCGCGATCATCGGCGCGGTACCGAAGCCGAAGCTTTCAGCGCCGAGGATCGCTGCCTTGATCACGTCGAGGCCGGTTTTCAGGCCGCCGTCGGTCTGGACCCGAACCTTGCCGCGCAGGTCGTTGCCGCGCAGGGTCTGGTGGGTTTCGGCCAGGCCAAGTTCCCACGGAGCGCCCGCGTATTTGATCGAGGTCAGCGGCGAAGCACCGGTGCCGCCGTCGTAACCGGAGATGGTGATCAAGTCCGCATAGGCCTTGGCCACACCGGCGGCGATGGTGCCGACGCCTGCTTCAGCCACAAGTTTCACCGAAACCAGCGCCTTCGGGTTGACCTGTTTCAGGTCGAAGATCAGCTGCGACAAGTCTTCGATCGAGTAGATGTCGTGGTGCGGCGGTGGCGAAATCAGGGTCACGCCCGGTACTGCGTAACGCAGTTTGGCGATCAGCCCGTTCACTTTACCGCCCGGAAGTTGCCCGCCCTCGCCCGGCTTGGCGCCTTGAGCGACCTTGATCTGCAGCACTTCGGCGTTGACCAGGTATTCCGGGGTCACACCGAAACGGCCGGTCGCGACCTGCTTGATTTTCGAGCTCTTGATGGTGCCGTAGCGCGCCGGGTCTTCGCCGCCTTCGCCGGAGTTGGAACGCGCACCGAGGCGGTTCATGGCTTCGGCCAGGGCTTCGTGAGCTTCCGGCGACAGGGCGCCCAGCGAAATACCGGCGGAGTCGAAGCGCTTGAGCACCGATTCCAGCGGCTCGACTTCACTGATATCCAGCGGCGTCTCGAGGGTCTTGACCTTGAACAGGTCGCGGATCATCGAGACCGGACGGTTGTCCACCAGCGAGGTGTATTCCTTGAATTTGGCGTAGTCGCCCTGCTGCACGGCGGCTTGCAGGGTGTTGACCACGTCCGGGTTGTACGCGTGATATTCGCCACCGTGGACGAACTTCAGCAGACCGCCCTGCTGGATCGGCTTGCGCGGACTCCAGGCTTCGGTGGCCAGGGCTTTCTGCTCGGCTTCGATGTCGACGAAACGCGCACCCTTGATGCGGCTCGGCACGCCACGGAAGCTCAGCTCGCAAACTTCTTCGGACAGACCGATCGCTTCGAACAGCTGCGCACCGCGATAGGACGCGATGGTCGAGATACCCATCTTCGACAGGATCTTCAACAGGCCTTTGGTGATGCCTTTGCGGTAGTTCTTGAACACCTCGTAGAGGTCGCCCAAGACTTCACCGGTACGGATCAGGTCGCCCAGCACTTCGTAGGCCAGGAACGGATAGACCGCCGAGGCACCGAAACCGATCAGCACCGCGAAGTGGTGCGGATCGCGTGCGGTGGCGGTTTCCACCAGGATGTTGGAGTCGCAGCGCAGGCCTTTTTCGGTCAGGCGGTGGTGCACCGCGCCGGTGGCCAGCGAAGCGTGGATCGGCAGTTTGCCCGGGGCGATATGACGGTCGCTCAGAACGATCTGGGTACGACCGGCACGCACGGCTTCTTCAGCCTGATCGGCGACGTTGCGGATCGCCGCTTCGAGGCCGACGCTTTCGTCGTAGTTGAGGTCGATGATCTGCCGCTCGAAACCCGGGCGGTCGAGGTTCATCAGCGAGCGCCACTTGGCCGGGGAAATGACCGGCGAGCTGAGGATCACGCGAGAGGCGTGTTCCGGCGACTCCTGGAAGATGTTGCGCTCGGCACCGAGGCAGATTTCCAGCGACATCACGATCGCTTCACGCAGCGGGTCGATCGGCGGGTTGGTCACCTGCGCGAACTGCTGACGGAAATAGTCGTACGGCGTGCGCACGCGCTGGGACAGCACGGCCATCGGCGTGTCATCGCCCATCGAGCCGACAGCTTCGTAGCCTTGTTCGCCAAGCGGACGCAGTACCTGATCGCGCTCTTCGAACGTGACCTGATACATCTTCATGTATTGCTTGAGCTGATCGACGTCGTAGAAAGCCGAACCGTGATCGTTGTCTTCCATGGTCGCCTGAATGCGCAGGGCATTCTTGCGCAGCCATTGCTTGTACGGATGACGGGATTTCAGACGGTTGTCGATCGCGTCGGTGTCGAGGATCTGCCCGGTTTCGGTGTCCACGGCGAAGATCTGGCCCGGGCCGACACGGCCTTTGGCAATCACGTCTTCAGGCTTGTAGTCCCACACGCCGATTTCCGACGCGAGGGTGATGAAACCGTTGGTGGTGGTGACCCAGCGCGCCGGGCGCAGACCGTTACGGTCGAGCAGGCACACCGCGTAGCGACCGTCGGTCATTACCACGCCGGCCGGGCCGTCCCACGGTTCCATGTGCATCGAGTTGTACTCGTAGAACGCACGCAGATCCGGGTCCATGGTTTCGACGTTCTGCCACGCTGGCGGAATGATCATCCGCACGCCACGGAACAGGTCGATGCCACCGGTGACCATCAGTTCGAGCATATTGTCCATGCTCGAGGAGTCGGAACCGACACGGTTGACCAGCGGGCCGAGTTCTTCCAGATCCATCAGATCGTTGGTGAACTTGGTGCGACGGGCCTGGGCCCAGTTGCGGTTGCCGGTGATGGTGTTGATCTCGCCGTTATGGGCGAGGAAGCGGAATGGCTGAGCCAGCGGCCATTTCGGCAGGGTGTTGGTGGAGAAGCGCTGGTGGAACACGCAGATCGCGGTTTGCAGGCGCTCGTCGCTCAGGTCCGGATAAAACGCGGCCAGGTCGGCCGGCATCATCAGGCCTTTATAGATGATGGTCTTGTGGGAAAAGCTGCAGATGTAGTGATCGGTGTCGGCGGCGTTGGCCACGGACGAACGACGACGTGCACTGAACAGCTTGACCGCCATGTCCTGATCGCTCAGGCCTTCGCCGCCGATGTACACCTGCTCGATCTGCGGCAGGCGCTCAAGGGCCAGGCGGCCGAGGACGCTGGTGTCGATCGGCACTTTGCGCCAGCCGATCAGTTGCAGGCCTTCAGCGAGGATCTCGCGGTTCATGTTCTCGCGAGCGGCTTCGGCCTTGGCCGGATCCTGATTGAAGAAGACCATGCCCACGGCATATTGCTTGGGCAGCTCGACGCTGAAGGTTTCCTGGGCAATGGCACGCAGGAACGCGTCGGGCTTTTGAATCAGCAGACCGCAACCGTCACCGGTCTTGCCGTCGGCATTAATCCCACCGCGGTGGGTCATGCAGGTCAGGGCCTCAATGGCCGTTTGCAAAAGGGTATGACTGGGTTCGCCCTGCATATGGGCTATCAGGCCGAAACCGCAGTTATCCTTGAATTCATCTGGTTGGTACAGACCTGCTTTCATAGACACTTTCTCACCAGGCTGCCTCTTTTCGAGGCAAATTTCTTTTCAATTCAACCACTTGCATCTCGCGCCGAACGTACGCCGGCTTAGCGGGGGCAAAAGGGTGGTCATTGTACACAGCGACACAGAGGCTCACAAATTTGACGACGAAATGTCGCAAATTCATGTCGCATTTGTGAAAGGTTTAAAGCGATCTGCTGTGCTAGTCAAAACTTTTTTAATTTTGACCGCAACGACTCAAAGACTACTGTGACGCAGACACCACAAGGCACGCGGCCCGTAAGGGCGGCGCGCACTTGTAGAAATTTTGAGGTGCTTGGAGAGGCGGCCTGGGTAAGGCCGCCGAATCTTCAGCGAGTTGTTGCCAGTTCCTGTTGGACGCTGGCGACAGTGCGAGGCCAAGGTTTACCAGCCTGAACCTTCGCTGGCAAGGCCTTGATGGCAGAAACGGCTGCATCACGATTGGCGAAGTTGCCGTAGGTGATCACGTAGAGAGGCTTGCCGTTGAGGACTTTCTTGAAATAACGGTACTCACCGCCCTGCTCCTTGACGAAGCTTTGCGCGGTCGCTTCGGAGCTGGTGCCGAGGATCTGCACCACGTAGTTGCTGGTCGGCTGACCGGCGTACCAGCTGCCACCGGCGGCCTTGGCGACGGTGACCGGCTTCTCGGCCGGTTTGGCGGCGGCAACAGGCTTGGCAGGTGCCGGAGCCGGTTTGGCCGCTGGAGCGGCCGGAGCAGGCTTGGCGGTAGCGACCTGGGTCGGCGCCGGGGTCGGCTTCGGTGCCGGAACTGGAACCGGGGTCGGCGCAGGGCCGGCCTGAACGCCCGCAGGTGGCGCGGTGGTGGTCACGGTCGGCGGCGTGTTGCTGGAGCCTTCTACCGGCACACCGTCGTCGCCTTCAGTGATACCACCCGCCGCCTCAGCCAGCGGACCGCGCATCACCGGTTGCGAGTTGCCGACCAGCGGCAGCGGCATCGGCTGGGTATTGCCGTTGAATTCGACGGACGGTGCGCCACCCGCCTGCGGCGTGCCCTGGCCCAATGGCAGTTGCGCCTGCTCGTTGGCCGGCGCACCGGTGGTCGGTGCCTTGTTGCGACCCGGCATCAGCCAGGCGGCAGCGACCGCGACCACAACGACGGCGGAAATCGCCAATACGTGTTTCTTCGGCATGTTGAACCCCATACTTGGACGCTTGACCGCAGAGCGGCTGGCAATCATGACTTCGATCAGAGCATCGCGAGCGACCTGGTTGATATTGCCGGGCCAACCCTCGGAGCTTTCGTGAATATCAGAGATCTGATCCGCGGTGAAAAGTTCGACACCCCGGCCCGCGCCTTCGAGCCGCTGGTCGAGATACTCGCGGGTTTCTTCTTCGGTGTACGGCTGCAATTCGATGACGTGGAAGCGCTCTTCCTCAAGGTGCAAAGCCTCGAGTTGTGCGATCAGCGACGACTCACCGAACAGGAACACATGCGGGCGGCCTTCCGGCGCGCCGGCGCCCAGCGCCATCAGCGCTTCAAGCGCGGACTCGTCGAGCTGCTCGGCATCGTCCACCAGCAGATAGACTTCCTGACCGGTCAGCGCCAGCTGCACGACCTGATCGAGGATCGCCCCGACTTCGGCCTGGGCCACGTCCAGCGCCTGGGCGATCTGGCGCAGCACACCGGCTGCATCGCCGGCGCCACGGGCGGAAACGACGACGCTCTGCACCGATTGCTTGTTGGTGCTGGCGACCAGCGCCTGGCGCAGCAGGGTCTTGCCGCTGCCCTGCGGGCCGGTGACCACCAGCAGCAACTGGCTGTAACGCGCCAGATGATGCAGCTGACCCAGCACCGGCTTGCGCTGGGCCGGGAAGAATTTGAAGCCCGGCACCCGCGGCGCGAAAGGGTCGTGACTTAACTGGAAATGGCCGAGGAACGCCTCGTCGGCATGCAAACTAGTCATCGGAATCTTATTAACCTTTAAGCTGAGCCAGAGCGCGGTAATCCGCTCCCAGCGTGGCCTGTAGAACCTCTTTCGGATAATCGTCGGTCACCACCGCTTCGCCCATCCGGCGCAGCAGCACCAGGCGCAAGCGACCGTCGATCACTTTTTTGTCAATTGCCATGTGTTCAAGAAAATCGGCTTCGGTCATCTCTTCCGGCGGGATCACCGGCAGACCGGCACGCTGGAACAGGCGAATGCCGCGATCGCGCTCCTGCTCACTGATCCAGCCGAGGCGCGCGGACATTTCCAGCGCCATCACGGTGCCAGCGGCGACCGCTTCCCCATGCAACCAGACACCATAGCCCATGTGGGTTTCGATGGCGTGGCCAAAGGTGTGGCCGAGATTGAGGGTGGCGCGTACGCCGGTTTCCTTCTCGTCGGCGCCGACCACTGCAGCCTTGGCGGCGCAGGAGCGCTCGATGGCATAGGTCAGGGCCGTTTGATCCAGCGCACGCAGGGCGTCGACGTTGTCTTCGAGCCAGGTCAGGAACGGCTCGTCGCAGATCAAACCGTATTTGATGACTTCCGCCAGACCGGCCGACAGCTCGCGCGCTGGCAGGGTTTTCAGGGACGCGGTATCGATCAGCACCACGTTCGGCTGATAGAACGCGCCGACCATGTTCTTGCCCAGCGGATGGTTGATCCCGGTCTTGCCGCCCACCGACGAATCGACCTGGGACAGCAGCGTGGTAGGAATCTGGATGAAATCGACGCCGCGCTGGTAGCAGGCGGCCGCGAAACCGGCCATGTCGCCGATCACACCGCCGCCGAGGGCGATCACCGTGGTGCGGCGGTCATGACGGGCGGTCAACAGGCCGTCGAAGATCAGTTGCAGGGTTTCCCAGTTCTTGAAGGCTTCGCCGTCGGGCAGCACCACGGAAACCACCGAGAACTGCGCCAGGCTGCGGGTCAGACGCTCGAGATAGAGCGGCGCAACGGTCTCGTTGGAGATGATTGCCACTTGCCGCCCGTGGATATGCGGGGCCAGCAGCTCAGGCTGGTCCAGTAATCCTTCGCCAATGTGAATCGGGTAGCTGCGCTCGCCTAGGTCGACCTTGAGTGTCTGCATGTGTCCCCACGATGAAGATGAAGCAGGCGTCCTGCCTGGAATTATCGAATGTTCACGGCATGTGCTGGTGTGACGCCACTCGCACGCCATCCGCCACAACCCCTGGCGGCCATTACAGGTCGCCGAGGATAGCGCATTTCGTGCGGCGCTTTAACGGGGCGGAAGTTGCTGCAGGCGGTCGAGAATATCGAGCACGACCATGCGCGGTGGCCGCTCGTCGGTTTCCACCACCAGATCGGCGATTTCCCGATAGAGCGGATCACGGATCGCCAGCAGGTCGCGCAGGGTTTTCTCCGGATTGGCGGTGCGCAGCAACGGCCGGTTGCGGTCGCGGGAGGTGCGGCCGACCTGCTGTTCGACGGAGGCGTGCAGATACACCACCCGCCCGCCCTCGTGCAGGGCCTTGCGGTTGGCATCGCGCATCACCGCGCCGCCGCCGGTCGCCAGCACCACGCCGTCGAACGCGCACAGCTCGGCGATCATCGCCTGCTCACGGTCACGAAAGCCGGGCTCGCCTTCCTTGTCGAAGATCCACGGGATATTGGCGCCCGTACGCAGTTCAATTTCCTTGTCGGAATCCTTGAACGGCAGGCGCAGCTCTTTGGCCAGTAATCGGCCGATGGTGCTTTTTCCAGCCCCCATCGGTCCTACAAGAATCAAATTTCGCACAGAATCAACGACTCACAGCAATCGCCTGGTTATTCATGATACGCGGAGTGAGAAATACCAGCAGCTCGGATTTTTTCTCCGAAACCACATCACGCCGGAAAAGGCGGCCAAGATACGGCACATCGCCAAGAAATGGCACCTTATCTACAACCTTGCTTTGAGTATTTGAGAAAACGCCCCCGATCACGATGGTCTCGCCGTCATTCACCAGCACCTTGGCGTTGACCTCGTTCTTCTTGATCGGCGGTACATCCTGCACTTTGTTCAGGTAGTCCGGTTCGTCCTTTGTGACCTTGACCTCCATGATGATGCGGTTGTCCGGGGTGATCTGCGGCGTCACTTCCAGCGACAGCGACGCCTCCTTGAACGACACCGATGTAGCGCCGCTGGAGCTGGCTTCCTGATACGGGATCTCGGTGCCCTTGAGGATCTTCGCGGTTTCCTTGTCGGAGGTGACCACTTTGGGCTGCGAGACGATTTCGCCGTTGCCGGTCTTCTCCATCGCGGTCAGCTCAAGGTCGAGCAGGACGTTGTCGGTGATAAACGCGATGCCGATCCCGGACGTATTGTTGACCGTGCCCATGTCGACGAACGGCGAGTTGGTGCTGGTGCTGCCCGGCGTACCGATGGTGGTCGACGAACCGTTGCTGACCCCGGAAGTGTTCCAGTTGCCCTTGTTCTGGATCGAACCGCCCCAACGCACGCCCAGGCTCTTGTCGTAATCGACGTTGGCCTCGACGATCCGCGCCTCGATCATCACCTGGCGCACCGGAATATCCAGTTGCGCCACGATCCGCCGCAGCTCGTCGAGGCGATCCTGGGTCTGGTAGGCAATGATGTTGTTGGTCCGCTCATCGACGGTGATCGAACCCCGCTCGTCGACCTTGGCCTCGGCACTGGTGACCGACTGGAACAGCTTGGCGATGTCCGCAGCCTTGGCGTAGTTCACTTGCAGCAGCTCGCGGCGCAGCGGCGCCAGCTCGGCGATCTGTTTCTGCGATTCCAGTTCCTGCCGCTCGCGCGCAGCGATTTCATCCGCCGGCGCCACCAGCAACACGTTGCCGACCTTGCGCTTGTCCAGGCCCTTGGTCTTGAGCACCAGATCCAGCGCCTGATCCCACGGCACGTTCTGCAGGCGCAAGGTAATACCGCCCTGCACCGTATCGCTGGCCACCAGATTGAGGTTGGTGAAGTCGGCGATCAGTTGCAGCACCGAACGCACATCGATGTCCTGGAAGTTGAGAGAAAGCTTTTCGCCGTTATAGCTGTTGCGGTCGGCGTTGCGCTTTTGCAGATCATCGACGGTCAACGGCCGGATGCTGACGGTCAGTTTGTTGTCGGTCTGGTAAGTGGAATAGTCGAACGTACCGTTGGGTTCGACGGTGATCGTCGCGCGATCACCGCTGACACCGGCATTGACGAACTGCACCGGGGTGGCGAAATCCTTGACGTCGAGGCGCACCCGCAGCGGCTCGGGCAATTGGGTACGGGCGAAATTGAGGATGATCTTGCCGTCGTGTTCCTGAATGTCCGGGGCGATGGCCGGGTCGGACAAATCGATGACCACGTTGCCCTCGCCCGCCGTGCCACGCTGGAAATCCACGCCGCGAATGGCCCTGGCGGTCGGTGCAAACGTGCGGACCGGTGCTGCCGCAGGTGCTGCGCGTGGTGCACGAGCCGCCGGACGCGTGGCAGCGGCTTTGCTGCCCTGCCCGACCACCACGAATACCGTATTGCCTTCGACCCGGGTGTCGTAAGGCGCCAGTTGCGTCAGGCTGATGATCAGCCGCGTCCGGTTATTGGCCTCGACCACCGTGGCCGTGCGGGCATTGCCACTGCCCAGGTCACGGGTCTTGCTCGTCAGCTGACTGGCGACACCCGGCAGATCGAGGGCGATCCGCGCCGGAGAATCAGTGGTGTAGCCCTTGGGCTGCGGGGGCGGACCGTCGAACGACAGCTTCAGCTCGACCCGGTCGCCCGGCAGTGCCGCGACGTCCAGCGCCTTCAGATTGGCTGCCTGTACCATCGGTGAAAGCAGCGCCATCCATAGCGAAAAACCGAGGGTGGAAAAAATCCTGTTCATTATTCGACTTCCACTTATGAGTGCTCTTTCAAAGGAATGGTGCGCGGCCGCTCAAGCCAGGCGCCCTGGCCATCCGGAACGATTTCCACCACATCGACTTGTGAAGCGCTGATGGCAACGATGCGCCCGTCGTTGCGGCCCAGGTAATCGCCAACCTTGAGCCGATGAACCCCGCCCGCCCCCCGCAGCAACGCGAAGGAACCGGAGGCGTTGGCAATCGTGCCGACCATTTCGAATTGCTCGATGTTGAAACCTTCGAGGTATTGCTTGACCCGGTTGGGATCGGGCTTTACGTCGCGCGAGCCGTGTTTCTGCCCGGCCAGATCAACCCGCAGCTGACGCGAAAACGGGCTGCGCAGGTTGGCGGCGCTGTAGGTGAATGTCGGGTAGGAGCGGAAGGTCGGGGTCGGCTCGATCTTGCCCGGCGGACGCAGGCGCACTTCATTCATGTAGGCGTCGAGGTCACTGAAGTCATCGCCGCCGCAGCCACCGAGCATCAATAACAATGCCGACAAGGCGATAAAACGGATCGGGCTCATTTCTGCAGCCCCTTGTCGTTGTAGCGGTAGGTCTTGGCCAGAATGCTCATGCGCAACTTGGGCCCGCCTTCGGGATTGGCCGGCGCCAGCTCGAAATCGTGCAGGGTGACGATCCGAGGCAAACCGGCCACGCCGCTGACGAAAGTCGCAAGGTCGTGATAGGCACCGGTCACGGTGATCTGGATGGGCAGTTCTATGTAGAACTGCTGGGTGACCTCCGGCAGCAGTTTGATCTCTTCGAATTCAAGACCGCTGCCCAGCCCGGTGCGGGTGATGTCTTCCAGCAACCCCGGCACTTCGGTGTCACTGGGCAATTGCCGCAACAGCACGCCGAACGAGTTTTCCATCTCTTTCATCTGCTGGGTGTACAGCTCCAGATTGGCCGCCATATGCGCCTTGCTCGCGAACTGTTCCTTGAGGGTGATTTCCTCCTCACGCTTGGTTTCGAGCTGACTCTCCATGTCACTGATGAAAAAGTTATAGCCAAGCGCCAAAACCAGCACCATCAACAGCCCGCCGGCCAGGCTTTTGACCACTGGCGGCCAGGAACCGATGTTGCTGGTGTCCAGGTCGTTGAAATCGACATTGCGCAGGCTGTCCAGCCACTCGGACGGCTTCATTGGTCGGCCTCCTCTAGCCGGGGCCGAGTCTGGCGAACGGTCAATTGAAAAACGTTGGCCTGATCCACCTGGCCAGCGGTGGTGGCTTTCACTTCATTGAGGTTGGGCGCATCGAACCAGTCGGAGGCATCGAGGTTACGCATCAGGTCGGACACCCGATTGTTCGACTCCGCCGCGCCGCTGATCGACAGGGTCTTGCCGACCATTTTCACGTCGGTGAAATACACCCCGTCGGGCAAGGTGCGCGCCAGCTGATCGAAGATCCGCCCGCTGATCTGCCGGTTGCCCTGCAAGTCCTGGATGATGCGCATGCGCTCCACCAGTTGCTGACGATGGGCCTTGAGCTCGCTGATCTGCTTGATCCGTTCATCGACCACGGCGATCTGCTTGCCGATGTAGTCATTGCGCGCGACCTGCCGCGCGATGGCGGCGCTGATGATCTGGTCGGCAATGAGCACCGCCCCCACCGAACCGACCACCACACCGGTCAAGGCCAGCAGGAAGCGCTTGCGCCGTTCTTCGCGACGTTCCTCGCGCCAGGGTAAAAGGTTGATCCGCGCCATCAGTCGAAACTCCTGAGCGCGAGCCCGCAGGCAATCATCAGGGCCGGCGCATCGCTCGCCAGGGCCCCGGCGTTGACCTTGCTGCTCAAGGCCATGTCGGAAAACGGGTTGGCAACCTGGGTCGGGGTGTTCAGGCGCTCTTCGATCAGCCGGTCGAGCCCGGGCACCGACGCCGTGCCGCCGGCCAGCAGAATGTGGTCGACGGCGTTGTACTGGCCGGAGGCGAAGAAGAACTGCAGGGAGCGCGACACCTGCTGCACCAGTGCTTCGCGAAACGGTTGCAGCACCTCGCTGACGTAATCGTCCGGCAGGCCGCCCTGCTTCTTGGCGAGCCCCGCCTGTTCAAGGGTCAGGCCATAACGGCGCTGGATTTCCTCGGTCAGTTGTCGACCGCCGAACAGTTGTTCGCGCGTGTAGATGATCCGGCCGTTGTGCAGGACGCTGAGGGTGGTCATGGTGGCGCCGATGTCGACCACGGCCACCGTCAGACGATCCTGGGACGCGGCCAGTTGCGTAGCCAGCAGGCCAAACGAGCGCTCCAGCGCATAAGCCTCGACATCCACCACCCGCGCGGTCAGCCCGGCGAGGGCGAGCGCCGCTTCGCGGACTTCGACGTTTTCCTTGCGACAGGCGGCCAGCAGCACGTTGACCCGCTCGGGGTTGCGCGGCGAAACGCCCTGGACTTCGAAGTCGATGGCGACCTCGTCCAGCGGATAGGGAATGTATTGATCGGCCTCGATCTTGAGCTGGTTTTCCAGTTCATCGTCCGACAGCCCGGCGTCCATCTCGATGACCTTGGTGATCACCGCCGAACCGGCCACTGCCACCGCCACGGTTTTCAACCCGGTGCGCGCCTTGACCAGCACCCGGGACAGGGCCTGGCCGACGCCCTCGAGCTCGGCGATGTTCTTTTCGACCACGGCACTCGCCGGCAACGGCTCCACCGCGTACGCCTCGACCCGGTAGCGCTCACCCTGACGGCTCAGCTCCAGCAGCTTCACCGATGTGGAGCTGATGTCGATCCCCAGTAACGTATTGGTCTTTTTATTGAAGAGTCCTAGCACTACCAATTCCCTATGACTATCCGTGAGTTACGGACTCTGTAATGCGCATTGCGTTCCCTCGCCCCGTCTTGACAGAAGCGCAAATGACGCCCCCAGCGGAAAAGTGCTTATAATGCCCAGCGATTTTTTCCGCTTTTTACTGCCGGCGCGGGTCGTTCTGTGTGTTACCCGGAACCCTGTCGCCCAATTCATTCTTTGCCGTGGATGTCCAAAAGCCTTGATTCGTCTGCTGAAATTTTTCGGTTGGTCCATCGTCGCCGTTTTCTGCGGACTGCTTTTAGGTCTCAGCGGCGCGTTTCTTTACCTTAGTCCGGGTTTGCCATCTGTGGAGGCGCTGAGAAGCATTCAGTTGCAGATTCCGCTCCGGGTGTACAGCAGCGATAACAAGTTGATCGCAGAATTTGGCGAAATGCGCCGCACACCGATCCGTTTCGCCGACATTCCCCCCAATTTCATCAATGCGTTACTAAGTGCTGAAGACGACAACTTCGCCAATCACTATGGCGTCGATCCGAGCAGCCTGATGCGTGCCGCGACCCAACTGGTCAAGAGCGGGCACATCCAGTCCGGCGGCAGCACCATCACCATGCAGGTGGCGAAGAACTTCTTCCTGACCAGCGAACGCAGCTTCTCGCGCAAGACCACTGAAATCCTTCTGGCCCTGCAGATCGAACGCCAGCTGACCAAGGATGAGATCCTTGAGCTGTACGTGAACAAGATCTATCTGGGCAACCGCGCCTACGGCATCGAGGCGGCGGCGCAGGTGTATTACGGCAAGTCGATCCGCGAAGTCAGCCTGGCGCAAATGGCGATGATCGCCGGCCTGCCGAAAGCCCCGTCGCGCTTCAATCCGCTGGCCAACCCGGCGCGCAGCAAGGAGCGTCGCGACTGGATCCTCGGCCGCATGTACAAGCTCGGCAAGATCACCGAAGCCGACTACACCGCCGCGATCAACGAGCCGCTGAACGCCAGCTACCACGTGCCGACCCCGGAAGTGAACGCGCCGTACATCGCCGAAATGGCCCGTGCGGAAATGGTCGGTCGCTACGGCAGCGACGCGTACACCGAAGGTTTCCGCGTCACCACCACGGTGCCGAGCAACCTCCAGGAAATGGCCAATACCGCGCTGCACGAAGGCCTGATGACCTACGATCAGCGCCATGGCTACCGTGGCCCTGAATCGCGCCTGCCGGGAAAGACCCGTGAAGCCTGGGCGACCGAACTGACCAAGCAACGCACCATCAGCAGCCTAGAGCCGGCCATCGTCACCCAGGTCGACAAAACCGGCCTGCAAGTGCTGACCCGCACCGGCGAAGAGCACGTGGCGTGGGACACCATGAAATGGGCCCGTCCGTTCCTCAATACCAACAGCATGGGCGCCAACCCGCGTCAGCCGTCGGATGTGGCACAGATCGGCGATCTGGTTCGCGTGCAGCGCCAGCCGAACAATTCGCTGAAGTTCAGCCAGATTCCGCAGGCGCAAGGCGCGCTGGTGTCGCTGGATCCGCAGAACGGCGCGATCCGCTCGCTGGTCGGCGGTTTCGCCTTCGAGCAGAGCAACTACAACCGCGCGATGCAGGCCAAGCGTCAGCCGGGCTCGAGCTTCAAGCCGTTCGTCTACAGCGCTGCGCTGGATAACGGCTACACCGCCGCCAGCCTGGTCAACGACGCGCCGATCGTGTTCGTCGACGAGTACCTGGACAAGGTCTGGCGTCCGAAGAACGACACCAACACCTTCCTCGGCCCGATCCGTCTGCGTGAGGCGCTGTACAAGTCGCGCAACCTGGTTTCGATCCGCTTGCTGCAGGCCATGGGCGTAGGCAAGACCATCGACTACATCACCCGTTTCGGCTTCAACAAGCAGGACCTGCCGCCAAACCTGTCCCTGGCGCTGGGCACCGCGACCCTGACGCCAATGGAGATCGCCACCGGCTGGAGCACCTTCGCCAACGGCGGCTTCAAGATCACCCCGTACATCATCGACAAGATCGAAAGCCGCAACGGCGACACGCTGTTCGTCGCCAACCCGCCGACCGTACCGCAGGGCGGCGCGGCCACCGATGGCATCGCGGCACCCGCTACCGAATCGTTTACCGTCAATGCAGCGCCGGTTCCGGGTGAAGCGCCGGGCAGCGCCGCCGTGCCGCAAGCACCGGCAGTTGCCGAGCGCATTGTCGACGGCCGTACTACTTACATCCTCAACAGCATGTTGCAGGACGTGATCAAGCTCGGCACCGGCCGTCGCGCACTGGCACTGGGCCGCAGCGACATCGCCGGCAAGACCGGTACCACCAACGAATCCAAGGACGCGTGGTTCTCCGGCTACAACGCCGACTACGTGACCACCGTGTGGACCGGTTTCGACCAGCCGGAAAGCCTCGGTCGCCGGGAATTCGGCGGCACTGTGGCACTGCCGATCTGGATGAACTACATGGCCGCCGCGCTCAAGGACAAGCCACCGCATGTCCAGCCGGAGCCGGAAGGCATCCTCAGCCTGCGGGTAGACCCGGTCAGCGGTCGCGCGGCATCGCCGAGCACTCCGGGCGCTTACTTCGAGCTGTTCAAGGCTGAGGACACGCCACCGTCGGTCAACGAGATCGGCAATGGCGCAGTGCCGGGCAGTCCGCTGCCGGCGGATGAGCAGGCGCCGATCGATTTGTTCTGATCCTCAACTGCTAAAAAGCCCCGCCTTCGTGAGGAGTGCGGGGCTTTTTGTTTTCTGTCGTACTGAGAATGGCGTTTCACATCAAGAGCCGCCCTCACCCTAGCCCTCTCCCAGGGGGAGAGGGGACCGACCGAGGTGTCTGGCGCTGTACGTCGACCTGAATAACCGAGTCGATTATGGATTCACAGCAGGACCTTCACGTCGGCGTAACTCACCAATATCCCCCATTCGGTCCCCTCTCCCCTTGGGAGAGGGTTAGGGTGAGGGCCGCCCTTGAAGCCGGAACGCATTTTCACGAGCAAAAAAAACCCCGCTTAAAAAGCGGGGCTCTTCATGAAGCGCTACAACGACTTAGCCGTTGAACACGTCATCCACGCTTTTCAGCGGGTAGTTCTTCGGATACGGCAGGGTCGCCACACCAGTCTCGATCGCGGCCTTGGCCACGGCGTCGGAGATCACGGTGATCAGGCGCTTGTCCATTGGCTTCGGAATGATGTACTCACGGCCGAATTCCAGGGAGATACCGCCGTAGGCGTCGCAGACTTCCTGAGGGACCGGCAGCTTGGCCAGTTCGCGCAGGGCGTTGGCGGCAGCGATCTTCATTTCTTCGTTGATGCGCTTGGCACGAACGTCCAGGGCACCACGGAAGATGAACGGGAAGCCCAGTACGTTATTGACCTGGTTCGGGTAGTCCGAACGGCCGGTGGCCATGATCACGTCGTTACGGGTGGCGTGAGCCAGTTCCGGGGAGATTTCCGGATCCGGGTTGGAACAGGCGAAGACGATCGGGTTGGCCGCCATGCGCTTGAGTTGCTCGGCGCTCAGCAGGTTCGGGCCCGACAGACCCACGAATACGTCAGCGCCTTCGATGGCGTCGTCCAGGGTGCGCTTCTCGGTAGGGTGAGCGAACACAGCCTTGTACTGGTTCAGGTCGTCACGGCCAGCGTGGATCACGCCAGTACGGTCAACCATGAAGATGTTCTCGACCTTGGCGCCCATGCTCACCAGCAATTTCATGCAGGAGATGGCGGCTGCGCCAGCGCCCAGGCAGACGATCTTGGCGTCGGCCAGGGTTTTGCCAGCGATTTCCAGGGCGTTGATCATGCCCGCAGCGGTCACGATCGCGGTGCCGTGCTGGTCATCGTGGAATACCGGAATGTCGCACTGCTCGATCAGAGCGCGTTCGATCTCAAAGCACTCAGGCGCCTTGATGTCTTCCAGGTTGATGCCACCGAAGGTGATGGAAATGCGTTTTACGGTGTCGATGAAGGCTTGCGGGCTTTCGGAGTCGACTTCGATGTCGAAGACGTCGATGCCGGCGAAGCGCTTGAACAGCACGCCTTTACCTTCCATGACTGGCTTGGAAGCCAGTGGGCCGAGGTTACCCAGGCCCAGAATCGCGGTGCCATCGGAAATGACTGCAACCAGGTTGCCCTTGCCGGTGTACTTGTAGGCCAGTTCAGGATCGCGGGCGATCTCGCGCACTGGTTCAGCTACGCCGGGGCTGTAGGCCAGCGACAGGTCGCGGGCGGTAGCAGTGGCCTTGGTGAGCTCGACACTCAGCTTTCCTGGACGAGGATTGGCGTGATATTCGAGAGCGGCAGTTTTCAGATCAGACATTTTGGCATTCCGCTTTTTACTGTTGGACAGACTGGTCAGCGAGGATACGCGCCTCGCAAAGTCCCCACAAGACTGCCCGGTCACCCCTGTCAAGCGCCCTGCCCTACGACTTTGGGCCAAGAGCCACGGCGCACAAGGGCTAGACTGTTCACAATCGATAGAAAAAATGTCTACAATTTTTTCTTCAACGAGACGGCTGGAGCATCGAAGGATCGGTCAGCGGCAGCAGCCAGCGCGCCTGACCTGATTTCAGTCCACCGCGCCGGGAACGGTCGACCACCCAGCCACGAGCCTCGATCTGCTTGCCCTTCAAGGCCTGCAGAGAGGAGGCATCGAAGCGATCCAGCAGATTGGGTGCAACACGCAGTACAAGCTTGTCCTGCAACTCGATCCAGATTCCGCCGCGATTGCGTTGAACCTTGCTCACACGACCGCTGACCAGCGCGAAACCCGAGCGCTCGATCTGCTCCGCTTTCAGTACAGGTGAGCGTTTCCACAGGCCCAGCCCGGCCTTTCGCGCGCGGCGTTCGGCGGCTTGCTGGCAATCGACCAGATCGACATTCGGCGCCACCGCGACCTGGAAACCGAGGCCATCGGCGAGCATCTGCGCTTCGAGATTCTCACCCTTGGCGCTGAAAACATGAGCCAGAGTGCGGCCGTAATGGTCTTTGGGCTGGGCACCAAGGCGCAAGCCAACCCGCCCGTCGCTCTCGGCGACCAGAGCTTCGAGGCGTTTGCGCGCAGCCACGGCAAACGGCTCGTCGCTGCGACCCTGCTTGCCGAGTTCGGGCGTATTGAGGCCGATCATCCGCACATTGCGCCCGTCGTTCAGGCGCAGGGTGTCGCCGTCGACCACCCGCTGCACCGTGGCGCTGTCCAGCCCGGACGGCGCCGGGCAGAAGGCCTGGGCGGCGGAGAGCCAAATCGCGGACACAAAAAAGGCGCCCGCAAGGGACGCCTTTTTCATCAGACCGGAAAAGCCTTTGAGGTTTTCCAGAATGAAGGGCCTTAGGCCTTTTTCGCGCCGAAAGCACCGAAACGGTCGGCGAACTTCTGAACGCGACCACCGGTGTCCAGAGTCTTCTGCTTACCGGTGTAGAACGGGTGGCACTCGTTGCAAACGTCGATCGCCAGGGCTTTGCCGAAGGTCGAACGGGTTTCGAACTTGTTGCCGCAGCTGCAAGTTACTGCAACTTCTGGGTAATTCGGGTGGATATCGGCTTTCATGGTGTTTTCCTCAGCTGGCGTGCCGCCATCCAACACGATTGTTGAATACCGCACGTAATTAGGCCGCGGATTCTACCAGACAATGCTAATCACGCAAGCTGTCGCTGAGACCGACCGTCTGCTAGGCTCCCGGCCTTCTTTACCGCCCCAGCATCGAGAACTCCCCGCGTGCCCGACGCCATTCTGCGCCTCGCCCTGCCTTCGCCCCTGCGCCGCCTGTTCGACTATCGGGCCCCGGCCGGCGTGCTGCGCTCGCAGTTGCAACCGGGCATGCGTCTGCGGGTGCCGTTCGGCCGACGGGAGATGATCGGGATTCTGGTGGAGGTCACTGACACCAGCGAAGTGCCGGTGGAAAAGCTCAAACCGGCACTGGCGCTGCTCGACGCCACCGCTCCGCTACCGCCGGCGCTGTTCAAGCTGTGCCTGTGGACGGCTCAGTATTATCAGCACAGCCTCGGCGACACGCTGAGCTGGGCTTTGCCGGTGCTATTGCGTCAGGGCGAACTGGCCGAGGCCCGGCAGGAACGCTTCTGGTCCGCCGCACCCGGCGCCAGCCTCGATGACCCGCGTATCGCTCGCGCCCCGCGCCAGCGTGAAGCCCTGGCAACACTGGCCCAGCATCCCCACGGCGTCGCCCATCAGTTGCTGAGCAAACTGATGCTGAGCAAGGACAGCCTCGATCTGCTGCTGGCCAAGGATCTGGTCCAGGTCGAAGTGCGCCGCCACGCCCCCGGCGCGCGCCATGAACACTGGCTGGCCCAGCCGGAGTTGCCGCTCAACAGCGAACAACGCGCTGCGTATGAGGCGATTCGCGCCGGGTTCGACAGTTATCACGCCTTCCTGCTCGCCGGGGTCACCGGCAGCGGCAAGACCGAAGTCTATTTGCAGTTGATCCGCGAAACCCTCGAGGCCGGCAAACAGGCGCTGGTGCTGATCCCGGAGATCAACCTCGGCCCGCAGACCCTCGCCCGCTTCGAACAACGCTTCAATGCGCGCATCGCCCTGCTGCACTCGGCGGTCAATGACCGCGATCGTCTGGATGCCTGGCTCGCCGCCCGTGACGGCGAGGCCGACATTATTATCGGCACCCGCTCGGCGCTGTTCACCCCGATGAAGAATCCGGGGCTGATCATCATCGACGAAGAACACGACGGCTCCTATAAACAGCAGGAAGGCCTGCGCTACCACGCGCGGGATCTGGCGCTGGTGCGCGCGCGGCAGGAAAACATCCCGATTGTGCTCGGCTCCGCGACCCCATCCCTGGAAAGCCTGCACAACGCCTACACCGGCCGGTACGGACTCCTGCGCCTGAACGAACGGGCCGGCGGCGCCAAACAGCCACGTTTCCTGCGCCTGGATGTGAAAAGCCGTCCACTGGACAGCGGCATTTCCGGGCCGATGCAGCAAGCCATCGGCCAGACACTTGCCGCCGGCCAGCAGGTATTGGTGTTCCTCAACCGCCGGGGTTTTGCCCCGACTCTGCTGTGCCATGACTGCGGCTGGATGTCCGAGTGCCAGCGCTGCGATGCGCGGATGACCGTGCACCAGCGCTACGGTGAACTGCGCTGCCACCACTGCGGTTACGTCGAGCGCGTGCCGCGCCAATGCCCGAAGTGCAACAAGGTCGACCTGCGGCCCGTGGGCGCCGGCACCGAGCGAGCCGAGGAGCGGCTGGCGATTCTGTTCCCGGACTATCCAGTACTGCGCGTCGACCGTGACAGCACGTCGCGCAAGGACGCCATGAATCAGTTGTTCGCCACGATCCAGAAGGGTCAGCCGTGCATTCTGGTCGGCACGCAGATGTTGGCCAAGGGGCACCACTTTCCCCGAGTTACCCTGGTGTCGATCCTCGATGCCGACGGCGGGTTGTTCTCCGGCGACTTCCGCGCCAGCGAGCGCATGGCGCAGTTGATCGTGCAGGTTGCCGGCCGGGCCGGGCGGGCGGAAGAACCGGGCAAGGTGATCATCCAGACGCATCTGGCCGACCATCCTTTATTGGTGCAACTGACCGAGCAGGGTTACTTCGCCTTCGCCGAGCAGGCCCTGAGCGAACGCCGCGCCGCCGGCCTGCCGCCGTTCGCCCACCTCGCCCTGCTGCGCGCCGAAGCGCACAAGCCGGGGCAGGCCGAAGGCTTTCTTGATGAAGCCTGCAGTGAGGCCGAACGTTTGCTGGCCGAACAGAACCTGAACGGCATTGAACTGCTGGGACCGGTGCCGGCACCGATGGAACGTCGGGCTGGCCGCTTCCGCGCGCAGCTGCTGTTGCAGGCCACGGCCCGGGCGCCGCTGCACCGATTGCTGGCGAGCTGGCTGCTGGTGCTGGAACAGATGCCAAGCGGCCGTGCGGTGCGCTGGTCGCTGGATGTCGACCCCGTCGACTTGTATTGATCTGACGTTCGCCTTCGCGAGCAAGCTCGCTCCCACAGGGAAATGTATTCCAGGGTGGGAGCGAGCCTGCTCGCGAAAGCAGTCTATTTGTCACCACACATCCACATCCTGCCTGCTAAGGTTGGCAAGCCCGTCTTCGCAACGGATAATGCCCAGTTTTTCCACCCGCGCATCGATGCGCCGCCGCGCTTGCGGTCGAAAGAGAAGACCATGAAAGACACCATTCGCCAGCTGATCCAACAAGCCCTCACCCAACTCGTCAACGAAGGTGTGTTGCCTGAAGGCCTGACGCCGGCGATCCAGGTGGAAAACGCCCGGGACAAGACCCACGGCGACTTCGCCAGCAACATCGCGATGATGCTGGCCAAACCTGCGGGCATGAAGCCACGCGATCTGGCGGAAAAAATCATCGCCGCCCTGCCGGCTGACGAGAACGTCACCAAGGCCGAAATCGCCGGCCCAGGCTTCATCAACTTCTTCCAGAACACTCAGGCGCTGGCCTCGCGCCTCGACGCAGCCCTGGCTGACGATCACGTTGGCGTGCGCAAGGCTGGCCCGGCGCAACGCACCGTGGTCGATCTGTCGGCACCGAACCTGGCCAAAGAGATGCACGTCGGCCACCTGCGCTCGACCATCATCGGCGACGGCGTGGCGCGGGTACTCGAATTCCTCGGCGACACCGTCATCCGTCAGAACCACGTCGGCGACTGGGGCACCCAGTTCGGCATGCTGATGGCATACCTGCAGGAAAACCCGATCACCAGCGACGAGCTGTCGGACCTGGAAAACTTCTACCGCGCCGCCAAGCAGCGCTTCGACGAATCTCCGGAATTCGCCGACCGCGCCCGTGGCCTGGTGGTCAAGTTGCAGGCCGGCGACGCTGAATGCCTGGCGCTGTGGACCAAGTTCAAGGACATCTCGCTGTCGCACTGCCAGAAGATCTACGAACTGCTCAACGTCAAACTGACCATGGCCGACGTGATGGGCGAAAGCGCCTACAACGACGACCTGATCAATGTGGTCAACGACCTGAAAGCCGCCGGCATGCTGGTCGAAAGCAACGGCGCCCAGTGCGTGTTCCTCGACGAATTCAAGAACGCCGAAGGCGAGCCGCTGCCGGTGATCATCGTCAAGGCCGACGGCGGCTACCTGTACGCCACCACCGACCTGGCGGCCGTGCGTTATCGCAGCGGCAAGCTGAAGGCCGACCGTGCGCTGTACTTCGTCGACCAGCGTCAGGCCCTGCACTTCCAGCAAGTGTTCGCCGTGGCGCGCAAGGCCGGTTTCGTGACCCATCCGATGGAAATGGAGCACATGGGCTTCGGCACCATGAACGGCGCCGACGGCCGTCCGTTCAAGACCCGTGACGGCGGCACCGTGAAACTGATCGACCTGCTGACCGAAGCGCAGGAACGTGCCTACAGCCTGGTGAAGGAAAAGAACCCTGAGGTTGCCGAAGACGAACTGCGTGCGATCGCCAAAGTGGTCGGCATCGGCGCGGTGAAATACGCCGACCTGTCGAAGCACCGCACCAGCGACTACAGCTTCAACTTCGACCTGATGCTCAACTTCGAAGGCAACACCGCGCCATACCTGCTGTACGCCTACACCCGCGTGGCCGGCGTGTTCCGCAAACTGGGCAAGGATTTCAGCGAAGTCGACGGCCAGATCGTCCTCGAGGCCGCGCACGAGCAGGAACTGGCAGCCAAACTGGCGCAGTTCGGTGAAGTGCTGAACAACGTTGCGGAAAAGGGCACGCCACACACCCTGTGCACTTACCTGTACGACGTGGCCGGCCTGTTCTCCAGCTTCTACGAGAACTGCCCGATCCTCGCCGCCGACACCCCGGCACAAATGCAAAGCCGTCTGCGCCTTGCCGCGCTGACCGGCCGTACCCTCAAGCAAGGCCTGGAACTGCTCGGCCTGGAAACCCTGGAGCGCATGTAAGTTGGCTGCCAAGAAAAAACCTGCACCCAAGCGTGGCGCCAGCCGTTACCAAGCTCCAGCGAAGCAGCCGATTCCGGGCTGGCTGTGGATGGCCATCGGCCTGACGGTCGGCGCGTTCATCGTGTTTCTGATGAAACTGGAGCCGGGCAAGGGCAGCGACACGGTCAAGCGCGAGAAGGTCGAGCAACAGCAACAACAGAAAGCCAGCAAGATCGCCGAGGCCAACAAGACCCCGCCGAGCCCGACGCAACCGGTGAAGCCGAAGTACGACTTCTACACCCTGCTGCCGGAATCGGAAGTGATCGTGCCGCCTGATGCCGTGCCGGAGAAAACCTTGCCGACGCCACAAGTGCCGGCGATCCCGACCACGCCGGTGACCCCGGCCGAAGCGGCGAAGATCGACACCGCACGGGCGCAGGCTGCACTGGCCGGGATCACCCCGCCGCCAGCGCCGCCGGTGACCAAGGCTGCACCGGTGACCAAGTTCTTCCTGCAGGCCGGCTCGTTCCGCAAAGAGACGGATGCCGACAAGGTGCGCGCGCAGATCATTCTGCTCGGCCAGGCGGTCGCGGTTGAATCCGGGACGGTCAAGGATGAAACCTGGTATCGCGTACTGGTCGGCCCGTTCAGCAACCGCGAACAGCTGACCACCGCCCAGAAACAACTGGCGGGCGCCGGCTTCAGCAACCTGTTGTTACAACAACGCCAGAGCCGCTGATTCCCCCCGAATGATCCTTCCCGCGCGCGGCGCGGGGAGGCTCAGCGCAACACCACCGCTCGTCCCCTCTCCCGCCCCGCAGTTGAAATCCTCTCCACCACCCCCATATGAATGGGCATAAGGCATTTTCGCCCCGCAGTGTGGAGACTCTTCCCTTGACCACCATCGTTTCAGTCCGCCGCCACGGCAAAGTCGTCATGGGCGGCGACGGCCAGGTTTCTCTCGGCAACACCGTGATGAAAGGCAACGCGAAGAAAGTTCGTCGCCTGTACCACGGCGAAGTCATCGCCGGTTTCGCCGGTGCCACCGCCGACGCCTTTACCCTGTTCGAACGTTTCGAAGGCCAGCTTGAAAAGCACCAGGGTCACCTGGTTCGCGCCGCCGTCGAACTCGCCAAAGAATGGCGCACCGACCGTTCCCTGAGCCGCCTCGAAGCGATGCTCGCGGTCGCCAACAAGGACGCATCCCTGATCATCACCGGCAACGGTGACGTGGTCGAACCCGAAGATGGCCTGATCGCCATGGGTTCCGGTGGCGCCTATGCGCAAGCCGCCGCCAGCGCCCTGCTGAAGAAGACCGACCTGTCGGCCCGCGAAATCGTCGAGACCGCTCTCGGAATCGCTGGCGACATCTGTGTATTCACCAACCACACCCAGACCATTGAGGAGCAGGATCTCGCTGAATAAGCCTGACGCGGCCCCTGTGCCACGGCTTGTTTCTGCTTGAGGACCGTCAATTATTATGTCCATGACTCCCCGCGAAATCGTCCACGAACTCAACCGCCACATCATCGGCCAGGACGATGCCAAGCGCGCCGTCGCGATTGCCCTGCGCAACCGCTGGCGCCGCATGCAGCTGCCTGAAGAGCTGCGCGTTGAAGTGACCCCGAAGAACATCCTGATGATCGGCCCGACCGGTGTCGGTAAAACCGAGATCGCCCGTCGCCTGGCCAAGCTGGCCAACGCACCGTTCATCAAGGTCGAAGCGACCAAGTTCACCGAAGTGGGCTACGTCGGCCGTGACGTCGAATCGATCATCCGTGATCTGGCCGATGCCGCGATCAAGATGCTGCGCGAGCAGGAAATGACCCGCGTTCGTCACCGTGCCGAAGACGC
The DNA here is from genome assembly GCF_028657055.1 of Pseudomonas aphyarum. Lineage (NCBI taxonomy): Bacteria > Pseudomonadati > Pseudomonadota > Gammaproteobacteria > Pseudomonadales > Pseudomonadaceae > Pseudomonas > Pseudomonas aphyarum. The sequence continues at coordinate 254,906 of NZ_JAMDGS010000015.1, forward strand.
CGCCGAGGACCGTATCCTCGACGCCCTGCTGCCACCGGCACGCATGGGCTTCAGCAACGAAGAAGCACCGACCCAGGATTCCAACACTCGCCAGCTGTTCCGCAAGCGCCTGCGCGAAGGTCAGCTGGACGACAAGGAAATCGAGATCGAAGTCGCCGAAATGGCCGGCATCGAAATCGCCACGCCTCCGGGCATGGAAGAAATGACCAACCAGTTGCAGAACCTGTTCGCCAACATGGGCAAGGGCAAGAAGAAGGCCCGCAAGCTCAAGGTCAAGGAAGCGCTGAAGCTGGTACGCGATGAAGAAGCCGGTCGCCTGGTCAACGAAGAAGAGTTGAAGGCCAAGGCTCTGGAAGCAGTCGAGCAGCACGGCATCGTGTTCATCGACGAGATCGACAAGGTCGCCAAGCGCGGCAATGTCGGCGGCGCCGACGTGTCCCGCGAGGGCGTGCAACGTGACCTGCTGCCGCTGATCGAAGGCTGCACCGTCAACACCAAGCTGGGCATGGTCAAGACCGACCACATCCTGTTCATCGCCTCCGGCGCGTTCCACCTGAGCAAGCCGAGCGATCTGGTACCGGAGCTGCAAGGTCGTCTGCCGATCCGCGTCGAACTCAAGGCCCTGAGCCCGCAGGACTTCGAACGCATCCTCAGCGAACCGCACGCCTCGCTCACCGAGCAGTACTGCGCACTGCTGAAAACCGAAGGCCTGAACATCCAGTTCCAACCGGAAGGCATCAAGCGTCTGGCGGAGATCGCCTGGCAGGTGAACGAGAAGACCGAGAACATCGGTGCCCGTCGCCTGCACACGCTGCTCGAGCGTCTGCTGGAAGAGGTGTCGTTCAGTGCCGGCGATCTGGCCAGCGCCCACGACGACACGGCGATCCAGATCGACGCCGAATACGTCAACAGCCACCTGGGCGAATTGGCGCAGAACGAAGACCTGTCCCGTTATATCCTGTAAGCCATACTTACAGTGGTCGTGAAACTGTGGGAGCCATCGGCTCCCACAATTTTTTCCACCTGACGGAACGCCGACGATGACCCAACTCCCCACCGACATCAAACTGCACAAAGCCTCGAAAACCCTGTCGCTCAAATACGCGTCCGGCGAGGAATACACCCTGCCCGCCGAATTCCTGCGCGTGCACTCCCCCTCCGCCGAGGTCCAGGGCCACGGCAAACCGATCCTGCAATTCGGCAAGCTGCATGTCGGCCTGACCAAGGTAGAACCGGCCGGTCAGTACGCACTGAAACTGACCTTCGACGACGGTCACGACAGCGGCCTGTTCACCTGGGATTATTTGTACGAGCTGGGGCGACGTTATGACGCACTCTGGGCGGATTATCTGGCCGAGCTCAAAGCCGCCGGCAAAACCCGCGACCCGGACCAGTCCGTCGTCAAGCTGATGCTCTAGTCCGCGCCTCGGACTGTTTAGAGGGCATTTTCTAGATTCATCTGTTTGAATGCTCCGCTAAAGCGGCCCGGGATCGGCTGCTTGCGAAAAAAATCAATCTCGGGTAACCAATGGAACTGGCAAGTTCCCTGCAGTGCTCTACGACTGTAAAGCAGCTATGCAGAATCAACGGTCACCCGAGCAGTAGTACCTGGCATTGGCTGTGGAACTGCACAGCAGAAAACCGGGTACTCGTCTCAGGACAATGGAGCGTCGTAGATGAGTAACAAGAATAACGATGATTTGAAGTACCAGGCCTCGGAGAACACCCTGGGGCTGAATCCTGTCGTTGGGCTTCGCGGAAAGGATCTGCTGGCCTCTGCTCGAATGGTGCTGACCCAGGCCATCAAACAACCGATCCATAGTGTCAAACACGTCACCCAGTTCGGCCTCGAACTGAAGAACGTGCTGTTCGGCAAATCAGACCTGCAACCGGCGGGCGATGACCGTCGCTTTGTCGATCCGGCGTGGAGTCAGAACCCGCTGTACAAACGTTACCTGCAAACCTACCTGGCGTGGCGCAAGGAACTCCATGCCTGGATCGACGACAGCAGCCTCTCGCCCAAGGACATTGCGCGCGGCCACTTCGTGATCAACCTGATGACCGAAGCCATGGCGCCGACCAACACCGCGGCGAATCCGGCGGCGGTCAAACGCTTCTTCGAGACCGGCGGCAAGAGCCTGCTCGACGGCCTCTCGCACCTGGCCAAGGATCTGGTACACAACGGCGGCATGCCGAGCCAGGTCAACATGGGCGCGTTCGAGGTCGGCAAGAGCCTGGGCGTGACCGAAGGCGCGGTGGTGTTTCGCAACGACGTGCTGGAGCTGATCCAGTACAAGCCGATCACCGAGCAAGTGCACGAGCGCCCGCTGCTGGTGGTGCCGCCGCAAATCAACAAGTTCTATGTATTCGACCTCAGCCCGGACAAGAGCCTGGCGCGCTTCTGCCTGCGCAACAATGTGCAGACCTTCATCGTCAGCTGGCGCAACCCGACCAAGGAACAGCGCGAGTGGGGCCTCTCGACTTACATCGAAGCCCTGAAGGAAGCGGTCGACGTGGTCACCGCGATCACCGGCAGCAAGGACGTCAACATGCTCGGCGCCTGCTCCGGCGGCATCACCTGCACCGCCTTGCTCGGCCACTACGCGGCGATCGGCGAGAACAAGGTCAACGCCCTGACCCTGCTGGTCAGCGTGCTCGATACAACGCTGGACAGCGACGTCGCGCTCTTCGTCGACGAGCAGACCCTGGAGACCGCCAAGCGCCATTCGTATCAGGCCGGCGTGCTCGAAGGCAAAGACATGGCCAAGGTCTTCGCCTGGATGCGCCCGAATGATCTGATCTGGAACTACTGGGTCAACAACTACCTGCTCGGCAACGAGCCGCCGGTGTTCGACATCCTGTTCTGGAACAACGATACGACTCGACTGCCGGCCGCGTTCCACGGCGACCTGATCGAGATGTTCAAAAACAATCCACTGATCCGCCCCAATGCACTGGAAGTGTGCGGCACGCCGATCGACCTCAAGCAGGTGACCGCCGACATCTTCTCGCTGGCCGGCACCAACGACCACATTACCCCGTGGAAGTCCTGCTACAAGTCGGCGCAGCTGTTTGGTGGCAAGGTGGAATTCGTGCTGTCCAGCAGCGGGCATATCCAGAGCATCCTGAACCCGCCAGGCAACCCGAAATCGCGCTACATGACCAGCGATGAAATGACCGCCAATGCCGATGACTGGCAGGAAAACTCGACCAAGCACGCCGACTCCTGGTGGCTGTACTGGCAGGCGTGGCAGGCCGCGCGTTCAGGCGAGCTGAAAAAGGCGCCGACCAAGCTGGGCAACAAGGCGTATCCGGCAGGCGAAGCTTCACCGGGCACTTACGTTCACGAGCGGTAACCGACACACCTCACTCCCTTTCGGGAGTGAGGTGAACACTGAGATTGCGACCCACAGGGCCTTGAAGCATGCCGCACCCGTTCATCTTTCGAACCGTCGAGCTGGATGGCCAGACCATCCGCACGGCGGTCCGCCCCGGCAAGCCTCACTTGACGCCCTTGCTGATATTCAACGGCATCGGCGCCAACCTGGAGCTGGTGTTTCCTTTTGTCGCGGCGCTGGATCCGGACCTGGAAGTGATCGCCTTCGACGTGCCCGGTGTCGGTGGTTCCTCGACGCCGAGCCGACCGTATCGCTTTCCTGGGCTGGCGAAGCTCACCGCGCGGATGCTCGATTACCTCGACTACGGACAGGTCAACGTGATCGGCGTGTCCTGGGGTGGCGCGCTGGCGCAGCAGTTCGCCTACGACTATCCCGAGCGCTGCAAGAAGCTGGTGCTGGCGGCGACCGCTGCCGGTGCGGTGATGGTGCCGGGCAAGCCGAAAGTACTGTGGATGATGGCCAGCCCACGGCGCTACATCCAGCCGTCCCACGTGATCCGCATCGCCCCGATGATCTATGGCGGCTCGTTCCGCCGCGACCCGACACTCGCCGCCAGCCATGCGGCCAAGGTGCGTTCGGCGGGCAAACTCGGCTACTACTGGCAACTGTTCGCGGGCCTGGGCTGGACCAGCATTCACTGGCTGCACAAGATCCACCAGCCGACGCTGGTGCTGGCCGGCGATGACGATCCGCTGATCCCGCTGATCAACATGCGCATGCTCGCCTGGCGAATCCCCAACGCGCAGCTGCACATCATCGACGACGGACATCTGTTCCTGATTACCCGGGCCGAGGCGGTGGCGCCGATCATCATGAAGTTCCTCCAGGAGGAACGTCAGCGTGCGGTGATGCATCCGCACCCGACACCGCTGGGCGGATAACCGTCCCGGCACGGATTTCTGGACAGCGTCTTGCAACGCTTCCGCACAGGTGCGTGGCAGGAGGCCGCGCAGGCAACAACCCGCAACAGCGTCTATGGTGTTCTGGTTCGGTGTGTTTGTTTTTGGCCTGAAGACGAAGGAGTGTTGAGTCATGCGTGACAAACCAGCGACGGGCGTCGTGCCCAGCCCCGCCGTGTTCATCAATGCACAGAGTGCCATGACCGGTCTGCGCGGCCGGGACCTGATCTCGACCTTGCGCAACGTCGCGGCCCACGGGCTGCGAAATCCGATCCACAGTGCAAAACACGCCTTGAAGCTGGGAGGCGCGCTCGGACGCGTGCTGCTCGGCGAAACCCTGCACCCGACCAATCCGCAGGACAGCCGCTTCGCCGATCCGGCGTGGAGCCTCAATCCGTTCTATCGGCGCAGCCTTCAGGCTTATCTGGCCTGGCAGAAACAGGTCAAGAGCTGGATCGACGAGAGCAGCATGAGCGACGACGACCGCGCCCGCGCGCACTTCGCCTTCACCCTGCTCAACGACGCCGTGGCGCCTTCCAACACCCTGCTTAATCCGCTGGCTGTGAAGGAGCTGTTCAACTCTGGCGGCCACAGCCTGGTGCGCGGTCTCAGCCATCTGTTCGATGATCTGCTGCACAACGACGGCCTGCCACGCCAGGTGACCAAACAGGCTTTCGAAGTCGGCAAGACCGTCGCCACCACCACCGGCTCGGTGGTGTTTCGCAACGAAATGCTCGAGCTGATCCAGTACCGGCCGATGAGCGAAAAGCAGTATTCGAAACCGCTGCTGGTGGTGCCGCCGCAAATCAACAAGTACTACATTTTCGACCTCAGCCCGAGCAACAGCTTCGTCCAGTTTGCGCTGAAGAACGGCTTGCAGACCTTCATGATCAGCTGGCGCAACCCGGATGTACGCCATCGCGAATGGGGCCTGTCGACCTACGTCGAAGCCGTGGAAGAAGCGATGAACATCTGCCGGGCGATCACCGGCGCCCGCGAGGTCAACCTGATGGGCGCCTGCGCCGGCGGCCTGACCATCGCCGCGCTGCAAGGGCATCTGCAGGCCAAGCGGCAGTTGCGGCGGGTCTCCAGCGCCACCTATCTGGTGAGCCTGCTCGACAGTGAAATGAACACCCCGGCCACCCTGTTCGCCGATGAGCAAACGCTCGAAGCGGCCAAGCGGCGCTCCTATCAGAAAGGCGTGCTGGACGGCCGCGACATGGCCAAGGTGTTCGCCTGGATGCGCCCCAACGATCTGATCTGGAGTTATTTCGTCAACAACTACCTGCTGGGCAAGGAGCCGCCGGCATTTGACATTCTCTACTGGAACAACGACAGCACCCGCCTGCCCGCCGCGTTTCACGGCGACATTCTGGACTTCTTCAAGCACAACCCGTTGACCCATCCGGGTGGCCTGGAAGTGTGCGGCACGCCGATCGATCTGCAGAAGGTCACGGTCGACAGCTTCAGCGTGGCCGGCATGAACGACCACATCACGCCATGGGACGCGGTGTATCGCTCGACGCTGTTGCTGGGCGGTGAGCGGCGCTTCGTGTTGTCCAACAGCGGCCACGTGCAGAGCATCCTCAACCCGCCGGGCAACCCGAAAGCCAATTACGTCGAGAACGGAAAGCTCAGCGGCGATCCACGGGCCTGGTACTACGACGCCAAGAAAGTCGACGGCAGTTGGTGGCCGCAATGGCTGGAGTGGGTTCAGCAGCGCTCCGGCACCCTGCGCGAAACCCAGATGACCCTCGGCAACGCCAATTATCCACCGATGGAAGCGGCACCCGGCACGTACGTGCGTGTGCGCTGACTGACTCAAGCCCTTTTAAGAAGACTGGATGAAAACAAGCGAACGGATCCTCGAATGTGCCCTGCAGTTGTTCAATGAAAAGGGCGAGCCGAACGTCTCCACCATGGAGGTTGCCAATGAAATGGGGATCAGCCCCGGCAACCTCTACTACCACTTCCACGGTAAGGAACCGCTGATTCTCGGCCTGTTCGAGCGCTTCCAGAACGACCTCGCCCCGCTGCTCGACCCGCCCGCCGATGTCGAACTGGCGCCGGAGGATTACTGGCTGTTCCTGCACCTGATCGTCGAACGGTTGGCGCAGTACCGCTTCCTGTTCCAGGACCTGTCGAACCTGGCCGGACGCCTGCCGAAACTGGCCAAGGGCATTCGCCAGTTCCTCAACGTGCTCAAGCGCACCTTGGCGTCATTGCTGGCGCGGTTGAAGGCGTCGGGGCAGTTGGTCAGCGACACTCAGGCGCTGGGGCAACTGGTGGAGCAGATCACCATGACGCTGCTGTTCTCGCTGGACTATCAGCGGATTCTCGATCGCGAAGGGGAAGTGCGGCTGGTGGTGTACCAGATCATGATGCTGGTGGCGCCGCATCTGTTGCCGCCGGTGAAGGTGGCGACGGAGAGGATGGCTTTGCAGTATCTCGAAGATCACGAGTGACCCGAAACCCCCCCTCACCCTAACCCTCTCCCGGAGGGAGAGGGGACTGACCGAGGTGTCTTTTGCTATACGCCGACCTGAAACAGAGTGGCGATTATGGATTCACAAGCGTTAGTGCACGTCGGTAAATCTCGTGAATATCCCCCAATCGGCCCCCTCTCCCTCCGGGAGAGGGCTGGGGTGAGGGGGCTTCTTGGATCAGACAAAAAAAAACGCCCGACCTTCACAGGCCGGGCGTTTTCTTGAGCCCTGAAAAATCAGGACTGACTGGTTGGCGTCGACGGCGTCGATGCAGCAGTCGGAGCAGGCGCCGGGGTTGGAGCCGAGGCGGAGTTCGACGTGCTTGCCAGTGCTGCCGGTGTGGTCACCGGTTTGGGTGCAGCGGCTTTCGGCGCGGCCGGTTTTTTCACTGCTGGTTTCTTCGCCGCAGCCGGTTTGGCGGCAGGCTTGGCAGCGGGTTTGGCGGCAGCGGTTTTCGCTGCTGGCTTGGCCGCAGGTTTGGCGGCTGGTTTTGCTGCCGGCTTGGCGGCGGCCTTGGCGGCAACCGGTTTGGCCGCGGCTTTCGCTGCAGGCTTGGCGGCAGCAGTTTTAGCCGCTGGTTTTGCGGCCGGTTTGGCGGCGGCTTTAGCCAGTGGCTTGGCAGCGGTTTTGGCCGCAGGCTTGGCTGCTGCGGTTTTCGCCGCGACAGGTTGAGCTTTCAGGCCGGTGAGTTTTTCGATCTGCCTGGTCAGGGTATCGACCTTCTTGTGCAGATCCTTCACCTCGTTGCGGCTCGGTACGCCCAAGCGCGAAATCGCACTGTTCAGGCGCTTGTCGAAAGCCCCTTCCAGTTGATCCCAGGTGCCCAGCGCGCGATCTTTCACGCCGCTGATGCGCGATTTTGCCGAGCTTGCAGAGTCCTTGGCAGCATCGACTTTCTTGCCGACCGCAGCCTTGGTGAGCTTCTCGGCTTTCTCGCCGTCTTTGACCAATGTATCGAAGAGCTTGCTGCCGTCAGTGTCGATCTTCGAGTACACGCCTAAACCAGCCAGCCAGATCTTGCGGGAATAGTCTTCGACTTTTCCGATCCACGAGCTGCCTTCTTTATCGGTGTTCTTTTTACCAGCCATCCCGTTCTCCTTAAGATTTACGCGCGACGCGTTCGAGCAATGCCGTCAGCTCATCGAGCTTAGCAGAGAGTGCCTCAACGTCATGTTTAGACGGAATGCCGATACGATTCAAGGCACTGGCGACACGCGTGTCGAACGCCTTCTCGACCTTGTCGAGCTGAACTTCGACCCGGCCTTTGAAAGAGCTGACTTCGCTCTTGGCTTCATCGATCTCGGCGTTGGCCGCTTCGAGTTTTTCGGTGACGGCTTTTTTGCCTTTCTTTTCAACAGTTTGACCAGCCTTGATCAACTCCTGAAAGTACTCGCTGCCCTCCTGACCGACCTTGGTGTAGGCACCCAGGCCTGCCAGCCAGATCTTGCGGGCATAGGATTTGACGTCGCTCAGAGCGGAAGTCGAAGCGTCGATTTTTTTCTTCAAAATGACTTTGGCCATGGTGCACCTCACGCGCGGAAGGTTTGAGGAACTGCCCTGACGAGTGTCGGGCTCAGGCACAAAGTAGGGAGAAAAATTAGAAACGGCACCCTAACAACTGACATAAAAGGCAGGTGCACGAGAAAAAGAAGGGGAGCCCTAAGCTCCCCGTTTTGTCCTGATCAGACCAGCGCTTTATCCAGCGCCTTTTCGATCTCGGCTTTGATCATGCCGCTCATGGCCGACATCATCAGGCCCAGTTCCACGTCGACCCGGATCGAATCCTCGGCCACATGCACCGCGCCCTTCACGCCCGAACGCTTGAGGTTCAGGACATCACCCGACCACTGCGGCTCCAGGCCATATTGATCGGATAGTTTCTGCGCCAGTTTGTCGGCTTTCTCGCGGGCCGCTTCCTTGCCCAGGCTGTGGGCACGCTCAACACTGATATGGGCCATTGAATGACTCCTGCTTTTTGAATGGGGCTATGAATGCCTGCAACGAATCTTGACCGCCACTGCGGCAAATCGTCCCGAAGGTTGCCCATCTTACCTTTAGCCATTCCAAGACAAAGCATGGCTTGGGGATTAGAATGTCGCGCATTCTCTTTTGGTGACAGCGATATGACTGATCAGCGCAAAGGCAGCGATGCCGAACCCACCACTCACTTCGGCTTCAAAAACGTTCCGGAAAGCCAGAAAGCGGAAAAAGTCGCTGAGGTGTTCCACTCCGTGGCCGCCAAGTACGACCTGATGAACGACCTTCTGTCGGGCGGCATGCACCGTCTGTGGAAGCGTTTCGCGATCGAACTGTCGGGCGTACGCGCCGGCAACCGCGTGCTGGACATCGCCGGCGGCACCGGCGACCTGACCAAAAAGTTCTCGCACCTGGTCGGCCCGACCGGTCAGGTGGTTCTCGCAGACATCAACGAATCCATGCTCAAGGTCGGTCGTGACCGCCTGCTGGATGTCGGTGTTTCGGGCAACGTCGAGTTCGTTCAGGCCGACGCTGAAAAGCTGCCGTTCCCGGACAACCATTTCGACTGCGTAACCATCGCCTTCGGCCTGCGCAACGTGACGCACAAGGAAGACGCTCTGCGCTCGATGCTGCGCGTACTCAAGCCGGGCGGGCGCCTGCTGGTGCTGGAATTCTCCAAGCCGACCAACGCGCTGATGTCCAAGGCCTACGACGCCTACTCGTTCGCCTTCATGCCGCTGATGGGCAAGCTGATCACCAACGACTCGGAAAGCTATCGCTACCTGGCCGAATCGATCCGCATGCACCCGAATCAGGAAACCCTGAAGTCGATGATGGTCGACGCCGGTTTCGACCGCGTGACCTACCACAACATGACCGCTGGCATCGTCGCCCTGCACCGCGGCATCAAACCCTGATGCTGCTGACCGGGCTGCTCGCCAGCGTCGAACTCGGCCTGAACCGCGTGCTGCGTCTCGACAGCACGGCGCTGCCGCGGCTGGCGCATCTGACCGGCAAAGTGATTGCCGTGGATTGCCGCAGCCCGGCGCTGCAACTGTTCATCCTGCCGAGCGACGAAGGCCTGATGCTGGCGTCCCACTGGGAAACCGGCGTCGACTGCACCCTGCGCGCCCCGGCCTCAAGCCTGGTGAAACTGGCCCTGAGCAAGGACAAGACCGCGGTGCTGCACGCGCCGGAAGTCGAACTCGACGGTGACAGCGGCGTGCTGCTGGAGCTGGCGGGCGTGCTGCAGGATCTGGAGCTGGACTGGGAGTACGAACTTTCGCGCTGGCTGGGACCTGTCGCCACGCAACTGGTCGGCGGTCACCTGCGCAGCCGCGCTCGCTGGTATCAACAAGGATTTGCCAGCCTCAACCAGAACCTCGCCGAATACCTGGCCGAAGAATCGCGCACCCTCGTCGGGCAGCGCGAAGCCGAAGCCCGCTTCAGCGAACTGGACCGGATCAAACTCGATCTGGAACGTCTCGAGGCGCGCTTCGAGCGCCTTTCCCGATCCCTCGACCCAAGCGATAACGCATGAAGCTGCTCGCCGTCCGCCGTCTGTTGCGCATCCAGCGCGTCGTGATCCGCTACCGCCTCGATGACCTGCTGTTCGATCTGCCTTTGCCGTGGTTCCTGCTGGCGCTGCGCTACGTCCTGCCGTGGCGCTGGTTCCCGCGCAAACCGCTGGACCTCAGCCGTGGCGCACGCCTGCGCCTCGCGTTGCAGGACCTGGGGCCGATCTTCATCAAGTTCGGGCAGATCCTTTCGACCCGCCGCGACCTGCTGCCGGAAGACATCGCCGATGAGCTGATGCGGTTGCAGGACCGCGTGCCGCCGTTCGATTCGCAGCTGTCGGTCAAGCTGATCGAAGAGCAACTGGGCAAGAAGATCAGCGAAGTGTTCAGCCGTTTCGACGTCGAACCGCTGGCCTCGGCCTCGGTGGCGCAGGTACACGCCGCGCAACTGAAGACCGGCGAAGAAGTGGTGGTCAAGGTGATCCGCCCGGGCCTGAAGCCGATCATCGCGCAGGATCTGGCGTGGCTGTTCATCCTCGCCCGCGCCGCCGAAAAAGTCTCCGCCGACGCCCGTCTGTTGCACCCGGTGGACGTGGTCAGCGACTACGAAAAGACCATCTACGACGAACTCGACCTGTTGCGCGAGGCGGCCAACGCCAGCCAGTTGAAACGCAACTTCGAAGGCTCGCCGCTGCTCTACGTGCCGCAAGTCTATTGGGACTGGTGCCGGCCGAAAGTGCTGGTGATGGAGCGCATCTACGGGATTCAGGTGACGGATCTGGCGACCCTCGCCGACCAGCGCACCGACATGAAGATGCTCGCCGAACGCGGCGTGGAGATCTTCTTCACCCAGGTGTTCCGCGACAGTTTCTTCCACGCCGACATGCACCCGGGCAACATCTTCGTCAGCACCGTCAACCCGTGGAGCCCGCAGTACATCGCGATCGACTGCGGCATCGTCGGCAGCCTGACCCCGGAAGACCAGGACTATCTGGCGCGCAACCTGTTTGCCTTCTTCAAGCGCGACTACCGCCGCGTGGCGCAATTGCACATCGATTCGGGCTGGGTGCCGGCGGAAACCAAGCTCAACGAATTCGAAGCGGCGATCCGTACCGTGTGCGAGCCGATCTTCGAAAAACCATTAAAAGATATTTCATTTGGCCAGGTGCTGATGCGCCTGTTCCAGACCGCGCGCCGCTTCAACATGGAAGTGCAGCCGCAACTCGTATTGCTGCAAAAGACCCTGCTGAACATCGAAGGCCTGGGCCGTCAGCTGTACCCGGATCTGGATCTGTGGAACACCGCGCAGCCGTTCCTCGAGCGCTGGATGCGCGAGCGCGTCAGTCCGAAAGCCTTGATCGGCAACGTCCAGAGCCAGTTCGAACAGCTGCCGCACCTGGCCAACATGGCCCGCGATCTGCTCGAACGCATGTCCCAACCCCACGCCAACGACCCGCCGCCACCGTGGAAAAAACGCAAGGACGACTGGTTCCTGCGCCTGCTCGGCAGCGCCCATCTGGCGGGCGGTACGATCCTCGCCGCCGGGGGCCCGATGCACGAACTGGGGCATTGGCCCGCCGGAATCATGGTGGCAGTCGGCTTGTATCTGGTCGTTCGCCGATAGCCAGTTCCGTGATCGGCTGGCACACTGTTTCAACGCCTGAACCCGACTATTGAAGTGGGGGTTCGCTGTCGGAGTCGAAGATGAAAAACTGGCTGGACGAGATCAAGTGGGACGCCGATGGCCTGGTGCCGGCGATTGCCCAGGATCACAAGACCGGACGCGTATTGATGATGGCCTGGATGAACCGCGAAGCCCTGGAGCTGACCGCGGCGGAAAACCGTGCCATCTATTGGTCACGTTCCCGTGGCAAGCTGTGGCGCAAGGGCGAAGAGTCCGGCCACGTACAGACGCTGCATGAAATGCGTCTGGACTGTGACGCCGACGTCATCATCCTGATGGTCGAACAGATCGGCGACATCGCTTGCCATACCGGCCGTCAAAGCTGCTTCTACCGCGTCTTCGAAAACGGCGACTGGAAAACGGTCGACCCGGTCCTGAAAGACCCGCACGCTATTTACTCCGCAGGACACAAACATGAGTGACACCCTGACCCGCCTTGCTCAGGTGCTGGAAGAGCGCAAGGGCGCAGCCGCCGACAGCTCGTATGTCGCCAGCCTGTATCACAAGGGTCTGAACAAGATTCTGGAGAAAGTCGGCGAAGAATCGGTCGAAACGATCATTGCCGCCAAGGACGCCGCCGTCAGCGGCGACTGCAGCGACGTGATCTACGAGACCGCCGACCTGTGGTTCCACAGCATGGTCATGCTCGCCCAGCTGGGGCAGCATCCGCAGGCGGTGCTGGATGAACTGGATCGCCGTTTCGGCCTGTCCGGACACGTCGAGAAAGCCTCGCGTCCGTCCGCCTGAACAACTATTAGAGAGGAACAGCAACATGGGCATTTTTGACTGGAAACACTGGATCGTCATCCTGGTGGTCGTGGTACTGGTGTTCGGTACCAAGAAACTGAAAAACCTCGGCACCGACGTCGGCGAATCGATCAAAGGCTTCCGTAAAGCCATGAACGACGACGAAAAACCGGCCGATCCGACCGTCACGCCTGCGCAGCCGGTTCCACCGGTACAGCCGCAAGCCACCGCTCAGGCCAACCCGCCGCACACCATCGACGTGCAGGCGCAGAAAGTCGAAGAGCCGATCCGCAAAGACGTGTGAGCACTGACTAATGTTTGGTATCAGCTTCTCTGAACTGCTGCTCGTCGGCCTCGTCGCCCTGCTGGTGCTGGGTCCCGAGCGTCTGCCGGGCGCTGCACGCACCGCCGGCCTGTGGGTCGGACGGCTGAAGCGCAGCTTCAACGCGATCAAACAGGAAGTTGAGCGTGAAATCGGTGCCGACGAAATCCGTCGGCAACTGCACAACGAGCACATCCTGTCGCTGGAACAGGAGGCGCGGAAGATTTTCACGCCGGTTCAGCAGGAGCCGACGCCGGTCGAGCACGTGGGTGAGCAGACGATTCATGCGCCTGCCGCCGCGACGCCACCGGCACCTGTCGTAGCGCCAACCGAGCCAGTGCCCGCTGTTGCAGAAAACACGGTTGAACACGTAGCCCCAACCGCCGCGCCGACCACACCCGCGCCTCTCGACCCAACATTGCCGCCGCGAGCCCCATGAGCGATCTCCCCGAAAACGACCAGCACATGCCGCTGGTTTCGCACCTCACCGAGTTGCGCACCCGCCTGCTGCGTTGCGTCGCGGCGATCTTCATCATCTTTGCCGGGCTGTTTGCCTTCACCCAGCAGATCTACACCTTCGTCTCGACGCCGCTGCGCGAATACCTGCCGGCCGGCGCGACGATGATCGCCACCGACGTGTCGTCGCCGTTCCTGACGCCGCTGAAACTGACGATGATGGTCTCGCTGTTCCTGGCGATCCCGGTGATCCTGCATCAGATCTGGGGCTTCATCGCGCCGGGCCTGTACAAGCACGAGAAGCGCGTCGCAGTGCCGTTGCTGATCTCCAGCATCCTGCTGTTCTACACCGGCATGGCGTTCGCCTACTTCTTCGTATTCCCGCTGATCTTCAAGTTCTTCGCCTCGGCCACCCCGGCCGGCGTGGAAATGATGACCGACATCACCAGTTACCTCGATTTCGTCATGACGCTGTTCTTCGCCTTCGGCGTGGCGTTCGAAATCCCGGTGGCCGTGGTGCTGCTGGTGTGGATCGGCGTGGTCGACGTCAAATACCTGAAGAAGATCCGCCCGTACGTGATCATCGGCTGCTTCGTGGTCGGCATGATCCTGACCCCGCCGGACATTTTCTCCCAGACCCTGCTGGCCGTGCCGATGTGGATGCTGTTCGAAGTCGGCATCCTGTTCGGCAGCCTGGTGAGCAAGCGCGAGCGCCCGGAAGAAACCGCCGACGACCACAACGACCAGCCGCCAGCGACTCAGCCATGAACCTGCTGCTGCTCGAAGAGGCCGACTTCATCGCGGCCGACCGCGTCGTGCTGCGTGATCGGCGCCTGACCCACATGCAGGAAGTCCACCGCTCGGAAGTCGGCGACAGTCTGCGGGTCGGGCGCATCAACGGGTTGATGGGCTCGGCCGAGCTGCTGCGTCTGGACGCGAGTGAAGCCGAGCTGCGAGTCAGCCTCGATCAACCGCCGCCGGCCAAACTGCCGCTGACCCTGGTACTCGCGCTGCCCCGCCCGAAGATGCTGCGCCGGGTGTTCCAGACCGTGGCGACCATGGGCGTGTCGAAAGTCATTCTGGTTAACAGCTATCGCGTCGAGAAAAGCTTCTGGCAGACGCCGTTCCTCGAGCCGGAAGCGATCCGCGAACAGCTGATCCTCGGCCTCGAACAGGCTCGGGATACGCTGTTGCCGGAGATCATCATCGAGAAACGCTTCAAGCCATTCGTCGAAGATCGCCTGCCGGCCATCACCGACGGCACCCTCGGTCTGGTCGGCCATCCGGGCAATTTCCCGCCCTGCCCCCGCGCCCTCAACGAACCGGTAACCCTGGCCATTGGCCCCGAGGGTGGCTGGATTCCCTACGAAATCGATCTGCTGGCCAAGGCCGGTCTGCAACCGGTGCAACTGGGCGACCGCATTCTGCGGGTCGAAACCGCCGTCACCGCGCTGCTCGCCCGGCTGTTCTGAGTGCTTCTGTTCTAAGCCCTTCTCCAGACAAATCGCGTTACAGATTGCCATCATGCGGCCGATACACTCTCCATAAGTCCAATTAGTGGTCCGAGGGGAGTCGTCGCATGTACCGTTGGTTAGCCGAGAATCTTGGAAACGTCAGCGTCAAACGCAAGCTGGGAATCGGTTTCGGCCTGGTGCTGCTGCTGACGCTGTTGATCACCTTTACCGGCTGGACCGGCATGAGCGGCATCATCAGCCGGGGCGACAAGCTCGGGTTCATCTCCAGCCTCAACGAGTTGACCAAAGACCTGCGCCTGGCGCGCCTGGACTATGAAGCCCGCCGTGGCGAACAAGGCCCCGGCGCGGTCAACGACCTGCTCGGCAAACTCGACAGCGGCCTGCAAAGCGCCCGCGGCATGATCGAGCAACCGTCCGACGTGGCCATGATCGATCAGCAACTGGCGGCAGTCGCCGAGTACAAACGCGCCTTTGGCGACATGACCCAGGCCACCGTGCAGCGTGAAGACGCTCGCAGCAAACTCGGCGCCAGCGCCGACAACGCCGTGGCCAAGGTCAGCGAAGTCGAGAAATCCCTGCTGCAAGGCGACAGCGTCGCGCAATTCAACAGCGTGATCGAGCTGAGCAAACTGCTGCAGCAGGCGCGCTATCAGGTGCGCGGCTACACCTACAGCGGCAAGGCCGAGGCCGAACAACCCGCGCTGGATGCCATCGCCGCCGCCCTGAACAATCTGGAAAGCCTGCCGGGCAAACTGCCCGAGCAACACATTGCCAACCTGCAACAGGCCACCGAATCGCTCAAGGCTTACCGCGCTGCCGTCAGCCAGTTCCGCGACTCCCAGGTGAACAACGCCAAGGCCATGGCTCGCATGACCGCTCAGGGCGACATCCTGCTCGACGTCAGCAAGAAACTCACCGAATCCCAGACCATCGTCCGCGACACCGATGCCGCCAGCGCCAAGAACCAGCTGCTGATCGCCACTCTGCTGGCCGTGGCCTTCGGTCTGCTCGCCGCCTGGGCGATCACCCGCCAGATCATCATCCCGCTGGAGCAAACCCTGAAAGTTGCCGAGCGCGTAGCCGCCGGTGACCTGACCCACAACCTGGTGTCCCTGCGCCGCGACGAACTCGGTCAGTTGCAGCGTTCGATGCAGAGCATGACCCAGGGCCTGCGCGAATTGATCGGCGGGATCAGCGACGGCGTGACCCAGATCGCCAGCGCTGCCGAAGAGTTGTCCGCCGTAACCGAGCAGACCAGCGCCGGGGTGAACAATCAGAAAATCGAGACCGACCAGGTCGCCACCGCCATGAACGAAATGGCCGCCACCGTGCAGGAAGTCGCGCGCAACGCCGAGGAAGCTTCGGAAGCAGCGGTCGCCGCCGACCAGCAGGCCCGTGAAGGCGACAAGGTGGTTGGCGAGGCCATTGCCCAGATCGAACGTCTGGCTGCCGAAGTTGGCCACTCCACCGAAGCCATGGGCGAGCTCAAGCGCGAAAGCGACAAGATCGGCAGCGTGCTCGATGTGATCAAGTCCGTGGCCCAGCAAACCAACCTGCTGGCCCTCAACGCCGCCATCGAGGCCGCCCGTGCCGGTGAAGCCGGACGTGGTTTTGCGGTGGTTGCCGACGAAGTCCGCAGCCTGGCCCAGCGCACTCAGAAGTCCACCGAAGAGATCGAAGAGCTGATCGTCGGTCTGCAGAACGGCACCCAGCAAGTGGCAACGATCATGGACAACAGCCGCACCCTGACCGACAGCAGCGTCGAGCTGACCCGGCGTGCCGGTGGTTCGCTGGAAAGCATCACCCGCACCGTCTCGGCGATTCAGGCGATGAACCAGCAGATCGCCGCGGCGGCCGAGCAGCAGAGCGCCGTGGCCGAAGAGATCAACCGCAGCGTGCTGAACGTGCGGGATGTCTCGGACCAGACCTCGGCGGCCAGTGAAGAGACGGCGGCCTCCAGCGTCGAGCTGGCGCGCCTGGGCACTCACCTGCAAACGCTGGTGGGCCGGTTCAAGGTGTAAAACGTGCAAACAAAAAAACGCAGCCAATGGCTGCGTTTTTTTTGCCCTGCGTTTAGAGGACTTGCCGCAGGAACGCCTGGGCTCGCGGATCCTTCGGTGCATCGAAGAACTCTGACGGCGAGGCGTCTTCCAGCAGTTTGCCGTGATCGAAGAACAGCACCCGATCCGCCACTTCCCGGGCGAAGCCCATTTCGTGGGTCACGCAGACCATGGTCATGCCTTCCACGGCCAGGTTCTTCATCACGTCCAGCACCTCACCGACCATTTCCGGGTCGAGGGCCGAGGTCGGTTCGTCGAACAGCATGACCTTCGGATCCATCGCCAGCGCCCGGGCAATCGCCACGCGCTGCTGCTGACCGCCAGACAGGCGCGACGGATATTCGCGGGCCTTCTGGGCGATGCCGACCTTCTCCAGCAATGCCAAAGCCTTGGCTTCGCTTTCCTTCTGGCCGCGCTTGCGCACGACTTTCTGCGCCAGGCACAGGTTTTCCAGCACAGTCATGTGCGGGAACAGATTGAAATGCTGGAACACCATGCCGACTTCGCGGCGGTAGGCGTTGACGTCGGTTTTCGGGTCGGCCAGTTGCAGGCCGTCGATGCTCACCGAGCCGGAATCGAATTCTTCCAGACCATTGAGGCAACGCAGAAAGGTCGACTTGCCGGAACCGGACGGGCCGATCACTACCAGCACTTCGCCCTTGGCGACGGAGGTGCTGACGTTATCCACCGCGCGAACCACCTGCCCACGGGTGTCGAAGACTTTTACCAGATCGCGGACTTCAATCACTTTGCGCGAGCCTCCGCTCAAGCCGGCTGGCGATTTTCGACAGCGGCAGGTTGATCAACAGGTACAGGCCGGCGACGCAGAACAGGATCTCGAACGGCGAGAACGACGTGGTGATGACTTCACGACCGCTTTTCAGCAGCTCGGTGATGGCGATCACCGACACCAGCGAGGTGTCTTTGACCAGACTGATGAACTGCCCGGCCAGCGGTGGCAGCACGCGCTTGAACGCTTGCGGCAGCACCACATGACGCATCGACTGGCCGGCGCTCAGACCCAGCGAACGCGCCGCTTCGTTCTGGCCACGGGCAATCGACTGCACACCGGAACGGATGATTTCCGCCACGTAGGCGCCGGTGAACAGCGACAGCGCGGCGATCCCGGCGAACTCCCGGGACAGGTTCATTACCGTGCCGATGAAGAAATAGAAAATGAAGATCTGCACCAGCAGCGGCGTGCCGCGCACCAGTTCGACATAGATCGTCGACAGGTCGCGCAGGGTCGGGTTGCTCGACAGCCGGCACAGCCCGGTCGCCAGACCGATCAGCAAGCCCAGCACGCCGGACACCACCGACAGCCAAAGCGTGGTCCACAGGCCCCACAACAGCGGACCTGCCGCCCAATGCCGCGTCACGCCCACGACGTCGCCTTCGGCCACATCGTCGCCCTGAGCGAATTGCAGGCTGTTTTCGTCGACGGTCAGGTGCTGCTCGTCACCGGCATCGTTGCGCAGAGTGACCTGCGCGCTGCCGCCCTTGCGCACCAGTTCGCTGACGGTGGAAATGTCGGTCGCGCGCTGGGTTTCCTCGGCCTGATAGGCGAAGTACTGCGGCACGCGATTCCAGCGCCATTCGTAGGACATCAGCGACGTGGCGTAATACAGCGCGCCGGCCAGGCCGACCAGCACCAGCACGGTCAGGACGTGCCAGGGCCATTGGGCTTTTTTCTGTTTCATTGGATTTGCAGGTTCCGAATTCTGTGTCGCCAGGAAGGCCTCTTCGCGAGCAAGCTCGCTCCCACAAGGGACCGGGTCAGACACACCGGTCACTGTGGGAGCGGGCTTGCTCGCGAATGGGGCGACTCGGTCTATATGACCGAGTTATTCCATGTCCTTGAGCCACTCGGTGCTCTTGAACCACTTGTCATGGATGCGATCGTAGGTGCCGTCTTCGTGGATCTGGTGCAGGAAGTTGTTGATGAAGTTGATGCTGTCGTAGTCACCCTTCTTCAGACCGAACGCCAGCGGCTCGTAGGTGAACGGCTTGTCGAGGAACACCAGCTTGCCGGCGCCGACCTTGTTCACTGCAACCACGTTGTACGGCGCGTCGTAGATGAAGGCGTCAGCCTTGCCGTTGACCACGTCGAGCACGGCTTCCTGCTCGTTGTCATAGCCGTGGTACTTGGCCTTGGAGATGAGCTTCTTGGCGACCATCTCGCCGGTGGTGCCAAGCTTGGAGGTGATGCGGTAGTCGGCGGTGTTCAGGTCTTTGTAGGACTTGATGGTGCCTTCCAGCTCCTTGCGGATCAGCAGGGTCTGGCCGACCACGATGAACGGTTCGCTGAAGTTCAGGCGCAGGTTGCGTTCCTGGGTCAGGGTCATGCCGCTGCCGATCATGTCGAACTTGTCGGTCATCAGCGCCGGAATGATCCCGTCGTAACCGGTGGAGACCAGCTCCAGCTTGACGCCCATGGCCTTGGTCATGGCTTTGAGGATGTCGACTTCGAAACCGATGATTTCGCCGCGCTTGTTGGTCATTTCGAACGGCATGTAGGTCGGATCCATACCGACTTTCAACGAGCCGCGCTTGACCGCGTCATCGATTGCGCCGGCCTGCGCCGCATTGACTGCAACCAGTGCCGTGACGCCGACCAGCAGCATCGACAGATACTTCTTCATCTTCAAGTCCCCAAAACCATTGCGTTTGCGGCGCGAAAACCGACAGAAATGGACAAGATTGTCCGGGTGCGCCAATTCGGGGACGGATGCTAACGCACTCGATTTTTTGCACAAGGTTTAATGGACGATTTGTTTAACATTCAAGATTTACCCCCTCACCCCAACCCTCTCCCCCAAGGGGGCGAGGGGGAAAGGGAGCCGATCTCCGTCGTTTTCCAGACCGGAGTTCAACTCGGTATCTCACGTCGGCGTAACTCGAACATTCAACCCGGTCAGTCCCCTCTCCCTCCGGGAGAGGGTTAGGGTGAGGGGGGCTTTTCAGCGAGCATAAAAAAACCCCGCCAGTTAGCGGGGTTTCTTCATCAGGCCGGTTGCGCCTGCAAGCTCACAGGCTTGAGCGGCAGCAGCGGCGCATGGGGATCGGCTTTTACCGAAGCCCGCCATGCATCCAGCCACTCGGCGTGGCCTTCAGCCCACACCTGCTCGTGCAGACGGGCCAGGGCGACCGGATCGCTCAGCAGTTGCAGGCGATCATGGTTGTTCAGCCCGGCCGGGCCGACCTTGATCGCGTGACGCACACGCTCCTGGCGCAGCCATTCGATCGGCTCGGCTTCACCGTGACGCGAGGTCGCCAGCGAGCACGCCAGGGCGTTCTGCTGCGGATCGACCACGGCGCGGACAAAGCCGTCGTTCAAGGCGTGCCAGCGGTTTTCGTGGGTGTACTGATCAGTGGCCAGCAGCGCCTGTGGCGGATTGTATTCCTCGGGGATGAGGAACAGGCTCTCGTCACGGGATTTGAGGCCCAGACCGACGCGGCTGGAAATCACCGACACCGGAATCGACAGCATCAGCGAACCGACGATCGGCACCAGCCACCACAGGAAGCTCGGGTTCAGCCAGATCACCAGCAGCGCCCAGAAGAAGCCCAGCAGGGTTTGCGGGCCGTGACGCTTGACCGCTTCGCTCCACGGCGTGGAGTCGTCGTCACGCTGCGGCGAGTTCCAGGTCGCGGCCCAGCCGAGGAACGCGGCCAGAACGAAACGGGTGTGGAAAATCATCCGCACCGGCGCCAGCAGCATGGAGAACAGCATCTCCAGCAGCATCGACAGGGTCACCTTGAACTTGCCGCCGAACTCTTTCGCGCCCTTGGCCCAGATCAGGATGATGCTCAACAGCTTCGGCAGGAACAGCAGCACGATGGTCGTCGAGAACAGCGCGATCGCCTTGTCCGGGTGCCATTGTGGCCACAGCGGATAGAGCTGACGCGGTTCGAGGAAGTACTGCGGCTCCATCAGCGTGTTCACCGCCAGCAGCGCGGTCGACAGCACGAGGAAGAAGAACCACAACGGCGCCGACAGGTAAGACATCACGCCGGTCAGGAACACCGCGCGGTGCACCGGGTGCATGCCTTTGACCAGGAACAGGCGGAAGTTCATCAGGTTGCCGTGGCACCAGCGACGGTCACGCTTGAGTTCGTCGAGCAGGTTCGGCGGCAGTTCTTCGTAGCTGCCCGGCAGATCGTAGGCAATCCACACGCCCCAGCCGGCACGGCGCATCAGCGCAGCTTCAACGAAGTCGTGAGAGAGAATCGCACCGGAGAACGCACCCTTGCCCGGCAACGGCGCCAGGGCGCAGTGGTCGATGAACGGCTTCATGCGGATGATCGCGTTGTGACCCCAGTAGTGGGATTCACCCAGCTGCCAGAAGTGCAGACCGGCAGTGAACAGTGGACCGTAAACGCGAGTGGCGAACTGCTGCATGCGTGCATACAGCGTGTCCATGCCCGAAGCGCGCGGCGCGGTCTGGATGATGCCGGCGTCCGGAGTGGCCTCCATCAGGCGCACCAGACTGGTCAGGCACTCGCCGCTCATGACCGAGTCGGCGTCGAGCACGACCATGTACTTGTAGTCACCGCCCCAGCGACGGCAGAAGTCGTCGAGGTTGCCGCTCTTGCGTTTTACGCGGCGGCGGCGGCGACGATAGAAGATCTTGCCGAAACCCTTGGCTTCGCGGCAGACGTCCAGCCAGGCCTGCTGCTCGGCAACGCAGATGTCGGTGTCGTTACTGTCGCTGAGGACGAAGAAGTCGAAACGATCCAGGTCACCGGTAGCGGCGACCGACTCGAAGGTCGCGCGCAGACCGGCGAACACCCGAGGCACGTCTTCGTTGCAGATCGGCATCACCAGTGCAGTGCGTGCGTCTTTCGGAATCGGCTCGTTGCCGGCACTTTTACCGGAGATCCGGTATTTATCGTGACCGGTGAGCAATTCGAGGAAGCCCATCAGCGCGGTCCAGAAACCGGCCGATACCCAGCAGAACAGAATCCCGAACATGATCAGGATGCTGGTCTGCAGCGCATACGGCAGCACTTGCGTGGCGGTTTGCAGCAGCGGTTGATGCAGGACTTCTTCCAGATCGACGAACGACCAGCCCTGGTACGGCATGATGCCTTTCATGTACCAGCCGGCGACGATGGTCTGACCCAGCATCAGCACCAGCAGAATGTAGCGACGGATCGAACCGACCGTGCGCCAGCGCGCCGCCGGCAGCACGTTGGCGTCCTTCGGCGGTTGCGGCGGGTTGGTCCGGCCGGTCAGGCGGCGCCAGCCACGCACCAGAATGTTGGTGCGCCACGGCTCCGGCACGACCTTGGTCCGACGGATCGGCGGCGTGGCCTTCATGCTGACTCGGCCGCTGGCGTCGAGCACCAGCATTTCCGCGTCTTCCAGCTCTTCGGCGGTGCTCAGGGTCAGGCGCTTGCCCACCGAAGCCTGGGCGGCTTCGGTCGGTGCGTCAAAGGTCTTGGACGACAGGCGTTCATGCAATTCGCTGAAGGACTGGCAGCCCGCGAGTTCCGCGCGCTGCTCGTCGGTCATCGGCAGATGCGCCAGGTACTCGGACAGAGTCTCTGGCTGTACTTGAGAGTTACTCATCGGCAGGCAACTGATAGCTCCAGGTCTCGGTCAGGACTTCTTCAGTCGGTGCCGATTCCGGTGTGGCTGGGGCCGCGTCCGCAGCGGCTGGCTGCTTGGCGTCTTTGTTGGCCTTGTCCTTGGCATCTGCAACCGGCTTGGCGTCGGCCTGTTTGGCCTCGGCTGCCTTGGCTTCCTTGTCGGCTTTCTCTTGTTGCTTGGCGGCAACCTTGTCGGCCTTGGCTACCGACGAATTGGACGTCGGCACCGAAGACTTGGCCAGATCAGCGGTGACCACTGGCTGCACCAGGGCTGCGCGCATCTCGGTGGACTTGCTCGCGTCCTTGATCTTCATCCGCAGGGTCAGGCGCCAGCCCTTGGTTTCCGGGTTGTAGCGCACGCTGTTCTCGACCAGTTCGGCGTTGTCGCCGACGCTGACCTGGCTGCGAACGTCTGCATCCGGGGCCAAAGCGGCCAGGGACGGGCCTTCGAAGTCGACCAGGTAGGCAACGCTGCCATCCGGCTGACGGATCAGGTTCGATTGCTTGACGTCACCGGTCGAACGCAGGGTCTGGTTGACCCAGGCGCTGTCCGGCGCGTGCAGCGCGGCTTCGTCGATGGTCCAGTGCATGCGGTAGGCGAAGTCCAACGGCTGGCCAGGCTCCGGCAGTTTTTCCGGGCTCCAGAACGCAACGATGTTGTCGTTGGTTTCGTCGGCGGTCGGGATCTCGACCAGATCGACGGTGCCTTTGCCCCAGTCGCCCTTCGGCTCGATCCAGGCGCTCGGGCGCTTGTCGTAGCGGTCGTCGAGGTCTTCGTAGTGGCTGAAGTCACGGCCACGTTGCAGCAGACCGAAACCACGCGGGTTTTCGACGCTGAACTGGCTGACAGCCAAATGTTTCGGGTTGTTCAGTGGGCGCCAGATCCACTCGCCGTTGCCGGCATGGATCGACAGACCGCTGGAGTCGTGCAGTTCACGACGGTAGTTGAGCACTTTCGATGGCTGGTTGGCGCCGAACAGGAACATGCTGGTCAGCGGCGCGATGCCGAGCTTGCCGACCTTGTCACGCAGGTACATCTGGCCCTTGACGTCGACGATGGTGTCGCTGCCCGGACGCAGGATCAGACGGTAGGCACCGGTCGCACGTGGCGAATCCAGCAGGGCGAAGATCACCAGGTGCTTGTCACCCGGCTTCGGCTGCTGAATCCAGAACTCGCGAAAACGCGGGAATTCTTCGCCGGACGGCAGAGCGGTGTCGATTGCCAGACCACGGGCCGACAGACCGTAGGTGTGACCCTTGCCGACGACGCGGAAGTAGCTCGCGCCCAGCATGGTCATGATTTCGTCTTGCTTGTCAGCCTTGTTGATCGGGTACAGCACACGGAAACCGGCGTAGCCCAGTTGTTCGGTGGCCTTCGGATCGAACTGCAGGT
Organism: Pseudomonas aphyarum; assembly: GCF_028657055.1. Taxonomy (NCBI): domain Bacteria; kingdom Pseudomonadati; phylum Pseudomonadota; class Gammaproteobacteria; order Pseudomonadales; family Pseudomonadaceae; genus Pseudomonas; species Pseudomonas aphyarum. Next base: position 278,915 of record NZ_JAMDGS010000015.1, read on the forward strand.
CGCCGAAATCGAAACGGCTTGGATCGTATTTGATCTCTTCGACGGTGTTCGCGGTGATTTCGTTGATTTTCACCGGCGTATCGAAGTGCATGCCCTGGTGATAGAAGGACAGCTTGAACGGGTTCTTCTGGTCGGCCCATTCGGCTTTTTCGGTGCGGAAACGAATCTTCTGATAGTCCGCGAATTTCATTTCACGGAATTCGTTCGGCAGGTTGCTGCGCGGGGCTTCGAACTTCTGCCCGGCCAGCTCTTTGGCCTTGGCCGACACATCGTCAAGATTGAATGCCCAAAGCTGGCCGGCGCTGAGCAGGCAGAGTACTGCCGAGCCCGCTACCAGAGCGCTGCGCAAGCGTTTGGCAGACAATTTTGCTGCATTACAGGGACTAACAATCACGAGCAACCCTCGCCGAAAACAGATCAATAAACCAACGGCCAGATGAAGTGCCTGTGAGAGATTCGGTACAAAAAAACCGACCTTTCAGGACACCCTTGCCAAGTTGGCGAGCATTGTTCCGACTCCGCTGGGTCAAAATGATTCCCCAATCGGATCCGGACAAGTCTCTACCTAAGTCAAAATGGACCAACGAACGCTGATCCCCGTAGCGCGCGATTATCTAGTAGCCCGCGTGACAACGCATCAGGGGTAACAAAGTATTTATCGCGAAAATTCCCTGTTTTCAGTCGAAAAGCCCTTAAAAAGATGTTTCAAGCGCTTTCATGTCTGTAACAGGAAGGTTACCGGGCCATCGTTGACCAGGTGCACCTGCATATCCGCGCCGAATCTACCTGATGCCACTGTGCCATGCATCTGTTTCGCTTTGCTTAATAGATAGTCGAATAATTCTTCGCCCAGCGCCGGAGGGGCGGCGGTCGAGAAACTCGGGCGCAACCCGCTTTTGGTGTCGGCAGCGAGGGTGAACTGAGAGACCAGCAGCAACCCGCCGCCCACATCCGCCAGGGACAGATTCATCTTGCCCTCGGCGTCACTGAACACTCGATAGTTAAGCAGCTTATGCAGAAGTTTGTCGGCGCTGGCCGGCGTGTCGTCGGGTTCGACCGCCACCAGCACCAATAAACCCTGATCGACACTGCCGACCACCTCGCCCGCCACTTCGACCCGCGCGCCTTTCACGCGCTGCAAAAGACCCTTCATGCTTCTTCGGGCGGCAGGTCGAGCAGACGACGGGCCATTTTGCTGGCGGCGCGCACCAGCGCATCAGTGATACCCGGTTCGGACGCGGCGTGGCCGGCATCGCGGATCACCTGCAGCTCGCTGTTCGGCCAGGCCTGATGCAGTTCCCAGGCGTTGTCGAGCGGGCAGATCACGTCGTAGCGGCCGTGGATGATCACGCCCGGCAGATGGGCGATCTTGCCCATGTCGCGGATCAGCTGGTTCGGCTCAAGGAACGCATTGTTGGTGAAGTAGTGGCATTCGATCCGCGCGATCGACAGGGCGCGCTGCGGCTCGGAGAAGCGGTCGACCACCAGCGGGTTCGGGCGCAGGGTCGCGGTGCGCCCTTCCCAGGTCGACCAGGCCTTTGCTGCGTGCATCTGGGCGATCTGGTCGTTGCCGGTCAGGCGTTTGTGGAAAGCGCTGAGCAGGTCGTCTCGCTCGTCCAGCGGAATCGGCGCGAGGTAGTCCTGCCAGTAATCGGGGAACAGACGGCTGGCACCGGCCTGATAGAACCATTCGATTTCCTGCGGACGGCAGAGGAAGATCCCGCGCAGGATCAGGCCATGCACGCGCTCCGGGTGGGTCTGCGCGTAGGCCAGCGCCAGGGTCGAACCCCAGGAACCGCCGAACAGCACCCATTTGTCGATGCCCAGGTGTTTGCGGATGCGCTCGAGGTCTTCGACCAGATCCCAGGTGGTGTTGTTTTCCAGGCTGGCGTGGGGCGTGGAGCGACCGCAACCGCGCTGGTCGAAGGTGACAATGCGATAGAGGTTCGGATCGAAGTAGCGGCGACTCTGGGCGTCGCACCCGGCGCCGGGACCTCCGTGGATGAACACCACCGGCAAACCTTCCGGTGAACCGCTTTCGTCGACGTACAGCGTATGGGTGTCATCGACGGCCAGATCGTGCCGTGCGTGAGGTTTGATCTGCGGAAACAAAGTCTGCATTGCGCGCTCCGTAAGGGGTCGAGGTCATCCCTGGGGGGACTTCTATTATTCTGCCGTCCGGCATCATAAACCCGATTTACGTCAATGAGCATGCCCGCGCGCTGTCACAATTTGTCAGCCATGAACTCCAGCAGGTTCTCAAAGAGACGATCGACCTCGGCGACCTGATGCCGCGCCCGCAGGCAGCCGTGAACCAGCCCTTCGCCGTAGTACAGCGCCGCGTCGACGCCCGCCGCGTTCAGCCGTTCGGCGTAGCACACGCCGTCGTCACGCAGCGGATCGAACTGCGCCACGGCAATCCAGGCCGGGGGCAAACCGCTGAAGTCTCCGGCCAGCAACGGCATTGCATAAGCGTTCGGCTTCGCGGTGCCGCGAAGGTACAGGGCGTGATAGCAATCGACATCGCTGCTGGCGAGCAACGGCGCATCGGCGCATTCGCTGCGTGACGGTAACTGCTCGTCGCCCCCAAGCCCCGGATAGATCAAGACCTGCGCACCCGGCAGCGTCTCCCCGTTATCCCGCAACGCTAGGCACAGCGCCGCCGCCAGATTGCCGCCGGCGCTGTCGCCCGCCACCAGCATCCGCCCGGGATCGAACCAGAACGGCCCGCTGCGCAACGCGCGCCACACGCTCAGGCAATCCTCGAAACCGGCCGGGAACGGATGCTCCGGCGCCAGCCGGTAATCCACCGCCACCACCATTGCCCCGAGCGCCATGGCCAGCTCGCAGCAGATGAAGTCATGGGAATCCAGCCCGCCGACCACCCAACCGCCGCCGTGCAGATACAACACGCACGGCCAGCCACTGGCCGATGGCTGGACGGGCGGGCGATACGAACGCACCGCCACCCCGCTCAACTGAAAATCCACCACCTCCAGACCCACCGGCCGTTCGGGCGTGAAGGCGCGGCACATGGCGTCATAGGATTTGCGCAATCCGCCGAGGCTGCTGTCATCGCTGGCAAAGCTTTCGGTTCTGGCGACAAACGCCGCCATCGACGGCGAGAGTGGATAAGTGCCCATCAGTTTTTCAGGCTGGCCTGAACCGTGGCCACGCCGTCCTTGCCGTCGACACTGCTGACACCCGCCAGCCAGCGTTGCAAGTCTTCGGGATGCTCACGCAGCCAGGTCTTCGCCACTTCCTGCGGGGTCTTGCGCTCCATGATCGGCACCATCAACTGGCTTTCCTGGGCGGCGGTGAAGGTCAGGTTTTCCAGCAGTCGATGGACGTTCGGGCAGCGCTCGGCATAGTCCGGCGCGGTGACGGTGGAAACGGTGGCGGCACCTTCGTTGGGGCCGTAGACGTCTTCGCTGCCTGTCAGGTAGGTGATTTTCATGTTGATGTTCATCGGGTGCGGGGTCCAGCCGACGAACACCACGAACTCCTTGCGGTTCACCGCTCGTTGCACGGCGGCGAGCATGCCGGCCTCACCGGATTCGATGATCTTGAAATCCTTCAGGCCGAAATGGTTGGTTTCGATCATGGTCTTGATCGTGGTGTTGGCGCCGCTGCCGGGCTCGATGCCGTAGATCTTGCCGCCGAGCTGATCCTTGAATTTCGCGATGTCGCCGAAGGTTTTCAGCCCTGCCGCCGCCACGTAGTCCGGCACCGCCAGTGTTGCCTGGGCGTCGGCCAGGCTTGGCTTGTCCATGACCTTGACCTGATTGGCGGCGAGGAACGGCGCGATGTTCTTGTCCATCGCCGGTTTCCAGTAGCCGAGGAAGATATCGAGGCGCTTGTCGCGGATGCCGGCGAAGATGATTTGCTGCACGGCGCTGGTCTGTTTGCTTTCGTAGCCGAGGCCGTTGAGCAGCACCTCGGCCATGCCGCTGGTGGCGATCACGTCGGTCCAGTTGACCACGCCCATGCGCACGGTTTTGCAGGATGCATCGTCGGAAGCCATGGCGCCGGCGCTGAGCAGCGCACTGCCGGTAAGGATTAACGCACAACGAGTGAACAGTCTTTTCATGTGGGATCGTCTCGTGCGGCAGCGGGTTATTGTTCGGATCGGTGTCTTCTTGCACCGTGGCCGAAACATTACGCAGCAGACGAGCGGGAAAAGCGAACTGTGGCGACCGGGATTTGCACGGTGGCGACTTCTCCCGATCATTCCCACGCAGAGTGGACTGCACCCCAAAGGTT
>NZ_JAMDGS010000016.1:0-192147 GCF_028657055.1 Pseudomonas aphyarum
TATAACACCCAAGCAATTTGCGTCGAAAGGCCAGATTGCGGTGTGTGAAGACGAAAAGAACCGAAAGTTCGAGTTCACAAAACACCGAAAACTATCCCATACCCAATTTGCTGAAGCGAGGCCATCGGGCCACGACTCAGTACCCGAATTTCTTGACGACCATAGAGCGTTGGAACCACCTGATCCCATCCCGAACTCAGAAGTGAAACGATGCATCGCCGATGGTAGTGTGGGGTTTCCCCATGTGAGAGTAGGTCATCGTCAAGATTAAATTCCGAAACCCCAATTGCGAAAGCAGTTGGGGTTTTGTTTTGCCCGCAGGAAAGTTCTTACAGCATTCTCAGCCGCCGTGCGGCTGTCGTCGCCTGCCGACAATGCTAAGGTTCAGCCCTAGCTTTTGTACTTTTCCAAGGAAGCCTTCATGCCGGACACCCAGTCCCTCAACGCTGCATTCATGGTCGTTCAGAGCAACAGCCTGGATGAACTGCGCAGCCTTGTGATCAGCATCATGCGGCGCTATCCCCTGGCTCCCCTGGAGAACGAAATCGCGCTCGTGCAGAGCAACGGCATCGCTCAATGGCTCAAGCTGGCACTGGCTGAGGATCCTGAAGAGGACGACTCAGGCGGCTGTGGCATCGCCGCTGCTATTGATGTGCAGCTGCCGGGCAGTTTCATGTGGCAGCTTTACCGGATGGTTCTGGGACGAGAGGAAATTCCGGCAAAGTCGTTGCTCGACAAGGCTCCGTTGACCTGGCGTCTGATGCGCCTGTTGCCACAGGTTATCAACCGTCCGCATTTCGAACCGCTACAACGCTTTCTCACCCATGACACTGATCTGCGCAAACGCTACCAGTTGTCCGAACGTCTGGCAGACCTCTTCGACCAATACCAGGTTTACCGTGCTGATTGGCTTGAGGACTGGGCAGAGGGGCATCATCAACTCCGCAATGTAAGAGGTGAAGCGAAGCCGCTCCCTCCGGCGAGTTGCTGGCAGGCAGAGTTGTGGCGCGCTCTGCTGGACGATGTGGGCGAGCAAGGCATGGCTCAAAGCCGGGCGGGCGTGCACCAGCGGTTCATGGGACGCATCAATGGTCTTGAACGCGCACCGACCGGGCTTCCCCAGCGAGTGATCGTTTTCGGAATTTCCTCGCTGCCCGCACAGGTTCTGGAGGCATTGGCCGGGCTTTCCCGTTTCAGCCAGGTGTTGTTGTGCGTCCATAACCCCTGTCGTTATCACTGGGCCGATATCGTTGCCGACAAGGATCTATTGCGGCATCAGTACAAGCGGCAAGCCCGAAAAAACGGCATGCCCGTGGTGCTGGATTCGGAATCGCTCCACCAACATGCTCACCCGCTCCTCGCAGCGTGGGGCAAGCAAGGTCGCGATTACATCAACCTTCTCGACAGCTACGACGAGCCGGACAGCTATCGCGCAGCATTTCGCAACGGACGTATTGATCTGTTCAGCGAAAACCAGCCAAAGAACATGCTTAATCAGTTACAGGACGACATTCTGGAGCTGCGGCCGCTCAGCGAGACTCGAACGCTCTGGCCGGCAGTCGATCTGACTCGAGACGATTCGATCCGCTTTCACATAGCCCATAGCGCCCAGCGCGAAGTCGAGATTCTTCACGACCAGCTCCTGGCCCGTTTCAGTGCCAACCCTCAATTACGCCCTCGCGACGTGATCGTGATGGTGCCTGACATCGATAGTTATGCGCCGCATATCCGCGCCGTATTTGGGCAACTGGATCGTCAGGACCCACGCTTCATTCCTTTCACCATGGCCGATCAGGGGCAGCGCGGACGGGATCCATTGCTGATTGCCGTCGAGCATCTGCTCAAGCTGCCGGACAGTCGTTTCCCCGTCAGTGAAATTCTCGACTTGCTCGACGTTCCTGCGTTACGCGCCAGATTTGGTGTGCAGGAGCGAGATTTGCCGACCCTGCATCGCTGGATTGAAGGTGCCGGTGTACGTTGGGGCATAGATGCCGGGCAACGGGCCGAGCTGGGATTGCCCGATGAGTTGGAGCAAAACAGTTGGCGCTTTGGCCTGCGCCGGATGCTGCTCGGCTATGCCGTCGGCAGTTCCGATGCCTGTGGGGATATCGAACCCTACGATGAAATCGGTGGTCTCGATGCCGCTTTGATCGGCCCGTTGGTAGCGTTGCTGGATGCACTGGAACTCTCGCATCAGCAACTGATGAAACCCGCGCAACCACAGGAATGGGGATATCGGCTTCAGGCGTTGATGCAATTGTTTTTCAAGCCCGAAGGTGAGCATGACGACTACCTGCTGGCTCAACTCGAGGAGTTGCGCGAAACCTGGCTGGAAACTTGTGAAGCCGTCGGTTTGCTGGACGAGCTGCCACTGACCGTCGTCCGTGAGGCCTGGCTGGCGGGGCTGGATCAGGGGCGTCTGTCGCAGCGCTTCCTGGCGGGAGCCGTGAACTTTTGCACGCTGATGCCGATGCGCGCAATCCCGTTCAGGCTGGTTTGCCTGTTGGGCATGAACGATGGCGATTATCCACGTGCTCAACCGCCGCTGGACTTCGATCTCATGGGCAGCGACTACCGGCCAGGAGATCGCTCCCGACGGGAGGATGATCGCTATCTTCTGCTCGAAGCGCTCTTGTCCGCCCGTCATCAGCTCTATATCAGCTGGGTGGGCCGCAGCATTCGCGACAACAGTGAGCGGCCAGCCTCTGTGTTGATCGGCCAGTTACGCGATCATCTCGCCAATGGATGGCGATCGGTCGACGACAACGAAGATCTCCTGATTGCCATGACTCTGGAGCATCCGTTGCAGCCATTCAGTTCGCGCTACTTCCATGAGGAAGACAAGCTGTTCAGCTACGCCAGCGAATGGCAGGTGCTGCATCAACATCACGAACAGAACGACGCCGCAACAATGCTTGCCGCTCATGTCCAGGAGGAACCGTTGAGTCTGGAGCTGCTGCAGGACTTCCTGCGCAATCCGGTTCGACACTTTTTCACTCAGCGACTCAAGGTTTACTTCGAAGCGGCGCAGGCACCTCAGGCTGACGAGGAACCCTTTGTGCTGGATGCGTTGCAGCGATACATGCTCAGCGACAGCTTGCTCGGGGCAGCCTTGAGACACCCGGACAATGTTGATCAGGCGCTCGAGTCTCAGGCCCGACGCCTGCAGAACAGCGGACTGTTGCCCATGGCCGGGTTCGGTGAGTGCCTTCAGCGAGAGTTGATCGAGCCTTTGCCAGACTTGTTGCAACGATATCAACAGCTGTTGGCGTTATGGCCGACACCGCTAACCAACGCGCTACCGATCAATTTTGAATGGCAGGAACTGCGGCTTGAAGGATGGCTGGGCGGTTTGCACCGGCGCGCCGATGGCGGCGTACTGTCGGTCACGACGATTCCCAACAGCATAGGCTCGATCAAGAGCCGCAAATGGCATCGCATGACCAAGCCCTGGGTCAGCCATCTTGTCGCGTGCGCCAGTGGTCTTTCTCTGACGACCGCACTGGTGGCCAGTGATGACACGCTCCTGCTTGAACCTCTGGAACAGACCCGGGCGGGGCGAATTCTCGAGCATCTGCTGCTCGCCTGGCAGACGGGTATGCGCCAGCCACTTCCGGTCGCGGTAAAAACGGCTTTTGCATGGCTGGCCCAGACCGATCCGGTCAAGGCCGAAGCGGCTGCCCGTAAAGCCTATGAGGGGGATGGTCAGACCAGCGAAGGCGAGCGGCGCGAAAGCCCGGCTCTGTCCCGACAATTCGCCGACTTCGATGCACTCCAGGCGGATGAAAGCTTCTCCGGTTGGTGTGATGCACTGTATCGCCCTTTGCTTGAGGCACCGTGGCGCTCATGGACCCACGAGGAGGCAGGCGCATGAGTAACCAGCCGCCACTCGCCCTGGCATTCCCGTTAAAGGGCAGCCAACTGATCGAAGCCAGTGCGGGCACTGGCAAGACGTTTACCATTTCGGCGTTGTATTTGCGGTTGATCCTCGGCCATGGAGGCGAGGCGAGTGGTTTCGGTCGAGAGCTGTTGCCCCCGCAGATTCTCGTGGTGACCTTCACCGACGCGGCCACCAAAGAGCTGCGCGAACGTATACGCACACGTCTGGCCGAGGCTGCCCGTTTCTTCCGTGACGAGACACCGCCCCCCGATGCGCTGATCGATGAACTGCGCGCAGAGTTCGATCCGCAACAATGGCCTGGTTGCGCCAACCGCCTGGACATCGCTGCGCAATGGATGGACGAAGCCGCGGTCTCGACGATCCACAGTTGGTGTCAGCGAATGCTGCGCGAGCATGCATTCGACAGCGGCAGTCTGTTTACCCAGACCCTGGAAACCGATCACAGCGACCTGCTTGGCGAAGTGCTGCGCGATTATTGGCGGCTGTTCTGCTATCCGATGCAGGGCGATGCCTTGAACTGGGTTCGCAGTCACTGGGGAGGTCCGGCGGCCTTGTTGCCGCGTGTGCGTGGGCTGTTTGGCACCGAGCGCGAAGCGGACTCTGACAAGACCCCGTCCGAGCTGATCGAAGACTGCCTGCAGGAACGCCGTGCGGCATTGGTGGAGTTGAAGGGACCATGGCGGCAGTGGGCCGATGAGTTGCTCGCGATCTGTCATCAGGGCGTTGCCAACAAAACGGTGGACGGGCGCAAGATGCAGGCCCGCTATTTCGAGCCCTGGTTCGAAAAGCTCAAGGCCTGGGCCGAGGACGAGGCGCTAGAGCAACTGGATATCGGCACCGGGTTCGCCCGGCTCACGCCGGATGGCATGGCTGAAGCCTGGAAAGGCGAGCCGCCGAGCCACCCGGGCCTGGATGCCATGCCTGTGCTCAAGTCGAGCCTCGACAATTTGCCGACGCCCGATGCGGCCGTGCTGCAGCATGCAGCCAAATGGGTCGGTGCTCGCTTTGAAGACGAGAAGCGCCGTCGAGCCGAAATGGGTTTCGACGACATGCTGCTACGTCTGGATGCGGCCTTGCAATCCGACGGTGGGGAACGTCTCGCCACGCTCATTCGCGAGCAGTTCCCGGTCGCCCTGATCGATGAGTTCCAGGACACGGACCCGGTGCAGTACCGGATCTTCGAAAGCATCTATCGCATTGAAGAGAATAACCCCGAGACCGGGCTGTTCCTGATTGGCGACCCCAAGCAGGCGATCTATGCCTTCCGGGGCGCGGACATCTACACCTATCTGCGAGCCCGCCAGGCCACAACCGGGCGACTGCATACCCTGGGTACGAACTTCCGTTCCAGTCACGGGATGGTCCGTGCGGTTAATCATGTATTTGAGCGTGCAGAGTCCCGTGAGCAAGGGCGCGGAGCATTTCTGTTTCGAGAGAAAAACGGTGATAACCCGGTGCCGTTCCAGCCTGTGCAGGCTCAGGGGCGTAAAGAACATTTGCAGGTGTCCGGGCTTGATGTGCCAGCGCTGAATATCTGGCATTTATCCACCGACAAGCCACTGTCCGGGGCGGTTTATCGCCAGCAGTTGGCGGCGGCCTGCGCTAGTGAGATCACGTCTCTGCTTAATGGGGGGCAAACCGGTCGCGCCGGGTTTGCGCAAGAGGGCAAGGATTGGCGTGGGCTGCGGCCAGCGGACATTGCGATCCTGGTCCGCGATGGTAAAGAGGCGCAGGCGGTACGCGGTGAGCTCGCAGCGCGCGGAGTTCGCAGCGTTTACCTGTCGGACAAGGACTCGGTCTTTGCCGCTCAGGAAGCCCATGATCTGCTTTCGTGGCTCAAGGCGTGTGCCGAGCCGGATGTCGAACGCTCCCTCAAAGCGGCGCTGGCGTGCATCACGCTGAACCTGCCGCTGGCTGAGCTGGAGCGCCTGAATCAGGACGAACTGGTCTGGGAAACCCGGGTCATGCAGTTCCGCGGTTATCGCGAGCTCTGGCGCAAGCAAGGGGTGCTGCCGATGTTGCGGCGCCTGCTGCACGACTTTCAACTGCCGCAGATGCTCATCGCACGCAGTGATGGCGAGCGGGTGCTGACCAACCTGTTGCACCTGTCGGAGCTGTTGCAACAGGCCGCGTCGGAACTCGATGGCGAGCAGGCACTGATCCGGCATCTGGCCGAGCATCTGGCGCTGTCCGGTCAGGCAGGTGAAGAGCAGATCCTGCGTCTTGAAAGTGACGAACAGCTGGTCAAGGTCGTGACCATTCACAAGTCCAAGGGGCTTGAATACCCGTTGGTGTTCCTGCCTTTCATCTGCTCGGCCAAACCCGTGGACGGCAGTCGATTGCCGCTGCATTACCACGATGAGTCCGGCAAGGCCCGTATCAGTCTGAAGCCCGACGCCGAACTGATCGCCCTGGCGGACAACGAACGCCTGGCGGAGGATCTGCGTTTGCTCTACGTCGCGCTGACTCGTGCACAACATGCGTGCTGGCTCGGGGTGACGGATCTCAAACGCGGCAATCACAGCAACTCGGTGCTGCATCTTTCTGCACTGGGCTATCTGTTGGGCGGTGGCGCAACGTTGAGTGAATCCAGCGGATTGGCCCGCTGGCTGGACGATCTGCAACAGGATTGTTCGGCGCTGAGCATTGTTGAAATGCCAGAAGCCACCAGCGAGGAGTACCAGCCTCCGCGTAATGAGGCCACGCTACGTGCCACCCTTTTGCCGAGTCGCAGGGCCAGCGAGAACTGGTGGATCGCGTCGTACAGCGCCTTGCGCATCAGTGACGTGCTGAGCGTCGGCAATGACGAAGCTCCCGACAGTCCACAGGCGCAAAAACTGTTCGACGACGAGCGCCTGGATCCTGAAGCTCCGCGCGAGATCATCGCCGGCGGGGCCGATATTCACCGCTTCCCTCGCGGGCCGAATCCGGGAACGTTTCTTCACGGTTTGCTGGAGTGGGCAGGGGAGGAAGGGTTCGCGGTCACCCGCGAGTCGCTGGATGATGCGATTGCCCGACGTTGCAATCGACGGGGCTGGGAAGGCTGGATCACCACCCTCGGCGACTGGTTGCAACACTTGCTCAAACTGCCACTGCCCGCAGGGCTCGACCAACCGCCAGTGGTGCTTGAGCAATTGAAGCAGTATCGGGTCGAGATGGAGTTCTGGTTTGCCAGCCACAAAGTCGACGTCCTCAAGCTCGACGAACAGGTGCGTCAGTTCACCCACAACGGCGTGGCCCGGGTCGGCGCTGAAGCGGTGCAGCTCAATGGCATGTTCAAAGGCTTTATCGACCTGACGTTCGAGCACGAGGGTCGTTACTACGTGGCCGATTACAAATCCAACTGGCTGGGTGTCGATGACGCCGCGTACACCGAACGGGCCATGGAGCAGTCGATTCTCGACAACCGTTACGACCTGCAATACGTGCTGTACCTGTTGGCACTGCATCGTCAGCTCAAGGCGCGGCTTACCGATTACGACTACGACCGGCATATCGGCGGCGCGTTGTATCTGTTCCTGCGCGGAACACGGGCTCCTGGCGGTGGCGTTTACTTCGCGCGACCACCAAGGGAGCTGATCGAGCGTCTGGACCTCATGTTCCAGGGCAAACCGCAACCCAAGGCCGAGCCCGCGTGGGAACAGGGAGTACTGCTATGAACCGGACATTCGCCGACCTGCTGCCTACGCCGCTGACTGCCGACAGCCTCGCGCAGCTGACGCCCCTGACCCGTGCCGATGATCTGTTGCTGTTGCTGACCCAATGGGTCGAGCGTGGCTGGTTGCGGGCACTGGACAAGGCATTCGTGGCCTTTCTTCATGAGTTGGCACCCGATGTCGATCCGCTGGTGTTGCTCGCCGCCGCATTGACCAGTCATCAGCTCGGCCATGGTCATGTCTGCCTGGATCTGTTCGAAACCCTCAAGGCGCCGGATTTTGCACTTTCCCTGCCGCCGGAAGGGGATGCGCAACCCGGCGTGTTGCTGCTGCCATCGCAATTGCTCGAAACCCTCGACGGAGCGCACTGGTGCAAGGTGCTGGCCGGCAGTTCGCTGGTGGCACTGGCCGCCGACGAAGGTGCGTCTGCGCAGGAACGTCCGCTGGTGTTGTCCGGCAAGCGCTTGTACTTGCGGCGCTATTGGGCCTATGAGCGGCGTATCGACAGTGCATTGCGTCAGCGGCTAGCGGAGCAGGAAGCGACACCACCCGATCTTGCTCGGCGGCTGGACGCACTGTTCGATCCGGCGCAGCGTGCGGATGTCATCGACTGGCAGAAACTCGCCTGCGCCCTGGCCACCCGAAGTGCCTTCAGCATCATCACGGGCGGTCCAGGTACAGGCAAGACGACGACGGTGGTCCGTTTGCTGGCGTTGCTCCAGGCTCCTGCGGTCGAGGCGCACCAGCCATTGCGCATTCGGCTCGCGGCGCCTACCGGTAAAGCGGCGGCGCGGTTGACCGAGTCCATCAGTCAGCAGGTGCAATCGCTGAAGGTTGCTGACAGCGTCCGGGAAAAAATCCCGACCGAGGTGACCACGGTGCACCGCCTGCTCGGCAGCCGTCCCGGCACGCGGCACTTTCGCCACCATGCCGGTAACCGTCTGCCCCTGGACGTTCTGGTGGTCGATGAAGCGTCCATGATCGACCTGGAAATGATGGCCAACCTGCTCGATGCCTTGCCGCCTCATGCCCGGTTGGTGTTGCTGGGCGACAAGGATCAACTGGCCTCCGTGGAGGCGGGTGCGGTGCTGGGAGATTTGTGCCGCGATGCCGAAGCGGGTTGGTACAGTCCGCAGACCCGCCAGTGGCTGGAAACGGTGAGTGGCGAATCCCTGCAGGACAGCGGCTTGCACGAAGGCTCAGACGGCTCGCATCCGTTGGCCCAGCAAGTGGTGATGTTGCGTCACTCGCGGCGTTTCGGCGAGGGCAGCGGCATCGGTCAACTGGCGCGACGGGTGAATCAGCAACTCCCGGTTGAGGCTCGCCAGTTGCTGGAAGCCAAAACTCATGGCGATGTGTTTTCGTTGCCGCTTCAGAACGAGCACGACCGGAAACTTGAGAACCTGGTGCTCAATGGACACGGCGAAGGCCCTCACGGTTATCGACACTATCTGAGCGTCTTGCGCGATCGGCGTCCAGCGCTTGGAACGCCGCTGGAGAACCCGGGCTGGGCCGACTGGGCGCGTGACGTCCTGCGGGCCTTCGATACCTTCCAGTTGTTGTGCGCAGTGCGCAAAGGGCCGTGGGGTGTCGAGGGGCTGAACCAGCGCATCACCGACGCGTTGCTCAAGGCGCGACTGATCGAGAGCGACCAGCAATGGTACGAAGGTCGGCCGGTGCTGATGACCCGAAATGATTACGGTCTGGGGCTGATGAACGGCGACATCGGTATCGCCCTGAAACTGCCCGAGCGCGATGGGCCGGATGCCGGTAAGTCGGTGTTGCGAGTGGCGTTCCCGCGTAACGACGGGCGCGGCGGGGTGCGTTTCGTGCTGCCGAGCCGGCTTAATGATGTCGAGACCGTCTATGCGATGACTGTGCACAAGTCGCAGGGCTCGGAGTTTGCCCATACCGCGCTGATCCTGCCGGACGCCCTGAATCCCGTGTTGACCAAGGAGCTGATCTACACCGGAATTACCCGGGCCAAGGACTGGTTCACCTTGATCGAGCCTCGGAGCGGCGTGTTTGAAGAAGCGGTGCAGCGCAAGGTGAAGCGCCTGAGTGGACTGATGCTGGAACTGGAAGAAGGGGCGCCGCATAAAGGATGAAGGTGCCTTCGATTGCCGCCGGTAATTGACCGACCGGTCAGAGGTCGCTGTATCGCTGGCGTTCCAACGCTGTGCTATCGTTGCGGCATCATTTCGTAACGATCCAAGAGAATCCCTGCATGAAGGTGGCTGTCTGGGCGACAGAGCGCGTAGTTGGCTGCAAGCGGGCGTTGTTTGCCGGTGTGCTCTGTTTGCTCACGGGTGTGGCCGCTGCCCAGACTCAACCCCCGGCGGGGATGGCCGAACAACGGGCCAAATCCGTCACCCAGGTTGTCCTCGGTATCCTCAGTTACGCGCGCTGGCCGGTAGAACCGGCGCAGTTGCGCCTGTGCATCGTCGGCCCGACCGAATACACCGACGACCTGGTCAAGGGTACGACCCAGGCCACGGGGCGTCCGGTCATCGTGCGTCGACTGTTGGCCGACAACCCGGCCATCGTCAGCGAGTGCGACGCGGTCTACATCGGCAAACTTACGACCGACGAACGCAGCCGGCTGTTCGCATCCCTGATCGGCCATCCGGTGCTGAGCATCAGCGAAGGCGGCGATCAATGCACGGTCGGCAGCCTGTTCTGCCTGCGGGTCGGCGATGAGCAAGTGTCGTTCGAGGTCAATCTCGACTCCGTCGCCCGCAGCGGCGTGCGCATTCATCCCAGCGTGCTGCAGTTGTCGCGCCGCAAACCGGCGGTGCCATGAGACGCGACAAATCCACAGGGCGCCCGTCACTGGGCTCGGTCATCGGCCGTGGCAACCTGATTGTGGCGCTGGTCGCCGTGGCAATGGCCAGTGTGTCGCTGACGCTGCTTGGGGTGCTGGCGCTGCGGGTCTATGCCGATCACAACCTGCACTTGATCGCCCGCTCGATCAGTTACACCGTGGAAGCCGCCGTGGTGTTCAACGACAAGGCCGCCGCGACCGAAGCGCTGGCGCTGATCGCCTCGACCGAAGAAGTGGCGGATGCCCAGGTGCTGGACAATCAGGGCCATTTGCTCGCGCGCTGGCAGCGTCCGGAGAACGGTCTGTTTTCCGAGCTGGAGATGCAGGTCGCGCGAGTGATTCTGGAAAAACCCATCAGCCTGCCGATCCTCCATCAGGATCGCGAGATCGGGCGTATTTTGCTGATTGGTCACGGCGGCAGCCTGATGCGCTTTCTGTTGAGCGGTCTGGCGGGGATCATTCTCTGTACGGCGATCAGTGCCTGGGTCGCGCTCTATCTGGCGCGTCGTCAGTTACGCAGGATCATCGGCCCGCTGCATAGCCTGGCGGCAGTGGCGCACGCCGCGCGCAGTGAACGGGCGCTGGATCGACGCGTGCCCCGAGCGAAGATTGCCGAGCTCGATAATCTGGGCAATGACTTCAATGCCTTGCTCGATGAACTCGAAGATTGGCAAACCCACCTGAAAAGCGAGAACGAAACCCTCGCCCACCAGGCCAGCCACGACAGCCTCACCGGATTACCGAACCGGGCCTTTTTCGAGGGTCGCCTGATCCGTGCGCTACGCAGCGCCCACAAGCTGAACGAGCGCGTGGCAGTGCTGTTTCTCGACAGCGACCGATTCAAGGACATCAACGACAGCTTCGGTCATGCCGCCGGCGACGCAGTGCTGGTGGCGGTAGCCAATCGGGTGCGGGCGCAGTTGCGTGAGGAAGATCTGGTGGCGCGTCTGGGCGGTGATGAATTTGCCGTTCTGCTGACGCCCCTGCACAAGACCGAAGACGCCGAGCGCATTGCCGACAAGATCCTCGCCAGCATGGACATCCCGATTGCACTGCCGGGCGACAGCAGTGTCGTGACCTCGCTCAGTATCGGCATCGCTGTTTACCCCGATCATGGCGCCACGCCCGGCACCTTGCTCGATGCGGCGGATGCCGCGATGTACCAAGCCAAGCGTTTGTCGCGCGGCGCCCAATTCACGGCCGGGTCGGAGCACCCGGTCGATCCCGTTCAAACCAGGAGCTGATGCCCGTGTTTTCACTTTCCTTTCGACTGTTTTCCACCCTGTTGCTGACGGCCATGCTGGCCCTGACCGGTTGCCAGACCGCCCCGCAAAAAGGCCTGACGCCAGCCCAGGTCGCAGTCCTCAAGCAGCAAGGCTTCGAGTTGACCGATGACGGCTGGGAGTTCGGTCTGTCGGGCAAAGTGCTGTTTGGCAGCGATGTCGAAAGCCTGAACAAGCAAAGTACCGAAATCGTCGAGCGTATCGGCAAAGCGTTGCTGGGTGTCGGCATCGAGCGGGTACGAGTCGATGGCCACACCGACGCTTCGGGCAAGGAAACCTACAACCAGCAGCTGTCACTGCGCCGCGCGAAAAGCGTCGGCAAAGTGCTGACCGCGGTCGGCATGAAAGAAGAGAACATCCAGCTGCAAGGCCTCGGCAGCCGCGAGCCGGTTGCCTCCAACGACACCGCCGCCGGCCGCACCGAAAACCGCCGGGTGTCGATTGTGGTCAGCGCCGATTAATCGGCGAACTGCATTTCGCGGGTCTCACCCATCAACAGCGCCTGATTGCGCTCGGTCACCGCACGGATGTAATCCCACAACAGGGTGATCCGTTTCAACTTCCGAAGATCCTCCCGGCAGTACATCCAGAACTGCCGGGTGATATCGATTTCCTCCGGCAACACCGGCAGCAGGCGCGGATCCTGTGCCGCAAGGAAACACGGCAGAATCGCCAGCGAGCGCCCCTGCTGCGCCGCCACGAATTGTGCGATCACGCTGGTACTGCGCAAATTGGCGCTGGCGCCGGGCAACACGTTCGCCAGATACAGCAGCTCCGAGCTGAACGCCAGGTCATCCACATAACTGATGAATTGATGCTTGCCCAGGTCGGCGGGTCGGCGGATCGGCGGGTGTTTGTCGAGATATTCCTGGGTCGCGTACAGCTGCAAGCGGTAGTCGCAAAGTTTGCAGCACACGTACGGCCCGTGTTCCGGGCGTTCGAGGGCGATGACGATGTCAGCCTCGCGTTTGGACAGGCTGATGAAGTGCGGCAGCGGCAGGATATCAACCGAGATCGCCGGGTAGGCGTCGACGAAGTGGCTCAGTTGCGGGGTGATGAAGAAGCTGCCGAAACCTTCGGTGCAACCCATGCGCACATGCCCGGACAGCGCGACGCCGGAGCCGGACACCTGCTCGCAGGCCATGTGCAGCGTGCTTTCGATCGACTCGGCATAACTCAGCAGGCGCTGGCCTTCGGCAGTCAGCACAAAACCGCTGGTGCGCGACTTTTCGAACAGCAAAGTGCCTAGCGCCGCTTCCAGCGAACTGATGCGTCGCGACACGGTGGTGTAGTCCACCGCCAGGCGTTTGGCCGCGGTGCTGGCCTTGCGGGTACGGGCGACTTCGAGGAAAAACTTCAGGTCGTCCCAGTTCAGCGAGCCTAGAGAGGTGATGTTTTTTTGCATGATGGACGGGCTTATATGTGCGTTCTTATTAGAAGTTTGCACATCTATACTCCAAAAACAGTCCGACAACCAATTCGTGACACACGCCTCATCTCAAGGCGAACCTTTCGCCTTGGCTCCTAAGATAAAAACAAGTTCTGGAGACCAGCATGAACGCATCGCTTACGCCCAACGAAACCACGATCCAGAAGGTCAAGCTGCTGATCGACGGCGAGTGGGTCGAGTCGCAGACCACCGAGTGGCACGACATCGTCAACCCGGCGACCCAGCAGGTTCTGGCCAAGGTTCCGTTCGCCACCGCCGCTGAAGTCGACGCCGCCGTCAGCGCCGCCCAGCGCGCCTTCCAGACCTGGAAACTGACCCCGATCGGCGCGCGCATGCGCATCATGCTCAAGCTGCAGGCGTTGATCCGCGAGCATTCCAAACGCATCGCCGTGGTGCTGAGCGCCGAGCAGGGCAAGACCATTGCCGATGCCGAAGGCGATATTTTCCGTGGCCTGGAAGTGGTCGAACACGCCTGCTCCATCGGCAGCCTGCAAATGGGCGAGTTCGCCGAGAACGTGGCCGGCGGCGTCGACACCTACACCCTGCGCCAGCCGATCGGCGTCTGCGCCGGCATCACCCCATTCAACTTCCCGGCAATGATTCCGCTGTGGATGTTCCCGATGGCCATCGCCTGCGGCAACACCTTCGTCCTCAAGCCATCCGAACAGGATCCGCTGTCGACCCTGTTGCTGGTGGAATTGGCGATCGAGGCCGGCGTTCCGGCTGGTGTGCTTAACGTCGTCCATGGTGGCAAAGACGTGGTCGATGGCCTGTGCACCCACAAGGACATCAAGGCCGTTTCGTTCGTCGGTTCGACCGCCGTTGGCACCCATGTCTATGACCTGGCCGGTAAGCATGGCAAGCGCGTGCAATCGATGATGGGCGCGAAGAACCACGCGGTGGTGCTGCCGGATGCCAATCGCGAGCAAGCGCTCAATGCCTTGGTCGGCGCCGGTTTCGGTGCGGCCGGTCAGCGTTGCATGGCCACTTCGGTGGTGGTGCTGGTGGGTGCGGCCAAACAGTGGCTGCCGGATCTGAAAGCGTTGGCGCAGAAACTCAAGGTCAACGCCGGCAACGAGCCGGGCACTGATGTCGGCCCGGTCATTTCGAAAAAGGCCAAGGCGCGGATTCTCGATCTGATCGAAAGCGGCATCAAGGAAGGTGCCAAACTCGAACTGGACGGTCGCGACATCAGCGTGCCGGGTTACGAGAAAGGCAACTTCGTCGGCCCGACCCTGTTCTCCGGGGTGACTACCGATATGCAGATCTACACCCAGGAAATCTTCGGCCCGGTGCTGGTGGTGCTGGAAGTCGACACCCTCGATCAGGCCATCGCGCTGGTCAACGCCAACCCGTTCGGCAACGGCACAGGCCTGTTCACCCAGAGCGGTGCGGCGGCGCGTAAATTCCAGACTGAAATCGACGTCGGCCAGGTCGGCATCAACATCCCGATTCCGGTGCCAGTGCCATTCTTCAGCTTCACCGGTTCGCGTGGTTCGAAACTCGGCGACCTCGGCCCGTACGGCAAGCAAGTGGTGCAGTTCTACACCCAGACCAAAACGGTCACGGCGCGCTGGTTCGATGACGACAGCGTCAACGACGGCGTGAACACCACCATCAACCTGCGCTGAGGAATGGTCATGAAAATCGCATTTATCGGTCTGGGCAACATGGGCGCGCCGATGGCGCGCAACCTGATCAAGGCCGGGCATTCGCTGAATCTGGTGGACCTGAACAAGACCGTGCTGGCGGAGCTCAAGCAACTGGGCGGCACCATTCGCGCCTCGGCTCGCGAAGCCGCTGAAGATGCAGAACTGGTAATCACCATGCTGCCGGCGGCGGTGCATGTCCGCAGTGTCTGGCTCGGTGAAGACGGCGTACTGGCGGGGATCGGCAAAGGCGTGCCGGCAGTGGATTGCAGCACCATCGATCCGCAGACTGCGCGCGATGTAGCTGCGGCGGCTGCCAAACAAGGCGTAGCCATGGCCGATGCACCGGTGTCCGGTGGTACTGGTGGCGCCACGGCCGGGACGCTGACCTTCATGGTTGGCGCCACCCCGGAACTGTTCGCCACCCTGCAACCGGTGCTGGCGCAGATGGGCCGCAACATCGTGCATTGCGGTGAAGTCGGCACCGGCCAGATCGCCAAGATCTGCAACAACCTGTTGCTCGCCATTTCGATGGTCGGCGTCAGCGAGGCGATGGCGCTGGGCGATGCGCTGGGCATCGACACCTCGGTGCTCGCCGGGATCATCAACAGCTCGACCGGGCGTTGCTGGAGCTCGGAAATGTACAACCCGTGGCCGGGGATCGTCGAAACGGCGCCGGCCTCGCGTGGTTACACCGGTGGCTTTGGCGCCGAGCTGATGCTCAAGGATCTGGGGCTGGCTACCGAAGCGGCGCGTCAGGCCCATCAGCCGGTGGTGCTGGGCGCGGTGGCGCAGCAGTTGTATCAGGCGATGAGTCAGCGCGGGGAAGGGGGCAAGGACTTCTCGGCGATCATCAACAGCTATCGCAAGCCGCAGTAATCGTCGTCAGGCCTGTGCTCGTCGCAGGTCTGCAATTCAGATGCAGTAGGTGTTGCCGGGAAATCACGTCGGGTGGTTTCCCGGCTTTTTTGTATCAGGCGAACACGAAATATTTGCGTACGGTTTCGACCACTTCCCAAGTGCCTTTCATGCCTGGCTCGACCACGAAGATGTCGCCGGCGCGCAGGTGGATCGGCTCCATGCCGTCCGGGGTAATCACGCAGTAGCCTTCCTGGAAATGGCAGTACTCCCACTTCACGTAATCCACTCGCCACTTGCCCGGTGTGCAGATCCAGGTGCCCATGATCTTGCTGCCGTCTTCGCTGGTGTAAGCGTTGAGGTTGACGGTGTGCGGGTCGCCCTCGAGCTTTTCCCATTTGCAGGCGTCGAGTACGGGCAGAGGATGGGTGTCGCGCAAAACGGTGATAGGTGCGGGCATGACGGCTCCAGGCCAGAGGGAGTTAGAGCCGTCACCGTAGCCTTCGCGGGTGCTGTCGGAATGTCTGGGGTCGACCTCCAGATGCCTGTAAGCGCTGACGCAGATCTGCGTAAAAACTGGATTTGCACCATCGCTGTGCATACATGACGGTTTTAATACAAGCATGCACCGTAAAAGTTCAATCAATTTTTAGACTAAAACGAGATAACCATTCTGACACCTATTGCAAAACAAAATCGTCTGTACTATAACATTCGTACTAAAGGACTATTCCTCGGAAGGGAGCTCCAACTGAGTCACGGACAGACTTGAATCGGCTTTTTCTCATCTCGATAACTGACTTGGCCTTCGGCTCAAGTGTGAACTTCTATCTGTTGTTAATGAATAATGACAGTTGAATGAACCGGTCAGTTAATAAGTGGCGCGGACGCAATGTCTCGCGTGCTTTGAGTAAAAGCCTTAAATAAACAGTTAATTATTATTTGTGTACTGGCGGATTTATATCTGCGGGATACGCACGCCTATCGAATTTTTATGTGCCCGGCATCAATGGAATGAGGCTTTATTGTGGACGACATAAACGTAATTGAAGTTTCGACGAATGTTGATAGTGCGAGTGAACTTGGCCGGCACGTCTGGGTGCGTGCCGGCAGTCGCCTGACAAATGTGCAGATCAGTGATGACTGCTTTATCGGCTTCAGGTGCGATTTGCAGCACACGTCCATCGGCAAATCCAGCATGTTCGCCACCGGCGCCCAGTGCCTGGGGACGGCGCAGTCGCCGGTTCGGATTGCCGAAAACGTCTGGCTGGGCGCCAAGGCCACGGTGGCTGCCGGTGTCTCCATCGGTGCCGGGGCCGTGGTGGCAGCGGGTGCGTTGGTGACCGCCGATGTGCCGCCGGACGCAATCGTCGTCGGCCGCCCGGCGCGGGTCATTGCCCACCGCACCGTGGTCGAGGACGGCCGGCCGAGCCCGGAACCGGTGCTGGCCAAAGTCCGGGATCGGGCGCGCCAGGGCTTGCCGTCGATGCTCGATCGGTCCACGCAGTCGGTGTCGCGCCTCAAGGCGTTGAACCCCGACACCGCGACCTGGGACATCAGCGACGAAGCCTTGATCGATGCCGAATTGCGCGGCGGGGCTTCGGTGGAAATTGCCCGGGACTGCATTCTGATCGGGCGCAGCAACCGTCAGGGCGGCATGTCGCAACTGGGCGGTATCGAATTGGGCACCGGCGTGCGACTGGCGGCCGGTGTGGTTATCGAGGCGGCCGGCGGCGTATCCGTCGGTGCTTTCAGCGAGTTGTCCGAGGGGGTCACGATCGTTGCCTCCACCCATGATCATTCATTCCGCTCACTGCCTTGGGAGGAGGCACCGGTGCGCATTGGAAGTCGTTGCGTTATTGGCGAGGGCGCCATCTTGGTAGGTCCACTGAATATTGGTGACGGTGCCGTTATCAAGCCGTACTCGGTGGTTATAAGGGATGTATTGGAAAACACTGTGGTTCATGGCGTTGTTCAACTAATGGAGATTCAAGAATGATTTTATTTGCCCCCAATCCAACCGGTTCCGGTCACAACATGCGCGCGCTGTCCATCGCTCAGGCGATCAAGAAACAGCGCCCGGACATGCCATTGACCGTGGCCCTGGCTTCCTTGCAGCCGACCTTTACGCCGATGTTCGAAAAGTCTGGCGTAGAAGTTGTGGATATTGCCGGTCGTTTGGTCGATTACTCGAAAAAGAGCAACTTGTCGAAAGAACTCGACTGGAATAATTACATCGGCGGATATATCGCCAATACCTTCTTGTCCGGAGAGCGAATTCTGTCTTACCTGGCGCTGATCGCCGAGTACAAGCCCACCGCTCTGGTGTCGGACTACAACATGGCCGCCTGCCTGGCCGCGATTTTCAGCGGTACGCCGCTGGTGTTCGTCACCGAGCGCTACGACTTCACCCTGTGCCAACTCGAAGACCATGATCTGGCCGATGGCGGGTTCGAAGTCAACGCGCTGGAAATGGCCCGGGCCCGCACCGCGCTGCACAGCCAGTTCAACTGGATGATCAATCAGAGCCAACTTGTGCTGACCGATAAACCGTATGTGGCTTCCCTCGATCAGGGCACACCGGTGGCCGAAGCGTTGGTCAGTGGTAAGGCGCATTTCGTCGGCCCGATGATCCGCGACATCAATGTGCAGACCGGCTTGAACGTGCGCGAGCAACTGAACCTCGGCGACTCGCCGTTCATTGTCGCCTCGATCAGTGGCACCACGATGTTTGCCCAGAACAAGGACGCGCTGCTCGCCGCCTATCTGGACAGCTTCAAGATCCTGCGCGAGCGCAATCCGGAACTGAAACTGGTGTTGCTCGGCCGTCAGGATATCCAGGCTCAGGACGGCGTCGTCTGCGTGCCGTACTACCCGGACTGGATGGGCCTGCTACGCGAAGCCAGCCTGCTGATTTCGGCGCCGGGCTGGATCACCGTGACGGAAATCGCCGCACTGCAGATTCCAACGCTGTTCGTGCTGCCGTCCAAGTCCGAGTACCACGAACTCGAGGCGCTGCGCCGTTTGGAGCTGCTGGGTTTCCCGACGCATCTGGGCCACGACCGCGATGCGATCGTCGAGCTGATCCAGGGCGAACTGGAAAAAGACACCGACGCTTCGACCTACTACGCACCGCATCAGCAAGTGGCCGCGCCGGATGGCGAAGGTGCCGCCCGCGCCGCGACGCGCATCATCGAGTTGTGCCAGGGCAGCGTTGTGTCGCTGACCGAAAGCAAAGCCGCTTAACCTCAAGGAAGAGGGATTCACCATGTCACTGCATCCGCAGTTTCTATTTGATCAAGGCCTCAAGGACATCGACCACGGAGGCTTTTTCGCCGTGACCGATGCCAGTGGCGAGGTTGCGATTTCCAGCGACAAGCAGTTGCAGGATCAGGTCGCCGCGACGCTCTACCAAGCCGAGCACGGCGACGATGTCGAACTGCGTTTTGCCCATGACGGGCTGATGCAGTTGCATGATGCGTCGAATGGCGGTTTCCACGAACTGGCTGATCGCTACTGGACGCCGCACGGCTCCGGACGCTGCCGCACGCTGGCGCTGCAACTGGACGCGCTGGCGGCATTGATTGCCTATCAGCGCCGGGTGCCGCAGGACGCGGCGAACAATGCCGCGATCCACGGCCTGCTGGAAAAGGTTGAAGCGATCTACGCTCGGTCCACGGTCGCCGGTCTGTACAGCAGCGACTGGTCGACACCGCTGGAACTGGCGATCTCGATCGATCTCGACATCAGCGCCACGGCCTTGCTGGCGCGTATCGACAATCAGCCGTTGGGTCTCGGGTTGGTCGGGCACTTGCAGATTCATGCAGAGAACCTGATCGGCCGAGTGGCCGGCAGCGACAGCCAATCCTGTGTCGATGTCGCGCTGACCCGTTGCGGCGTGCGTGCTCAGGTCAGCCTGGTGTTGGCGCAACTAGCCGATGTGCGCGATGACAATGCGTTGTCGAATCTGGCCCGTTCATTCCTGCTGCAAACCCTGGCGTTGTTCCGCGATCCGGCGTACGGCGGGTATTGGGACCGGGTCGGGATCAACGGCAAAGTGCGTTGCGACTGGCACACCTCGTACAAGAATCACGAGTCGCCATTCCCGATCAAGGCCGCCTACGACGTGGCGCTGTTGTTGCAGGCGATTCAAGCCTTGCCGTCCGGCGCGAGCGAAGCGGATCGGGCTTCGGTGATGGCGGCGTTGCTGGAATTCCATGACACCAGTAACGGTGGACTGTTCATGGGCAAGGGCTATTTCTGGTCGACCCCGGATGACCCGACCGTGCCGTTCATTCGGCAGTTCTGGGCGCCGCCGCGTCAGCCGGGGATCTTCAGCATTGGCAACCTGACGTACCTGCCGTTGCACCTGAAAAGCCTGAAAACCCAGCTCGCCGCCGCTCACGCTTTGCAGTCCATCGAACCGGCCGCTGCCGTCAATCATCATGACGATGCAGCGTTGGTAAACCGTGAGCTGCAAGTGATCGATGGCGGTGGCGATGTGCAGCGCATACACCCGAATGGCGTGCCGACCATCAATGTTGATCTGCAGCGTTATCTGGCGTGGCTGGCCAAGGCCCGCGCATCGAATGAAACGCCATACGGACTGACTGCCGAAACCGCGCCGCTGGGTTTCCGTGCCGACAAGACCTGGCAGGTGTTCTCCGGATTGCACGTGATCTCGGACCTGCACGCGCTGGGTCTGCAAATCGAAAACAAGGCCAGCCTGATCGATTGCATCCGGGCCTCGCAAAACACCGACGGCGGATTCGCCGAACAACCGGGTCATCTGAGCGATGTGTTCGCCACCTACTGCGCGGTGTTGTCGCTGCGAGTGCTGGGCGCGTTGCCGAACGATATCGGCGGTTGCGTGCGTTACCTGCAAGCGTGTCAGAACCCCGATGGCGGGTTCGGCGATGTGCCGGGTTTCGGCTCGGATATCTGGCACACCAACCTGGCGGTGCTGTCGCTGCATGCCCTTGAAGCCAAGGCGCCGGACGAGCAGGGCGTAATGGCGTTCGCCTTGCGCTGCCGCTCGGCCGACGGCGGTTTCGCCAACAAGCCCGGGTATCCGCCGGACGCGTTTTCGGTGTACCGCGTGCTGTCGACGCTGTTCATTCTCAACCGCCGCATCGTCGATGCCGAACAGACCGTCGCCTGGCTGCAAAAGCTGCAACTGGCCAACGGCTCGTTCCATTACCGGCCGGGCAAAGCGGTCAGCCTGGTGGGCACTTACATGGCCATCGCGGCGATGTTTCTGCTCGACGCCCAGCCGACGTATTTGCAGGAATCGAAAGACTGGATCGCTGCCCATCAGAAGCAGGACGGTGGATTCGGCCCGCTCAACGCGACCTCGGCGACCACCGACGAAAGCTTCGTCTGCATCCAGACGCTGCTGATTCTCGAACAAGGGCTGTCGCAATACTGGGTGGCGTTGTTGAACTGACCCGCACACAGCATCGAAGGACGTTCAATCATCATTTTGCCAGGGGAGGCGCTGATGAAAATTTTAGTGACAGGGGGCGCGGGCTTCATTGGCTCGGCCGTGGTGCGGTTTCTGATTGAAGAGACCGAATGTGAAGTGATCAACGTCGACAAACTGACCTACGCCGGCAACCTTGAATCGCTGGCCGATGTGTCCGATTCGCCGCGTTACCGTTTCTGCCAGGTCGACATCTGCGACAAGCCTGCGCTGGACGAACTGTTCGCACGGTTGCAACCGGATGCGGTGATGCACCTGGCCGCCGAGTCCCACGTGGACCGCTCGATCGATGGCCCGCAAGCCTTCATCGAAACCAACATCGTCGGCACCTACACAATGCTCGAAGCGGCGCGTGGTTACTGGAACCGACTGGACGCGGCGCGTCAGGCGGCGTTCCGTTTCCATCACATTTCCACCGACGAAGTGTACGGCGACCTGGAACCCGAAGATCCGGCGTTCACCGAGCGCACGCCGTATGCGCCAAGCTCGCCGTACTCGGCGACCAAGGCCGGTTCCGATCATCTGGTCCGCGCCTGGCATCGCACCTTTGGCCTGCCGGTGGTGATGAGCAATTGCTCGAACAATTACGGGCCATACCACTTCCCGGAAAAACTGATTCCCCACGTCATTCTCAATGCGCTGCAAGGCAAGCCGTTGCCGGTGTATGGCGATGGCGCGCAGGTTCGCGACTGGCTGTTCGTCGAGGATCACGCCCGCGCCCTGTACGCGGTGGTCACGCGCGGTGAGGTCGGGCAGACCTATAACATCGGCGGCCACAACGAGAAGACCAACCTGGAAGTGGTGCACACCCTGTGCGATCTGCTTGAAGCGCGCGGTGCGGAAAAACCGGCAGGCGTTGCGCACTTCCGCGACCTGATCACCTTCGTCAAGGATCGTCCGGGCCACGACAAACGCTACGCGGTCGATGCCGGAAAAATCCACGCGACGCTGGGCTGGACGCCGCAGGAAACCTTCGAAAGTGGCATGCAGAAAACCGTCGACTGGTATCTGGATAACCGCGCCTGGTGGGTGCGGGTGATGTCCGGCGCCTACGCACTGGAGCGCCTCGGCGAGCAACGCGACGAAGCCCTCGTGGCCTGAACCTAGTCATTCAAATCTCACTGCTTGAAAGGAAAAAAGCATGGCCAAGTACAAAGGAATTCTGCTGGCGGGCGGCGCCGGTTCGCGTTTGCACCCGATCACTCTGGGCGTCTCGAAACAGTCGCTGCCGGTGTATGACAAACCGATGATCTACTACCCGCTGTCGGTGCTGATGCTGGCGGAAATCCGCGAGATCCTGATCATCTCCACGCCGGAAGATCTGCCGGGCTTCCAGCGCATGTTGGGCGACGGCAGCCAATTGGGCCTGAGCCTGAGCTACGCAGTACAACCGAGCCCGGACGGTCTCGCTCAAGCGTTCATCATCGGTCGTGAATTCGTCGGTGAAGACAACGTCTGCCTGGTGCTCGGTGACAACATTTTCTACGGCGCCGGCTTCGGTGAAACCCTGCTGCAAGCGGCGTCTCGCGACGAGGGCGCGACAGTGTTCGGTTACTACGTGGCCGATCCCGAGCGCTTTGGCGTGGTGGAATTCGATGCTG
Source organism: Pseudomonas aphyarum (assembly GCF_028657055.1). NCBI lineage: Bacteria > Pseudomonadati > Pseudomonadota > Gammaproteobacteria > Pseudomonadales > Pseudomonadaceae > Pseudomonas > Pseudomonas aphyarum. The sequence goes on from NZ_JAMDGS010000016.1 coordinate 22,705, forward strand.
CCGGCAAGGCCCTGAGCATCTGCGAAAAACCGAGCGATCCGAAGTCGAACTACGCGGTCACCGGCCTGTATTTCTACGACAACGAAGTGCTGCAGATTGCCGCCGACATCAAGCCGTCGCCGCGAGGTGAACTGGAGATTACCGACGTCAACAACGTCTACCTGCAACGTGGAAAATTGAACGTGTCGGTGATGGGGCGTGGCATGGCGTGGCTGGATACCGGCACCCACGATGCATTGATGGAAGCGGGCAACTTCGTGCAGGCCATCGAGAAACGCCAGGGCCTGAAAATCGCCTGCCTCGAAGAGATTGCCTACAACAAGGGCTGGATCGACGACGCGCAATTGCTGGTGCACGCGGGCAGCATGAGCAAGACCGGTTACGGTCAGTATCTGGCGCGACTGATCAACGATGACGTGGTGGTTGCGATGGATGCGCAGCGCCTGTTGAAGGGCGCTGCCTGATCAAGTGTGGGAGCGAGCGTGCTCGCTCCCACAGGTTCAGTGGCCGGTCACGCTATCGAGTTGTGTCGCCTTGACCGTGGGGCGTGGATCGGCCGACGGGGTTTGCAAACGGGCCAGGCGATTGGCGTGCGTCGGCGCTTCGGCCGCCAGCGGCGAGCGGCGTTTGCGGGTTTCTTCACGCAGCACCGGCAAGACTTCCTTGCCGAACATGTCGAGTTGTTCCAGCACGGTCTTCAGCGGAATGCCGCCATGGTCGAACAGGAACAGCTGGCGCTGGTAGTCGCCGAAGTACTCGCGGAAGGTCAGGGTCTTGTCGATGATTTCCTGAGGGCTGCCGACGGCCAGCGGGGTCATTTCCATGAACTCTTCCAGAGACGGGCCATGGCCGTACACCGGGGCGTTGTCGAAGTAGGGACGGAATTCCCGACGCGCATCCTGCGAGTTGCGACGCATGAAAATATGCCCGCCGAGACCGACGATCGCCTGCTCCGGCGTGCCGTGACCGTAATGGGCAAACCGCGCGCGGTAGAACTCGACCAGCGCCATGAAGTGCTCACGGGGCCAGAGGATGTGGCTGGCGAAAAAACCGTCGCCGTAATACGCCGCCTGCTCGGCGATTTCCGGGGTGCGGATCGAGCCGTGCCAGACGAAGGGCGGCAGGTCATCGAGGGGCCTCGGGATCGAGGTGAAGTTTTTCAGCGGGGTGCGAAAGCGTCCGCTCCAGTTGAGGTCTTCTTCGCGCCAGAGACGGTGCAGCAGGCGATAGTTTTCCATCGCCAGTGGCAGACCGTCGGCGATGCTTTTGCCGAACCAGGGATAGACCGGTGCAGTGTTGCCCCGGCCGAGCATCAGGTCCATGCGGCCGCCGCAGAGGTTTTGCAGCAGCGAATATTCTTCGGCCAGACGCACCGGATCGTTGGTGCTGATCAGGGTGGTGGACGTCGAGAGAATGATGCGTTGGGTCTTGGCTGCGATGTAGGCCAGCAGCGTGGTGGGAGAGGAGGTGATGAACGGGGGATTGTGGTGCTCGCCGGTGGCGAACACGTCCAGTCCGATGTCTTCAGCCTTCTGCGCAATTTGCAGGGTGGCCTGGATGCGCTCGGATTCGCTGGGGGTACGGGCGTTGGTAGGGTCTTGTGTGACGTCGCCAACGGTGTAGATCCCGAATTGCATAAAGCCTCCTTGCCTTGGGTAAAGGTGTGTTTGAAACCCTTGCCGCGAAGAATGAATCATCGCGGCACTTGAAATGTACGCCTGTACACGTACAATCGCAAACATGGGTCATTGCACAAACGGATTTGAAGACCTCATCGAGAGAGGAACGCGACATGGAACTGGGATTTATCGGTCTGGGCACGATGGGCGCACCGATGGTGCTGAACCTGCTGAAAGCCGGGCATCGGGTCCGCGTGTGGAATCGTTCGTCGGCGCCGCTGGAAGCACTGGCCGCGGCCGGCGCCGAACCTGTCGAGACACCGGCACTGGCGGCGCAGGCCGAGGTGCTGATTTCGATGCTCGGCGATGACACGGCGATCCGCTCGGTGTTCTTCGACGCCAAGGCGCTGGACGGTCTGCGGGCCGGCAGCGTTCACGTCAACATGTCCACGGTATCGGTGGCGCTGGCCAAAGAACTGGCGGCCGAGCATGAAGCGCGCGGTGTCGGTTACGTGTCGGCACCGGTGCTGGGGCGGGTCGATGTGGCGGCTGCCGGCAATCTGAACATTCTCGCCTCCGGGCCCGCCGAAGCACTGGCCCGGGTGCAGCCGCTGTTCGATGTGCTGGGGCGCAAGACCTGGACGTTCGGTGACACAGCTGAAGTGGCTTGCGCCGCGAAACTGTCGGCCAATCTAATGATCGCTTCGGCAATCGAATCCATGGCCGAAGCCTCGACCCTGGCCGGCGGTTACGGCATCAGTCGCGAGGCGTTCATCGAAATGATCACTTCGACCCTGTTCGCCGTGCCGGTCTATCAGGGCTACGGCAAGCTGATGGTCGATGAAAAATTCGAGCCGGCCGGTTTCAAATTGTCGCTGGGTCTCAAGGACGTACGGCTGGCGCTGGAAGCCGGTGAAGCGGCGCAGGTGCCGCTGCCGTTTGCCAGCGTGTTGAAGGACAACTTGCTGGACGGCATGGCCCATGGTCAGGCTGATCAGGACTGGGCATCACTGTCGCGGGTCAGTGACCGGCGTGCCGGCGTGAAGTAATCAAAAGATTCAAGCAACGTAACTTGTTCGCAAGTTACGTTGGCCTCTTGCGCCTTGCGTAATTGTCGGACAGTGATTGCTCTTTTATTGGGAAATGAAAGAAGTCTGATAATAGTGCTTGTCAAATGCACGACTGTAGACGTACATTTTAATCGGGGTTTAACAACAATAAAAAGTTCTGTCTGTTTTTTCGTCTGCTGATCGTAAATAAATAATAGCTAGGAGCCGTTATGAAAAATCTAATGCAATGGAACAGCCTTCCCTCCGAATCCAATGAATGGCTCGAGAAGGTGCGTGCACTGAATCCGCTGATTATTCAGCACCGCGATTACAGCGAGCAGACAAATGCGACGCACAAGGATGTGATGTCCCGATTCTTCAAGGAGGGTTTTGGCCGCACCTCGGTGTCCAAGGCGTTCGGCGGGTCCCAGGTCGATATCCAGACCACCTCGGCCCTGCTGCTGGAATTCGCCCGGTTTGACGCCTCGCTGTCCTGGCAGCTGGCGGTGCAAGTGGCGATGGGGCGCCTGTCGGATTACCTGCCGGAAGCCACCTCCGAAGCGATCTACAACCACTGCGACGGTTTCGTGATCGGCGCCATCCACTCCGGCGGCGAAGCGCTGCCGATGGGCGACGAGTACCTGCTGAGCGGCAAATGGGCGTTCGCCAGTGGCTCGGCCCACGCCGACTGGCTGGTCTGCACCGCCACCGTCAAAGGCACCGAAAACAACACCACCCCGGAAGTGCGGATGTTCTTCGTGCCCGCCAGCCAGTGCACTATCCTGCCGACTTGGGACACCCTGGGCATGCGCGGCACCGGCAGCCATCACTTCCAGTGCTCCAGCGTGATCGTCCACAAGTCCTTCTCGCTGGACGTCGAAACCCTCAAGCAATCCCCCGAAGCGCGCAGTTCCCGGGCCTACGCCACCGGCTACTACGAGTTCGGCACCCTGGCGGCGATGTCCACCGTGCTGGGCGTGGCCCGGGCTGCGGTCGATCATTTCCGCAATGACCGCGCCGTGAACACCGATCCGGGTCTGGAAGGGGTGATCTTCGAGAAGACCGGTCGCGCCATCTCCTCGGTACACACCGCGCAATTGCTGCTTGAAGATGCCATCCATCAGGTGATCAACCGCGGTGAAACCATCGGTGAACCGGTCAGCGCCCGCGTCGGTCTGGCAGCGTCGGTGTTGACTGAAAACTCGGTCAACGCCGTCAACCAGATCTACTCGATGGCCGGTTCCAAAGCTGTCTACAAGTCGCACTTCCTGGAGCGCTGCTTCCGCGATATCCACACCGGTTCGAAGCACTTCACCCTGTCGCCTTTGAACTTGCACGGTATCGGTAAGTATTACCTGGATAAAACCAACGTACTGGCCGCCGCGTAACAGCGGATAAATAAAGCGGGCGCGTTTACAAGTGAAAGTTCACAGGGATCGATAACGCGCCCGCCTTAAGTTGCACCTTTATTTTCTTAAAACTCAAACTTTTGTGCTCGCAGCAAAGAGTCAAGGGAGTGCCACATGCTTGCTCGAAACATTATCAAGTCGCTGATCTTTATTGTTCTTGTGGTGGTGTTATCCGCTGCACTGGGCTGGCGTTTCTGGTCGCCGCCACCGGCGGCGGCCGAGCAACGGATCCCCAGCACCCGGGTCGGTCTGGCCGTGGTCAAGAAGCAGCCGTACACCTACTACCTCGAAGCGATCGGCAAGCTTGAAGCGCAGCGTCAGGTGCTGGTGTCGGCTGAAGTCAGCGGCAAAGTGGTGGACATCGATTTCGAGTCCGGCGATGAGGTGAAGGCGGGGCAGGTTCTGCTCAAGCTCAACGACGCGCCGGAGCAAGGCGAACTGGTGCGCCTGAAAGGCGAGTACGAATCGGCCAAGGCGCAGTTCGCCCGGGTCCAGGAACTGGCCAAGACCGGCGCCGAAAGCCGTCGCGCCTTCGACAGTGCCCGCGCTCAATACGACGCGGCCAAGGGCGACATGGAGCGCATGCAGGCGCAGATCGCTCAACGGCACATTCGTGCGCCGTTCGCTGGCACCCTCGGCATTCGCCAGGCGCATCTGGGCCAGTATCTGCAGGCCGGTAGCGCGGTGGCGACCCTGACGGATCCGGGTCTGCTGCGCGTCAACTTCACCCTCGCCGAGCGCGATGGCTCGCAAGTGCAACTGGGCCAGACTGTGCAAGCCAAGGTCGATGCCTGGGGCGATGTGACCTTCGCCGGCAAGATCGTCGCGGTCGATCCGCAGATCAACCAGTCCCACACCATCAATGTTCAAGCGGTCATCACCGACACGCAAAAACGCCTGCGTCCCGGCATGTATGCACGGGTCTCGGTGACCCTGCCGCAGACCGCCGAGCTGCTGATTCCGGAAACCGCGATCACCTACAACGCCTACGGCGAGAGCGTGTTCTCGGTCTACACCGACGAAACCGGCGTGCAGAAGGTCAAGCGCGAAAGCATCAAGGTCGGCGAGCGCCGCGATGGCTGGGCGGTGGTCGACAAAGGCCTGACCGAAGGCGTGCAAGTGGTGACGTCCGGCCAGCTCAAGCTCCACGACGGCGTGGCGGTGGAAGGTGTCCCGGACACGATTGCTCTTAAACTCAGTGGGCTGGAAAAATGAATTTCACCGACCTCTTTCTTCGCCGCCCGGTGCTGGCCGTGGTGGTCAGCACGCTGATCCTGCTGTTCGGGGTGCGCGCGCTGATGAACCTGCCGATCCGCCAGTACCCGATGCTGGAAACGTCGACCATCACGGTCACGACCCAGTATCCCGGCGCCTCTTCGGAACTGATGCAAGGCTTCGTCACGCAACCGATCAGCCAGGCCGTGGCCTCGGTTGAAGGCATCGACTATCTGTCGTCGACCTCGACCCAGGGTCGCAGCCAGGTGACGATCCGCATGGCGCTCAACAGTGACTCCATCGCGGCGCTGACCGAGGTCATGGCCAAGGTCAACCAGATCAAATACCGCTTGCCGAAGGACGCGTACGACCCGGTGGTGGAACGCACTTCCGGCGGCTTCACCAGCGTGGCCTACGTCGCGTTCGCCAGCTCCAACCTGACCATTCCGGAGATGTCGGATTACATCTCCCGTGTCGTCGAACCGATGTTCGCCGGCATCGAAGGCGTGGCCAAGATCAACATCATGGGCGAGCAGAAACTGTCCATGCGCCTGTGGCTCGATCCGCAGCGTCTGGCCGGCTACGGCATGACCGGGCAGGACGTGTCGGCGGCCATCGAGGGCAACAACTTCCAGGCGGCTCCCGGTCAGGTCAAAGGCCTGTACGTGGTCAGCAACCTGCGGGTCAACACTGACCTGAACAGCGTCGAAGACTTCCGCGACATGGTGCTGCGCAACGACAACGGCCACATCATCCGTGTGCGTGACGTCGGCACTGTAGAACTGAACGCAGCCTCCACCGACACCAGCGGCGCGATGAGCGATGTGCCGGCGCTGTTCCTCGGCCTGGACGCCGCGCCGACCGGCAACCCGCTGGTCATCGTCAAACGTGTGCGTGAATTGCTGCCGCAGATTCAGGAAACCCTGCCACCGGGCGTGACCGTGCAGATCCCGTTCGAAGTGGCGCACTTCATTCAGTCGTCGATCGACGAGGTGAGCTACACCCTGCTCGAAGCGCTGGTGATCGTGGTGCTGGTGATTTACCTGTGCCTGGGCACGTTCCGCACCGTGCTGATTCCGCTGGTGACCATTCCGCTGTCGATGCTCGGCGCGGCGATGCTGATGCAGATGTTCGGCTTCAGCCTCAACCTGCTGACGCTGCTCGCCATGGTGCTCGCTATCGGGTTGGTGGTGGACGACGCCATCGTCGTGGTGGAAAACGTTCACCGTCACATCGAAGAGGGCAAGACGCCGTTCGACGCTGCACTGATCGGCGCCCGTGAAGTGGCCGGCCCGGTGGTGGCGATGACCTTCACCCTGGCGGCGGTGTACGCGCCGATCGGCTTGATGGGCGGCCTCACCGGCACGCTGTTCAAGGAGTTCGCGCTGACCCTGGCGGGTGCCGTGGTGATTTCCGGCATCGTCGCCCTGACCCTGTCGCCGATCATGAGTACCCGATTGCTGGACGCGAAAACCAGCGAAGGTTTCATGGCGGTCAAGGCAGATCGGTTCTTCCAGTACCTGTCCCGTCGTTACGGCGCACTGCTCGGCGGTTCGCTGGCGCGTCGCTGGATCAGCCTGAGCGTGGCGCTGGTAATCTTCTTCAGCCTGCCGTTCCTCTATCGCTCGGCGCAGACCGAACTGGCGCCGCTGGAAGACCAGAACATCCTGCTGACCGCGATCAAGGCGCCGCAGCACGCCAACCTGAATTACCTCGAAGCCTATGCACACGAGCTGTACAAGACCTTCAACGAGATCCCCGAGGGTTACAGCAACTGGGTGGCGAACGGTTCCGACGGTCTGTCCAACAGCGTCGGCGGGATCAACCTGGTGGACTGGGAAAAACGCGGCCGCGACGCCAACACCATCCAGCCCGACTTGCAGGCGCGGGTGAACCAGATCGAAGGCACGAGCATTTTCGTGTTCCAGATGCCGCCGTTGCCGGGCTCCACCGGTGGCCTGCCGGTGCAGATGGTGATCCGCAGCGATCAGGAATACCTGGCGCTGTACAACGTGATGGATCAGCTCAAGCAGGCGGCGCAAGCCAGCGGTCTGTTCGCGGTAGTCGACAGTGATCTGGACTTCAACAACCCGGTGGTGGAAATCCAGGTCGACCGGGCCAAGGCCAACGCCCTGGGCATCCGCATGCAGGACATTGGCGAGACGCTGAACAGCCTGATCGGCGAGAAGTACGTCAACCGGTTTTCGTTCCACGGCCGTTCCTATGACGTGATCCCGCAGTCGGTGTCGGCGGATCGCCTGACCCCGGAAACCCTGAAGCTGTATTACGTGAAGGATCAGAAGGGCAATCCGGTGCCGCTGTCGACGCTGGCCACTCTCAGCGTCAAGGTCGAGCCGAATCGCCTGACCCAGTTCAACCAGCAGAACTCCGCTACGTTCCAGGCCATTCCGGCGCCGGGCGTGACCTTGGGTGATGCCGTGGGCTTCCTGCAAAAACAATCGGAAGGCTTCCCGGCCGGCTTCAGTTTCGACTGGCAGTCCGACGCCCGCCAATACGTGCAGGAAGGCAACAGCCTGGCGTTCACCTTCGGCCTGGCCCTGGTGATCATCTACCTGGTGCTGAGCGTGCAGTACGAGAGCTTCCGCGACCCGTTCATCATTCTGATCAGCGTGCCGCTGTCGATCTGCGGAGCCCTGGTGCCGCTGGCGCTGGGCATGACCTCGATGAACATCTACACCCAGATCGGCCTGATCACGCTGATCGGTCTGATCAGTAAGCACGGGATCCTGATGGTTGCATTCGCCAATGAGTTGCAGCGCCAGCAAGGCATGGACCGCGTGCAAGCGATCCAGCACGCCGCGCAGGTGCGTCTGCGGCCGATCCTGATGACCACTGCGGCGATGGTGGTCGGCCTCGCGCCGCTGTTGTTCGCCAGCGGTGCCGGCGCCAACAGCCGCTTCGGCCTGGGCCTGGTGATTGTGGTGGGGATGCTGATCGGTACCTTGTTCACCCTGTTCATTCTGCCGTCGGTGTACACGCTGCTCAGTTCGATCAAGCAACCGAGCCACGCACCCGAAGCCGAACCGGCCGGTGTGCCGCAACCCATCCTGTGAGGACGTGACATGCATTCGATTACACGTTTGATGCTGGCGCCGCTGGCGGCGTCCATCCTGTTGGCGGCGGGTTGTGTGAATTACGCCGGGATCGATCATCAGGGCAAGTTGCTGGCGGTCGGCGATGCGCCGTCCGACAGCCTGAAAGACAAGTTGCCGCCGGCCCAATGGCCGCGTGCGGACTGGTGGACATCGCTGGGCGATCCACGTCTGGGCGCGTTGATCGAAGAGGCGTATGCCAGCAACCCGGACTTGCAGGAAGTCGCTGCGCGGGTGGCCAAGGCCAACGCGTTTCTCGACCTGCGTGACGCCGAGCGTTACCCGGAAATGGACGCGTCGGCGGGTGTCACTCGCGGTCGGCTGTCGCGCTTCGAGGATTACAGCGGCGAGGGCCACAAGTACTTCACCGCACGCAATCTGGCAGTGAACTTCAGCTACACCTTCGACCTCTGGGGCGGCCAGCGCGCCGCCTGGGAGTCGGCGCTCAACAGCGCACGAGCGGCGGAAGTCGATCTGCAATCGTCGCGGCTGATTCTGGCGACAAACGTGGTCAAGGCTTACAACCAGTTGGCGTATGCGTGGCAGGTCTCGGAGCTCAATCAACGGGATCTCGAACGCTTGAGCAAACTGGTGGAGCTGACGGATTCACGCTACGGCTCGGGCCTCGACAACCTGTCGCAACTCAAGCAGGTGCAGAGCCTCAAGGCGCGTTCGGAATCGACCCTGATCGGCGCCAACGAAGACATTGAGATCGCTCGTCTTCAACTGTCTGCGCTGATCGGCAAGGGTGTTGACCGTGCGCACACCCTTGAGCGGCCATCGAATCTGCAAGCCAGTGTGGTGGCTTTGCCGGCGCAGTTGCCGGCTCAACTATTGGGCCGTCGTCCGGACATCGTCGCTGCACGCTGGCGCGTGGAGGCCGAGACCAAGAACGTCGAGGCGGTGAAGACCACGTTCTACCCGAACATCAATCTGGTGGCGGCGGCGGGTTCCCATGCGCTGACCGGTGATGCGCTGTTCGCCGGGGTCAGCAAGTTCTGGAACGTGGCGCCCACTGTGTCGCTGCCGATCTTCGATGCCGGACGTCTGCGGTCGGATCTGAAGGCCGGCAATGCCGAACTCGACAGCTCCATCGCGCAGTACAACCGGGTGTTGAATTCGGCCTTGCACGAGGTGGCGATTTCGGTGACGCAGCTGCGTTCTTTCGAGCAGCAAATCGTCGTGCAGCGCGATGCCTGTTCGATTGCGCAGTCGTCTTACGATCTGTCGCAGTCGCGCTACAAGGCCGGGGAGGACACGTTCCTCGATGCGCTGAACATCGAGCAACAATTGATCCAGGACGAAATGCGCCTGGCCTTCCTCAACAGCAAGCACATCGACAGCTCGGTTTCGTTGATGGCGGCGCTGGGCGGCGGGTTCCTGGCGCCCACGCTGGAGACAGCGCAGAGCAGCGATTTGTAGTGTTTTCCGGGACGCCGCCTTCGGGGCGGCTGTCGCGGGGAAAAAGCATCTTGTGTATAGTCTTACTGTTCTCGTATAGACGAATACAAGCCGGATTTTTCCCGCCTATATCATCAAGGGTACCTACCTATGAACGTCCCGAATCATCCCAATCAGGATCAGATCCTTCTGGAAAATGTGCTGAACGCATTGGGAAGCCCGCTACGCCTGACCGTGTTGAAAGTGTTGTCCGATGGCCAGGAACATCCATGCGGCCGGATCCTCAAGGGCGCATCGAAGTCGACCATGACCCACCACTGGCGGGTGCTGCGCGACAGCGGTCTGATTTGGCAGCGCCCCTACGGTCGGGAAAACCTGTTGTCCTTGCGTCGTGAAGACATGGACGTGCGTTTTCCGGGGCTTCTTGACTCGCTGCTGTCGGCGGTCAAGACCGATGAACAGACCATCAGCGTTATCAGCAAGCACGAAGTGACCGAAGAAAACGGAGCCGAGTGACAGACACCGCCGGTGAAGGGTTGGCCTTCCACGGCAACCAATCAATTCACCATCACCAGGAAGGTGTGTGCGGGTATGGATACAAGTCATTACTGGTCGTCGCGACCGCTGTCGGAATTGACCGGCTCCGAGCATCACTGGCTGTTTTTGCCCGGGGCACTGACCCCGCGTCTGAAAGTCATGGGCGATTATTCAATCGAAGTGGTCGAGCAGTCCCATGGCCCGCTCAATCCTGAAGAAGCGCAAGCGCTGAACGTACCGCCGGCGACCATCGGCTGGGTGCGCGAGGTGGTGATGAAGCTCGATGGCGAGGCCTGCGTCACTGCGCGCAGCCTGACCAGCATGCCGGCGCTGAACGGCGACTGGGCGGATCTGAACGGCTACGGTCGTCGACCGCTGGCCGAGATTCTCTACACCTCGGAGCAGACCCTGCGCGAACCCTTCCAGTGCGCCTTGCTGCCCCCCGGCGCACCGCTGGCGGCGCTGTCCTATCGCTACGCACCGCAGGCCAAACGGTTGTTGGCCCGACGTTCGCGTTTCACTCGTAATGGTTCGGCGCTGCTGGTCAGCGAGTGCTTTTTGCCGGCGTTCTGGGCTCGGGTCGAGTACGCTCAGGCGCTCAAGTCGGCCTGATGCAATGAAACCTGCGGCAGCGAACGCCCGCAGGTTTTTTTTCGCAAGTTGTTCAGAGCCGGATGACCGCTTCGATCTGTTTGATCGCCGGTGCCAGCGCCTGCGCCAGCTCCTCGGCCTTCGAGGTCGGGTGCATGGTTCTGGAGGCGCGCAAAAACAGAGGGTCATCGAACCGCTTGCGCAGTCGTGCCAGCGATCCACTGATGGCGGGTTGTTTGACATGCAGGCGTTCGGCCGTGCGTGACACGCTGCGTTCGCGGAACAGCACCAGGAAAATGATGATCAGGTTCAGGTCGATATCCGCGAAGTTGTCTTCATTGAATAGCATGGTTACATCCCTGTCATGACCCGCCGGCTGGCGTCAGCCGAGGCCGGCGGGTGTCTGGATCACTGCTCGGGTGCCAGGCGCAGTTCGTCGTTCAGACGGTAGTAACTGCGGTTGAAGTAGACCAGGCCTTCCGTGGCCTCGCTGTGTTGCTGCAGCTCGAGGATTTCACAATAGAAGATGCTGTGGGTGCCGACCTCGTCGACCTTGCTGACCCGGCAATCGAGGCTGACCAGCGCCTCTTCGATCACCGGCGAACCGGTCTTGAGCGTCTGGCAATTCACGCTGGAAAAGCGCTCCTGCATGCTCAACTGCCGATTGGCGAACGCCCCGGAGGTCGACTGGTGGTCGCCGGTCAGGACGTTCACGCACAGCACGCCATTGGTCTTGAAATGCTCGTGATTGGACGACGAGCGATTGACGCACACCAGCAGCGTGGGCGGTGAATCCGTCACGCTGCACACCGCCGACGCGGTAAATCCGAAACGCCCCGCAGGGCCATCGGTCGTGACGATGGTGACGGCACTCCCCAGCATCGCCATTGCATTACGAAACTCCGTTGAATCAACCATCGCGTCACCTCATTCCATGTAGGTTTAATGGAGCCGATCCGTTCTTCCTTGTCCGTTGTCGTTGTGCGAAAACGGGTATCGGGCAACACGTTCGCTCTGGCGATATAGTACGTATGTATTCGTACCTTGAAAACTATTCCTTGTGCTTATTTTGCAGTCGATACGCTCGACAGGCATTGCTGTTGCGCGTGTTCAAGACTGGCCTCCAGCGCGCTCAGTTCCTCTTGCTGTCGGGTGAGTGTCAGGAGCTGCGCCGCGATCTCCTGCTGCTTGCCGGCAATCGCGCTGCGGGCCTTTTCGTAGGGCGACAATTCCGGTTGGCCGGAAAAGATCGCCTGCAATTCCCTGAGGCGAAAACCCAGGGCCTGCGCGCATTTGATAAAGCTCAGCAGCTCGACTGTCTGCGGGTCGTAAACACGGTATTTGCCCTGGCGCCGGGCCTCGGGCAACAGTCCGATCGACTCGTAGTGGCGGATGGTCTTGATCGTGGTTCCCGAGCGTTGTGCGGCCTGGCCGATGTACATGTGCAAATCCCTTTTCTCCGTCAGCGGGCCCGAGCACCAATAGCGGAAAACTCAATGGCGGGCAATCGATCTGGCCTGTTGCAGCCAGGTTTCACGCTGATGGTCGCTGGCGCCGAGTACCGGCCCGAAGGTCAACGTGCGCCGGGACTCGATACCGCAGAACGCCAATGTGTTCTTGCGCACCTCGTGCAGGCCGGGCATGCGATAGATCCAGCGGTAATACCAGGGCGGCGTGTCCATGGTGACCAGCAAATGGGCGCTGCGACCGCGCAGAAGCTTGTCAGGAAACGCCTTGCCCTCGCGGTATTTGAACGCGAAACCCGGGAGCAGGACCCGGTCGAAAAAGCCTTTGAGAATCGCCGGAATCCCGCCCCACCAGATCGGGTACACCAGCGTCAGGTGTTCGGCCCACAGGATGTCGGCCTGGGCCTGGAGCAGATCCGGTTCAAGTGTCTGAGCTTGGCTGTAACCGTCGCGCAGGACCAGGTCGAAATCGAGCTGGCCGAGGGATAGTTGCCGCACCTCGTGTCCGGCCTCGCGGGCCGAGGCCAGGTAGTGTCCGGCCAGTGCGGCGCAGAAACTGTCGCTGGATGGATGGCCGAGAATCAGCAGGATTCGCTTGCCCATAATCACTGTCCTTGAAGTAGAAACCTCAAGGGTAAAGTCTGCCCCTCAGGGCAGAGTCAAGGCGTCCAGCAAGGCGCGGGCGTAGGCGGGGAGTGCGGCGAAGTCCCGGGCGCACAGCAACAGTTTGCGCCTGGCCCACGCTTCATTCATCGGCAGGGACTTGAAGGCCTGCGGTGCGGCGCGCTGCACCGCCGCCAGCGGCACGATTCCGATGCCGGCGCCTCGGGCCACCATGCGCATCACGCCGTCGAAGCCATCGGCGCGGATGCGGATTTGCATTCGCGAGCCACTGTGCAATGCCTGTTCTTCCAGGTACACCGCCAAGGCGCTGTCGGCATGCAGCCCGACGAAGGCGTGGCGCAGGGCGTCGCTGAAGCTGACTTCGGTCGCATCAGACAGTGGATGTTCCAGAGGCAGGATCAGCACCAGCGGATCATCGCGAAAGGCTCGAGTCTGCAAGTCGGTGGTGTCGATCGCATCGGACACAATGCCCAGATCCGCCGCGCCCTGGCGCAAGGCATGGGTGATGCGAGCGCTGGGAAACTCCTGCAAATCGATGTCGAGGTTGGGGTGCTCACGCAGGAAATCCGCCAGCACCTCCGGCAGGTATTCACTGAGCGCCGTGGTGTTGCACAGCAGACGCACCTGGCCTTTGACGCCGCGCGCGTACTCGGCGAGATCCTGCTGCAGGCGGTCGGCCTGTTGCAGCAGGACCCGTGCGTGCTGCGCCAGGGCTTTGCCGGCCGGCGTCGGCGTAACGCCACGGCGCCCGCGCTCGAGGAACTCGGTACCCAACGAAGCTTCCATCGCACGGATCCGCGCACTGGCCGCCGCCAGCGACAGATGACTGCGCGCGGCGCCTGCGGTGATGTTGCCGCTGTCGAGGATGTGCAGGTACAGGCGCAGGTCGGTGAGGTCGAAGTGCATGGTGTACAGCCTCAATATCAGTGTTGTCAGCCCCGGCGCCTTCGCGGGCAAGCCCGCTCCCACAGGTCCGATGTTGAAAACAAGTTATGCGTACAACACAAGCACTGTGGGAGCGGGCTTGCCCGCGAAGAGGCCAGTGGCCGCGAAGAATCTGCAAGCCTCTTGTACTGGGAGAGGCTGCCTCAGTGTATGACAGATTTTCAGTTCATCCGCGCAGGCGCACAGTATCGCCATGAACGCACTCGCAGATTTCTATCAAAACCTCGGTCTGGCCCTGTCATTGATGGTGATTGCGACCTTCGTCCTCGCCGGCCTGATCAAAGGCGTAATCGGCCTCGGCCTGCCCACCGTCGCCATGGGGCTGCTCGGTCTGGCTATGGCACCGTCGCAGGCTGCGGCGTTGTTGATCATTCCGGCGACCCTCACCAACGTCTGGCAACTGGCGTTCGGCGGGCATTTGCGCGGGCTGGTGAAACGGCTGTGGCCAATGCTGTTGGCGATTTTTCTCGGTACGGCGATCGGCACCTTGTGGATCGGCATGGCGGGCGGGCACTGGGTGGTGCGAGGACTTGGCGCGGCGCTGTTGCTCTATGCGCTGAGCGGATTGTTCCTGCCGACGCTGAGTGTCAGTCGCCGCCATGAACCGTGGCTCGGTCCGCTCTGTGGCGTGATCACCGGCGTCATCACTTCGGCCACCGGTGTGTTCGTGATTCCCGCCGTCCCCTACATTCAAGCATTGGGTTTGAAACGCGATGAACTGGTTCAGGCGCTGGGGCTGTCCTTCACCGTATCGACCCTGGCGCTGGCCGGTGGATTGCTCTGGCGCGGGTCGCTCGGCGGCGCGGAACTGAGCGCTTCGCTGCTGGCGCTCATTCCGGCGGTGCTCGGCATGCTGCTCGGCCAATGGCTGCGCCAGCGCATCAGCGCTGTGCTGTTCAAGCGAGTGTTCTTCATGGGTCTGGGCGCGCTCGGCGCCCATCTGCTGATCAGCGGCTAGTGGACGAATCGCTGAGCATGTCGATCGGGCGGATATCGAAATCCCGCTCCAGATACTCCATGCGCTGAGCGAGAAACTGCTGCATGTGCGGCAGGTTCGAGTGCACGTCCAGATGCGCCTGGGTTTCCCAGATCTCATAGAAGATGAACAGGGTCGGGTCTTGCTTGTCGCGCAGCATGTGGTACTCGATGCAGCCCGGCTCTGCGCGGCTCGGCTCGACGTAGGCGCGGAAAAACGCTTCGAAGGCCTCGGCTTTTTCCGGGCGGGTCTTGGCGTGCAGGATGAAACCCTGGCGTTCGCTCATCGCAAAAAACTCCTCAGATTCAGATGGCGGCCAATCCTAAGGCAACAATCGGCATTCGATTCGTGCGTTTTACTCAAATGAATTTTGCGCAACCGGTGCTTATTCCGCGCGAGGCGCATCGTTAATCTGCCGCCATCCAATTTTCTCCCCTTGTCCATCCAGCGCTCTGCGCTGTGCATCGGCATCCGATCGAGGCTGTCCCATGAAAAAAGTGCTGTTGCTCAACGGCGGTAAAAAATTCGCCCACTCCGATGGTCGCTACAACACCACCCTGCACGAAGCGGCGCTGAGCGTGCTGGATCGCGGCGGTGTCGACGTCAAGACCACCTTCATCGATGAGGGTTACGACGTCGCCGAAGAAGTCGCCAAATTCCTCTGGGCCGACGTGATCATTTATCAGATGCCGGGCTGGTGGATGGGCGCGCCGTGGACCGTGAAAAAGTACCTCGACGAAGTGTTCACCGAAGGCCACGGCAGCCTCTACGCCAGCGACGGTCGTACCCGTTCCGACTCGTCGCAGAAGTACGGCAGCGGCGGTCTGATCCAGGGCAAGCAATACATGCTGTCGCTGACCTGGAATGCGCCGCAGCAGGCGTTCGATGATCCGACCGACTTCTTCGAAGCCAAAGGCGTCGACGCCGTGTACTTCCCGTTTCACAAGGCCAACGAGTTTCTCGGCATGACCGGCCTGCCGACCTTCCTCTGCGTGGACGTGATGAAGCGCCCGAACATCGAAGCGGATGTGGTGCGTTACGAGCAGCATCTGATCGAGGTGTTTGGCCTCAAGGCCTGACGCTCGGCTACTATCGAAGGCCTGAGCTTGCGCAGCAGGCCTTTCGATTCGAGGACACCCGTGAAAGCCAGATCCGATGAGTTGCAGATTTTCGTCTGCGTGATCGAGTGCGGTTCGATCTCCGCCGCCGCCGAGCAGGTCGGGCAAACGCCGTCGGCCGTCAGCCGCACGCTGTCGCGGCTGGAAGCCAAGCTCGACACTACGCTGATCAACCGCACGACCCGGCGCATGGACCTGACCGAGGAGGGCAAGTATTTCTTCGAACAGGCCAAGCTGATCCTCGACCAGATGGATCAACTCGAAGAGCGCCTCTCTTCGCGCCAGCAAACCCCTTCAGGACGGCTGCGCATCAACGCCGCGTCACCGTTCATGCTCCACGCCATCGTGCCGTACATCGACGAATTCAGGCGGCTGTACCCGGACATCCAGCTCGAACTCAACAGCAATGACCTGATCATTGACCTGCTGGAACAAAGCACCGACGTCGCCATCCGCATCGGCACCCTCGCCGATTCGACGTTGCATGCCCGCTCGCTGGGTTGCAGTCCGCTGCTGATCGTCGCCAGTCCTGCCTATCTGGAAAAACACGGTGCACCGCTGCAAGTGGCCGATCTGAGCGAGCACACCTTGCTCGGTTTCACCCAGAACGAAGGCCTCAACCAATGGCCGCTGCGTTACGTGCACGGTGACCGCTGGCCGATCACTCCGGCGATCAGTGCCTCCAGCGGCGAGACGGTTCGGCATCTGGCGCTGGAAGGCCAGGGCATTGCCTGCCTCTCGCACTTCATGACCATCGACGACATTCGTGCCGGGCGGCTGAAGGTGTTGCTGGCGGAATTCAACAGCGGTTATCGCCAGCCGATCAACGCCGTGTACTACCGCAACTCGCAGCTGGCACTGCGCATCCAGTGCTTCCTGGACTTCATCCAGAGCAAACTGGCGGCTTACGCCAGCGCCGATTTCAAAGGCTGATTCGTGACCCCTGCGCAACAGTGATTTGGTTGTGGGCGGGTTTTTCCACCGGACTCGCCGGTCGATACTCGTTGCATCACTTACTCACGCAGGGAGTTTCTCCATGAACGTATTCGTCACCGGCGCTGCCGGTTTTATCGGCGGCTCCATCGCCACCGGTCTGGTCCAGGCCGGCCACGCCGTCACCGGTCTGGTGCGCAGCGCCGAACAGGCCAATGAGCTGAAAGCACTGGGCATCATCCCGGTAATCGGCACCCTCGACGACAACGCATTGCTGGCCGAACAGGCCCGTGCCGCCGACGCGGTGATCAACGCCGCCAGCAGCGACCATCGCGGCGCGGTCGAAGCCTTGCTCGATGCCCTGCGCGGCTCGAACAAAGTGTTCCTGCACACCAGCGGTTCGAGCATCGTCGGCGACGCCTCGGGCGGCAAATCCAGCGACGTCATCTACTTCGAAGACAACCTGCCGGAGCCGACCGTCGACAAGGCCGCACGCGTGGCCATCGACAACCTGATCCTCGCCGCAGCGAAGGACGGCGTGAACTCGGCCGTCATCTGCAACACCCTGATCTACGGCCACAGCCTGGGCGTCAATCGCGACAGCGTGCAACTGCCGCGCCTGTTGAAACAGGCTCGCAAAAGCGGCGTGGTGCGTCACGTCGGCGCCGGCCAGAACATCTGGTCCAACGTGCACATCGAAGACGTGGTGGCGCTGTACCTGCTGGCCCTGACCAAAAACGTCCCGGGCACCTTCTACTTCGTCGAAAGCGGCGAAGCGTCGTTCATCGACATGACCACTGCCATGGCTCAGGCCCTGAACCTCGGCGAGCCACAAGACTGGCCACTGAAAGACGCCGAAGCCGAGTGGGGCTACGAAATGGCCAACTACGGCCTCGGTTCGAACAGCCGCGTACGCGGCAAACATGCCCGCGAACTGCTGGGCTGGGCGCCGAAGCGCACGTCGGTGGTTGAATGGATTCGTAACGAAATGGTGTGAGGGTTGATTAAACCCGAGAGGGCTTTGCGACTAACCTGTGAACGGCTGCCTTTGGGCAGCCGTTTATGTTTTTGGATTTGTCTTGGCGTCGAGATTGAGTGAATTCGCCACTTTTTCAGAAACTGAATGACGACTCTATTTAGCCAGAGAAAGATGCAGAAACCTGCTGTCCTTGAGCTTCAGCTTGCGTTCAATCGATTCAACGCTTTGACCCGTTTCGATGGCTGTCGAACTGGCAATCGCGCGTATCAACGCTTCGGCAGTGAGCTTTTTGGGGCGGCGGCGCGAAGCAGTCATGGCAGGAACTCGATAGGAAGCGTCAGCCGAGTATAGCGTCTTGACTGATGTTGAAAACCTTGTGGCCCGGGCGAAACCTTCAGCCGGGTCATGAAAATCCCACCCCTCGATTTTCATTATTCGCGACAAGACATATCCAAAAACGACAACCCTTATCCCTCCACGAAAATTACTTTCACTTCGTTTGAAAACTCGATCTCGAAATGATTTATGAGTTTCACAACCCATTCGAACGTGACCCTTTCGAGGAGTACCGCATGACACCGTCCTTCGGCTATTGGCTGCTGGTGTACGCCGCCGTTGCCATCATCGCCCTGATCGTTCTGATCGCCCGTTACCGGCTTAATCCGTTCATTGTCATCACCCTGATTTCCATCGGCCTGGCGCTGGTGGCGGGGA
This sequence comes from Pseudomonas aphyarum, assembly GCF_028657055.1. Classification (NCBI taxonomy): domain Bacteria; kingdom Pseudomonadati; phylum Pseudomonadota; class Gammaproteobacteria; order Pseudomonadales; family Pseudomonadaceae; genus Pseudomonas; species Pseudomonas aphyarum. The sequence continues at coordinate 41,394 of NZ_JAMDGS010000016.1, forward strand.
TGCCGCCGTCCGGCGTGGTGGGGGCGTATGAGGCCGGGGTGGGCAAGACGCTGGGGCATATTGCGCTGGTGGTGGCGCTGGGGACGATGCTCGGCAAGATGATGGCCGAGTCCGGCGGGGCCGAGCAGATGGCGCGCACGCTGATCGAGCGATTTGGCGAGAAGAACGCGCACTGGGCGATGGTGTGCATCGCGTTTCTGGTGGGGCTGCCGCTGTTTTTCGAAGTCGGTTTCGTGTTGCTGGTGCCGATTGCCTTTACCGTGGCGCGGCGGGTCGGCGTGTCGATTCTGATGGTCGGTTTGCCGATGGTCGCCGGTCTGTCGGTGGTGCATGCGCTGGTGCCGCCGCACCCGGCGGCGATGCTGGCGGTGCAGGCTTATCAGGCGTCGGTCGGGCAGACTTTGCTGTACGCGATTGCCATCGGCATTCCGACGGCGATCATTGCCGGCCCCCTGTACGCCAAATTCATCGTGCCGCGCATTCAGTTGCCGGCGGATAACCCGCTGGAAAAACAATTTCTCGAACGCGAACCCCGCGACAGCCTGCCGGGTTTCGGCATCACCATGGCGACCATTCTGTTGCCGGTGGTGCTGATGCTGATCGGCGGCTGGGCCAACCTGATTTCCACGCCGGGCAGCGGCTTCAACCAGTTCCTGTTGTTCATCGGCAACTCGGTGATTGCGCTGTTGCTGGCGACGCTGTTGAGTTTCTGGACGCTCGGCATTGCGCAGGGTTTCAACCGGGAATCGATCCTCAAATTCACCAACGAATGCCTGGCACCGACCGCCAGCATCACCTTGCTGGTGGGCGCTGGCGGCGGCCTGAACCGGATTCTGGTGGACGCCGGCGTCACCGATCAGATCGTCGGCCTGGCCCACGAATTTCACCTGTCGCCGCTGATTATGGGCTGGCTGTTCGCCGCGTTGATGCGCATCGCCACCGGTTCGGCCACCGTTGCCATGACCACGGCTTCCGGTGTGGTCGCACCAGTGGCCATTGGTCTGGGTTATCCACACCCGGAATTGCTGGTGCTGGCGACTGGCGCGGGCTCGGTTATCTTTTCCCACGTCAACGACGGCGGCTTCTGGTTGATCAAGGAATACTTCAACATGACGGTGGCCCAGACGTTCAAGACCTGGACGGTGCTGGAAACCCTGATCTCGGTTGTCGCTTTCGCCCTGACCGTCGGTCTTTCTTACCTGCTGTAGTCGGAGTTATCCGCCATGGACATCCTTTATCAGATCCGCGCCCGTCAGGATTCCTTCAGCGCCGGTGAAGGACGCATCGCCCGTCTGATGCTCGACGACGTAGGATTTGCCGCCTCCGCCAGCCTCGAAGAGCTGGCCCAGCGGGCCGAAGTCAGCACCGCCACGCTGTCGCGTTTCGCCCGCACCGTCGGTTGTCGCGACCTGCGCGACTTGCGCCTGCAACTGGCCCAGGCCAGTGGCGTCGGCAGCCGTTTCCTCGACCCGGCGGGCACGCCCGAACAGTCGGCGTTTTACGGGCAGATCGTCGGCGATATCGAAACCACCTTGCGCCAGCATCTGGCGGCGTTCGATGAATCACGCTTTGCCGATGCGGTGAAACTGCTGGGCCAGGCGCGGATGATCCATGCCTTCGGCATCGGCGGTTGCTCGACCCTGTGCAGCGATGAGTTGCAAGTGCGGCTGGTGCGCCTCGGTTACCCGATTGCAGTGTGCCACGACGCGGTGATGATGCGCGTCACCGCCGCCAGCCTCAGCGCCGAGCAGGTAGTGATCGTCTGTTCGCTGACCGGCATCACCCCGGAGTTGCTGGAGACCGTGGCGCTTGCGCGCAACTACGGCGCACGGATTCTCGCCATCACCCGCGCCGACTCGCCGCTGGCGGAGCTGGCCGATATCGTCCTGCCGCTGCAAGGCGCCGAAACCTCGTTCATCTACAAACCGACGGCGGCGCGCTACGGCATGCTGCTCGCCATCGACGTGCTGGCCACCGAGCTTGCGCTGGCCAATCCTGAAGACAATCAAGAACGTCTGCGGCGGATCAAACTCGCCCTCGACGAATACCGTGGCGGCGACGATCACCTGCCGCTGGGAGACTGACATGCTGTACGACACCCTGATTCGCAACGCCCTGGTCATCGACGGCAGCAACAGCCCCGGTTACGCCGCCGACGTGGCGATCCTCGATGGCCGCATCGCGCGCATCGGCGACTTGCGCGACGCCCGCGCCGCCGATGAAATCGACGCCGCCGGCCGTGTGCTGGCGCCGGGTTTCATCGACGTGCATACCCACGACGACACCGTGGTGATCCGCCAGCCGCAAATGCTGCCCAAGCTCAGCCAGGGCGTGACCACGGTGATTGTCGGCAACTGCGGGATCAGTGCCGCGCCGGTCAGTTTGCGCGGCGATCCGCCGGATCCGATGAACCTGCTCGGCTCGGCGGCGGCGTTCGTTTATCCACGTTTCAGCGATTACCGCGCAGCGGTGGAAGCGGCCAATACCACGCTGAACGTAGCGGCGCTGGTCGGGCATACGGCGCTGCGCAGCAATCATCTTGATGATCTGTTTCGCACCGCGACTGACGATGAAATCAGCGCGATGCGCGAGCAGTTGCGTGAAAGCCTGGAGGCGGGCGCCCTCGGTTTATCCACAGGCCTGGCGTATGCGAGCGCGTTCTCGGCTTCCACCGATGAAGTCATGCAACTGACCGAAGAACTGAATGCCTTCGGCGCGGTGTACACCACGCATTTGCGCAGTGAATTCGAACCGGTGCTGGAAGCGATGGACGAGGCCTTCCGTATCGGACGCCACGCACAGTCGCCAGTGATCATTTCCCACCTCAAATGCGCCGGTGCCGGTAACTGGGGGCGCAGTCCGCAGTTGCTCGCTTCGCTGGAAGAAGCGGCGAAAACTCACCCGGTCGGCTGCGATTGCTACCCGTATGCGGCGAGTTCTTCGACCCTGGACCTGAAGCAGGTCACCGACGCCCACCGCATCACCATCACCTGGTCGACGCCGCATCCGGAAATGGGCGGCCACGACCTGATGGACATCGCTGCCGAATGGAACCTGTCGTTGGTCGACGCCGCCAAACGCCTGCAACCGGCGGGTGCGGTGTATTACGGGATGGACGAGAACGACGTGCGCCGGATCCTTGCTCATCCGCTGTCGATGGTCGGCTCCGACGGCCTGCCGGAAGACCCGTTCCCGCACCCGCGTCTGTGGGGCGCTTTCCCTCGGGTGCTCGGACATTTCAGTCGCGATGTCGGCCTGTTTCCGCTGCATACCGCGGTGCACAAGATGACCGGTCTGTCGGCGGCGCGTTTCGGCTTGAAGGAAAGGGGCGAGATTCGTGAAGGGCACTGGGCGGATCTGGTGTTATTCGACCCGGCGACCGTGCGTGACGTGGCGGATTTCAACGACCCGCAACGCGCCGCCCATGGTATCGAAGGTGTGTGGATCAATGGTGTTTTGAGTTACCGCGACGGTCAGGCCAACGGACAGAGACCAGGGCGGTTCCTGGCGCGCCAGGGCGATCTGCGCGACGGCTTTCGCTGAATTTTGCTGACTGCGTCACGGTGATGGCACATTGCAATTAAAGAAAGCCATCACCAAGCCGAATTGCTGACATCCACCCCGGCTACACTCTGGGGCCAATCAGTCAGGGAGCAACCCATGAGCTTCGGCAAAACCACCCCGATCCTGCGGATTTTCGATGAAGCCAAGGCCGTGGAATTCTACGTCGATTTCCTCGGCTTCAAGATCGATTGGCAGCATCGTTTCGAACCCGGTTTTCCGCTGTACCTGCAGGTTTCGCGTGGCGAGTGCGTGCTGCATTTGTCCGAACACCACGGCGATGCAACACCGGGTTCGGCCCTGCGGATCGAGACCGATGAGCTGGAGGCGTTTCAGCAGCAGTTGGTCGCCAAGAACTACAAGTTCTCGCACCCGGGCATCCAGGCCATGCCGTGGGGCAGCCAGGACATGACCATCGCCGACCCGTTCGGCAATCGCCTGGTGTTCACCAACGCGATCAGCCTCTGAGCCAAAAGCCCCCTCACCCTAACCCTCCCGAAACGTCGGACCGCCCGGAGGGAGAGGGGACTGACCGAGGTGTCTGTCGCCATACACCGACCTGAAAGATCGTGGCGATTATGGATCCACAGGTGCGTTTTCAGGTCAGCGTAGATCGTGAGTACTTCGCAGTCGGGTCCCTCTCGATTATGGATTCACAGAATTCCTTTCAGGTCGGCGTAGATCGTTAGCATCTCGCGATCGGCTCCCTCTCCCTCCGGGAGAGGGCTGGGGTGAGGGGGGGCTGTGAGTCGCACACTTATTCGCCACCACCACTAACCCGGTGAGTCTGCCGAAACTCACCGGGCGGCATGCCGCGTCGGCTCTTGAAGGTGCGGTGAAACGAGCGCGGTTCGGTGAAGCCCAGATACTGGGCGATGTCCTGAATCGGCAAGGTGCTGTTGAGCAGGTAATGCTCGGCCAGTTCCTGGCGCAGTTCGTCGAGGATCTGCTGATACGACGTGCCGGCTTGATGCAACTGGCGTTGCAGCGTGCGCACGGACACGGCGAGATGTTCGGCCACCTGTTCCTTGCGCGGCAGACCTTCCTTGAGCAACTGGCGCAGGATGCTTTTGACCCGCTGCTCCAGCGACGCATCCTCCAGCGTCGCCATCAAACTCTGCGCGTGTTCTTCCAGCGTGCGCAGCAAATGCGCATCGGCCTGGCGCAACGGCAACTGCAAATACGGCAGCGGCACGATCAGCGCGGAATACGGTTGATCGAACAGCACCGGGCATTCGAAAAACTGTTCGTACTGTTCCAGCGTCGTGTCCGCCGGGATCGAGTGTTCCAGCCACACGGCGGCCGGCGACAGTTGGGTGTCGGCGATCCAGCGTGCGTATTGCAGCCAGGAACCGAGCACGTTTTCCACCAGATGCCGGCGAATCCGCGGGCGTTCAAAGCGGCAGCTCCAGATCAGGTGCACGTGGCTGTCGTGCACCTCGGCGCGGCTCACGCCCATGTCGCCCACCAGTTTTTCGAACGGCATGATGCGGCTCATGGCGTCGCCCAATGTCGCGCAATTCATGGTGATGTAGCCGAGCACGCTCCAGGAGTTGGGCAGCACGAAATTCGCAGCGTTGAGGCCGAACAACGGATCGCCCGAATGCTCGCAAAAGTAATCGAGCAACCGCTCATGGGTTTCACCCGGCAGGCGCAGGCTGTTGTCGCTCAACTGCTGCGCCTGCAACCCGGCCGCCGCCAATGCAGGCTCGATGGACAGGCCCAGATGTTCGGCATGGCGCAAGTACTTGAGCAGCGGCGGAACGGAGGTGAAGCCGAGCGATTGCATGACCGAATTCCCTTGATCGAGGCCGCCACGGGCGGATGAACGCCCTGAAAGGTAATTTGAATCCACGACTAAAGTAAATGGCTGACGCTTGCGCGACGTTTGACTCAATTGGCTACTCGAACTGGCCGGATGCGACCGTGACACTTTCGGCCGGCTGACTAGTATGAGGGCCTGAAATCTCACTGATCAGACTGCACAGAAGGACACACGCATGCGACGCTGGAACGGCTGGGGAGATGCAACCACGGTGGTCGAACTGCCGGCCCAGGGCGCAAGTTTTCTCCATGAACGACTCGGTGAGGGACGCGCGCTGCCCGATGCGACACTCGAAGCGGCGCTGGCCCGCGTGCCGGTCTCGCGGCTGGCGGAACACGCCTTGTACAGCATCGATGCCCATGACCGTCTGCTGCACTCACGCGGGCAGAGCCTGCCGGACTGGCTGGCGCTGCGCGAGGGGGCGCTGGGCAACTATCCCGATGCCGTAGCGTTTCCGGAAACCGGCGAACACATCCGCCAATTGCTGGCGCTCGCCCAGGCGCAGGATCTGTGCCTGATTCCCTACGGCGGCGGCACGTCGGTGGCCGGGCACATCAACCCGCCGGACTCGGTGCGGCCGGTGGTGACGGTGTCTCTGGCGCGGATGAGCCGCCTGATCGACCTCGACGAACAAAGCCTGCTGGCGACTTTCGGCCCCGGCGCCAGTGGCCCGCAGGTGGAAAGCCAACTGCGCGCTCGTGGCTACACGCTGGGGCATTTCCCTCAGTCGTGGGAGCTGTCGACACTGGGCGGTTGGGTGGCCAGTCGTTCCAGCGGTCAGCAGTCGTTGCGCTATGGGCGGATCGAGCAACTGTTCGCCGGCGGAACCCTGGAAACCTTTGCCGGGCCACTGCAGATTCCAACCTTCCCGGCGTCGGCGGCCGGTCCTGATCTGCGTGAAGTGGTACTGGGTTGCGAAGGGCGTTTCGGGATCATTTCCGAGGTCAAGGTGCGGGTCAGCGCGCTGCCGGCCGATGAGCGTTTCTACGGTGTGTTTCTGCCCAGCTGGAGCAAGGCGCTGCAAGCTATTCAACAACTGGCTCAGGCGCGGGTGCCACTGTCGATGCTGCGCTTGTCCAACGCGGTGGAAACCGAAACTCAACTGGCATTGGCCGGCCATCCGCAGCAGATCGCCTGGCTGGAGAAGTACCTGAGCCTGCGCGGCGCGGGGCAGGGCAAGTGCCTGCTGACCTTCGGCGTGACCGGCAATCGCAAGCAGAATGCGTTGTCCCTGAGTCAGGCCCGTCAGCATTTGAAAGCGTTCGGCGGTGTGTTCACCGGCACGCTGTTGGGCAAGAAGTGGGCGCAGAACCGCTTCCGTTTTCCCTACCTGCGCGAGAATCTGTGGAACGCCGGTTACGTGGTCGACACCCTCGAAACCGCCACCGACTGGAGCAACGTCGACAACCTGCTCAACCGCATCGAAAACAGCCTGCGGGATGCCTTGGCGGCCGAAGGTGAGCGAGTGCACGTGTTCACCCATCTGTCCCACGTCTACGGCGAAGGCTCGAGCATCTACACAACTTACGTGTTTCGTCCGGCGGCGGACTATCCCGCGACGCTCGCTCGCTGGAAGGCCCTCAAGCACGCGGCCAGCCAGACCATCGTCGACAACCATGGCACCATCAGCCACCAGCACGGCGTGGGCAAGGATCATGCGCCGTACCTGTTACGCGAGAAAGGCGCGCTGGCGATAGACACCTTGCAGGCGCTGAGCCGGCACTTCGACCCGGCCGGGCGTCTGAACCCCGGCACGCTGTTGCAGGAGTGACCGCCATGAGCGCGGACTGGAACGCCGAATGGCGCCAGCAAATCCTGCCGACATTGGCGGGTGAAACCTGGGATTTGATCGTCATCGGCGGCGGCATCAGCGGCGCCGGCATCCTGCGTGAAGCCGCGCGCCGTGGCTGGCGTTGCCTGCTGCTGGAACAGCGTGATTTTGCCTGGGGCACCTCCAGTCGATCCTCGAAAATGGTCCATGGCGGTTTGCGCTATATCGCCAAGGGCCAGTGGCGGCTGACCCGCGATTCGGTGCGCGAACGCCAGCGTCTGCTCGACGAGGCGCCGGGGCTGGTGGAGCCGATGAGTTTCATGATGCCGCACTATCGCGGCGGCTTTCCCGGGCCGCGAGTGTTGGGTGGTCTGTTGTCGATCTATGACGCATTGGCCGGACGCCGCGACCATCGTTTCCATGATGCGCAGCAACTGCGTTATCTCGCTCCGGGCGTGAAAGAAAATGACTTGCTGGGCGGCACCTGTTTCATCGATGCGCTGACCGATGACGCACGGCTGGTGATGCGCGTATTGAGCGAAGCACGGGCCGACGGCGCGGTGGTGTTCAACGGTGTACGCGTCGAACATCTGCTGCGGGAAAACGGGCGGGTGTGCGGGGTTCAGGTCGAAGACTGTGAGGCCGGCGCATCACTGCAATTGCGTTGCGGTGCGCTGGCGGTGGCCACCGGGGCCTGGGCCGAACGCTTGCGCCCGTCCGAGGCGCCACGCCAGTTGCGCCCGTTGCGCGGCAGTCATTTGCTGCTGCCGGGCTGGCGCTTGCCGGTGGCGCAGGCGTTCACGTTTCTGCATGAGCGGGATCGTCGGCCAGTGTTCGTTTTCCCGTGGGAAGGCGCCACAGTGGTCGGCACCACCGACCTCGATCACCGGGAGAATCTGGACCAGAGCGCGAGCATCAGCGCCGAAGAACTCGACTACCTGCTGGCCGCCTGCCGACAGCAGTTTCCCGGCGCCGAAGTGACAGCGGCCGACGTGCTTTCAACCTGGTCCGGCGTACGCCCGGTGGTGGGCAGCGCGGCGGGTGAGCATCAAGACAAACCGTCGAACGAAACCCGTGAACATGTGCTGTGGCAGGAGCCGGGTTGCGTCACCCTGGCCGGCGGCAAGCTCACGACGTTCCGCCCGCAAGCCATCGAAGTGCTCAAGGCCTGCGCCGACATGCTCGGCCGTTCTTTCGAAGATGATGCCGCGCCGGTATTCGCCGCCGTGCCGCCACTGACAATCCCCGGCCTCAGCCCCGGCCAGTGGCGACGCCTGGCCGGGCGACACGGCCGAGACTTGTCGAGGTTGGCGCAACTGCTCGCCGAACTGGGCTACGAAACCGTCGGTGCCACTGACACCTTGTGGGTGGAACTGGCCTTCGCCTGCGAAGCGGAAATGGTCCTGCACCTGGATGACTTGCTGCTGCGCCGAACCCGTTTGGGCCTGTTGCTGCCCCGTGGCGGCGCGGATTATTTCCCGGATATTCGCCAACTCTGCCAACCACGGCTGGGCTGGAACGACGAACGCTGGCAACAGGAACAGCAACGCTATCAGGCGTTATGGCAACGTCATCACGGCCTGCCGGAATTCGCGCAGTGATGCCCCTCGAAGAGAGCTCCATGGACAACCACCCGAACAAGCGTTACCTGCTGGCCATCGACAATGGCACCCAGAGCGTGCGCGCGCTGCTCTTCGATTTGCAGGGCAATCTGCTCGGCAAGGGCAAGGTTGAATTGCAGGCCTATTACTCGACGCAACCGGGCTGGGCCGAGCAGGACCCGGAGTATTACTGGGCGAAACTAGGCGAGGCCTGCCAACAGGTGTGGGCGCAAACCGGCATCGATCGTTCGCAGATTGCCGGGGTTTCTCTCACAACGCAGCGCGGCACGGTGATCAACGTCGACGCCGAGGGCAAACCGCTGCGCCCGGCGATTCTCTGGCTCGATCAGCGCCAGAGCGAAGTCGAAGGCGGGATCAAGGGACCGTGGGGCTGGCTGTTCAAACTGGCCGGCGCGCAGGCCACCGTGGATTACTTTCGCGCCCAGGCCGAGGCTAACTGGATCGCTCGCCATCAACCTGACGTGTGGGCGGCGACCGACAAGTTTTTGCTGCTCTCGGGGTTTCTCACGCATCGCCTGTGCGGACGTTTCGTCGATTCGGTGGGCTGTTGCGTCGGTTACCTGCCATTCGATTTCAAACGCCTGCGCTGGGCCGCGCCACGTGACTGGAAATGGCAGGCGCTGGCGGTGCGTCCCGAGCAGCTGCCGACCTTGCACAAACCCGGTGAAACCCTCGGCCACATCAGCGCCGAAGCGAGCCGCCACACCGGCATTCCCGAAGGCGTTCCGTTGATCGCGGCGGGGGCCGACAAGGCCTGTGAAGTGCTCGGTTCCGGCGTCGTCGACTCGGGCACGGTATGCCTGTCTTACGGCACCACGGCGACGATCACCAGCACCCGCTCGCGCTATCTGGAAATCGTCCCGTTGATTCCGCCGTACCCGTCGGCGGTGCCGGATCAGTACAACTGCGAGGTGATGATTTATCGCGGCTACTGGATGGTCAGCTGGTTCAAGAACGAGTTCGGCCTGCGGGAAATGCAGCAGGCCAAGGAGCAGGGCATCGAGCCCGAGCAACTGTTCGATGCATTGGTCGATGCGGTGCCGCCGGGCTCGATGGGGTTGATGTTGCAACCGTATTGGTCGCCCGGTATTCGCGAACCGGGCGTTGAAGCCAAAGGCGCGATGATCGGCTTCGGTGACGTGCACACCCGCGCGCACATTTACCGCGCGATCCTTGAAGGCCTGGCCTACGCATTGCGCCAGGGCATGGAGAAAATCGAGAAGCGCTCGAAGATCTCCGTCACTCGTTTGCGAGTTGCTGGCGGTGGCTCGCAAAGTGACGCGGCGATGCAACTGACGGCGAATATTTTCGGCCTGCCGGCGGAGCGTCCGCACGTCTATGAAGCGTCCGGTCTGGGCGCGGCGATTTGCTGCGCGGTGGGGCTGGGGCTGCACGCGGATTTCCCCACGGCGATCGCGGCGATGACCCGGGTTGGCGCGGTGTTTCAGCCGCAACCCGAGGCACAGCAGGTCTATGAACGACTGTACAAGGACGTCTATCTGCTCATGTATCGACAGCTCAAACCGTTGTACCAGAGCATCCGCAAGATCACCGGTTACCCGGCCTGAAAGAACATCGCGCGTGGCGCTATCGGAGAACTTTTCTGGTGAGATCGGACAGTGTCAGAGGCGGGGTCGGTTGTTAGGCTCGATCCCCACGGCACACATAACAAGAACCAGAAGCAATGAAGCTGATCTCCCTCCTGCTGCTTTGCGCAATGGCCCCCACGGCGTGGGGCTGGTCGAACCATACGGTGGGCAGCTACCTGGCGTTGCAGGACCTGCCGGCGTTGCGCGATGCGTCGCCCGTCGAAGTCGAACCGCTGGAGCAGTTTCTCTCCGAGCAATACCCGGCCATCGTCGCGTTGCTCGATGAGCAGGAGCGCTTCGCCCGCGAACACTTCAAGCAATACCCGCCGCGTCCCGACAACCTCAAGCTGCCCGCCACGCCGAGCGACAATCTGCGCCACGACTTCCTCACCGCGTTGCGGATCAATCCACAGATTTATCTGGCGATGGTCATCCAGCCGCTGCCGGGCAAGGACCTTCCCGAGCGCGAGCATCTGCAGGCCGATCAGGTGATGGTCGAGCAAACACTTTCACCCTGGAATCGCCAGCGTTTCATTCGCGTGGCCGATCATGAAAAAGTCGCGCCTCTGGCCGTGCTGGCCAGCGCCGCCGATGAGCCGGATTACGGCCACGACATCAATTTGTTCAGCGACAACCCCGGTGAAGTCGCCGCGTTGTACGGCTTCGGCCCGCAGCCGTTTGGCGATGCGCGCTTCCAGTACAGCTCCCAGGCGCCGTTCCACATGGGCTTCTTCCATGAGAGCCCGGTGGTGTACGCGGCTGCCGGATTTCTCGAGCGCAGCTGGCCGGACTGGCGCGCGTATCAGTACATGGGACTGGCGCGACTGGCGTTTGCCAGCGGTCATTCCTACTGGGGATATCGATTTCTCGGCTGGGGCCTGCACCACGTTCAGGACCTGACCCAGCCGTATCACGCCAAGCCGTTGCCCGGCGTCGAACTGCCGAGCCTTCTGCTGCTGGAGGGCAAGGCGCTGGCCGGTTTTGCAGAGGACAAACAGGCGTCCATCGAACGGGTCGCGACCCGCCACATGGAAGTCGAGAAATACCAGTCGACCTGGCTGCGCCGGGTACTGCGCGCCGGTCAGCCACATCCGATGCTCGACGCTTACGCCGATGCCGCCGGGGACGCGCATTACCCACCGTACTCCGTGGACTACCTGCGCGAAGTGGTGAGTGCCGAGTCGGTCGACGACTCCGCGGCCTTCGATGAAGCCATCGGCCAGTGGCTGGAAACGGCGCCGGTCACCAGCGATTTCAGCGCGGGCAATCAGTTGCAGCGCGAGACCTTCGAGCATCCGCAACTCAATCAACAACTGCTCAGGCTGCTCGGCCATTTCGGCGCCCACAGCCGGATTTATGTCCGTGCGGGGCTGGCGCCCTAAGCATCGCGGCAACATACAACAATAAGAACAGGGAAGGAGGAACAGATGATCAACACTCGATTGCGCCTGTCTGGCGTAGCGCTCCCCGGTGTCGGTTTGGCAGGGCTGCTGCAACTCTGCGCAGTCGACGCGGTGCAGGCTGCCGAGTTCAGCGTGCTGGACAATCAGGTCACCGGCTCGCTCGACACGACTTTGTCCTATGGCCGTTTGTGGCGGGTTCAGGGCCGCGACAAGACCAACGATGACGTCAACACCAACGACGGCAATCGCAACTTCGACACCGGTCTGGTTTCCGAGGTTTACAAGATCACGTCGGAGCTGGAAGCCAACTACCAGAACTACGGGATGTTTCTGCGCGGGACGGCGTTCTACGACACCCAGTTGATGGACAAACGCAACGACTACTACCACAACAACAGCCCGTCGCAACCGAGCCAGAGTTATCCCCAGGACGACCGTTTCACCAGCCAGACCCGCGACATCGCCGGCAGCCGGATCGAGATGCTCGACGCCTATGTCCATGGCACCTGGGACGTCGCGACCATGCCGGTCACCGCGCGGGTAGGGCGCCAGGTGTTCAACTGGGGCGAGGGGGTTTTCTATCGCGGCGGGATCAACACCACCAATCCGGTGGACGCGGCCAAGTACCGCTTGCCCGGTGCCGAGGTCAAGGAAGTGCTGGTGCCGGTGGAGGCGCTCAGCTTCAACATCGGCCTGAGCGACAACCTGACGATGGAGAGTTTCTACCAGACCAACTGGAAGGAAACCCGCATCGATCCGGTCGGCACGTTCTACTCGCAGACCGACCTGTTCGCCGACGGCGGCAACACCGCCTACAACAACTTCAGCGGCACCGCGCTTGATACGCCGGTGCCGGGTTTCGGCAATGTCATCGGTCTGTACAGCGCATTGGGCAACAATCCATTACTCGGCCCGGCCCTGAAGTCCACCGGCCTGTACGCCAACGGTGTGACCCCGGCCTATGGCAACACCCTCAAGGTCGCGTCGATCGGCAAAGACTACAACGCGCGCAACGACGGTCAGTTCGGCTTCGCCTTCCGCTACATCGCCGAAGAACTCAACAGCACCGAGTTCGGCCTGTACATGGTCAATTACCACGCCAAGGAACCGACCATCGCTGCCGACCTTGGCGGCTACAACGGCATCGACATGAATGCCCTGACCAACATGCTCTCCAGCGTCGCCGGCAGTCAGGCCGGGGCCCTCGCCAACGGGCTGGCGACTGCCGATGTGATGGGCAACATCCAGGCCCATCGACGCTATGCCGAAGACATCCGCATGTACGGTTTCAGCTTCAACACAACGCTGGGCGAGGCATCCGTGTTCGGTGAAGTGGCCTATCGTCCGAACCTGCCGATCGGCGTCGCGGCCACCAACGATTTGATCGGCGACCTGGCCAATGGCGCTGCCGCAGCGGTGTCCGGCAAGACCATCAACGTCGGCGGGCAAATGGTCACCCTCGACAGCCAGATCAACAACGCCGAGCGGGTGGAGGCGTTCAACACTTCGTTGGGCAGCATCTACAACTTCGGCCCGACGCTGTCGTTCGACTCGATGTTCGGCATCTTCGAACTGGCCTCCGAGCACCTGCGCGGCAGCAGCCTGCAATACACCGCCTATGACGGCAGCAACCGTTACTACGCCGGCACCGGCAACACCTCGTATGTGTCCGGCGGTGATCGCGACGATCAGGTCAACCGCGATTCCTACAGCTACACGGTGATGTTCAACGGCACCTGGAACGACGTGTACGCCGGGGTCAACGTCTCGCCTTACGTCGTCTACAAGGACGACTTCAAGGGCAACAGCTACCAGGCCGGCAACACCATCGAGGGCCGCAAGGCCTACACGCTGGGGATCAAGGCCAACTATCAGAACAGGCTCGAAGCCGAGTTGCAGTACACCGAGTTCTACGGCGGTGGGCAGAACAACGGCATTCGCGACCGCGACAACGTCGGTTTCAACCTCAAGTATTTCCTTTGATTTTCGAGTGTGGTCTTCAGGGCACTCATCCCCCTGTGGGAGCGGGCTTGCCCGCGATGACGGCAGCACTTCCAACATCAATGCAGGCTGATCCACCGCAATCGCTGGCAAGCCAGCTCCCACAGGTTTTTGAATTCGGAGAACGAACATGTTTCCTGCATCACGACTGACCAAGACCACACTGGCGTTGCTCTTGAGCCTCACCGCCGCCAGCACGCTGGCCGCCATCTCGCCCCAGCAAGCCGAACAACTGAAAACCTCGCTCACCCCCCTGGGCGCCGAGCGCGCCGGCAACGCTGCCGGCACCATCCCGGCCTGGACCGGCGGCATCACCCAGGCGCCGGCCGGCTACAAACCCGGCCAGCATCACCCGGATCCGTACGCGGCGGACAAACCGCTGTTCACCATCACCAAGGCCAATCTCGACCAGTACAAGTCGCATCTCAGCCCCGGCCAGATCGCTCTGTTCAACAGCTACCCCGACACTTTCCAGATGCCGGTCTACCCCTCGCGCCGATCCGGCTCGGCCCCGCAATGGCTGTATGACAACACCCTGAAAAATGCGACCTCGGCCAAACTGCTGGAAGGCGGCAGCGGATTCGCCGATGCCTATGGCGGCGTGCCGTTCCCCGTGCCAAAGGATGGGGTCGAAGTGCTGTGGAATCACATCACTCGCTATCGCGGCATCTACGTCGTCCGTCGCGCCTCCGAAGCACCCGTGCAACGCAACGGCAGCTTCGCGCTGGTGACCTCGCAGCAGGAAGGCTTCTTCAACTACTACCGCCCGGGCGGCCAGTTCGCCGACCTGAAAAACATCCTGTTCTACTACCTCGCCTTCGTGAAAAGCCCGGCGCGCCTCGCCGGTGGTGCCGCGCTGGTGCACGAGACACTGGACCAGCTCAAGGACGCCCGCCAGGCCTGGATCTATGACGCCGGCCAACGCCGCGTGCGCCGCGCACCGAACCTTGCGTACGACACGCCGATCGCCTCATCCGATGGCCTGCGCACCGCAGACGACACCGACCTGTTCAACGGCTCACCGGACCGCTTCGACTGGAAGCTCAAGGGCAAGCAGGAAATCTACATCCCCTACAACAACTACAAAGTCGGCAGCCCCGACGTGAAATATGCGCAACTGCTCACCCCCGGTCACCTCAACCCGCAATACACCCGCTACGAGCTGCACCGGGTCTGGGTGGTCGAAGGCACACTCAAGCCAGGCTCACGGCATATCTATTCCAAACGCGTGCTGTTCCTCGACGAAGACAGCTGGGGCGCCGCACTTGTGGACCAATACGACGGGCGAGGGGAGCTGTGGCGCGTGTCGATGGCCTACCTGAAAAACTTCTACGACCTGCCCACCACCTGGAGCGCGCTCGACGTCTTCCACGACTTGCAGGCGCGTCGTTATTACGTGCAAAACCTGGATAACGAAGAGGCCTCCACCGTCGACTTCTCGCAACCGGTGCCGGAGGATTCGTATTTCATGCCGTCGGCGTTGCGGCAGCGGGGGACGCGGTGAACAGGTAAATCGGCCGTTCGGCAGTTTTCAAGTTTGAGAAAGATCCAGTGTGTTAACCTGCAATCAATGATTTCATTGATTGCGGGAGGCATCATGGCCAGCATCACCATTCGAAACCTTGATGAAAAGCTCAAGGAGCAGTTGCGAATCACCGCTGCTCACAACGGACATTCCATGGAGGAAGAGGCTCGTTTGATACTCGGCCGAGCCTTGGCAGCAGTTGATCGCGCCGGAGGTCTTGGAAGCCGGATACGCAATAGGTTCAGTGCTGTAGGCGGAGTGGACCTTGATCTGCCTGAGCGTTCAGAGAAAGCTACCGGGGTGGATTTTTCTGAATGATAGTGCTCGATACCAACGTTCTTTCAGAGTTTATGCGCGTCGAACCTGAGACCCGGGTGCTTGCCTGGGTTGATGCACAACCTGCGATGGATTTGGCAGTCAGCGCGATAACAGTGGCGGAAATACTCCACGGAATCGCACGGCTTCCCTCGGGCAAGCGCAAAAAAAATCTTGAAGCCCTTGCCATGGCGATGTTCGAAGAGGACTTCGCCGGACGCATTTTGCCATTTGATGCTCATGCCGCAGTTGAGTACGCGACACTGGTTGCAGACTGTGAATCAAAGGGGCGAACCGCGTCGATGGGAGATGCTCAGATTGCAGCCATCTGTCGAACTCACGGAGTGCCGATTGCTACTCGCAATGTGAAGGATTTTGAGTTCAGCGGGGTTGAGGTGATTAATCCCTGGGTGACCGTAGCGATGCCTTAGCCGTTTGTAGCGCTCTCGCAAAAAAGCCCGCGCCCGAAGTGATGATGAATCATTTCGGGCGCGGGCTTTTTCGTTGTAGATCGCTATTCGACGCTAAACATCAAACGCGGAAATGGCTCACCATCTGCTGCAACTGCCCACCCAACCGCGCCAGTTCAACACTCGACTTGGCCGTCTCATCACTCGCCGCCGCCGTCTGTTCCGAAACGTCGCGGACGTTGATGATGCTGCGGCTGATTTCTTCGGCCACGGCGCTTTGCTGTTCGGCGGCTGCGGCGATCTGCTGGTTCATCGACTGGATATTCGACACCGTGCGGGTGATGTTTTCCAGGGACGAGCCGGCCTTGCGGGTCAGGGCGACGCTGCTGTCGGTCAGGGCGCGGCTGTTGTTCATCACGGCCGAGACTTGCTGAGTGCCGTTCTGCAGACCGGCCACCAGGCCTTCGATTTCCTCGGTGGATTTCTGTGTGCGCTGGGCCAGGCCACGGACTTCGTCGGCGACCACGGCAAAACCACGACCGGCTTCACCGGCGCGGGCAGCTTCAATGGCGGCGTTGAGGGCCAGCAGGTTGGTCTGTTCGGCCACGGCCTTGATTACATCCATGACGCTGCCGATCTTGTCGCTTTCCTGTTGCAGCACGCTCATGGCTTCGGTGGAACGCACCACTTCGCTGGCCAGACGCTCGATCTGGGCGATGGCTTCGTTGACCACCTTGTCACCTTCGCGGGCTTCGCCGTCAGCGGCGGCTGCGGCTTGCGAGGCTTCTTCGGCGTTGCGCGCGACTTCCTGCACGGTGGCGGTCATCTCGTGCATCGCGGTGGCGACCTGATCGGTCTCGACCTTCTGGCTGTTCACGCCGGCGCTGGTCTGTTCGGTCACGGCCGACAGTTCTTCGGCGGCGCTGGCGATCTGGGTCACGCCGTCGCGGATGCCGCTGATCAGGTCGCGCAGGGTCACGCCCATGCGCGCGATGCCTTGTTGCAGCACGCCGAGTTCGTCGCGGCGGGTGACGATCACGTTGTGGCTCAGGTCGCCGCTGGCGATGCGGTCGACCACGGCCATGGTTTCCTGCAGCGGACGGGTGATCTGACGGGTGATGATGAACGCTGCGATGACACCCACCAGCAAGGCCAGCAGGGTGCTGATCAGTTGCAGGGTGCGGGCCTGGGCGCTTTCCACGTCACGACGGTCAAGCTGGATCTGATACAGCTGCTCGCTCAGGGTCACGATGGTCGCGCCCTGATCGGTCATTTCCTTGCGCGCCTGCACGGCATCGGTGTTGGCATTCTTGAAGGCCTGCAAGGCGCTGCGGTAGTTGGTCAGCGCGGTCTCCAGCTGACGCAGGGCGTCCTGCTGCGAGCTGGCGAAATGCACGTTCAGCTGCTTGAGGCTGGTGATGGCCACGTCCAGTTGGCCGACGGCTTTCTGCTCGGTCTCGGCGTTGGTGGTGGCGGTGTAGCCGCGCACTTCGTAACGCGCCAGGATGAAGGCTTCCTTGGCGGCGGTGATGGCCTGGAACTGCTCGAAACGCTGTTCGCTCATGTCCATCTGCTGGACGCGGGCGCTGATCGATTCGATCAGGTTGTACGCGGTCTCGGCATTGGCGGCCATGGTGTCGCGCGCCGTGTTGCCGGTGCGGTAGGCGTTACGCATCTTGTTCAGGGACGTCTGGTACTCGGCGATGGTCGCCGCCTGCTCCTTGAGCAGCTTGACGTTTTCCGGACTCTTGAAGCTGCTGATCAGCTTCTGCTGTTGGGCGGCGAAACCGTCGAGGGTAGTCTGCACGTTCTGCGCGGCGGTTTCATCGCCATTCGTCAGCATGTATTGCAGGCGCACCACGCGCAGTTTGGTCAGGCCAGCGTTGAGCTGGGTGATGTCGCTCATCCAGTTGCTGCGGTCAATCAGGCCGCCCAGGCTGGTCCAGCCGGTGAGCGCCAGGATGCAGGTCAGGGCCAGGACGAGGCCGAATCCGAGCCCCAGTTTCAGGTTAACGCTGATGTTGCCGAACCAGCTATTCATCACAAATCCTCCAGAAAACGTTGTGCGTCTTGATCGTCGGTCAGGCTGGAAGATTGTTGTTTTTTTGAGCCAGCAAGGGTGTTAGCAGGACTGTATCGGCCGCAAATCCGATAGCTGAAAGGATTTTGTCCTACGGAATTTGTAACAAGCGCCCCCAAGACTTTTTTCACATGGGTTTCACTGCCTGCCCACGCCGTGCTCTTTAACCTCGCCGCATCGAATGACAAGTGATGGCGGCTTTTTGTGGAATTGCGACTGAGTCTGTTCGGCGTCAAGCGCTCGATTGATCTGAGCGGTCTGGCCCGTTTTCGAAACACCTGGGTGGTATTGGCGGCGTCGGCGCTGGTGATTCCGCTGACCCTCTGGCTGCTCGCCCCGGCGGCGGTGCCTGACCTTGCCCACGGCAATGTGGCCGGGGCGCAGGCGCTGAAGGACGGCTGGGACAAGGGCGAGATGATCGTGCTGGTACGCCATGTCGAGCGCTGCGACCACTCGAAAGCCCCGTGCCTGAGTGGCAATGATGGCATCACCGACCGTTCGCGCAGTGTCGCGGTGAGCGTCGGCGCGCAGTTCGAGCAGTTGGGCCTGGACAAGGCCGACGTCTACAACAGCCCGATGATGCGCACCGTGCAGACCGCCGGCTACATGTTCAACAAGGCCGCGACCGGCGAAGACTGGCTGATCAGTTGCAAGGGCCGGATGCTGCAGGACGCGCTCGCGCACAAAGTACCGGGACGCAACCTGATTCTGGTGACCCACAGCGAATGCATGGCGCAGCTGGAAAAAGACCTCAAGGTGCCGGCCTCGACCCTCGGGTACGGCGCATCGCTGTTTGTTTCCGCCGCCAGCCCGGCGGCCCCACAGATGCTCGGCTTCATTGAAGCCTCCGACTGGCGCACGGTGACCACCCAATGAAATCCCGCTTTTATGCTTACAACTTCGGCATCCCGCTGCTGTGTGCCGCGCTGGTGTTCCTGATGTTCGACATGACCCGTATCGACATCGCTTTTAGCAACCTTCTGTTCGATCCACTGAGCCAGACGTTCCCGCTCGACAAGATCCACTTCTTCGAAAAACTGACCCACAAGTGGGCGCGGATCATTCCGAACTGGACCGCCGAAATCGCCTTGATCGGCGCCATGCTGTCGTTTGTCTGGCCGCTGGTGAAACCGCAAAAGCATCCGCGTCTGGGCGGTTTTCTCGAGCGCTGTAAAGTCGCGCCGGTGCTGCGTTTTGCCGCCGATCATCGTAGGGATTTTCTGTTTGTGGTGGTGGCTTTCGCGGTCTGCACCGGGGTGATCCATTTCCTCAAGGCGCACACCAGCGTTTACTGCCCGATCGAGACCACGCTGTACGGTGGAAAGATGCCGCACATCGAGTGGTACAACAATTTCCAGCTGTTCCACGAAGCGGGTGAAGGGCGTTGCTGGCCGGGCGGTCATGCTTCCGGTGGCTTCACCATGCTGGCGCTGTATTTCGTGGCGCGTCGTTATCAGTGGCGTTTCTCCAGCGCGTTGCTGTGGGGCTCGCTGCTGCTCGGTTTTGTCTACGGCACTACGCGAGTCCTACAGGGCTGGCACTACATGTCCCACACGTTCTGGGCCGGTATCTTCGTCTGGCTGGCGTGTTTGCTGACGGCGCTGGCGTTCTACGGGCGGTCTCGTCTGGAATTGCCGGTGTTGAGCATGCGTGAGCGGAAGGTGTTCGGCGCGCAGCCTGAGGTTTCTCTTTGAGTCCTCGCCGCTGAAATGAAAAACCCGCCATCACCGGCGGGTTTTTCGTTTGTGCTGTCGTGGCATCAATAGCCCACGAAGTAATACGCCTGGCGCCCGACCATCATGGTTTTGTGGACTTTCAGCGGGGCGGCGGGTTCGCTGTCTCCCGAGATCACGGCGATGTTCGATGGCGATGCACTGAGAAAGTCCCGTAGCTGTGCATCGGTGTCCAGGCCCTTGAGGACGCTCTGGGTATAGAACACGCTGGCGCCGCCGACACGTTCGTTGGCTTGAAACAGCGCGACTTGATTGCCGCTCGCTTGCAGCGACTGGATGTGATCGGTCAGCGGCAGGAACGACAGATGTTTATCGGCGTTTGGCAGTGCCCATTGCGCGGCACCTAGATAGCTGGTGATGACAATCGTCAGTATCCCCGCCGCCAGTGTCTGACGATGACGGGCGATTCGTCCGACAAAACCATTCTTGTGATCCTTCAGCTTGTCGAACAGCACGCCCGCATATTCCGCTGCAATCACTGCCGCTGCGGGTGTCATCGACATCAGGTACACCGTGCGTTTGCTCGAAGCCAGGGTCAGCAGGATGAATTGCGCGATGATCCACAGGCTGAAAAACAGCAGGTAACGGTTGGCCTTCAGTTCCTTGCGAAAATGCCACAGGCCCAGGTACACCAGAATGTTCCAGGGCAGGAACGCCTGCGGCAGTTTGGCGAGGTAGTAGTAAAACGGCTCGTAGTGGCCGGCTTCGACGAACGATCCGCTGAAACGCCCGACGCTGTTGGTCAGCAAGACTTCGCTGACCGCCTGGACGCCGCCGCGCTGATAGAGCACGGCGAGCCAGATCATCAGCGGGATCAGGCCGACCAGGGTCAGCAAACCCGGACGCAGCCAGTCCGTCAGTTTGAAGCGCTTGTCCATCAGATTGTCGGCCAGCAGATAAGCGAAAATCACCACCCCCGGCATCGCCAGCCCGAGCACGCCTTTGCTCAGCGTGGCGATGGCAATCCCGGCTACAAACAACAACGAATTGGCCGGAGTCGGTGCTCGCTGCGCCTGGAAGAACGCCAACAGCGCCGTGGTCACACCGAGGGCGAGCAACGCATCCTCGCCGACCCCACGCACGTTGCTCCAATAGCTGGCCATGGTCGCCAGCAGAATCCCCGCCGTCCAGGCGATGGCCTTCGGGCGTTCGAAGCGGCGCAACATTGCATACAGCAGCATCACACTAAGCAACCCGGCCACCGCCGACGCCAGTCGCACTGCCCAGGGCGAGACGCCGAAAACACGCAGGGCGCCGGCGTCCAGCCACAGGCTCAGGGGCGGTTTTTCCAGAAAGGGCTCGCCGAACAGACGCGGTGTCACCCAGTCGTTGTCCAGGTGCATTTCCATCGCAATGCCCGCGACCCGGGCCTCGGTGGAGCCTTGCAGTTGATGGTTGCCAAGGGCGAAAAAGAACAGCAGGGCGGCAAGCAGAAGCAGGGAAGAGGCGGCACGCGACATGGGTTCAGGCAACCGGAAATGAGCGGAAACCCGAGCTTACGCGGCCAATCCTTAATAATTTGTGAACGTCAGGACAGCGGTCGTGACCAGCGTTGCTCCGGCGTTTCGAAACGCGGATTGACCCGCGCCGTCAGCACATGATCCTGCCAGCGCCCGGCGATATTCAGATAGGCCTTGGCATAACCTTCACGTTCAAAACCGAGGCGCTCCAGCAACCGGGCGCTGCGTTCATTGCCGGGAATATAGTTGGCCATGATCCGGTGCAGGTTCTGGGTGTCGAACATGTAGGCGATGGCCGCCTCCAGCGCTTCCTGCATCAACCCCTTGCCCTGATGCGCCTCGTCGATGTGATAACCCAGATAACACGCCTGGAACGCACCACGGATGATTCCGCTGAAATTGCAGGCGCCGATCATTTGCTCGCCATCCGGAGTCAGCAACGCCATGTGCACCGCCAGCCCGGCTTCGAAGGCGCTGGCCTGTATCTCCAGGCGTCGGCGGATCTGTTCGGTGGAGAAATAGTCGGTGGTGCGAATCGGTGACCACGGGGCGAGGTGACGTTGATTGCGCTGGTAAAAAGCGCTTTCCAGCGGCGCCTGATCCGGGTCGAGTACCGCGAGCGTCAGGCGTTGACAGGGCAGGGTCAGCAGCGGCATCGGGTGCTCCGGAGGCATGAAGTGATAGACAGAATTGTCCGGCCGAACGGAAAACACAACTGGATAGCCGACCGCAGAACCCTATAAATTTCGCTGATTCACTTCACATCCGGTTATGTGATTAGTCGTTCAAGGAGGACATGATGGAATGGGCATTCAAGGCGGGGGAGCAGTCGCTGCGACTGATACCGGCGGATCCGGCGTTTTACTCATTGTTTCAGCAGGCGCTGAACGCCAGCTACCTCGATCATTCTGAGTTTCTGCCCTGGCCGTGTGAGTACACCAACGCAGAGCAGGCGCTCGAGTTTCTGCTGAAGGCCCGAAAAGAGTTCAACAGCGAAACCGGCGAGCGACGATGGCTGATCGTGACCGAGGACGGGCAAGCGCTGATCGGTTGCATCGGACTCAAACCCCGCTCGCGCAACCGCTACGTCGTAGGCTATTGGGCCAACACCGAGCAATCGGGCAAGGGATACATGCGCGCCGCCCTTACACATCTGCTCAACAACCTTTCTGAATTCACCTTTTACCTGACCGCGTCCTCCGCCAATGCGCGAAGCCGGCGTCTGGCCGAGGCCGTGGGGTTTGTGTTGATCAGGATCCACCCAGGGGCCCGGCAATCGGAGCGGCACGGCGAGCAAGACACCTGCGTCTATCGCCTGCCCGGCGAAACGCAGGCGAAAAAAAGCCCGCAGGAGCGCGGGCGAACCGTAGTTTCTTGAATGAGCGAGGCCAATGTACACGGCCATCACCGCCGCCGGGGTGAAGAAAAGTTCATGTCGATGAACGACTTGCGTCATCGACGAGCGGTCGTTTTCAGTGCACGACAGGCGCCGTCGTACGGGGCACCAGATTCACCGGATCAAGGTTCTCCACGGCACGATTGACCAGCATTTCGGTCATGATCGACAGCTGCCGGATCGCCAGCAACCGGCTGCGTTGAGAGCCCGTGAAATCATCGGCGATGTTGGCCGTCACCATGTTCAGCGCCGCCAGGGTTTCGCAGGCATGGGTCAGCAGAGTGGCCGTGTCCACGTCGGTGCGCACGGAAAAAATCTCGTTGAAAGGCAGGGTTCGACGTGGCTTTCTCACGTATTCCTGAGGCTGGGCAAGCACAGCCGGTTCTTTCGATTCGGTTTCGTGAGGCGGTATTTGATCAGGCAGGCTTGGGGTGTCTTTTTTCATGACGAGGCTCCATGGTTTCGGGCTCCCGGCGAATCCCTTTGGTAAACCATCTGCCGGGTTGCAGCGGAGCGCGAAGACTAGCGTTTGGAAGCATCTTGAACCAGTTCATGGAAGTCGACGCGGGTTGCGGGAAATTTCCTAGGACGTCTGCAGGCAGGAGCGAAGTTCGTCCGACGTCAGCGTGTGCTTGAAGTGATGTTCCCATAACCGCACACCTAGCCTGCCCGAGCGATCCAGCGACGAACCCACCGTCAGATCCGTGAGCAACGTCGGCTGTAAACCGGCATCGAACAGCGAAAATCCAGCGGCGAGGCAGCAGGTTTCGGTTTGCAGACCGCAGACCTGCACGCGATCCAGATTCAGGCTTTTCAGGTATTCGATCGTGTCCGGGGAGGGCGCGTAGCCGTATTTGATAAAGATGCGGTCTGCGGTGATCAGGCTGTCATCGTCCGCCGCCGGGTGCCAGCCGAGCTGGCGCTGGAACGGTGTGCGAGTTTCATCATGGCGCTCGACCGTGGCGACGCTCGGCAGTTTGCCGATGAGCGATTGAATGCCGTCGACCAGCCATTGCGGCGGGGAGAAGCAGGGTTGGACGTCGATGATCAGCAGTGCCTGGCGCATGAGCTCTCCGGATAAAATCCCCAGATGCGACAAGGCCCGCACTTGGCGGGCCTTGTCGTTGAGAGTTGGTGGAGCCGGGGGGATTTGAACCCCCGTCTAAGCCTTATTCTGAAAGGCTTTCAGATCCAATGCTGCCATATTGCTGCCATTGATCATCGGGCTGTCATTGATCCGCAGCACGATACTATGTGGTCAATCAAGGCATGTAGCTTTCTGAAGTCATAACCTGAAGGTTTTTTAAGAGCCTTTCGGAATTGCGAAACGTAGAATTCCTTATCTGCTAGCGCGCCTTGGTAACATTGCATGTTGTTGTTAAAATTACTCCATCTTACAATTGGCGGCTTCGAGTTCTTGTATTGAAGATCAAGAAATAATTCGATTGAGACTGCGCTTCCGTTAATATTTGCTCGAAACAAACCGTTCGGTCCAATTGTATCGACGCTTTCAAAATCTGGGAGTGGCGGTAGCGTAGTGGTTTTGAGATTGCTTAAAGTTTTTATATTCGAACACTTTTGATGCTTTTCTAATCCCTCGGTGTCATTGTCAAATATCACAAGGCATTTGTTTTCAACCCCTATTCTCGCCAGGCCTTGATAGAAATTAAAAAGGTTGCCGGTGCCTGTGAAGGGATAGTTTTCAGTCATGTCTATGTATTTGAAGAAGTCCTTGATGTCAGGGCGCAAATAGCTAATAGCCTCTTTGATGACGAATGTATCGCTGGAGCCTTCAGTGATAATTAAATAGGAGTGCTCATGCTCCCAATCACGAAAAAGTTCCTCGTCGCTTGTCCAGCCTCCGCCAATTATCCCACCAGTGTGCCATTCAAGCTGCAAATCAAGATTCTCAGGATTTGTTGAGAGCAACCACAACTGAATATAGGGATTAAGGTTTTCAAAAAAAGAAAGCGTGTCTCTATCACTGGTGCCCACGGCTTCTCTTAAATCAGCAAATTCTGGTAGCCCAAGCATCATCTGGGCATATTCGCCGAGATCGTAGTTTCCATCTTCTTCCGGATGTTCCTGAGGCACGATAACAATCTTTTTCACAACGCTTGCAAAAGTGTCAAAGTCAATATCTAAAGGCGGAAGATATTCCGGGTAGTTTAATTTGTGTTCGTTAAAAATTTCCCTGATCGTGTATTCGTTGTACCCGTACAGTTCTAATCTGGGCTTTGCATCGCGAAGTGTTCGCCGGTAGCCATAGTTCTCGTACTCGCAATCATCATCTTTCGTAATGGATAGTAGGGTTCTATCTGAGGGAGTAAATAGTTTTGAGTGGTTGATGTATCCGTTATTTTTCCCCCAATCGATTTCTATTCCGCCAATCGTGAGGCTTACAATCGAGCCCATCGTGACTTGCTCCGTTTAAGCGAGTTTGTTCCGAGAAAACCCGTACCGCATTTTCTCCTGCTGAATTATCTGCATTTGGCATCCACCTGCCATAAACTCGTGCAATCATAGTCCAATCTGAATGCCCCATTTGCTTTGCCACCCACATCGGATGCTCACCAGCAGAAAGCATCATCGAGGCATATGTGTGACGAGTCTGATATGGCCTGCGATAGCGGACGCCGGCCTTCTTCATCGCCGGCACCCACATCGTCTTGCGGATCGGGCCATCGCCCGCCCAGCGCTCGAGCGTACGAGGGTTCTGGAAGACCTCGGCATCTGCTAGGAACGTGTGTGCCTTCTGTGCCTTCAATGCTTCGAGCGCCGGCCTGAGCAGCTTCACACTTCGGCGCCCGGCGGCAGTCTTCGTGACCTCGGCCCTTCCTTTGCTCGCCTGGGTCATTGCGCGACTGACCATCATCTCCCCGCGAAGCCAATCAATGTCGCCCCAATCGAGCGCGACCAGTTCGCTGGTGCGCAGGCCTGTCCATAACGCGAACTGCATCATGTTGCGGGCCTGGCCGGTGAGGGCGCCCAGCACCGCCTGCTGCTCTTCGGGGCTGAATGGGTCCACATCATCCTCTTTCGGCGGTGCGGACTTGCGTGAATAGGTCCAGCCGGCCAACGGGTTCAGCTCGATCAACTCCTCCTCAGTAGCGTCATTGAGTGCAGACCGCAGACAGCTCTGGATATTGCTCAACGTCTTGTTGCTCACCTCCAGGGTGTCGAGCCAGTCCCTCACCGCCTTCCGCTTCAAGTCAACGAGCATGATGTCGCCCAGAGCGGGGATCAGGCGCAGGGTGACCAGCTTTCGATAACCATCGAACGTGCTGCTCGCGACGTGCTTCTTCTTCGCCTCGAGCCACCTGGTCAAATAGCCATTCATGGTTTCGCGGGAGGCCTCGGGCGCGAACTTCGCTGCCCGGGCCGAGCCAGGGAACGTCACCGAGTAGTCGAAGCTGCCGATAGATATCGCGTGCTCGATCGCAGCCTTGTGCTGCTCGGCTTTCTTCAGATTAGTGGCGGTGGGCTTGAGCGTGATCCGCTCGCGGCACCGGACGCCCCGATACATGAACGTGATTTCGATACTCGTATCGGAGACCGCCCGAACTCCCCGCCCGCCTCTACCCATGACTCATATCCTTCTATGTCGAGAAGCGTCCGGCCATCCGGCGCTTTGATCCATATCTCACCGAGCCGCCAGATCCCGTCACGGATCTTTGAGCGGATCGCGTCTTCTGTGTAGCCAGACTCGCTGGCAAATTTCCTGACAGTCACATAGCGCATGACTTCACCGTGTCTCGTGTCGCGACACTTTTTAATCGTTCGCGTTTTGTGTCGCGTCACGGCCATGCGTCACGCGAGCTGGAAATGCCACGCCTTCCCACTTTCCGGCCATCCCACGAATATGGTGACGGTCGATGTGCGGGCGACGCGGTTTGCTTGCATACAAGTTGGCGCAGGCGGCGAACCGCTCGGCATCGCCCGTTGCATCGATCAGTAGCTGATGCTCTGTCGAGTTGACCTTGATCCAACCGTCTTTCGTTTTCCCGTGGTCGGTGGTGCGGCTCAGGATGAACCTACGCCCGCTGTTCTTGGCTCCTACCGATGACTCGTTCAAGTAGTAGGCGATCGCGCCCTGGCGCACGCGCAGGATTGTTTTAGCCATCACTGCGAGCCTCCGACTCAGCAACCGCTCGCAATTTCAACTTGATGCCGCAAGAGCTGGCCAGCGCGGTCAACTGCCCGACAGTGGTGTCAGGGCTTTTGAGTGCTTGGCCGAAGCGGATCAGTCGCTCGCCGAGTTTTTCTAGGTCGCTTTGCAGGTGCAGATGCGTTCCTTGAGTCACGATCGTCATAGCTGGAACCTCTCAACCTGTGGGAGCGGGGGGCCCACGAACAACGCGTTTTCTTGAGGCAAACTAGCCTGCGAGGCCCGGCCCGCGTCGCGTGATGAGGTGGCCTGCTGTGGGAGCGAGCTATCCGGCAGGCAACTGATGCCGTTGTTGTTCAAGATCCAGCAAGTAACACCGCGCTGGCTGTCGTGCTGCACACTGATGAGCTGTTCGCTGGCGCTTGCCTGGCCCGCCGTCAGCAGTAGAGAGATTAAAAAAGTGCGAGTCATCGTTGGCCACCCTTCGGCACACCGGCCTGAATACGCTGGTAGATCTCCTCGCGATGCACTTCAACGTTCGCCGGTGCCGTGACACCCAAGCGCACTTGCTGACCGCTGACGCCAAGCACTGTGATGCTGATGTCGTCATTGATGCGGATGGTTTCACCAGCTTTCCGGGTGAGGATCAGCATTGCATTGCTCCTTTTTCAGGCCGAGCGAATCCCGGCCGCGTTGTTGGCTTTCGCAAAAAAATCGTCTTGGAGTGGGTCAGGCTTCGCTGATCACCGGACTGCGCCCGCGCACAGGCACACGCCGCTGATCACGCGATAAACACGCCTTGATACTGATCGTGATCTCGTTGCTGCTTTGGGTTTGGAGTAGGCGCACTGGCGGGCTGGATCAAGCCAATGGCGAAGGCCTTGGCGACTAAGGCGGCTCGGCGAGTTACCCCCAGCTTTGTGGTCAGAGCCAAAAGGCGTTTCTTG
Organism: Pseudomonas aphyarum; assembly: GCF_028657055.1. Classification (NCBI taxonomy): domain Bacteria; kingdom Pseudomonadati; phylum Pseudomonadota; class Gammaproteobacteria; order Pseudomonadales; family Pseudomonadaceae; genus Pseudomonas; species Pseudomonas aphyarum. The sequence goes on from NZ_JAMDGS010000016.1 coordinate 69,140, forward strand.
ATTGTGTCTTCGGTAACGCCAAGAGCGCGTGCTGCTTCTTTTCCTGTAGCGCCACCAGCAACCGCCATCAGGCATTCCAGCTCGCGAGGTGCGGCGCCTCGGCCAAGAAAGCCGATGAAGCCGTGTGCGGTGAGGGTTGGGGTGTTCATGTTGGGAGCTCCATGCAAAATACGATGGAGTAAAGTTACCTATGGGTTATGATTTGGTCAATACCTACAGGTTATTAATTTGCAGTTGACGAAAAAAAACCGCTAGGTCCGCGGTCTTTTTATCAAGATTTGATCGTTACCTGGCGTACATACCCCACCAGAAGACGTGACCAATGATAACGATTTGCTGGTCCTGCATATCCTGGAATGTGTAGTCCTCATCAGGATGCTCGTCGCGATTGAAGCTGCGCAAGCGGATGCCAGTGGGCAGACGATAGAGTTGTTTTACTCGCAACTGGCCGTTGTGATTGATCGCGTATAGGTCGCCATCAACGATGTCTCTGACACTATGCAGTCCGGTATTGACACCGACTGTGGCTCCGTCGCGCAGTACCGGCCACATACTGTTGCCTCGTATGGTCACGCATTTGGCCTGGTCGAACTGCACACCATTATGACGAAGGCTGCGCTTGCCAAAGCGTAGACCAGAGCGCTCGCTCTCTTCTATGACAAATCTTCCTGATCCAGCAGCCAATTCAACCTCGCGGAGAAAGGGCACGTTGACTTCATCATCCAGCACGGGAGAAGAATTATCCCAAGCGGAGATATCTCGAAGTTCGGGATGGCTGTGCTCGTCATTTGCGTAGTTTTGGCGATCGTGGTGCTCCGTTGATGGGCTTTGACCATGCAAGGGGCGATCAAGCCAGAGATGCCCAAGGTTCAGGGTTTTCTCGATATCCCTCGCCATCTGCTCGCCAATCCGTTTTCGATGTTCTGGCTTGGCGCTTAGGCACCGAGAAATGTAGCTGGCCGCTTTTCCGACTGCCTCGGCAAGCGCGGCTATACGGCCGTTGAAGCGTGAGCTAACAAGGTCCCTTAGGTTTTGGCGGCGAATTTCATAAATATCCATAGGGATGATGATCCGTGATTGTGACCCATAGGTAAATTCCCTGTGGGTATTGAATGTCTGTAACCTTCAGGTTATCTTTTGTGCATAACCGAAGGAGCGCCTATGCACACCAAGATCCAGCCCTTGCTCGATTGGCTGAAAACTGCCAGCGATAACGATGTCGCTGAGACTGGAACCACTCGCGGATATCTCCGGCGAATTGCCTATGGTCAGAAAACTGCTTCCGCCGAAATGTCATCTGGTATTGAGCGAGCAACGATCGGCGCCGTTACCAGGAAAACGCTAAGAGTTTCTGATTGGGAGCTTATCTGGCCCGAACTGGCAGAGCACTCGTCGACCTTGAACGCAAATGTACGCCCAAAGGCGTCAGCGCATCAGTCCGCTGACGGTGCTGGTAATCCATCCAGTGCACTAGAGGCATCAGCGAGATGACTTCTCAGACTGCCGAGCATCGCATTCACTGGAAACTGAGCACCCAGCCGAAAGTTTCCGCATGCGCAAACATTTATCCGCGCAATGCGCGGCCTCTCACCCCTCCAGTGATTTTGCTAATTGCGACTAATTAAATCGAAAAGGCGACATATTCATCTTTTAGCGAATATTTAATCGTTAAAGCGGACCCCTGCCTTCGCACTGTTTAGGCATGAGTTGCAATTTTTGGAGATGTGATATGCGCGCTCGAACAGCTATTCCGCCAGCCCGTCCAGGGTAAGTGACAACCCTCTCAGGGGAGGGGGTTGCATTAATTTTGTGTCGTGGATGATGGGGAAACCTAAACGCCAGGCACAAAAAAGCCCAGCCTTGGCTGAGCTTAATCATCGGTACTCGCGCCAACGAGTTCCAAACAATCACTTTGTCGTCAATACAAAGGGACGCTTTTATGCACCCGAAAAATAGCATCGCCCCACCCGGAGCGCAACAACTTGCGCCGAAACGCCCCTATGAATCCTGTGCGGGTTTTGACTACTACGAAGTCCAAGCGGTCTACGCGAGCGAGGGCTTTAAGGTTAGCTACCCGGGCCTCCTAGATGAAACCTTGGCCATTGAGCTTCAGGGGATGCTCCAGCCTGAAGTTGAAAACAACACTGTGCGCATAGTCTGGGCTGCTGGCTGGGCTCAAGACTTTGATCGCTTCCTCAAGATGGATGAACGCATGACGGACATGGTTCGCTCAGTTCGCTCCGCCGAGCGACCAGGCCACGAATTTCTTGCACGTCTTGGTCAATTCGGCCCGTACGAGGGTTATGCGCCACAAAACGGCGAATCCGAAAGCGTGGCGCGGGAATTGGAGGAGCGGTCATGAACAATCTTCCTTCTGTTCTCGTTATTGAGGGCGAGCTGCTGACGGACGTGACGGTCACTGCTAAGCAAATGGCCACGCTGAATAATGCCCGAGCGACCTTCGGTGAGCTGCGATCAATTTTGCTCGCGCATATCGTGCCATCGCTCGAAGGCGGCTGGAGCAATCCACTTGCCACCGAGATCGAGAGTCGGCTGGAGTCGATTACTTTCGCTACCGGCAATTTTTTCTGGAAGAGCCGCCACGCCGGCGCCGCGCACGATGCGATCAACGTCGAGGGTGTTCAATGACCATAGCCAAATTCCAAGGCGGTGCTGCCGTCACCATGTCCTCGCAAGAGATCGCAGATCTGGTCGGCTCACGCCATGACGACGTCAAGCGCTCCATCGATCGGCTTGTAGCTCGAGGTGTGATCTCCCAACCGCCAATGGCGGATGGACCAAAGGCTGGTAACGGCGTCGTAGTTCAGGAGTACCGAGTCAGCAAGCGTGACAGCTACGTCATCGTGGCCCAGCTCAGCCCCGAGTTCACCGCGGCATTGGTTGATCGCTGGCAGGCTTTGGAGGAACGGGCCGCGCGCCCTATGACCCAGGCCGAGATCACCGCCGCCAACGCGAACCATCTGGTGGCTGTGGAGCGTCAGCAGCGGGAGCAGCAGTTGGCGCTGGAGCGGATCGAGCGTCGCGTCGAGGACTTGAGCCAGACAACCATGTGGGATTACTGCCCGCAGAACTGTCAGTCCCTGACCCGCATCAAGGAAACTATGCTGGCGCGCCACGGCCTGTCCGGCGCTGTCGTCGATTACGTGCTGAAGGTCTGGCCAAACCAGCCGAACCCCGCTGGCATGGTCCGCAACGGCCATGAGGAAGCACTGGGTTCGCAGTACCTAGTCTGGTCCAAGAGCCACGTTACAGCCGCCTTCCACCGTTTTGTTTTCGAATCCACGATGGTCACCGCCACCCAAGCGACCCACCCATATTTTGAGGGCCGGTTCCGCCTGGTCCAGAAGGTGCCCCATTGAGCAACGTACTCAACTTTCCGCAGCCTCAAGCGACCGTGCACATCAACGACGAAACAATGAGCCTTCTCACCAACGAGCAGCTTGCCTATCGCATCTGGGAGCTGCTCGACAGCACGGTCGAGATCATCGGCAGTCCAGACGATCCAGGCTCACGCGAGCATTGGCATTTCAACCAGCAAGAGGCTTTCGGGAGTGCTCTTGAGGCGCAGATATGCGCGAGGGTGCTGGCTCGAGAAATCATCGGCGTCGAGCCACGTGAAATTCAGATCGAGCAAACGCGGCGCTTGCGCGCGGAGCTCGGTATTCAAAACGACGGGGGTGAGGCATGAGCGCTCAAATCAAAATCGAACGTCAGGTTGCCCATGATCAGCAGTACTTCGAGCAGTTCGACAACCTTACGCTGGCGGCGATGGGCTACAACCTCACCGACGAAGCCTATGACGAGTTGACTCACTCACGGGACCTGCTTCTGGAGTCGGACACGGCTTGGAACCTGTCGGCTTCCATAGCCAACGCGAACATGGCGCTTCGCGTTCTGGTGTTGAGACTGAGCAGTAGCTCCGGAGAAGCGCAGGCGGCTGGCGTTTACCTGATGGAGGGGGAGACGCTGCAATGATCAACCAATCGAAAACTACAAACGCGGAGAAAGGTCCGGTGTCGGTGATCGCCGGCCCGTGGCCGAGTTACACGGCGTTCAAGGACCTGCCAGAGCGTGATCGCTGGGTTCTGTACGGCAGCGCCAAGGCTTACCGTCAGGCGCTGGAGGATCAGGGCCTGGTGATGAGCGAGACCTACGATGCCTTTATCCGCCGCGTCTGCGCCGAGCTGGAGATCTGACCATGAGCATGAATCTGATGGTCAAGGCTTTGGAAACCAAGGTGGGAAACCCGCTGCGCAAGCTGGTGCTGATCAAGTTGGCAGACAACGCCAGCGATATCGGAGAGTGCTGGCCGTCCTACCAGCACATCGCTGACCAGTGCGAGATCGACCGGAGTACGGTGCGCAAGCACATCAAGCAGCTTGAGGCTCAGGGGCTGCTGCGTATCGAGAACCGGGAAGGCCCGAAAGGCAACTCAACGAATCTGTATTTCCTGAACCTTTGGGCTGTAGGCCAAAAAAGCACCCCTGTAGGCCAAGAAAGCACAGGTGTAGGCCCACAGCCTACAGGGGGTGTAGGCCCAGAAAGCACCAGAACCAGTCACTCTTCTGAACCAGTCAATGAACCTAAATCTATGGGCACTGACTCGATGGAAGGCTTTGATCAGTTTTGGAAACTGTACCCGAAGAAGAAATCGCGCAAGGACGCCCTTAAGGCATGGGCGAAGCTGAAGCCGAACGATGAGCTACGCCAGACCTTGATCACCGCTTTGGGCCGCCATTGCATCTCTGAGGACTGGGCGAAGGATGGCGGGCGTTACATCCCGAACGCCGCGACCTGGCTCAACGGCGAGCGCTGGCATGACGAGCTCGCGCCGGCGACTGGGAAAATCTCGACCTTCACCAACTTGCCGCAACACGAACCAAACGCTTATCCGGAGGTGCCACATGGCCAAACCAATTTCTAACTTCAGCCGCGTGCCGGATGTTCGTTTCTTCGAAGCCCAATGCCCGGTACACGGCACGGTCGACGGTGCCGAGGTCGAGCAGTTCGACGGCTCGTACCTGGTGCGCGCTTGCCGTCGGTGCCAGTGGGAGGCGATGAACACAGCCGACACCCGCAGCGAGGCCCACACGCAGGCACTGGCTCGCCGCAAGGCTACGGCGCTGAACGAGCTGCTGATCGGATCGGGCATCACACCGCGCTTTGCTGAATGCACGCTCGACAACTACCGGACCAGCACTGCCGATATGGCCTCAGCGCTGATCGTGTGCCAGGCCTACGCAGGTCAGTTCGAGGAGAACTACCGCGCCGGTCGCGGACTGTTGCTGACCGGCAATGTCGGTACCGGGAAAACTCACCTGGCCAGCGGCATCGTGCAGCAGGTGATCCGGAAGTTCGGCGCGGTGGCGCACATCGTTTCGGCTGCTGAAGTCATCCGCATCGCCAAGGGCGCGATGGTGCGCGGAGCCGAATACACCGAGCGCGACGTGATCAACGAACTGGCCGGGCTGGACCTGCTGGTGATCGACGAGATCGGCGCGCAGAAGGGCAGCGAATACGAGCTTGGACTGCTGCACGAAGTCATCGATCGCCGGTATCAGCTGGTGCGCCCCACCGTGGTTGTGTCAAACCTTCCGGCCAGCACCCTTGGCCAGTTCATCGGCGACCGCGCTCTTGATCGTCTGCGCCAGAATGGTGGTCAAGCAGTCGGCTTCAGTTGGTCCTCGATGAGGGCTACCGCATGAGCGAATATCGCGAACTTTTCAGCGATGAGGCTGAACACGCATTGCTGGGCGCAATGCTGCTGGATGGCGAGCTGTTCGACGCCATCACCGGTCAGGTATCGGTGGCGGACTTCCACGATCCGGAGAATGCTGCGCTGTTCCAAATAATGATTGGATGTCACTTGACAGGTAATCCAGTCGACCCGGTAACGCTTCATGACTTCGCTGAGTACCTGCCTAGCGGCACGCGCACAATGGCCTACGCCGGCGAGCTGGCGAAGAACACGCCGAGCACTGCCAACTGGAGGGCATACGCCAAGGTCGTGACCGAGCGCGCCGTGCTGCGTCGGCTGGTGGATGCCGCCGACGCCGTACGCGAGCTGGCCACTGAGAACAGGCCTGTCGCCGAGATCGTCGCCAGCGCTCAACAGGCAATCGCAGATCTGCGTGACCTGCAAACCGACGAGCCAGATTACAAACGAATGGACGAGGTGGTGGCGCGCAACATCGACGTCATCGACGCCAAGTTCAACGGCACCGTGCAGTCTGGGTTGTCGACCGGGTTGGTGGATCTGGACAAGCTGATTCGTGGCCTTCGCAAAAAGACCGTAACCATAGTTGCTGGCCTTCCCGGTAGCGGTAAGACGACGCTCGGCTTACAGATCGCCCAGCACATCACTTGCTCCGGTGCCGGTGTCGGCATGGTGTTCTCGCTGGAAATGCCAGAGGAAGAGCTGGGCAACCGCGCGCTGGCATCCATCGGTGGTATCGACCTGCGAAAACTCGACGACGGGCAACTGCAGGACGATGACTGGCCTCGATTGACCTCGGCGGTGAGCAAGATCCTCGACGTGCCGCTGTTCGTTTGCGACAAGTCCGGTCTGACGGTGGCACGCATCCGCAGCATCGCGCGCCAGGTGCAACGCGCTCACGGCCTCGACGTCGTGGTGATCGACTACATCGGCCTGATCGGTTCTGACGGTAAGTCGTTCAACCGCACCTCGGAGCTCGGCAAGATCTCGACCGGCATCGTGAACATCGCCAAGGAGTTGGATGTGCCGGTGATCTTGCTGGCGCAATTGAACCGCAACTCGACGAACCGCCCGGGCAAAAAGCCGATCGCCTCCGATCTGCGCGACTCCGGCCAGATCGAAGCGGACGCTCACTGCATCATCCTCGTTCACCGCGACAACGACTCGGAGGAAGGCCAGAACGGCGTTACCGAGTTAATCATGCCGAAGTGCAGGCACGCGCCTGTCGGTTCGTGCCTCGTCCAGCAACAGGGCCAGTATGCCCGATTCGTCAACTTCGCCGGCAACCGTGAGCCGAGTAACGAGGAGGTCGAAATGGGCCGCTCGTTCGCCAGTCAGTACAGGGGAGCATCCCGATGAGTAACGTTACCGCGGCATCGCCGCGCAAAAGTCTGCTCGAGCATGAGCGCAAGTTTTTGAAGATCGCCGGCGAGGGATTGGCGCAGGAGAAAGTTGGCGGTCCCGCCGCGATGGCTTGCCTGTTGGATATGGTCGCCAGTTGGCACGCAACGCGGGTCAACATCGGATTCGGTGATTACTGCAAGCGCTGGGTTGCCGAGGGTAATGCCAAGAGCAAGACAGCAGATCGTCTGCTGCGCAATCTGCTGGGGTTGGACGATGCACCGCCGCCGCGCCGCATCCGGAGGGCTGCTTGATGACGGTTTACCGAAGCGCCGAACACGGCGTTATGCGAGCGATGAACGTCGACTCGATCTCTCTGCACAAGGGGGCTGGCTGGCAGAACAAGTACGAGCCGGATGCGTGGGAGGCAGCTCGGGCCGACAATCCATGCCCAATGGATCGGTTCGACCAGCTCACCCAAGACAGCATGACCCGATCGTTGCTGCGTCGTGTCTTGGTGCCGCATCACTGGCAGGTGCTGGTGGCGCATTTCATGGTGGATCTGGACGGCTCAACGCAGCAGCAGCGGGTAGCGGCGATCGCCCACTTGGCCCGATCCGCGCCCGGGAAGGCTCACCATCTCTTCAGAACGAAGTGCGTGACAGCTTGGGCGACGCCGCGCCTACCTGAGTCTTTCATGGTGCTGCACAGCTGGGACAATGCCGACACGCCAACGCCTGAGAAAACGCTGTATCGATGGCGGTCGGATATCCGCAAGTGGCTGGAGTCTGAGCGCGATGCGGCAGTTGCTTCAGCATGGGTGATTCTCAACGAAGCGGAATTGATTGCGGAAGCAGCTTGACCCGCTGAGAAAATGAGAATTTAATACCCAACATTGCGGTTCTGCGTCTTGAAGATGCACAACCAGAAAGCCCGGCCATGTGTCGGGCTTTTTATTTGCCATTAGATAGCTATCAGCTGCGAGCGTGGGGTAAATTCTCTTGAAAAAATCAATGGAGTTTCCCGGTGACGGATCAGTTAACGCTCGATCTCCCTATCTCTTTCTACTTTGAGTCGGTAGAGCCGATTCCGATCGATGAGATTGTTTCCTCGCTTCTAGGGCTGCAGAAGCTAGCCTCTAAGGTGCCATTACTTGTCGGCAATCTTTGTGACGTAGAGTATGAGATTGATCTCGACAGCTTGAAGGTTGCGAAGATCGAGTCAGGTAGCTTGCTTGAAGTTTTGGTACTGACGTTGCTTTTCAGCTCGGCAGTAGACAGAGACAAATGCATCAAGTGGCTCAACGAGACGAAAATGGGAAAATATGCGAAGTACGGCCTTGGAGGCCTTCTGTTGCTGCTGCTTGCCAGTGAGTCAATCACCCTCTACGACACCTTCAAGGGCAAGGGGGCTGAGGGAGAGACTCCCAGCATCCAGGCCAACAACAATGTCCTGATAAACATTGGCAGCGAAGCAACGGGTGCAAGTGTTGTTGAGTTACGCGCGGCCATTGATGGCGCGCTGACAGGTGATCGCAAGAAGATGGTGAAGGCTGCCTTGGATTTCGTCCGACCTGCGTCTGGAGAGGGTCGAGGAGGGCTGCATGCTGGTGAAGAGGCGACGGGTGTTGAGTTCTCGCACCAAGCCGCGACCGATGCTCCTGCAACACCTGATTTTCGCGTAAAGGACACCAATGTTGCTTACACAAACACCAGGTTGGAAATTCGAGCCTTGGATCGTGACAAGTCTGATAGCGGGTGGCGAGGGGCGCTGCCGCAGGCGACCGGAGAGAAAAGGCTCCCTCTGTACTTCGCTGATGGATTAGACATCACCAAAGCGGTAACTCTGGAAGCGGTTCAGGCGGACGTTGAAGTTGTGATGGCAACAGATTTCAACCGGGGAATCTTGATACCCAAAAGCATCACTGTCACCAAAATATATTGAGGTGGCCCACATTCGTAACCCGGCCAGCGCACCGGGTTTTTTATTCGCGATTCCTATAGGATTGTCATCGGCGTAAAGACGCCCAACCCAATCGCAAGGAGTAGCAATGATGGAATTCTTTGATGAGCAGGGTGAGCCGGCTGCGACTGTTTCGTTTGGAGACATCAAAGCCCTCGCTCCATTGACTGAAAACCCAGACCAAACTCTGGAAAAGCTCGGAATCAACGATGAGAAACTGAAGCAGGTCCTCATCAAGCTCAGTAAGATCGCCAGCTCTCGCTGAGCGAGAAACAACCGAAAGCCCAGCCAACCCGCTGGGCTTTTTGCTTTATGCAGATGAATGCGCAGGCTGATGTGCTGCCGAGCCCAGGCATCGGAAAGGGCCTCCACGGGCATACACCGAACCGAGCGCCGGACACCAGCACCGGCCATCTGCACCAATTTAAGCCTCGGCATTTGCCGGGGCTTTTTCGTTTCTGGAGCATTCGACGCGAAGCCATGACTATGTGCCGGTTGCCTTCGTTCGGAAGCTTGATAATGAACCCTGGTTGATCCGCGCCACATTTTCGAGGGTTTCAATTCGTGGCGCTATGGATGCGTCGTTCTTGAACGCCGGTTCTGATTCTGGAGGGTGATGCTGTTATGATGGCCCCCACCAAAGTCAGCGTTTAGAGGGATCTTATGCACTCGTTTTTGTCGAAAGCTTTTGGCGGGCTGACCCCCAGCTACTATATCCGGCAGCTTATTTTTGGTTCGTTGTTTACGATTCTGATTTTGTCGGTCGCGGCCAATAGCCCAACCGGCCTGATGGGTAAGCCTGGGCTGATTGTGATGTCGGTCATCTGCACGCTGCTCTACCCGTACTCTCGGTTCGTATATGAGAGCGTTGTGGGCTACGTGATGGGCAACAACGTGTTTTTCGTCAACGCCATCCTTATGCTGATGGTGAAAGGGTTCACGATGGCGATGTGCTGGTCGTTTGCAATTTTCATTGCACCGGTTGGCCTGGCGTATCTCTACTGGCACAACAGCCGACAGGTTTCTTGAGTGCAAAAGCCCAGCCATCGAGCTGGGCTTTTTGTGGTGGTGATTCTACTTGTGATGCTTGAAGTAGTAGTTCATTGCGTCGGATACGGGTTCGTTGAACTCAACCTGAATCAAATCGTCGCCTCGCTGCTTCAAACGGTAGAAATTCAACCCGCCCTGAAAGATGACCTCGGTGTCCCTTGATTCTTTATTCAGTGCGTCAAGCAACTCGCCCACAGTAATTTTTCGTCCTTCTTTCATAGCGCACTCCAGATAATTGAGGCGCTATTTTGTCATGACTGAAAAAGCAGCGTTTCGCATGGTTGTCGTGACTGTCACGGTAGTCCAGCACCTTTCTGAGCCTCGGCATTTGCCGGGGCTTTTTCGTTTTCGGTTCTACCACACCCATCGCTCCGAGCTGGGAGTGCTGCTGGAGCCGGATCTATTCCCGACACCCCAGGCCTCGGCCGGGAGTGGCCTATGAGAGTCACCAATATGTCCGAACCCGGTCCACTCACCGCCGCTGGTGGTATTGCACTGTACAAGCTGGGCGCCTTTGGCTTCATTGCCGTGCTTGCCGCAGTTGTCGTAATGGCGATGACACTCCCGAAGACGGTGCGTGAGTTCTGCGTAGCGATGATCAGCACCACAGTCTCCAGCATTTGTGGCGGTGCCTTCGTCGTGCGCTGGTTGGGTATTGGCGACTGGGCAAACGACGATGTGGGACTCATTGCTATCGGCGGTTTGATCTTTGTGTGTGGTCTGCCGGCATGGGTGCTGGTCCGCGCTTGGTTCAAGTGGGCTGAGGCACGCAAGGACAAGGATCTGGGGCAGCTCATGCAGGACGTGGCGAATCTACGCAAAAATCTGAAGGGTAGTAAGTCAGACACCGGCGAGTGAGTTCAAGGCGGCGACAGAGATGACTGTCGCCGCGCTCGTCGACGGCGTTGCTGCTTTACGTCAATTGGACAAATCAATCTCACGGGCGCGAGTCACGTGGGTGGAGGCGAAGAAACCGTGTTGTTTTACGGCTTGTAGCACTTCATCCAGCTTGATCCTAGTGGGAAGTTTGTCAAATTCGCTGTCGATTTGGTTGGGACGATCCAAGCCATTTAGAAAGCCCAGCCTTAGGCCAGTGAGCTGATTGATGTTTGTCCCGCGCTCCACGATCAGAAGTTTCTCAAGTGCCTGATCACGGTAGATATCGAGCTGCATTCCTAAGTCCTTTTTTATGAGGGCGTCGGAGTGACGCCTCCCAACCAGACCTGTTATCACGATCAGTCCATTCTTCACAACCCGCGTCCTTGCGGGCTTTTTCGTAAATGAGGCGCACCAATGAGCCAGACCACGCACACAGTGTTTATCCCTGATCGCTTTTTGCCTGTTCGTATTGCAGATGACAGCCGCGCGCCGCGGGGGCTCGATGATCAACGCTTTCTCGCGGTCTTTCAGCGTCAAACCGTTGAGAGCAAGTGTTTCGAAACTGTCGAGCTGGAGGCCAAGGATCGTAAGCAGGCGGTGGATGAGGCCTCATTGCTATGGCGTCAACGGGACGGCTTCTACACCGTTGACTACACCGTGGTTGAGCTTGATTGTGGGGAGCGTCAGCAGTGCAAACCGGCGTGGATCACCTGCGTAGCCATGGCTTGGGAGCGCGTACTCAATGAGTAGCAATCGGGATGCACGAGCAGCGTTGCACCGTTTTGGCGCCGAGAACCGCCGGGGACCCTGGGGCTTTTCGAAGGGTACGGGGTCGCAAACCCGCGGGAAAGCGTTAGCCGCAGGGCTGGAAAGTTAGTTGACAGCGGTTGACAGGTTGACAAGGAATGCCGGGTTTTCAGCGACAGAATTTGCGTGATCAAAACAAAGGTTTTTAGTGAAGTCCCCCCGGTTCTATTGGGCTGTAGGCGTTTTCATGCCTGTTCAATTTCTTGAACAGCAGCCCCTGTGCAATGGCCAGAAGGCTTGTCAACTAAGCCGGGTTAGTTGACAGGCTTAACAAGCCACGACGATGGAGGCCGCATGGCTTTTGTAACTCGCAAGGAGTACTGCGAGCTGAAGGGGTGGTCGAGGCAGTACGTCGGCAAGCTGGTCAAGAATGAACGACTGGTTCTGAATGCTGCCGGGCAGATTGACGTGGAGGCCAGCGAGAAGCTTCTGGCCATGACGAGCGACCCGAGCAAGGCCGCCGTCGCCGCTCGACATGAGCGCAATCGCCCGAAGCGGGGTGATCAGCCACCGCTGGAAATAGTCATCGCAGACTTTGTAGATGACCCCTCTGGTCAGGTACCCGACTTTCAAAAGTCACGCGCGCTTCGTGAGCACTACCTGTCGCTTCAGGAAAAAAACAACTTCCTTAAAGCCCAAGGCACCTTGGTAGAGCGCAAAGCGGTCGAAGATGCGGCCTATAACGCCGGTCGCTTACTGCGCGATCTTTTGCTTGGAATGGCTCCACAGCTATCGCCTGAACTGGCCTCGCTGTCTGATCCATGGCAAATCGAAAAGCGTCTGACGGCGGCTTTACGACAAACACTGGAAGATGCTGAGCGGCTGTCTACAGCAGATTTAGAAAAAGCCATTACCCCGAGCTAAACCTATGTCCTTAGAAATGTCGAACGGTGCGACGGTGTACCGCGAAGCGTATTTCCGTGGGCAGCGACCAGAGCCAGATGTCTGGATTGATCAGTGGGCCGACGAGTACATGCGCATTCCTCGCGACACGGGTGCGGCCGAGCCTGGTCAATACCACACTTCGCGCACCCCTTATGCGCGTGAGCCGATGCGCTGTCTGTCACCAGCCCACCCGTGCAAACGCGTGGTGACTATGGTGGCTTCGCAGTTGATGAAAACGCAGATCGCCTTGAACTGGATCGGCGGCCTGATCCATATGGCCCCGTCCAACATCCTCACGTTGTTGCCCAGTCTTGGGTTGGCCAAGCGGGTATCGTCGCGGATTGGTAAAACCATCAAGGCCACGCCGGTGCTGCGTGAGCGCGTGGCGTCCAACCGCTCGCGGGATGCGCGCAACACCATGGACACGAAGGAGTTCGAGGGTGGTTCGCTGTACATCACCACGGCCGGTTCAGCGGCCAACCTGGCGGAGCTTTCCGCACGCTACATCTACGGCGACGAGGTTGATCGCTGGAGTGTGGACGTGGGCGAAGAGGGCGACCCGGTCGAACTGGCCGAGACTCGCGGCAGTACTTTCGGCCGTAACGCCAAATTTTATTTTTCCAGTTCGCCGACGGTCAGGGGGGCGTCACGGATCGCTGATCTGTTTGAGGTCAGCGATCAGCGTTACTACTACGTGCCGTGTCCAACCTGTGACCACATGCAGGTTCTCGAATGGGAGCGTTTGCATTACTCGGCGGATTTTCAGGTTGTGCATTACCAATGTGCCGGCCCCGACTGCGACGTCCTGATCGAGGAGCGCTATAAGGGCGAGATGCTCGCGAAAGGGGAGTGGCGGGCACACACCCAAGGCGATGGCGAAACCATTGGTTTTAACTTGAATGCGCTGTACTCGCCGCCCGGCTGGACGGGTTGGGCGTCGTTGGCCAAGCAATTCGAGAAGGCTAAAAAGGCTCAGGCCAAAGGCGATCTGGAGCCGATGCAGGTGTTTTATAACACCCGTCTGGCCAAGGTCTGGGATAGCGCTCAGGAGCAAACCTCTGCCGGTGTGCTGATGGATCGGGCGCGACTGGAAAGCTACGGGCTTGGCTCAATGCCCGACGGCGTATTGATGCTGACCGCTTCCGTTGACACCCAAGCCAACCGCCTGGAGCTGATGGTGATGGGTTGGGGCGCTGGCATGGAGCGCTGGGTGGTCGACTTTCAAGTGATCTCCGGCGACCCTGCCGATGAGCGCACCTGGGTGGCGCTGGATGAGTTACTCAAGGCCCGTTACCGACACCCTTGTGGTGCTGAGCTGATGATCATGGCTACTGCGGTCGACTCCGGTGGTAACCATACGGATGAGGTCTATCAGTTCTGTCGTATGCGCCGCTGGCGCAGCGTGTTCGCCATCAAGGGGGCGAGCAAGCGGGGCCGGCCGGTGATCGCGCAGCGACCTTCGATGGTCGACGTGACATGGAAGGGCCTGACTGAACGGCATGGCGCTGAGCTATGGATTGTCGGTACCGACACGGCGAAGGACTGGATCTACAACCGCTATGCATTCGACACCGGCCCGGGAGCGCTGCACTTTGCCAACGACCTGCCGGATGACTTTTTCGCCCAGTGTGTGGCTGAGCGCAAAGTCACCCGTTACGTCAGGGGGCATAAACGCATCGAATGGACTAAAGGCAAGTCCGAGCGCAACGAAGCGCTCGACCTGTTGGTTTACAACCTGGCCATGGCCCATTACCTCGGCATCAATCGCTACCAAGATCACGATTGGGCGCGGATTCGGCAGGCGATCATCCATTCGGCTTCGGGCGATAGTGGCCAACCCGTTCAGAGCGAGCGGCTCAGCCGGCCAGTCGAAACACCGGCAGCACCACAGGCGCCGCAACCAGCCGTGAAATCACGTCCGACAACGGCCCCCCCACAACGCCGCAGCTCCACCAGTGGCTACCTGAAGAGACGCTGATATGTCATTTACGAAAAAGCACCTCGACGCGGTTGAGGCGGCCATTGCTCGCGGTGAAAAAACTGTGCGCTACACCGACCGTACCGTGGAATACCGCACGGTCGATGAGCTGCTCAAGGCGCGCGAAGAAATACGCTCGTCGCTGGCCAGCGCCGCCGGGCCACGTTCGCGCGTGGTTCGCCTTTATCACGGGGGCAGGGGACTTTAATGGCGCGACATTTTCCTACGTTGACCCGTAACGGCTTTGTGCTGCCGTCCAACATCAAGGCCAGTTACGAAGGCGCTGGTGAAGGCCGCCGATCCGCTAACTGGGACGCTCCCGACAACGGGATCAACAGCATCAACACCCCGGCACTGCGCAATTTGCGGTCGCGCTCCCGGGCAGCGGTTCGCAATGACCCGTATGCCTTCAACGTCATCGATAAGCGCGTCAGCAACCTGATCGGCACCGGCATAACCCCACGGCCGATGACTGACGACGATGCTTTACGCAAACTGGAACAGGAGCTGTGGGGAGATTGGGTCGATGAGTCGGATGCGGATGACCGTACTGACTTCTACGGCCAGCAGGCGCTGGTGGCGCGCACGGTGGAAACCTCGGGCGAATGCTTCGTCCGCTTGCGTCCTCGCAGTCTGGATGAAGGTCTGGCGGTTCCGCTGCAGTTGCAGATCCTTGCGCCGGAGTTCGTGCCGCACGACAAGTTCGAGAGCACCAAGAACGGCAACGTCATCCGCGCCGGCATTGAGTTCACGCCCGGTGGCAAGCGGGTGGCGTACTGGATGTACTTGTCGCATCCGCGCGATGCGGCCTCGCTGAATGCTGGTTACAACCAACTGGTGCGGGTGCCGGCTGCTCAGGTGCTGCACATCTTCGAACCGGTCGAACCTGGCCAGTTGCGCGGTGTGCCTCGATTGTCGCCGGTGCTTAAGCGCCTGCGCAGTCTCGACAATTACGACGACGCGGTGCTGTTCCGTCAGGAGGTGGCCAACCTTTTCGCCGGTTTCATCAAGCGCCCGCCGCCTGACTCGGGTCCGGCGCCACGCGATCCGATCACCGGCGCGTTATTGGATCTGGACCGCGACGGCTTCACGCCCATGGTTGCGCTCGAACCCGGCACCATGCAGGAACTCGGTCCGGGCGAAGAGGTGGAATTTTCCAAACCGCCAGACGCGGGCAACAACTACCCGGACTTCATGCGTCAGCAATTGATGGCTGCAGCGGCCGGTAGTGGTACGCCTTACGAGATCCTCACCGGCGACATGCGAGGTATCAACGACCGAGCGCTGCGGGTGGTGCTCAACGAGTTCCGGCGCCGCCTGGAACAACTGCAATTCAGCGTGTACGTGCATCAACTTTGCCGCCCGGTGCGGGCCGCGTGGATGGACATGGCGGTGCTGTCGGGTGCCCTGGTGCTGGACGATTACGCACAGAAGCGCCGCCAATACCTGCGCACCCGCTGGGTGCCACAAGGCTGGGCTTACATCCAGCCGGTGCAGGACGTGCAGGCGCGAGCGATGGAGGTTAGAGCCGGTTTTTCGTCGCGCAGCGAGATGGTCCTGCGTACCGGCTACGACGCCGAAACGGTCGATCTGGAAAACGCCGCCGATCTGAAGCGGGCCACAG
Organism: Pseudomonas aphyarum; assembly: GCF_028657055.1. Taxonomy (NCBI): domain Bacteria; kingdom Pseudomonadati; phylum Pseudomonadota; class Gammaproteobacteria; order Pseudomonadales; family Pseudomonadaceae; genus Pseudomonas; species Pseudomonas aphyarum. The sequence goes on from NZ_JAMDGS010000016.1 coordinate 85,403, forward strand.
AGCTGGGCCTCAACTACAACACCCTGGATGCCGTCGAAGACACCGACGACAAGGAGCAACCATGAGCAAGAGCGCGAAACCGCGTATTTACAACCGCGCCGGCAAACGCGTCGAGGTCAAGGACAAGACCTGGTACGCCGTTCATGCCAGCGGCGAGGCCGCCGAGCGAGTGATCGAAGTCTTTGTCTATGGCGAGATCGGCGCGTGGGGTATCACCGCCAATCAGTTCGTGCAGGATCTGCGCGCCATGGATGATGGTGTGTCGCCGGTGGTCGCCGCGTTCAACAGTATCGGCGGTGACCTGTTCGACGGTCTGGCCATGCACAACGCGCTGTCGCGGCTGGGCGAGCGCTGCACCGGCCGGATCGATGCACTGGCAGCGAGTGCCGCCAGTGTGGCCGTGTGCGGCGCACACCGCGTAGTAATCGCGGCCAACGCCATGTTGATGATTCACAACCCATACACCTATACAGGCGGTAGCGCTGAGGACTTCCGCCGGGTTGCTGATGTATTGGATCAGACCTTGGAGGCGATCATCGCGGCCTATAAGGCCAAGGCGCCCGACATTGATGACGCCGAACTGCGGCGAATGGTTGATGCTGAAACTTGGCTGACCGCCAACGAAGCGGTGGCTTTGGGGCTGGCCGATGAAGTGGGCGACGGCGTCAAGGTCAAAGCCTGTCTCGGTCAAGGCGCGGTGCTGCAACGATTCCAGAACGCACCGGCTGATTTGCTGGCCCAGCTCGACGAGCCACCTGAAGCGGATCCTGATCTTGATCCTGTCGATCCGCCGCTGGTGCCGCCTGTAGTCGACTCGGCCAAGTTGGCATTGATGGTCACTCAGCGCTGCACGGCGGCGGGCATCAGCAACCTGGTCGAGCCGCTGCTTAAGTCCACCCAGCTTGAAAGCGAAGAGGTCGTTTTAGCCGGTCTGGCACGCGCCAAGGCGGTAAACGACCTCTGCGTGGCCGCGCGGTTGCCGGAATTCAGCGCCGAGTATGTCGCGGCAGGTCTGGACGAGGCGGCGGTGCGGGCGCGTCTGTTCGACAAGATTGTCACCAGCGGTAAGGGCTTCGAAATCGACAACAGTTTGCCGCTGGCGGACGATCTAGCGTCCAAGGTGCTGGCCAAACAACCTGATCCCACCTCGATCTGGGCTTCGCGACAAGCGGCCCAAACTGGAACCGCGCGCGGCGCGAAAGGAGCAAGAGCATGACCATCAAACAGGAACCGATGCACGCAGGTGAATTTCTGCTGTCCGAAGGCGCCGGCACCATTTCGCGTGAAGCGATCAACGTCGCGGCCGGTCCAGAGTTGTGGCCGGGACAAATCCTCGGGCTGGTGACCGCCTCCGGCGAATTCGCACCGTACAAACCGACGGCTGAGGACGGCACTGAAAACGCTGTCGCCATTCTCTACGGCCCGCTTGGCGAATCTGATGTGGTGCGTCGCGGTCGCGCCGTGGTGCGGTTGGCCGAGGTCAGCGAAGCGCATTTGACCGGCCTCGATCCGGCTGCCGAGAAAGCCTTGGCCGCACATTCGGTGATCGTCCGCTAAGACGTTTCCTTTTTTCATATGCATCCCGCCGCGAGCGGGATTTTTCGTTTCTGGAGAGTACCCATGGCCGATATCGCCATTTTTGACGACGAAGCATTTACCGTTACCTCGCTGACCGCTGCACTCAATGATCAACCCTACCTGCCGGGCCGCATCAGCGCGTTGGGCCTGTTCCGCGAGGAAGGCATTACCACGCTGACCGTGCAGATTGAAAAGGACGGTGACACCCTGGCACTGGTGCCGGCCGGTGAGCGCGGTGGTTCTGGCCTGGTGGTTGCTGCGAGCAAGCGCAACCTGATCCCGTTCAACACCGTGCACCTGCCGGAGCGTTTCACCATCAAGGCGGATGAGATCCAAGGCATCCGCGCCTTCGGCACTCGCACTGAGCTGCAGGCGGTTCAGGATGTGGTCAATGCACGTCTGGCAAAGGCGCGTCGTCAGTTGGACGCCACGCATGAGTTCCAGCGCATGGGCGCACTCAACGGCCAGATCCTCGACGCTGATGGTTCGACGGTGCTGCTGGACTTGTATGAGCGCTTCGGTGTGCAGCGTCAGAAGATGTCCATGGGGCTGACTAAGGCCGATACCGAGCTGCGGGTCATGTGCGGTGAGGCGCTGGACATGCAGGAGGATGCGCTGGGCAGCGTGACCAGTACCGGTTCGCGCGCTTTCTGCGGCAAGAACTTCTGGAACAAGCTGATTGTTCACAAGTCGGTCAAAGAGACCTACCTCAACAGTCAGCAAGCGGCAGCGCTGCGTGGTGACGCCCGGGAAAGTTTCGAGTTCGGCGGCATCATCTGGGAGCGTTACCGTGGCAAGGTCGCCGGCGTGTCTTTTGTCCATGACGACAAGGCGCTGCTGGTTCCTGAAGGCGTTCCAGATCTATACATCTCGGTGTTTGCACCGGCCGACTACATGGAAACGGTCAACACCCAAGGCATCCCGTACTACAGCATGATCGAGCCGCTGCCCTTCAACAAAGGTATGGCCGGTGAAGCTCAGTCCAACCCGCTGCACCTGTGCACTCGACCGCGCGCCCAGATCCTGCTGGAACTCTGACCATGGGCTTTCGCGATCTGATCGCCGAGGTTGACGCGGTGGTGTTCGAAACGCTCGGCGACACCGCACGGATCGAGGGTCGCGAAGAGCCAGTGCTCGGCATGTTTGCCGCGCCCTGGCTGCAACCCAAGTTCGGCAAGCTCAATACCGGGTTGCGCGAGCCTCGCTTCGAGATCCGCGTCAGCGATTCGCAAGGTCTGGAACAGGGCATGCTGGTCAGCGTTGACCTGCCTGCCCTGGATGGCGGCGGTGACTACGACCTGATCCAGCTCGAACCGAGCGGTGACGGGCTGGTCGCCCTTATTCTGAGGTTGCGGCCGTGAGCGTCGGTAGCTATTTCAAACCCTCGGCCGGGGGCGGGATGATCTCTATCCAGTCCTCGGCCGCAGATTTTCAGGCGTTCCAGGACTTTGCCAAGGTGGTGCCAAAAGCGGCCGCTGCGGCGCATCGACGCGCAATCAACAAGACGTTGGGCTGGTTGCGCACGCACATTGCCCGAGCCGTCAGCCGGTCAGAGCGCATTGCTGTTGCAGCGGTGCGTCAGCGGTTGCGCAGCTATCCGGTTTCCGGCGGTGCCGCGAGCGGCAAACTGTGGTTCGGGTTGAACGCCATCGAATCCAGCCGGATCGGCCGGGCGCGGCAGACCGGGAGCGGTGTGTCGGTGGCGGGGCGGCGTTACGAAGGTGCCTTTCTCAAGAAGGTCTACGGCAACAAACCCGACATCTGGATCCGCACAGCCAGCAAGCATTTCAACGGAGACGACTACCCGGACAGCACGGTGTCCCCCGGTCGCGGGCCGAGTTCGGGTTGGGTCGCCGAAAACGGTAGTCGTTTCCCGCTGGCCAAAGCCAAGGTGTCGCTGGAGCAAGCCCGGCCGCATTTCGACAGCTGGGTCAAAAAGGCAGATGAGCGTCTGCTGGAGATTCTCAAACAAGAACTCAACTTTGAGCTGCAGAAATACCTTAAGAGGATCGGCAATGTCTGAAGAACCGTTCAGCCTGGACCAGTTTTATCGGGCGGTAGAACAGCATCTGCGTACCCACTTGCCTGGCGTGCAAACCGTCACAGCCTGGCCAGACATTAAGGATCGCGTGTTGCTGCCAGCGGTGTTTCTGGAGGTGGCCGAGATCGAGCCGGGTAAAGATATCGGCACCGGCGAAACTTCGCTGGTGTGCAAGTTCGAGGCTCGGATCATTGTTGACCCGATCAAGGCGCACCATCATCAACAGGCCGTGCAACTGGCGACGCAGTTGGCGGTGTTGCTGCGTTCGCAGACGTGGGGGTTGGCAGTTGAACCCGCCGAGTTTGTGCAATCGCTGCAGGACTGGACCCAGCCGCACCTGGATGGATACACGGTGTGGCTGGTGGAGTGGACTCAGCAAGTTTATCTCGGCCTTGAGGAATGGCCGTGGCCGGACGAGCCGCCGGGGTCTTTGGTGTTGGAAGTCGATCCGGGTGACGGGCAATTCAGGCCGGAGGATCTGCCGTGAGTTACGCAAGCGCGCAGCATGACCGCATGATCGCGGGTGCGGTAAAGGCTTGCTACGTGGTCGCGGTGGATCTGTCCGCTTCGCCGCCGGTATGTCGCGTGTCGGATGGCAGTGAATGGGTCAGCGCTTGGGTGCGGTGGCACAGCATTGCAGCGGGCAAGGCCAGGCACTGGCGGGCACCGTCTTTGGGCGAGCAGGGCAGCTTGATCAGTCCCAGCGGTGACGTGTCGCAAGGCACGTTCGTGCCGGGCCTGTACGGGAATGCCGGTCCACCACCGGACAACCGCGACCACGTCGAGGTCTGGCGTTTCGATGATGGCGGCTCGCTGATCTACGACTGGCAGGCGAAGTCTTACACCATCACCCTGCCGAGTGGCACGGTGGCGATCAAGGTCGGCGGCACGGACGTCGTCGTTACGGATAACGCGGTAACGGTGAAGTCGGGAACGATCGATCTTGAAGCGATCGTGAATATCAAAGGGCCTGTCAATATCGACGGCCCGTTATCCGTAACGGGCAACATCGACGGCGCTGGCAACATCATGGCCGCCGGCAACAGCGACAACCACCATAAGCATTAACCCAAACATTCATCTAGCCCGCCGCGTGCGGGCTTTTTTGTACCTGGAGAAAATACATGGCCAAGATCAATGACCAGTCTGTCGAGGAGCAATCGCTGCCATTAACTCGACAGCCCGCTACCGCTCTCCTGCGAGCGCCGGATCTGCTGCTGAAGTTTCGCGACAAGCTCTACACCTCACGCACCCTGTGCATTCCTGGAACGGATCGCACGCTGGCAGTGGCGAAGCATGTGGTCGAGGTGTCGGCGTCCGATGAGCAGGCGGTCAGCTTCCTGAAGACGCATCCCGAACTTGAACCGCTGGAGTGACATAGATGATCGGAATGGATCGCCACACCGGCCAACCCATTTCCGGCATCGCTCACTTGCGCCAGTCGATTCCCGACATTCTGGGCACGCCGCTGGGTAGCCGGCGGCACCGGCCCGAGTACGGCAGCAAGCTCCGGCGATTTATCGACTTGCCCGTTAACAAGGGGTGGATCAGCTCCGTGCAGGCTGAAGTCGCTCGCGCGCTGGGCCGCTGGGAGCCGCGTTTGAAGCTGGACCGGGTGAGCGTCGTTTCGGTTATCGGCGGGCAAATCAATCTGAAAATCGCCGGTCAGTACCTGGGCGACAGCGTCACGCTAGAGGTGGCCGTATGAATATCGTGGATCTGTCGGCGTTGCCGGCGCCGACCGTGCTGGAGCCGCTCGACTTCGAGGACACCTATCAAGACACGCTAGGGGTCTTTCGCGGATACATGGGCGACAACTGGACGGCCTCGCTGGAGAGTGATCCGGTGGTCAAAGTTCTGGAGACGGGTGCCTATATCAAGGTCGGCAACCGCGCCCGGGTCAACGACGCCGGCAAGGGTCTGCTGCTGGCGTACGCCATTCGCGGCGACCTCGATCACCTCGGGGCCAACGTCAATTTGAAGCGCCTGGTGATTCAGGCGGCGGATCTGCAAGCCGTGCCACCGGTGCCCGAGGTCAAGGAAGAAGACGACCCGTTTCGCGAGCGCATCCAGTTGGCCTATGAAGGCCTGACCACGGCCGGCCCGCGTAACAGCTACATCCTGCACGCACGCAATGCCTCGGGGCTGGTGGCGGATGCGTCAGCCGAAAGCCCGGCGCCTTGTTACGTTACGGTAACGGTGCTGAGTTCTGAGGGTGATGGGCGCGGTGTGGCCAGTCCTGAGTTGTTGGCTACGGTGCGGGCTGAGCTAAACGACGACGACGTGCGTCCGGTCGGCGATCGGGTCACGGTCAAGAGTGCGGAAATCATTGATTACCGCATTGACGCCATTCTGCATATGGCCGGCGCCGGCCCCGAAATGGATGCCAGTTTAGCGGAAGCCAAAGCCCGGCTAGCGGCGTGGATCAATCCCCGCAAGCGCCTGGGCGTGGAGGTCGCACGTTCTGCGGTCGACGCTCAATTGCACGTTGCCGGTGTTTCCCGGGTGGAGTTGCCCGGCTGGGTGGATCTGGCCCCGACGGAAGAGCAGGCGGCGTACTGCGTGGGCTACACCGTGACGATGGCGGGCTGACATGAAGAGCTTTCTGCCGATCAACAGCACGCAACTGGAACGGGCCATGGAGGCCGCGTTTTTCGAAAAGACGATTGTCCCGCTGCGCGACCTCTACAACCCCGACACCTGTCCGGTGCATCTGCTACCGCATCTGGCGTGGGCGTGGTCGGTCGATCGCTGGGATTACCGATGGTCCGAGGCGACCAAGCGCGCGGCCATCAAGGCGTCGTTTTACATCCACAAGCACAAGGGCACGATCGGCGCGCTGCGTCGTGTGGTCGAGCCGCTGGGCTATCTGATCGAGATTGTCGAGTGGTTCAAGACCGTTCCCGAGGGTGTGCCGGGCACCTTCGCGCTGAAGGTTGGCGTTCTCGACACCGGTATCACCGAAGAAATGTATCAGGAGCTGGAACGCCTGATCGACGACGCCAAGCCCGTCACCCGGCATCTGACCGGGCTGGCGATCAGCCTGGAAACCCAAGGCAATTTAAACATCGCCGTATCCCTTTACGAGGGCGACGAAATCGACGTTTACCCGCCCGTTATGCGTGACATCGAGGTCACCGGCAGCTTCGGCGTGGTCGGTCGTGAACACTCCATAGACACCCTGGACGTTTATTATGATTGATGCGAATTCGCAGTTTTTCGCGATCCTCACGAACGTGGGGATGGCCAAGCAGGCGAATGCCGATGCGCTCGGCATTCCCTGGCTGCTCACCCAAATGGGCGTGGGGGATGCCAACCCGGGCGGGCTGGCCGACCCGCCTAATCCAGTGCCGTCGGCCAGCCAGACCAGGCTGCTCAATGAGTGGCGCCGAAAGCCTCTCAACCAACTGAAGATTGACCCGGTCAACCCGGCGGTGATCATCGCCGAGCAGATCATTCCCGCCGATGAAGGCGGTAAGTGGATTCGCGAAATCGGCCTATACGATGCGGACGGTGATCTGGTGGCGGTGGCCAACTGCGCGCCGAGCTTCAAGCCGTTGCTGTCGCAAGGTTCAGGCCGCACGCAAATCGTGCGTATGAATTTCATTGTCACCAGCACCGGTAATATTCAGCTCAAGATTGATCCGTCAGTGGTCTTGGCGACTCGTGGGTATGTGGATGAAACGGTGGTAGCTGGGCTGGCTCGTTTGGGTTTCAAGCAATCAGTCAGGGCGGCCGCCCCCGTTGCCGTCGTGCTGTCTGGTTTGCAAACAATTGATGGTGTGGCGTTAGTGCCGGGTGATCGAGTGTTGGTGCCGTTTCAGGCTGCTGCCAAAGACAATGGCATTTATGTCGTTGCAGCGGGCGCTTGGGTGCGATCGGCTGATGCGGACTTGTCTGCCGAGGTTGCTGCCTCGATGCTCGTACCAGTCGAAGACGGAGCCGTCAACGGCGATAGCCTTTGGCAGTTGGTGACCAATGGGCCGATTGTCTTGGGGACTACGGCGCTGACATTCGAAATGCTGGCCGGCCCAACAGGTATTGTTGCTGGGACGTATCGAAGCGTCACCGTCGATAAGAAAGGTCGTGTGACGGCAGGGACGAATCCCAACAGTTTGGCAGGCTATGAAATTGCACCAGCCAGTCAGGCTGAGGCAGTGGGTATGACCAACGATACCAAGCCTTTGACGCCTAAAGGTCTCGGCCAAGCGCTGGCCAGTGCCAAGGGAATCTTGCGGGCCACTGTCAGCGGAACGCTGGTGATTCCGCCTGGGATTTCAACGATCTATGCCAGCGGCTGCGCTGGTGGCGGTGGCGGTGGATCTTGCCCGGGGGGCTCTAGTGCGTGTGCTACCGGTGGGTCTGGCGGCGGAGCAGGTCAGTCAGTGATGCGGTTACCTATTGCGGTTACGCAGGGCCAAGTCATTCCTTATACCGTTGGCGCGGCAGGTGTTGGTTCAGCCAATTATCTTTCCCCTGCAACGGCTGGCGGTAGCACGATGCTCGGTGAGGCCGGGGCGTTGTTGAAGCTGCTCGGCGGTGGTGCAGGTATTACCGGCTCGAATGCGGCTGGTGCTATTGGTGGCCCATTTGGTGGTGTTGGATACCCGTCTGGCTCGGATGCTGACGATGTTATTCCTAACAATCATGGCGGCGCCGGTGGCCATGGCGCGAGCGGCCCATTTGGCGGCGGTGGTGCAAGATCTCGTGGTGGATCTGCTGGCGGCGGCGGAACGCTGGTGAACAGGACGGCCCACGGTTTTGGCGCTGGCGGTGGCGGTGCTGGCGGTTACTACCTTTCTGGTTCGGGTTATGGAAGTCCAGGTGGTAACGGCTCTCCTGGCCTTTTGATTATTGAGTGGTGATGAAATGGCGCTCCAAGTGATTTACAGCACTTCGGTCGGGACTGTTGGCCAGTGGCAAGATACCGATAAATGGGAGTACCCCGCATTGATCGAAGGGTATGGCGTGCTGGCCGTTACCCCGGCGCAGTGGGCTGCTCAGGCAAGGTTTAAATGGGTGGTCAATAAAAAATTGACCGATGTTGATCCTGGTCTTTTGGCACCGCCGGCGCAGCCAATGACGGAGGAAGAGGCTAAAGCCCTGGCCGAGCAGCAATAGACGCCCCGCACTGACGGGGCGTTTTCTTTTCCGTTACGCGTAACACGAACACCCTTACAGCCTCGCTCATGCGGGGCTTTTTCGTTTCTGGAGAACGAGCCTTATGAGTTTCTTTCACGGCGTCACGACCACTGAAGTCAAGACGGGAGCGCGCACCATCTCGCTGCCGTCGTCGTCGATCATCGGCCTGTGCGACACCTTCACCCCGGGCGTCCTCGGCGGCGGTACTGCTAAGGCCGGCGAGCTGAAGTTGATCACCACCGAGCGCGAAGCCATTGCAGCCTTTGGCCCCGACTCGGCAATCACCAAGGCCTGTCAGGCGATCTACGTCAAAGCCAAGGCGGTGATCGTCGCCATCGGCGTACCCAAGCTGGAAGACGCAGCGCTGCAAACTTCGGCGATCATCGGCGGCGAACTGCTCTCGGGTCAGCGTACCGGCCTGCAGGCGCTGCTCGACGGTAAAAGCCTGTTCAACGCACAGCCGCGGTTGTTGATCGCGCCGGGCCATACGGCGACGCAGGCGGTGGCTACGGCCATCGACAGCGTGGCACAGAAACTGCGCGCTATCGGCATCATCGACGGCCCGGGTACGACCGACGAGGCTGCTATTGCTTACGCCGAAAACTTCGGCAGTCGCAACTTGTTCATGGTCGACCCGGGCGTGAAGTACTGGGACACCGTCACCAGCGCCACGGTCGACGCGCCTGGCTCGGCTTGGGCGGCAGGCCTGTTTGCTTGGACGGATGCTGAATACGGTTTCTGGGCCTCGCCATCGAACAAGGAATTGACTGGCATCACCGGCACCGGCCGCGCGGTCGAGTACCTGGACGGCGACGAGACTTGCCGGGCCAACTTGCTCAACAACGCCAATATCACCACGATCATTCGCGATGACGGTTATCGCCTGTGGGGTAACCGCACGCTGTCGAGCGATCTGAAGTGGGCATTCGTTACCCGCGTTCGCACGCTTTTCATCCTCATGGACGCGGTGCAGGCCGGGCACAAGTGGGCCGTCGACCGTTCGATCACCAAGACCTACGTGACCGATGTCACCAACGGTCTGGATGCGTTCATGCGCGACCTGAAAGCCCAGGGAGCAATCATCAACTTTGAAGTGTTCGCCGACACCGAATTGAACACGGCCAGCCAGATTGCCCAGGGCAAGGTGTTCTGGCGTATCCGTTTCACCGACGTGCCGCCGGCAGAAAACCCGAATTTCCTTTTCGAAGTCACCGATCAGTGGATGACCGAAGTGCTTGAAGCAGCCTAAGGGGGCGTAACCAATGATTCCTCAGACTTTGTACAACACCAACCTGTTCGTCGACGGCGTGAACTTCTCCGGCGACGTGCCCAGCCTGACGCTGCCCAAGCTGACCACCAAGACCGACGAATACCGTGGCGGCGGCATGGCCGGCCCCATCGAGATGGATCAGGGGCTGGAAAAAATGGAGGCCTCGTTTGTCACCAAGGGCGTACGCCGCGAGTCGCTCAAATACTTCGGTATTGCCGACGGTACGGCGTTTAACGCAACGTTCCGTGGCGCTTTCAGGGGGCACAAGGGCGCGGTGACAGCGGTCGTTGCCACCCTGCGCGGTCGCCTCAAAGAGGTCGATCTCGGTGACTGGAAAGCCGGTGATGCTGCCGAGATCAAACACGCCGTTGCGGTCACCTACTACAAGCTCGAAATCGACGGGCGCCTGATGTACGAGATCGACATGGTTGCCGGCATTCAGGTGATCGACGGCAAAGACCAACTGCTCGAAGTGCGCCAGGCACTCGGCCTGTAAGGAATAGATTCAGATGACTCAAGCAATCGCTAAAAACCTGCCGGCCTGGCTGTCGCTCAGTGCAGTCGGTGCCGTCGTAACGCTGACCCGCCCAAGCCAAGCCAATAGCATCGACGTCGAGACGTTGAACCTGCGCAACCCGACCGTGCGTGAAGTGCGCGCGGCTGATCGTGCTGCCAACGGCGATGATGAACAGCGCGAACTGATGCTGTTCGCAGGTCTGGCCGAAGTCGGACTGAAGGATCTGGAAGGCCTCAAGCTGACGGACTATCGCCGTGTGCAGACGGCGTATTCGCACCTGGTACCGAAAACCGATTATTCGGACTCGATGCCGGCGTGGTTGTCGCTGACCAGCGACCAGGTGCTGGTGACGCTGTCGTGCCCGAGCGAGATCAACGGCGTGACCGTCGACAAGTTGGCCTTGCGTTCGCCGACCGTGGGCGACGTGCGTGCCGCTAACCGTGAGGTGGGTGGCGACGATGAGCAGCGCGAGCTGGTGTTGTTTGCTGCGTTGTCCGGTGCGCCTGTCGCGGATCTGGAGGGGCTGAAGCTGGTGGATTTTAACCGCTTGCAGGCCGGCTATTTTCGCATGGACAACGACGACGGGCTTTAACCCCAGCGTGATCAAGTCGGCGGCGAAACGTCTGGCGGCGGAAACCGGATTTTCCGCCGCCGAGATCCAGTCGATGCCGTTTGCGGAAATGGTGTGGTGGCTCACGGATTGAGCCGCCATCGGTAGTGCTGGGCACATGAGGGCCATGACATGGCAAACAAACTCGCCCTCGGGCTGGTGATCGGCGGCGCCGTCAGTTCCACGGTCGGTGCCGCGTTCAAGGACGTGACCGGGCGCATCAAGCGCCTTGAGGCTGAGGGCAACAAAGCGCGCGTGCTGCAGCGCACGATTGGCGACACCATCCGCCTGCGCGAAGAATGGAAAAAGGCTCACGACACCGGCGCTGCCGGTGCGTCCAAATTACTCAGCCGTTTGAACTCGAACCTCGACAGCTTGAAAAAGCAGGGGGTCGAGGTCGGCCGGCTGGAAAAAGCCTATCGCTCGATGGGGCAGACGGCCAACAAAGCCGAGCTGAAAGCCAAGGGTCATCAGCAGATCGATTCTGGCGTAAAGGGCATGAAGGGCGCCGTCGGTGCTGCGGTCGTCGGTGTCGGTGCCATGGCGGTACCGGCCAAGGTCAGCGCTGATTTTGGCGCCATTGTGCGTGACATCGCGATCAAGGCCGGCATTGCCAACAAGCCGCAAGAGCAGGAGATGTCGCGCAAGATCATCGACACTTCACGCGACACCGGCATGGCGCGCAACGATGTGGCCGACGTGGTCAATCAGTTGGTCGGCGCCGGTATGGACCTGAGCAAGGCGCTGGAATACGCGCCTGTCGCGGCCAAGTTTGTCGTGGGGCAGGGATCCAGCGGCGTCGATACGGCGAAGATGATCAACGCTCTGGGGCAGAACGCCAAGATCACCGACCCCAAGCAGATGCAGCAGGCGCTGGAGGCGATTGCCTATCAAGGGCAAGCGGGTAGCTTTGAAGCGGCCGACATGGCCAAGTGGTTTCCTGAACTGCTGGCCAATATGGCCAGCAACGGCATCACCGGCTTGGATGCGGTGACGCAATTGGGCGCCATGCTGCAGGTCCAGATGAAGCAGGCTGGCAGTTCGGACGAAGCGGCCAACAACCTGAAAAACTGGATGGGCAAAATCGGTTCGACCGATACGGTCAAGGCCTACGAAAAAGCCGGGATCGATTACAAGGGATCGATGCAGACCGGTTTGCAAAACGGTATGTCGACGCTTGAGACCAGCATGGCGCTGGCTCAGAAATACATTCAGGCGACCGATCCTAAGCGCGCGGCGGCCATGGCCGAAGCGACGTCAAAAATCAGTAAGGAAGCCAATCCAGAAAAGGCCAAGGCCATGATGGCCTCGCTGGAAGAATCCTTGCGCACGGGTGACCTGTTCGCCGATATGCAGGTCAAGGCCGCACTGTCGGCCTACATGCAGAACAAGGCGCTGTATAGCCAGCTCAAAAACGATTCGCGCGAAGCGACCGGGATCCTCGACAAGAACCTCGCCGAGCGACGCGAGTCGTCATCGCAGAAATGGGCGGAAATGGCCCAGTCGATGGATGACGCCATGCGCAGCATCGGTGATGCGCTGCGCCCGGTCACGGACACCGTGGCCGAGTCGTTGACCAAGGTTACTAAAGGCATCACGTCGCTGACGGATAGCGCGCCCGGGGTGGTTGCCGGTATCGCCACGGTCGGGGCGGGGCTGATCGCCTTAAAAGGTATCTTCAACACGATCAAGATCAGCAAGGGGCTGCTAAACCTTGCGCGTGGGGCTCGCGGTGGCAGGAATGGAAGCGAAGCCCCAAATAAAAACCCCGGAGAACTTGATCTGGTAGCGACTGGCCTAGATGTTGTTTCGCGGGTGAAGGAAGCGGCAGCAGGCGGTGGCCTTGGTGCTGAAAGTGGTTCAGGTAACGACGGCGTCAAGAAGGTTTTCGTCGTCAATGCCGGCGCTATGGGTGGCGGTGTGGATGCGTCGGGCGAATCGCGCCGACGTGGACGTGGGTCAAGGCGCAGCGCTCGGCGCCGGTCGTTGCCGAGTTCGAGGGGGCCTCGCCCGTCTGTGCCTCGTCCCCCTGTTTCGATCCCATCGCCATCAGTCCCTTCCGTTCAAAGTGGGGCATTGTCCAAGCTCGGCGTCGTCGCAGGAACCGTCGGTAAGGTCGGCAAGGCGGCCAAGGTCATACCTGGCGGCACGCTGCTGGAGTCCGGCGCGATGGCTTTTGAAACCTTTCAAAACGCCAAGACCAAGGACGAAAAAGCCGAAGGTTACGGTTCGGCCGCTGGCAACCTGGCCGGCACCATGGCCGGTGCAGCAGCAGGCGCCGCCATCGGTTCGGTTGTGCCGATCATCGGCACCGCTATCGGCGGCATGATCGGTGCTTACCTGGGCAGTCAGGGCGGTGCGGCGCTGGGCGGGTCGTTGGGTAAGTCGCTGTTCGGCGGTGAGGATGAAAAGCTTGAGCAAACGGCAAAGGCGCCGGTGCCGTCCACGCCGCTCATGATGGCGTCAGCGGCGCAGCAAGGCCCGGTGCTGGGGGATGTCGCGCGCTCGATGGCGGTGACGGCGCCGCTCAAGTCGGCGGCGATGGCCATCCAGCCTAAGGAGGCGGAGAAGCCAGTTCCGGCCAAGGTGGATCAGCAGTTTCAGTACTCGCTGAACATGCCGGTCACGGTGCAGGGGGACGTGAAAGACCCGCAAACCTTGGCGCAGGATTTGATGCCGCACATGCAACGAATGATGGCGGACGCGGCGAGGAGTAACGCCGCCAAGCTGTACGACGAACCCCATGTCTAAGGAGGTTTCATGGCTTACATGGAGCAGATGCAATCAAGTCTGAAGTATCTGGTGGATGCGGCTGAAACCGGGCGGCGTAGCGCGGATGGCATGCTGTCCCCGGTCAATGGCGCGATCCGCGAACTGACCGGCGCCGCATCCGAACTGGAAAACATCCCGTTTGTTGGTCCGGCCATCGGCGCCAAACTTCAGCGAGTGATGCGTGGCGTCGACGCGGCTCAGGCCAAGGTCGGTCAGGTGGTAGCGGTGTACGGCCGCGCCACCCGGGCGGCGGCTGAAGTGCAGGATCGGCTGGGCACATTGAAGGAGCAGGCGGGCAAGGCGGCCACGGCGATCAACAACGTTGCCGGCAAGGTCAGTCCGTCGCTGGCCAACATCGTGCCCACCAGTTCCTTTGCCGTGGAGGCCACGCCGGCGCCGGAGGCGGTGAAGCCGTTCCCGCATCTGATGATCATTCAGCCGCGCGATCCCAAGATTGAGCCGTATTACTTCAACCTGGACACGGCAGCGTTCGACGAGCTGAGCCGTTCGACCGAATTCCGCTGGGCTTCGCAGGAGCGGCTGACGCGCCGCCCCGCGAAGCAGGCCATCGGTATGGGCGATGAAAAGTTGACGCTCAAGGGCACGATCTATCCGGGCTTCAAAGGCGGTTTAAAGCAGCTCGACACGCTGCGATCCATCGGGGCCAGGCTGCAACCGCTGACCCTGACCACGGGCTATGGCGAGGTGATCGGGACGTGGTGCCTGAAAAACATCAACGAGGAACAGTCCGCGCTGCTGCACGGCGGGATTGCTCGCAAACAGGGGTTCACTTTGGAGTTTGAGCGCTATGGCGAAGACATGCAGGACGTCTGAGGGCGACATTCTCGATGTCATTTGCAACAACGTTTACGGCCATCTGAATGGCAGCGTCGAGGCTGTGCTCGATGCCAATCAGGGGCTGGCTGATGAGCCTCAGCCGTTCCGGTCGGGCGTGATCATCGTCCTGCCGGATCTGCCCAGCCCGACCAGTGAAGGCGTCAGCTTGTGGGATTGACCTCTGCCTTCGCCGGCGCCGCGCCACGTTACGCGTAACGACGCCTTGTTTTTTTTGGCCCGCCTTGTGCGGGTTTTTTATTGGAAAAAAACCATGACTCCGATGTTTCGAATTGTCGCCGATGGGGCCGATGTCACGGCCAAGATCAATGATCGGCTGTTGTTGCTGCGCACTTCTGACAAGCCGGGCATGGAGTCCGACGAGTTTGAGTTGCGAATCGACGACCGTGATGGGCAAGTGCAATTGCCACGGCGTGGCAGTTCAATCGAGATCTACCTGGGTTATGCCGAAACGACCTTGACGCGTATGGGCAGTTACACCGTCGACACGGTCGAGGTGTCAGGCCCGCCGGATACCATCGTGATCAAGGGCAAGGCCAGCGACATGCGTGGCAGCGGCAAGACTATCCGCAGCGGAAGCTGGGAGGGCGTGCCGTTGTCGAAGATCGTGGCTGACGTGGCCGCGCGCAATGGCTGGACGCCGGTGTGTCCGGTGTCGACCAAGGTCGCCCGGGTCGACCAGCTCAACGAGTCTGATTTTAATTTCATCACCCGGCTGGCCAAACAGTACGACTGCACGGCCAAGGTCGCCGACGGCAAACTATTGGTGATGCCGCGCCAAGGTGGCCAGACGGCCAGCGGTAAGGCGTTTGGCGCTGTAACCCTGACCCGTCGCGACCTCAGCCGCTGGCAATTCAGTCTAGGCGATCGCAACTCACACAAGGCGGTTGCGACCAAGCATCAGGATAAAAAGCACGGCAAGCTTGCGGTGGTCACCATCGACAACGACGACGCGCCGGATGGCCTGCCGGCAGTGCATACCGACCGTCATATCTACCCAGACAAGGGCGCTGCTGAAGCGGCGGCCAAGGCACGTCTGTCGGCGTTCAACCGCTCGACCGCCGATGTGCGGCTTGAAATGCCCGGCCGCACGGACATCTTCGCCGAGCGTCCCATCATCGCTCAGGGGTTCAAGGTCGGGCTTGATGGCGAATACCTGGCGGATTCGGTCGAGCAGGTATTCACACAGTCCGGCTGGTCGACCACGGTCGAATGCAACGCCGGCAAAGCCGGTAAATCCAAGGGCAAGAAAAAGAAAGAGGCTAAAGCACCGCTCAAGGTGGTGAACATCGAGAAGCAGTAACCGCATCCTATCGCCGCCTGAGTGCGGCTTTTTTGTGTCTGGAGTTTGTATGGCCATCACCGAGCAGCAGTTGCTGCAAATCCTCCCCAACGCCCGCCCCGTCGCGGGCGTTTTTGTGTCCGTGCTTGAGGCGGCCATAGCGCGGTTCCGCATCACCTCGCCAGTTCGCCAAGCGGCGTTTATCGCGCAGTGCGGGCACGAGTCGCAACACCTGACCAAGTTGTCGGAAAGCCTCTACTACAAGGACGCCGAGAGGGTCGCGCGGCTGTTCAAGTCGGGTTTTGATGACAACCGTAACGGCCGAGCAGATCCGGCCGAGATCGAGGCCGCAAAAGCTTATCTGTGCAACTCGGAAAAGCTGGCCAACCGCGTCTATGCCGATCGCATGGGCAACGGCCCCGAGGCCTCGGGCGATGGCTACCGCTATCGCGGGCGCGGTCTGATCCAGATCACCGGCCGCGACAATTACCGTCTGTGCGGCAAGGCGCTCGGCTTGCCGTTGCTCGAGCGGCCCGAGCTGCTGGAACAGCCGGAATACGCCGCGCTGTCGGCGGCCTGGTACTGGTGGGATCGAGGGCTTAACGATCTGGCCGACGCGGGGTTGTTCGACGGCATCACCCGGAAAATCAACGTGGCCAGCGCCGGTCTGGCCGATCGCCGCGAGCTGTGGGCCAAGGCCAAGGCGGTGTTATGTCAATCCTCGATCTGATTCCGGCGCCGGTGCGGCCGTGGGCGATCGCCCTGGCACTGCTGGCGATCGCCGGCGCCGGCGCTGCCGGCAGTTGGGTGATTCAGGATTGGCGTTACGGTAACTCGCTGTCCGAGCAGGCCCGCCAGTCCGCCGACGTGGCCCGGGCGGCCGCCGAGGCAACGGTGGGCGCGCTGGTGATCGAGCAGGACAAGCGCCAGGCGCTGGAGCAGCGCCTGAAAGACAACGACCAAACTCACTACAAGGATCTATCTGATGCGCAAAAAGCTCAGCAACGCTTGTCTGATCGCCTTGCCACTGCTGATGTCCGGCTGTCAGTCCTACTCAACGCCGGCAGCAGCGCCGCCCGTTGTGACGCGGTGTCAGCCACCACCAGCGCCGGCGGCGTGGTTCATGGAAGCGCAAGAGCCGAACTTGACCCAGCGCATGCTCAAAGAATTGTCGGTATCACCGGCGATGGCGATCGAGGATTGATCGCGCTGCAGGCCTGTCAGGCCTACGCAAAAGAAGTGTCAGCACCGAAGTAGAAAAGAGCGACCGGAGTTGATGCGCAAACACAACTCCGGCAGTCGACACCTTACTCAGCAACTACGCTTTGAAGCTTGGCATACCTTGCGCAGCACGCCACTGTTTTACAGTTTCAGTGATGCCTTCCGCTGAATCATCAGCTCCGTCTTCCGGGTAAAAGATCAGATCAGAGCCCCCCGGGTGCTCGCTCACTTCCTCAAAGTGGAACACTAATTCATCCACTTCCGTTTCTGTTCCATCGTGGCTGATGATGCGCTGCAGGAGGGCTACGAACTCACCTTCAGTATATTCATTGAATGTGTTTTTCATGATTTTTGCCGGTCTTCCTTGTGAATTTCAGCGTGGCGTTTAGGCGTTGCTACACAGAGATTATCAACGTCGTAGACAGCCCCACCATGTTGAATATGTTCTATGTGATGGATCTCGTAGCGACCGTTCTTTCCGTTTCGTTCTGCTTTCGGCGCGAATGGAGAATTGCCTTTTGCTAACCACTCTTGGTTGGTGGGCTTGAACTGGCTGAGCAATTCGGGATCATTGCTCACGGCAGTCCATAGCGCTGCCCGGAAATCGTCGAAGCTCTTAAATTTTTGCCCCCGTAACTGATCAGCAATTCTTGACGGAATCGGTGCGCCAAGGCCTGCGCCAGCTCCAGCAAGCCAGATACCGGACACATCTTGCCCTCGTCCAGTCACTGCGCCAGGGGAGTAGCGAGCATTGATGACAATGTACAGCGGTTGTACACCTGATCCCGCTGGGAATATTAAGATGAAATCTTTGTAAGTGTCCGGGTAGATTGGGCTGACGATGATGGTATCAGCCTGTTCGGTGGGTGGATAAATCCATATCTGAGGCGCTTGGGGGGCGGCCTCCAAAGGGGGAATCCCCGAGGTGCTGGATGGATCAACTGCTGGAGTCCAGATCAGTGTTACGCCGTCCCCAAAGTCTGCCACTTGCTTAGAGCCTTGCTCAACGAACTCTACCACTGGGATCATCTCCCAGTCGGTGCGCTTTTGTGTGTTGTAGCCATACCCCTTCAGGGTGCCATCAGCCTGCTGTTCGACATGTATTCGAACTCGAGTACGGCCTTCTTTGAGTGATTGGAGCTGTTCTTCGGTGTATAGGGCGCTATCACCCAAGCTCGAAGGCCACAGTAGTGCAACTACACCTACCAAAGCACCAGCCGCTACACCGGCAGTGACGACGCTGGTACCGCCAGCAGCACCTGCACCGGTTGCGGTGCTCCCTGTCGCAACAGCAGCACCAGCACTGCATAATCCACCGCAAGACACACCCGCAACCGAAGCGGCAGCCCCGCCCAGCAGAAGTGTTCCCAAGGTTGCGGGTAGCGCTCCGCTGACTTTCTTGAGGGGGATGTTTCCTTGTGCATCAGTTTCACGGCCGCCGAGAATCGCGAACTTGCCGAAATCGGCAATTTTCTCGACAGGAATGAAGCCGGATGGCTTTTTGTGATCGATCACACCGTCAGGGAGATCACAGCTTTTCGCGAACACACAGCCCACGGGGTTGGGCTTGGCGTCTTCCTTTAATGGGAGGTCTTTGTACTCAGCCCAACGCTGGGCATGGATATCAACAGGCTCTACGCCTTGGTTGCGATAGCCCTTCGGCGGGTTTGGAACATAACCACTCATGCAACATCCTTGTTCGTCCTTGAGGTTTTTCGTCCCGAAGCAAATCGGAGCGCGATGTTACCGCTATGGTTGGCGAGTTTGAATGCAGGCACTTTGGTATTGCGCCAGCAACGTGCCGACTGAGGCTAGGTCAAACCCGACTTGGCCCCTGCGTATGCTCAACGAATTATCGCCATCACCGGCGCCGGAGACCGTGGATTGATTGCGCTGCAGGCGTGCCAAGGCCATGTCAAAGGGATTCTAGAGACTGAGCAATGACAGGTAGAAATTAGCTAATCAGCGGTAATAAAAGAGTCAACGCTGCTGAAGATGCAATCTGGGTAGCGGTCTGATAACCCGACACTAGATCATTGACCTTGCCCAAGACATCAAAAAAATCTCCGACGAAAGCTTTCCCAGTTCCTGATTCTGATTTTATGGATTCCCCATGTCGGAGCATCGCACCTACCGCGCCATCTATAGCTGCCTCTAGCTCTGCAGATCCATCCACCAAGAAATTCAGAATCGCTGCCCGAATAGCCTCGAGGTGCCTAACAAAAACCTTTTTCAGTTCGGGGGACATATCTGAAGCTAGGCACTCGTCTAAAAGTTGATTGAGCTTTTGGACGAACCCATTTATTTGACCTGATTTTTCACTGGATACCCCAGGATGAAACTGTGACATCGCATATATGCCGAACTCCAATGCGAGCATGGTCGCTTCATCAAGGTGGCCGGAGTAGGAGGCCCATTGGGAGTTCATATCAGTACCCTTGAACATCGCCTCCACGCGATCAAGTGGTGCAATAAATTTCTCACGATCGCCAGGAATAAATTTTTCAGCCAAGTGACGGCATTGGTGAATGTTGTCGTGGAATTCAGTCAACGCGGTGGCGAAGGCCAAGACATTCGTGTGAGGAACGTCTAAGGCATTAGCCAATACCCTCAGGACAGTTGTGCTTCCCGGCTGAGCTCGAGCGGTAGCCAGTTGTTCGTGCAGTCGAGCAAAGGGATTTCTCAACTCGTTCATTTTTCCCACCTCGATAAAAAGCTGTCATTAAGCTGGCATAACCGAGCCAAAACCACCCATTCAGGCACAAAAAAGGCACTTGCGAGATTCGCTAAGTGCCTGATTTGTATAGCTTGTTTGGTGGAGCCGGGGGGATTTGAACCCCCGTCCGCCAGTACTCCGCTGTCGGTACTACATGCGTAGCCGTGTCTATTAAGTTAACCCTCAGCGACCCGACGGGCAGGGTGCTTTGGGCGAGTTGTGTAAGTTTTAGCCGCTTCGTCCACAACGTACTGCACGGCGATTCTGTTCTATATGACAATCATTTTGGGTTTACAGACATCCCCTGATGATTGCTGGACCCGAAGGTACCAGGAGTGCATGTCAGCTGCAATTAAGCAGCGAGAGCAGCACCGTATTGGTCGTCATTGGCAACTATAAGAAGTTGCAACAGTGGATTTACGACTTCTGTTACCAAGTCGGCATGCACCTAGAGTTTCGCAACCGGCGTCGAATCCTAAACGGCCCCGAACTCATTGCCTGGTAAATCTGATCAGGCAACAAGCGTGCACAGTGTACGTCAATCTGCTGACAAGGCCAACCCGCAGGTTGGCCCGTCAGCATCGATCAGTTGTTGGTGCCGCTGGCTTTCTGCAGCTCAAGCTTCGTTTGCGAGGTTTCTGCCACGCAGTCATCAATTTTACCTTGAGCTTTGAGGGCTTTGGCCTTGCTCAGGCTGGTTTCAACCATCTGGGTTTTTTCCGGCGACGATGACAACTGCCCTTTGAGGTTATTGATCTCTTGGATGTTGGCGTCGCACAAGTCAGCAGGTTTATCTGCGGCGAACGAAGTGGAAGCCATCATCGAGGCAGTAACGAACAGACCTAACAGTACAGAACGTTTCATGTGTATCTCCTTGAACTGAGGGATCCAGACTTCGCTGGCCGTCAGGACGGGCAACCGAATGGAGGACAAGCCCCGATTGTTCGGGGCCTGTTCTGTGGACTGCGGTCGCTCGCAAGGGTTCTATTTTTCTTCAGAGGGCATTTGCGGGGGCTTTGGCGCGGGTCACCCGGTCCACCAGATACACCAGACCGTGGTAGTCGATTCCACCGTGTTGCGTCAGACCGATCTCACAGGTGCGGCTGGTGGAAATCCCCTCGCTGCACTGTTGCACCGCATCCTTGAGCGTTCGCAGCGAATGGCTGTTGAGCTCCGGCGTGGTGAAACCCTTGTCGCCGGCGAACCCGCAGCAGTGAATGCCTTCCGGGATCACCACCGTCTTGCTGCATTTGCGCGCCAGGTCGATCAGCGCCTGGCTTTCCCCCAGATGCTGAGTGCTGCAGGTCACGTGAACGGCAATCGGTGCTTCCTGCGGAGTGAAATCCAGACGGTCCATCAGATGCGTACGGATGAATCGCACAGGGTCATACAGATCCAGGCGAACATTTCCCACATCCTGCACCAGCCGCAACGTGCAGGGGCTGGTGTCGCAATAGATCGGATCGAGCCCGCCGCGACTGGCCTGGAGCAATGCGCCGATCAGCTCCTGACGCTTGTGCTCGGCCTGTTCGGCATAGCCCTTGGACGCGAAGGGCTGGCCGCAGCAGAGGTTGTCCAGATTGTCCGGGAACACCACCTGATAACCGGCCTTTTCCAGCAGTCCACGGGTTTTGTCGTATAGCGACATCTGCTCCTTGTCGCCCGCCGCCGGCCCCATCACCCGCGATACACAGGCCGCCAGATACACGACGCGCGGGCGTTCGTCCGACACGGCCGGACTGAAGCGAATGGCTTTTTCCGGTTGCGGCATCGCGTTGGTCCACAGCGGCACCTGACCTTTGGACAGCCGCGTCAGGGTCGCCGAAAGCTTCGCCAGCCGCGGTGCTCCCAACAACATCCGCGCACCGTTGGCCACATGCAGGGTGAAACGCGCACCTTGCAGGGTGGTGGCGAAATTTCCTTCGATCAAGTTGGCGGTTTTCGTATGCGTGGCGTGACGGCCGCGAAGCTTTTTCACCAGCTCGCCGGTATTGATGCCTACAGGGCAGCGTTGCGCACACAAACCGGTCGCGGCGCATGTATCGATGCCTTGGTACTCGTAGGCTTTTTCCAGTTCGGTGGTGTCGATTCCGGCGCGCTTTCGCGCCTGAATGTCGCGCCAGATCACGATGCGCTGGCGCGGGCTCAGGGTCAGGCCTTTCGAAGGGCAGACCGGCTCGCAGAAACCGCACTCGATGCATTTATCCACAATCTCGTCGGCCGCCGGCAGCGGTTTCAGGTGCTTGAGATGGATCTGCGGGTCTTCGCTGAGCACCACGTCCGGATTGAGAATGCCGTTGGGGTCGAGCAGGCGTTTGAGCTGCCACATCAACTGATAGGCGTCGCTGCCCCATTCCAGTTCGACGAAGGGCGCCATGTTGCGTCCGGTGCCGTGTTCCGCCTTCAGCGAACCGCCGAACTCCACGGCCACCAGTTGCGCCACGTCGTCCATGAACGCCTGATAGCGTGCGACTTCTTCCGGGCTGTTGAAGCCTTGGGTGAAGACGAAGTGCAGATTGCCTTCCAGAGCGTGTCCGAAAAGGATCGCTTCGTCGTAGTGATGTTTGTCGAATAGCTCGATCAGGCGGTTCACGCCGATGGCCAGTTGTTCCACCGGGAAGGTGACGTCTTCGATGATCACCGTGGTACCGGTCTTGCGCACGGCGCCGACGGCAGGGAAGGTGTCTTTGCGGATCGCCCAGAGGCGGGCGTTTTCGACCGGGTCCTCGGTGAAGTCGACTTGCTTTTCCACCGAAAAGGCGCTGAGCGACGCCATGATCTGCGCGAGTTGTTCCTGCAGCAAAGTGGAAGAGGCGGCGCGGGATTCGATCAGCAATGCGCAGGCATTGTTCGACAGCTGCTGTACGAAAGCCGGCATGCCGGGTTTGTCCTGCACCGAGCGCAGGCTGCGGCGGTCGAGCAGCTCCACGGCGGACACCGGTTGGCTTTTCAGCACGGTGACGGCGTTGCAGCAGGTCTCGACGTCCGGGAAAACGATCAGCGCCGAGGCCTTGTTCGGGTGGTCGATCACCGTGTCGTAAGTCACCGCGCTGATGAAGCCGAGGGTGCCTTCGGAACCGACCAGCAAGTGGCTCAAGATATCCACAGGCTCATCGAAATCCACCAGGGCGTTGAGCGACAGGCCGGTGGTATTTTTCAGACGGTATTTGTGGCGAATTCGCGCGGCCAGTTCGGCATTGGCGCGGGTTTCGCGGCCCAAGGTCGCTAGGCGTTCCAGCAACTCACCGTGGCTGATTCGAAACGCCGCGACGCTGGCGGCATCTTCGGTGTCGAGACGTGTGCCGTCGGCCAACACCAGACGAATTCCCGCCAGCGTGTGATAGGTGTTTTGCGCGGTGCCGCAGCACATGCCGCTGGCGTTGTTTGCGACGATGCCACCGATCTTGCAGGCGTTGATCGACGCCGGATCCGGACCGATCTTGCGTCCGAATGGCGCCAGCCATGCGTTGGCCTGGGCGCCGATCACACCCGGTTGCAAGCGGATTTGTGTGCCTTGCCCTCGGATCTCCCGGGCGTTCCAGTTATCCCCAAGCACGATTAACACCGCATCACTGATCGCCTGGCCGGACAGGCTGGTGCCGGCGGCGCGGAAGGTCACCGGGACCTGATTGCGCTGGGCCAGTTTCAGCAGCGCCACCACTTCATCTTCGGATTCGACGCGGATCACCAGTTTCGGAATCAACCGGTAGAAGCTGGCGTCGGTGCCGAAGGCCAGGGTCGACAGCGGATCGTCGAAACGGCGCTCGGCCGGAATCAGCTGCTGCGCATCGCGCAGGAAAGTCGCCGGTAAGGTCATTGGTCCTCCAGGATCAACACCACCAGGTCTTTCGGGCCGTGGGCGCCGTAGGCCAGGACTTGTTCGATGTCGGCGGTTTTCGACGGGCCGGACACTAGCAGCGCGTTGGTCGGCATGCCTTGTGCCCACTCGAATTCCTGCTGCACCTGATAGAAGTTGTCGCGGATCTGGCTGGCCTTGAGCAGGGCGAAATGCACAGGCGGTACCAGGCTCATCAGCCGAGGTTCTTCGCGGGTCGGCCAGAGAATCAGGCTGCCGGTGGCGGCAATGGCGCCGAGGGTGCCGGTCAGGCTGGCCGGGGTGTCGTTGAACAACTCGGCTTTCCATTCCTCCATCGGCCGGTCGTAGGACTTCAGCGTCGGTAGATCAGGATTGTTCGCCCAGTGCTGTGTGATGCGCTGCCCGTGAGGTGTAGTCGGTGCGATCAGCAGGCTCGGCAACTGACGGTCGCGCAGCAATTGCGCCAGCAGCGCCGGCCACGCTTCAGCAGAGGTCAGGTGGATTTCGGTGTGCACCGCTTCCATCAGTTTGCGCAGTTGCGGGATCCGTTGTTCGGCACTGTAGGTGTAAGGCTGGGTCACCAGATCGACGTCGAAGTTGTCGGCAATCGGTGTGGTGCCGGTCAGACTCCTCCTTAACTTGCCGAGGATGTTTTGCTTGGCGCTCATCAACGGTCTCCTTGTTTGGCCAGGTGTTCGCGAGCCATGTCATGCAATGAGCGGGCAGCGGGTTTCGGCGCGCTGTGATTCTGCGTCCACGGGCCGACATTGTTTGGCGCCAGTGCGCGCAGACGCGTGGCGAAAAACGCAAACAGCCGATACAGAGTCGGTGAGCTGTTGAGCTTCGCCCAGGCGTTCCAGATGAAGCGTTCCTTGCGCGAATACTTGCTGCCCTGACCGCGCATCACTTGATGAGGACTGTCGGGGGCTTTGACGTTCTCTTCGCGTAGGCGGCGCAGCAGTGCGGGAATAGGAATTTTTACCGGGCACACTTCACCGCAGGCGCCGCACAAAGAAGACGCACTCGGGTGATCCGGGACTTTCGCCAGGCCGACCATGTGCGGGGTGATGATTTTGCCGATCGGGCCGGGGTAAACCTCGCCGTAGGTATGGCCGCCGACGCGGGTGTAGACCGGGCAATGATTCATGCACGCGCCGCAGCGGATGCAGTTCAGCGTCTGACGCAGTTCGCTGTCGGCGAAGGCCTGGCTGCGACCGTTGTCGAGCAATACCAGATGCACTTCCTGCGGACCGTCGAGTTCGTGTTCCTTGCGCGGGCCGGAGATCATGTTGACGTAGGTGGTGATCGGAATGCCCAGCGCCGAGCGGGTCAGCAATGACAGCAGCGGCACCACGTCGCGCAGGTTTTCGACGACTTTTTCGATGCCGGTGACGGCGATGTGCACCGGCGGCACGGTGGTGGTCATGCGGCCGTTGCCTTCGTTTTCCACCAGCAGCAGGGTGCCGGTTTCGGCCACGGCGAAGTTGACACCGGAGACACCGATGTCCGCTTCGAAGAATTTCTGCCGCAGGACCCTGCGACCGATCTGAATGAGTTGGTCAACGTCCTTGGTGTATTCCACGCCAAGTTTGTCGTGGAACAAGGACGCGACCTGACCGGCATTCTTGTGGATTGCCGGCATGATTATGTGTGAAGGCTTCTCGTGGTCGAGCTGGACGATGTACTCCCCCATGTCGGACTCCAGACATTCAATGTCCCGAGCCTCGAGGAAATGGTTCATCTCCATCTCTTCGCTGACCATCGATTTGCCCTTGATCACTTGCCGCGCCTCGTGAGCGCGGATGATCGAAAGGACGATGCCATTGGCCTCGTCCACCGTTTCCGCCCAGTGCACTGTCACACCGTTGCGGGTCAGGTTCTGTTCCAGTTGCTCGAGCAGGTCGGGCAACTTGGAGAGCGCGCGGGCACGGATTGCATTGCCCAGTTCACGCAGGTGTTCTCTTTCGTGGGCATCGCTGAAAGCCGCTGCCCGCTTGGTCATCAATGAGTCCATCGCGGTGCGGAAGTTGTTCCGCAACTGCGAATCGCCCAAGGCGTTGTGTGCCCGGGTGCGGAAATCCTCTTCTACGGCGACCGTAGGAATAATCGTGGAAGTGCTCATCGCGCACCTCCGGTTCGTTGCCAGAGAAAGCTCGCCAGGTGTTGCCCGCGCAGCGCTTCCTTCTGTTTTTCCAGCGAGCCGTTGATGTTCATCAAACAGCCGCAGTCGGCACTGAGTACCTGATGCGCGCCGGACTCCTTCAACGCCCGGGTCTTGTCAGCCACCATCGCGCCGGAAATGTCTGGCATACGGACGCTGAATGTCCCACCGAAGCCACAGCATTCGCTTTCGTGATCGTGGTTGACCCGTTCCACGTTGCTCAACTGCGCCAACAACTCGCGGCCATGCAGGTGGGTATTCATTTCCCGTCGCGCCGAACACGAGGTGTGCAGCGCCACTTTGACCGGATCGCCGCTGTCCTTGAGCTGCACCTTGCAGACGAACAGCAGAAACTCGGCCAATTCATAGGTGCGGGCCGCGAGGGCCTGAACCTGTTTCAGCGTTTCCGGCTCGTCCTTGAACAAGTCGGCGTAATGCTCGCGGATCATCCCGGCGCACGAACCCGACGGCACCACCACCGGATAGTCCCCGGCAAACAGCGCCAGTTGCGAGCGAGCCACCGTCCGTGCCTGCTCGGTGTAACCCGAGGTGTAGGCCGGTTGTCCGCAGCAGCTCTGCCCTTGCGGGTAGTCGACCCGGATGCCTTCGCGTTCCAGCAAGTGGATCGCGTCCATCCCGGCTTCCGGGTAGAACAGGTCGACCACGCACGTGCCGAACAGGTAGACCCGCGACGGTTTCTCGCTGGGATATTGCCGGGGTTCGGGCAGTGGCGGTGCGACGCGAGTGGCGTTGGGCACAGCGTTGTAAAAAAGCTCGCTCATCAGGCGTGTCTCCGGGTGGGCCCGGTTATCCGTCTGTTGAGGCTGCCGAATATAGAGCGCGTTGCTTTCAGCAGCCTTACAGACCGGGTTGTGAATTGCTGACGCCGGAATCACGAACCGGCGTCGGTTATTTCCATGTCGCTTGTAGTCTTAATGCACCAGCATGCCGGTGAACCAGTAGGCCTGAGCCAAAGTGATCAGGCCGACAATCGTGGCAAAGAATAGGCTGTGCTTGAGGGTGAAGCGGAACAGATCGGATTCCTTGCCCACCAGACCGGTCGCGGCGCAGGCGACGGCGATCGATTGTGGCGAAATCATTTTGCCGGTCACGCCGCCGCTGGTATTGGCCGCCACCAGCAAAGTGTCGTTGACCCCAATCTGGTGCGCGGTGGTCGCTTGCAGCGAACTGAACAGCGCGTTGGACGAGGTATCGGAACCGGTCAGGAACACGCCGAGCCAGCCGAGGAATGGCGAGAAGAACGGGAATGCCGCGCCAGTACCGGCCAGCACCAAAGCCATGGTCGAGGACATGCCGGAATAGTTGGTGACGAAGGCAAACGCCAGCACCATGCCGATCGACAGGATCGGCCAACGCAGTTCGTAGAAGGTCTCTTTCAAAGTGGTCAGACCAGTTTTGAAGTTGATCTTCAGCACCAGCATCGAGATCAGCGCGGAGAAGAAAATCGCCGTGCCGGTCGCGGAAATCGGGTCGAGTTTGAACACGGCTGGAATCGCGGTCGGGGCGGCCACGATCGGCGCGGTCTTGATTACCAGTTGATCCAGGTGCGGAATCGCGAAGTTGAACACCCAGGCGTACATCGAACCGCCAGCGGCGAACATGGCTTTGAAAGGCTTGAGGGTCCAGATGGTCACCAGCACGGTGAGGATCAGGAACGGCGACCACGCCTTGAAAATTTCCCCGAGGCTGTAAGGCGAAGCGACGGTGGTGCGCTTCTGGCCGAAACCGCCGACGCTGGCAGTCACCACCGAAGCGGAAACGGCACCGGCAATGTGCTGGCCGGCGGCACGTTTCGGCTGCCAGACCTTCAGGAACAGGGTGAGCGAAATCAGACTGGCCAGGGCCGACGTGATGTCCGGCAGCTCCGGGCCGATGAAATTCGAAGTGAAGTATTGGGTAACGGCGAAGCTCAAGCCTGCGACCAGTGCTGCGGGCCAGGTTTCACGCACGCCGCGCAGGCCGTCCATCATGAACACCAGCCAGAACGGCACGAACAGCGACAGCAGCGGCAACTGGCGGCCGGTCATGGCGCCGATCTTGAACGCGTCGATGCCGGTGACTTGCCCGGCCACGATGATCGGAATCCCCAGTGCGCCGAACGCTACCGGTGCGGTGTTGGCAATCAGGCACAGGCCGGCGGCGTACAGCGGGTTGAAACCCAGGCCTACGAGCAGCGCAGCGGTAATCGCCACTGGCGCGCCGAAACCGGCGGCACCTTCGAGGAATGCACCGAAGCAGAAACCGATCAGCAGCACCTGCAGACGCTGGTCATCGGTGATCGACAGCACCGAGCTGCGGATGACCTCAAACTGACCGCTCTTGACCGTCAGTTTGTACAGAAACACCGCCGCCACAATGATCCAGGCAATCGGCCACAGACCATAGGCGAAGCCATATCCGGCGGCAGCGAACGCCATGTCGACCGGCATCTGGAACGCGAAGATCGCCACAAGGATCGCCAGGGCGAGCGTGATGCTGCCGGCCACATGACCTTTGAGGCGGAACACCGCCAGAGCGAGGAAGAAGAAAACGATGGGGATGACGGCCGCGAGTGCGGACACGCCGAGACTGCCGAGCGGGCTGTAGAGCTGTTGCCAGGTTTGCATATGGGGTGGCCCCTAATTGTTGTTGGTCAGGCACTGTCAGCGTTCTTGGTTAATTGGTAAGACCAATTTACAATCGCTGTTGGCTAGGGTAAAAGCCTTGATATCGGTGTGTCAATTTGCCGCCCTAAAACTTTTGTCGAACAACCGGACGGTGAGTCGGATTGCACCGGTTGAATTGGCGTCATCTGGCAGGTGTCGGCGCAGCGTCGATAGGCCAGAATAGAGAGCCCGGCGAGCGGTCGGGATGGTGGAGATTTGAGTGATGGGGTTTGATCAGATACGTCAGCGCCGTTTGTCTGACGACATTGTCGAGCGGCTGGAAGGGATGATTCTCGAGGGCACGTTGAAGTCCGGCGAGCGTCTGCCGGCCGAGCGGGCGCTGGCGGAACAGTTCGGCGTTTCCCGGCCATCGTTGCGCGAGGCGATTCAGAAACTCGCGGCCAAGGGTTTGCTGGTCAGCAAGCAGGGCGGCGGCAACTATGTTGTGGAAAGCCTCGGTTCGACGTTCAGCGATCCGCTGCTGCAATTGCTGGAAAGCAATCCCGAGGCGCAGCGCGATCTGCTGGAATTTCGCCACACGCTGGAGGCATCGTGTGCCTATTACGCGGCATTGCGCGCCACGGATGTGGATCGCGAGCGGCTGACGGCTGCGTTTGAAGAGTTACAGGACTGCTATTCGCGTCATGACGAAGTGAGCCGGGCGGAAGAGGGCGCGGCGGATGCGAAATTCCATCTGGCGATTGCCGAAGCCAGTCACAACGCGGTGTTGCTGCACACCATTCGCGGGCTGTTCGATCTGCTCAAGCGCAACGTGGTGACCAACATCGGTGGCATGTACAAGCAGCGCACGGAAACCCGCGACATGCTGATCACGCAGCATCGGGAATTGTATCTGGCGATTATCGAGGGGCGCGCGGAACAGGCGCGTGAGGTGTCCAGCCGACATATTCTGTATGTGCAGGAAGTGCTGGAAGAGGTGCGTCAGGAAGTACAACGCATGGCTCGCGCCGAGCGACGCAAAGGGATGTAGGCATGACCGTTCCCGTGCCGGGCGCGGGAACGGTCATCAGGGCAGAAGAATCAGTCTTCCTTGCCCTTGTTGCGCACCGCACGCTGCAACTCGCGACCGGCGTCGCGTTCGCGTTCGGTATCACGCTTGTCGTATTCCTTCTTGCCCTTGCCCAGTGCGATCTCGCACTTGACCATGTGCTTGCTCCAGTACCAGGACAGGCACACGCAGGCGTAACCCTTTTGCTGCACGGCGGCGGCGAGCTTGTCCAGCTCGCGGCGGTTGAGCAGCAGCTTGCGGGTACGCACCGGGTCGGCAATGACGTGGGTGCTGGCGGTCATCAGAGGCGTGATGTGGCTGCCGAGCAACCAGGCTTCGCCATCCTTGAGCAACACGTAACTGTCGACCAGTTGCAGTTTGCTTGCCCGCAGACTTTTTACTTCCCAGCCGGCCAGGACCAGACCAGCCTCGAACTTGTGCTCGATGAAGTAATCGTGTCGCGCCTTTTTGTTTTGCGCGATGGTCCCTGTTGGGTGTTTCTTCTGTTTAGCCATAGGGGCGGCATTATATGGAGATAAACGGCTGTCGGCTACGGTGATGCTGCGTGCTTGAGCAGGTTGAGTGAATCCCGGACAATGCGGCCTCTTTTTCTAACGCTTGGGCGTGATAAACGATGTCGACAGACAAGGTTTCTGTCCACGGCAGTTGGGCTAGCCGCTGGGTTTTCATATTCGCCGCGACCGGTTCGGCCGTGGGATTGGGCAGCATCTGGAAATTCCCCTACATGGTCGGGGTCTACGGTGGCGGCGCCTTCGTGCTGATGTTTCTGGCGTGTATCGCGCTGATCGGCATTCCGGTGATGCTCGCCGAAACCCTGATCGGCCGGCGTGCCCGTCAGAGTCCGGCGAATGCCCTGAAGGTGCTGGCAATCGAAGCCGGGCATTCGGGCAAGTGGTCGTGGGGCGCGTTCGCCGGGATGATCACGGCGTTGCTGATCCTGTCTTTCTACAGTGTGGTCGGCGGCTGGTCGCTGGATTACATCATTGATATGGGGCGCGGGGACTTCCAGGGTGCGACGGCCGATCAGGTCGGGGCGTACTTCGGTAATGTCATCGCCGATCCGTGGCGCATCACGCTGTGGCACACGGTTTTTATGCTGTTGTCGGCCGTAGTGATCGCCAAAGGTGTGGTCGCCGGGCTTGAGCGCAGCCTGCGGATCATGATGCCGCTGCTGTTCGTGATGGTGCTGGTGTTGCTGGGTTACAGCATGACCACCGGGCATTTCATGGAAGGCGTGCACTTCATGTTCGACTTCCATCCGGAAAAAGTCCTCGACGGCTTGCTGCCGGCCATGGGCCACGCGTTCTTCTCGCTGAGCGTGGGCGTGGGCTCGATCATGATCTACGGCGCCTACATGACCAAGGAAGCTTCGCTGTCCGGCACGGTCGTGGGTGTGGCGCTGCTCGATACCTTTGTTTCGCTGGTGGCCGGTCTGGCCTTGTTTCCGATTGTGTTCGCCGGTGGTTTGAACCCGAGCGAAGGCCCGGGGCTGATGTTCGTCAGCCTGCCATTTGCGTTCGGTAACGTGCTTTTCGGTCAGTTGATGGGCGTGGTGTTCTTTGTTCTGGTGGCGATTGCCGCCTGGAGTTCGGCGATTTCCCTGTTGGAGCCGATGGTCGCCTATCTGGTCGAACGGACTAAAATCAGTCGTGCCTGGGTGACATTCTGGTTGGCGTTCACCTGCTGGTTCGTCGGCCTGGGTACGGTGTTTTCCTTCAATATCTGGAAGGAAGCCAAATTTTTCGTGAACGATGGCGGGGTGTTCCATCTCTACCAATGGGGTGCGGCCGGTGGCCTGGACTTCTTTGGTGTGATCGACTTCTTCACCTCGCGGATCATGTTGCCGCTCGGCGGGCTGTGCTTCGTGCTGTTTGCCGGTTGGGTGATGGGGCGTGAAGCGGTGCGTGACGAATTGTCGATTCGCAGCCCGGCGCTGTTCGCCCTGTCTCTGTTCTTGATGCGCTATGTGGCGCCCATCGGCATTCTTGTAGTGTTTGCCGCCCAGCTCTGGAAGTGACGCTTACATGACGACACATATTCAACGATCGGCGCTGCTGCCTTACCCGGCGCAATTTCTCTACGACCTGGTCAATGACGTGGCGCGTTACCCGGAGTTTTTGCCGTGGTGCTCGTCTGCTGAGGTTCTGGAAAGCTCGCCTGAACACATGCGCGCCAGTGTCGGCGTGGCCAAGGGCGGTCTCAGTCAGCACTTCGTGACGCGCAACACACTGGTGCCGGGGCAGTCGATCGAGATGAACCTGGAGGAGGGGCCGTTCAATCAGCTGCACGGCGTCTGGGTGTTCAAGGCGCTGAACGAGAAGGCCTGCAAGATCAGTCTGGATCTGTCCTTCGACTACGCCGGGCCTCTGGTCCGCGCGACGCTCGGTCCTTTGTTCAATCAGGCGGCCAATACGCTGGTGGATGCGTTCTGCCAGCGTGCCAAGCAGATGCATGGTTGAGCCGGTGATCGAAATCGAAGTGGTGTATGCCGCCGTTGATCGTCAGGTTTTGCGTGTAATCAGTGTTGCTGAGGGTACGACGGTGCGTGCGGCGCTGATGGTGTCCGGGATTAACGCTGAATTTCCGGAGCTGGATCTGAAGAGCTGTCCTTTGGGGATCTTCGGCAAAGTGATTGCGGATCCGGATGCTCGACGGGTTCAGGAAGGCGATCGCATCGAGATCTATCGGCCCCTGTTGGCAGATCCGAAAGAGGTGCGCCGCCTGCGTGCCGCCAAGGCTGCCGAAGCCAAGGCGCGAAATCAGTAGGCTGGCCAAACGGCAGGCAATAAAAAACCCGGAATTTCCGGGTTTTTTATTGCGTCGCAAATTATTGCGGCGAGGTGTCCAGCGGTTCTGGCGTAGGAACCGGAACGGTTTCCACACCATCGACGTCCTTCTGGATCTGATCCAGCAAGGAGCCTGGCTTGGCCGGTTTTTCCGGTTTCGGCTGCTCGACGTTTTCAGCAGGAGCGGTCACGCTGGTGCCACTGTCCTTGCCGAGAATGGCTTCGTCACGGCTGACGCCCGGCATGAAGTCACCGGACAGGCTGACAAGGCGGTCATTCGAGTCGAAAATGACACTCATGCGTTCCTGCTGGCGTTCACCGCCACCAGGTTGCAGGCTGTACAGATAATCCCAGCGGTTGGCATGGAACGTGTCGGCAAGCAGAGGGTTACCCATGATAAACCGTACTTGCGGCCGGGTCATTCCCGGGCGTAACTGGTCTATCATGTCCTGCGTGACGACATTGCCCTGCTGGATGTCGATTTTGTAAACCCCGGGGAATGAACAACCGGCGAGTGCGAGCAGTCCCACAAAGGTGAAACTGGTTAGCAAGAGCTTGGTGTTTTGCATCGGTGGGCGACTTCCACTATCTTGGCTGGGACAACGTAAACGCCGATCATACCCGCATTAAGAGAAGCTGCGAAGCAGCATCGCGAGAAAGCTGACCATGGTTGAAAATAGCGAACTACGCAAAGCCGGCCTCAAAGTGACCCTGCCACGGGTCAAGATCCTGCAAATGCTCGACTCTACAGAGCAGCGTCACATGAGTGCCGAGGACGTCTACAAGGCGTTGATGGAAGCTGGCGAGGACGTCGGTCTGGCCACGGTTTACCGTGTTCTGACCCAGTTCGAAGCGGCTGGCCTCGTGGTCCGTCACAACTTCGACGGCGGCCACGCGGTATTCGAATTGGCCGACGGTGGCCACCACGACCATATGGTCAACGTGGAATCCGGTGAGGTCATCGAATTCGTCAGCACCGAAATCGAAAAACTCCAGAAGGCAATCGCCGAGGAGCACGGTGTCGAGTTGGTGGATCACAACCTGGTGCTGTACGTACGCAAGAAAAAGTAAGCATGTCGCGCGAATTTCAGGTTCGCGAAACGAGCGAAGGCGACCCAAGGGTCGCCTTCGTGCTTTCTGCCGTGCTTAAACCTTTGCAGTAACGACCATCTTTTTCGCGTGCGCCAAGGACTCTTTGGTCAGATCGATGCCGCCAAGCATCCGCGCAACTTCTTCTATCCGGTCATTCTTGCTTAGCTTCGAAACAGCCGTGTGAGTCGCCTGCTCGCCTCGCACCTTGTGCACGAATAGATGCTGATGCCCCTGAGCCGCGACTTGCGGCAAGTGCGTGACCGTCAGTACCTGTCCGCGATCCCCGAGGCGGCGCAGCAACTGGCCGACGATTTCGGCCGTCGGACCGCCAATCCCCACGTCCACTTCGTCGAACACCAGCGTCGGTACGCGAGAGGTCTGGGCGGTAATCACCTGGATGGCCAGGCTGATCCGTGACAGCTCACCGCCGGACGCCACTTTGGCCAGCGCCTTCAAAGGTTGGCCCGGGTTGGCGCTGACCAGCAGCTCGACCTGTTCCAGGCCATTGGGTTGCAGTTCGCTGCTGTTGTTGGCGCGCAATTCGATGGTGAAGCGACCGCCGGGCATGCCCAGACGTTGAATCTCCTGCTCCACCGCGCTGGCCAGGCTGCCGGCTGCCTGATGACGCAGCTCGCTCAGTTCCCGGGCCTTTTCCTGATAGTGGCGGGCATAGGATGCGAGTTCTTCGGCGAGGCGCTCGATGGATTCATCGTTGGCGTCCAGGGCTTCGATTTCGTCGAGCAGCTTCTGCTGCATCTCCGCCACTTCTGTCGGCTGAATACGGTGTTTGCGTGCCAGCGTGTAGATGGAGTCCAGACGTTCTTCCAGATATTGCAGGCGCGCCGGATCGGCATCGAAGTTGTCGAGAAAACGATTGAGTTCGCCGACGGCTTCTTCGACCTGGATCTGCGCGCTGGTCAGCAGGCTGCTCGCCTCGCCCAGCGCGCCGACCGAATTGTTCACGCTCGACAGGCGATTGAGGCTGGCTGTCAGGGCATTCAGCACGTTGCCGGAATCGCTTTCGCTGCATTGCTCGACCACTTGTCGGCAGATGCCAAGCAGGGTTTCGGCGTTGGTCAGGTTCTTGTGTTCCTGCTCCAGTTCTTCCAGCTCGTTTTCACCGAGGCCGAGGTTTTCCAGTTCTTCGAGCTGGTAGCTGAGCAACTGATGGCGTGCGCGCTGTTCGTCGCCGGAGTTGGAAAGCCGTTCCAGCTCCTGGCGGGTCTGGCGCCAGCGCTGGGCGGCCAGATGCACCTGTCGCGCCAGATCGGTGGCCCCGGCGTACTCGTCGAGCAGGCGTCGGTGGGTGTCGGTCTTGAGCAGGGATTGGTGTTCGTGCTGGCTGTGGATATCGATCAGCAGCTCGCCGAGCGCCTTGAGGTCGCCAAGCGGGCAGGGCGTGCCATTTATATAGCCGCGTGAGCGACCTTCGGAAGTGATGACCCGGCGCAGGATGCACGGGCCGTCGATTTCCAGGTCGCGTTCCGCCAGCCAGGCGCTGGCCTCGGGGATGTCGGCCAGATCGAAGGTCGCCAGGATATCGGCCTTGTCGGCGCCCGGTCGAACCACGCCGCTGTCGGCGCGATCACCGAGCGTCAGGCCCAGGGCGTCGAGCATGATCGACTTGCCGGCGCCGGTTTCCCCGGTAATCACGCTCATGCCGCGATCGAGTTCGAGATCGAGATGTTCAACGATGGCGTAGTTGTTTACGGACAGGTGCACCAGCATAAAGGCCGCTCCCAGGCTTCAGGTCTGGTTATTTATACAGTGTTTTGTTTCAGGCTGACAATGCCCTCGCTTAGCTCGATGGGGATGATCCGATCAAATGCTTATCGCGCCCGGGAATGACAATGCAGCACTTTTTTGTAGGGTTAATCATTGTCAGCCCTTGAAGCCTGATTTTGCGGCCCCATATACCGGGGCAGAAGCGCGAATCGAACTCGCGGACGATATTGAAAGGAGAATTCTATGGCTGACGAACAGACAGTAGATACGCAACCAGAAGCCAATCAGGCGCCCGAGACTTCGGGTGATGACCTGGCGACCCGTGTACAAGTGCTCGAAGAGCAATTGGCCGCCGCGCAGGATCAATCGCTGCGCGTAGCTGCCGATCTGCAGAACGTCCGCCGCCGTGCCGAGCAGGATGTCGAGAAGGCGCACAAGTTTGCGCTGGAAAAATTCGCCGGCGACCTGCTGCCGATCGTCGACAGCCTGGAGCGCGGCCTCGAGCTGTCGAACCCGGATGACGAGAGCATCCGTCCGATGCGCGAAGGCATCGAGCTGACCCTGAAAATGTTTCACGACACCCTCGCGCGCTATCAGCTTGTCGCTGTAAGCCCGCAGGAAGGCGAGCCGTTCAACGCCGTGGAACATCAGGCAATGGCCATGCAGGAAAGTGCAGACCTGGAACCGAACAGTGTTCTGAAGGTGTTCCAGAAGGGCTACCAGCTCAACGGTCGCCTGTTGCGTCCGGCGATGGTCGTGGTCAGCAAGGCGCCGGCGCCAGTTTCGCCTTCGATTGACGAGAAGGCTTGAAATTAGCCGCAAGGCCCCCATTTAGAAGTCAAGCGTTTAAGTGCTACCGCAGTTGGCCACAACCACTGCGGCAACCAAATCCAAAGTTTCGGGAGAGTGAACATGGGCAAAATTATCGGTATCGACCTGGGGACTACCAACTCCTGCGTCTCCATTCTTGAAAACGGCGTAGCCAAAGTTATTGAAAACGCCGAAGGCGCGCGTACCACGCCGTCGATCATCGCTTACGCCAACGATGGCGAAATCCTGGTCGGCCAGTCCGCCAAGCGTCAGGCAGTGACCAACCCGCACAACACCCTGTACGCGGTAAAGCGTCTGATCGGTCGCCGCTTCGAAGAAGAAGTGGTACAGAAAGACATTCAGATGGTGCCTTACAAGATCGCCAAGGCTGACAACGGTGACGCTTGGGTTGAAGTGAACGGCCAGAAAATGGCTCCGCCACAAATCTCGGCTGAAATTCTGAAGAAGATGAAGAAGACCGCCGAAGACTACCTCGGCGAAGCAGTGACCGAAGCGGTAATCACCGTTCCGGCCTACTTCAACGACAGCCAGCGTCAGGCGACCAAAGACGCCGGCCGCATCGCGGGTCTGGACGTAAAACGTATCATCAACGAACCAACCGCAGCCGCTCTGGCTTACGGTATGGACAAGGCCAAGGGCGATCACACCGTGATCGTTTATGACCTGGGTGGCGGTACTTTCGACGTATCCGTGATCGAGATCGCTGAAGTTGACGGCGAGCACCAGTTCGAAGTGCTGGCCACCAACGGTGACACGTTCCTGGGCGGTGAAGACTTCGACATTCGTCTGATCGACTACCTCGTCGACGAATTCAAGAAAGAAAGCGGCATGAACCTCAAGGGTGACCCGCTGGCGATGCAGCGTCTGAAAGAAGCTGCCGAGAAAGCCAAGATCGAGCTGTCGTCCGCTCAGTCGACCGACGTGAACCTGCCGTACATCACTGCAGACGCTACCGGTCCTAAGCACCTGAACGTGAAGATTTCGCGTGCCAAGCTCGAAGCTCTGGTTGAAGACCTGGTTCAGCGCACCATCGAACCTTGCCGTATCGCCATGAAAGACGCTGGTCTGGATGTTGGCGCGATCAACGACGTGATCCTGGTCGGCGGTCAGACCCGTATGCCGCTGGTTCAGAAGCTGGTGACCGATTTCTTCGGTAAAGAAGCACGTAAAGACGTGAACCCGGACGAAGCCGTTGCCATGGGTGCTGCTATCCAGGGCGCCGTTCTGGCCGGTGACGTGAAAGACGTTCTGCTGCTCGACGTTAGCCCGCTGACCCTGGGTATCGAAACCATGGGTGGCGTGATGACCGCGCTGATCGAGAAAAACACCACGATTCCTACCAAGAAATCGCAAGTGTTCTCGACTGCCGACGACAACCAGGGCGCCGTGACCATTCACGTGTTGCAAGGCGAGCGCAAGCAAGCCGCACAGAACAAGTCCCTGGGCAAGTTCGACCTGGCCGACATTCCACCAGCTCCACGTGGCGTGCCGCAGATCGAAGTGACCTTCGACATCGACGCCAACGGCATCCTGCACGTAGGTGCGAAGGACAAGGCTACCGGCAAGACCCAGTCGATCGTGATCAAGGCCAACTCCGGTTTGTCCGACGAAGAAATCGAGCGCATGGTGCGTGACGCCGAGGCGAATGCCGAGGAAGACCGCAAGTTCGAAGAGCTGGCCGCTGCCCGTAACCAGGGTGATGCACTGGTTCACTCGACTCGCAAGATGATCGCTGACGCTGGCGACAAAGTGACTGCAGAAGAGAAGACTGCAATCGAAGCGGCCGTGGTTGCCCTGGAAGCCGCCGTCAAAGGCGACGACAAGGCTGCCATCGACGCCAAGGTTGAAGAGCTGTCGAAAGTCTCTGCGCCGGTTGCCCAGAAGATGTACGCCGAACAGGCTCAGCCTGCAGAAGGCGCGGCACCGCACGACGAGAAAGCTGAAAAGGCTGACGATGTTGTCGATGCCGAGTTCGAAGAAGTCAAAGACCACAAGTAAGTTGTTGGTCGGCCGGTTGACTGCCTTTGGGCACTGACTGGTAGGATGTCGCCGCGCGGGAGCTTGCTCCCGCGTTGGCGTATCTGGAATACGCGAATTTTTACAGCATGCGACAAGGTTCGGGTGCTGGCGGTATGGCCGGGAATGCTCCTGCTTTTCGCGCCGCAAATACCGCATGAACCAAAGACCAGGATCGTTGAATTGACGTGAGTTGGGTCCGGGCCTGTATTGGGGCTCAACGAGTTTGGCGAAGCTCAGGAGGGGTTTGCCGAACGTCCTCAAGAGTATGAAGAACTTATGGCTAAGCGTGACTATTACGAAGTGTTGGGTGTTGAGCGCGGCTCAAGCGAAGCAGACCTGAAAAAGGCCTATCGCCGTCTGGCGATGAAGCATCACCCGGACCGTAATCCCGATGACAAAGCGTCGGAAGAGCTGTTCAAAGAGGCCAACGAAGCCTACGAAGTGCTGTCCGATTCCAGCAAGCGTGCAGCGTACGACCAGTACGGTCATGCCGGCGTCGACCCGAGCATGGGCGGCGGCGGTGCAGGCTTCGGCGGTCAGAACTTCTCCGACATCTTCGGCGATGTCTTCAGTGACTTCTTCGGTGGCGGTCGCGGCGGTTCCCGTGGCGGCGCCCAGCGTGGCAGCGATTTGCGCTACACCCTGGAGCTGAACCTGGAAGAAGCGGTGCGCGGCACGACCGTGAATATCCGCGTTCCGACACTGGTCAACTGCAAGCCTTGCGATGGTTCGGGCGCCAAGAAAGGCTCGTCGCCTTCGACCTGCCCGACTTGCGGCGGCATCGGTCAGGTCCGCATGCAGCAAGGCTTCTTCTCGGTGCAGCAGACCTGCCCGCGCTGCCATGGCCAGGGCAAGATCATTTCCGATCCGTGCGACTCCTGCCACGGTGACGGTCGTGTCGAAGAATACAAAACCCTCTCCGTCAAAGTGCCGGCCGGTGTCGATACTGGCGACCGCATTCGTCTGTCCGGCGAAGGCGAGGCGGGCACTCAGGGTGGCCCGACCGGCGACCTGTACGTGGTGATCAACGTCCGCGAGCACGACATCTTCCAGCGTGACGGCAAGCACCTGTTCTGCGAAGTGCCGATCAGCTTCGTCGACGCAGCCCTGGGCGGCGAGCTGGAAATTCCGACCCTCGACGGTCGCGTCAAGCTGAAGATTCCGGAAGGGACTCAGACCGGCAAGCAGTTCCGCGTACGCGGTAAAGGCGTTGCGCCAGTGCGTGGCGGTGGTGCGGGTGACCTGATGTGCCGTGTGGCCGTAGAGACACCGGTCAATCTGAACCGTCGTCAGCGTGAACTGCTGGAAGAGTTCCGCAGCTCCCTGGCGGATGACAACAGCCATTCCCCGAAAACCACCGGTTGGTTCGACGGTGTGAAACGCTTCTTCGGCGATCTGTAAGGAGTCGGCATGCGACGTATAGCTGTGATGGGCGCTGCCGGGCGCATGGGCAAGATTCTGGTCGAGGCGGTGCAGCAGCGCGCGCCGCTGACCGGTCTGACGGCCGCGATTGTCCGCCCTGGCAGTACGCTGATCGGTGTGGATGCCGGTGAGCTGGCTTCGCTGGGTCGAATCGGCGTGCCGCTGTCCGGGAATCTGGAGTCGGTGGCGGAAGAGTTCGATGTATTGATCGACTTCACCCTGCCGGAAGTGATGCTGAAAAACCTGGCCTTCTGCCGCAAGGCCGGCAAGGCGATGGTGATCGGCACGACCGGGCTGGACGCTGCGCAGAAGCAGCTGCTGGCCGAGGCGGGCAAGGATATTCCGATCGTGTTCGCGGCCAACTTCAGTGTCGGCGTCAACCTGTCGCTGAAGCTGCTCGATATGGCGGCGCGGGTGCTGGCGGAAGATGCGGACATCGAAATCATCGAAGCCCATCACCGTCACAAGATCGATGCGCCGTCGGGTACGGCCCTGCGCATGGGTGAAGTGATTGCCAGCGCACTGGATCGTGATCTGCAGAAAGTCGCGGTCTATGGTCGTGAAGGCCATACCGGTGCCCGTGAGCGTGAAACCATCGGTTTCGCCACTGTTCGCGGTGGTGATGTGGTGGGTGATCACACGGTGCTGTTCGCCTGTGAGGGCGAG
Organism: Pseudomonas aphyarum; assembly: GCF_028657055.1. NCBI lineage: Bacteria > Pseudomonadati > Pseudomonadota > Gammaproteobacteria > Pseudomonadales > Pseudomonadaceae > Pseudomonas > Pseudomonas aphyarum. The sequence continues at coordinate 125,622 of NZ_JAMDGS010000016.1, forward strand.
CGCCTGGAGATCACGCACAAGGCTTCGAGTCGCATGACGTTCGCCAAGGGCGCGGTGCGTGCGGCGTTGTGGTTGGATGCTCGCGAGCCTGGTTTGTACGACATGCAGGACGTGCTCGACCTGCATTGAGATGTTCTGAAGCCGGCGCAAACGCCCTGTTTGTGCCGGTTTTGCTCCGCCGAGCGACGCCCTGTCGCATTCTCCGGCCTTTCGGCCTCATTGGCGGTAGACCAAAAATCCCTTTTTCTGTAAGCTACAGCTTTAGTGTGTCCACTAAAAGCGCGCAGAATAATTCAGTGAAGAAGCGGGGTGACGTGTCCATACGTCACTCCGCTTTTTTACAACCTGCGATTGCCCTTTCATGCGTTATTTACGGGAGGTCTTCTTGACTAAGCCAGCCATACTCGCCCTTGCTGATGGCAGCATTTTTCGCGGCGAAGCCATTGGAGCCGACGGTCAGACCGTTGGTGAGGTGGTGTTCAACACCGCAATGACCGGCTATCAGGAAATCCTTACCGATCCTTCCTACGCCCAACAGATCGTTACCCTGACTTACCCGCACATCGGCAACACCGGCACCACGCCGGAAGACGCCGAGTCCGATCGCGTCTGGTCCGCTGGCCTGGTCATCCGTGACCTGCCGCTGGTAGCGAGCAACTGGCGTAACACGATGTCCCTGTCCGATTACCTGAAAGCCAACAACGTTGTGGCGATCGCCGGTATCGACACCCGCCGCCTGACCCGCATCCTGCGTGAAAAAGGCGCACAGAACGGCTGCATCATGGCCGGCGACAACATCTCCGAAGCAGCGGCCATCGCCGCGGCGCAAGGCTTCCCGGGCCTGAAGGGCATGGACCTGGCGAAAGTCGTCAGCACCAAGACCCAATATGAATGGCGCTCCACTGTCTGGGATCTGAAAACCGACAGCCACGCGACCATCGAAGCCTCCGAGCTGCCCTACCACGTGGTTGCCTACGACTACGGCGTCAAGGTCAACATCCTGCGCATGCTGGTCGAGCGCGGCTGCCGCGTCACTGTCGTTCCAGCGCAAACTCCGGCTGCCGACGTACTGGCTCTGAAACCGGACGGCGTGTTCCTGTCCAACGGCCCTGGTGATCCGGAGCCTTGCGACTACGCGATCAAGGCGATCAAGGAAGTGCTGGAAACCGAAATTCCGGTCTTCGGCATCTGCCTCGGTCACCAACTGCTGGCTCTGGCCTCCGGCGCCAAGACCCTGAAAATGGGCCATGGCCACCACGGTGCCAACCACCCGGTTCAGGATCTGGACACTGGCGTCGTGATGATCACCAGTCAGAACCACGGCTTCGCGGTTGACGAAGAAACCCTGCCAGCCAACGTCCGCGCGATCCACAAATCGCTGTTCGACGGCACCCTGCAAGGTATCGAGCGCACCGACAAGAGCGCGTTCAGCTTCCAGGGTCACCCTGAAGCGAGCCCGGGCCCGAACGATGTGGCCCCTCTGTTTGACCGCTTCATCAACGAGATGGCCAAGCGACGCTAAGCGCTCGCCTTGAGACTGTAGCGAGAAGCCCCTCGAGGGCGGCCCCGGAACCGGCGGCCCCCTCGGGACTTCAGAAATCGATCAAGACGGCTTGCCGACTGACCTGCGGATTTGAGTGACAAACCCATGCCAAAACGTACAGACATTAAAAGCATCCTGATTCTCGGCGCTGGCCCGATCGTTATCGGCCAGGCCTGCGAATTCGACTACTCCGGCGCCCAGGCCTGTAAAGCCCTGCGCGAAGAGGGTTATCGCGTCATCCTGGTGAACTCCAACCCGGCCACCATCATGACCGACCCGGACATGGCCGACGCGACCTACATCGAGCCGATCAAGTGGCAGACCGTTGCCAAGATCATCGAAAAAGAGCGTCCGGATGCCGTGCTGCCAACCATGGGCGGCCAGACTGCTCTGAACTGCGCCCTGGACCTGGAGCGCGAAGGCGTTCTGGAGAAGTTCGGCGTAGAGATGATCGGCGCCAACGCCGACACCATCGACAAGGCTGAAGACCGTTCGCGTTTCGACAAGGCGATGAAATCCATCGGCCTGGAATGCCCGCGTTCCGGTATCGCCCACAGCATGGAAGAAGCCAACGCGGTGCTTGAGCGCCTGGGCTTCCCGTGCATCATCCGTCCGTCCTTCACCATGGGCGGCACCGGTGGGGGTATCGCTTACAACCGTGAAGAGTTCGAAGAAATCTGCGCCCGTGGTCTGGACCTGTCGCCAACCAAGGAACTGCTGATCGACGAATCCCTGATCGGCTGGAAAGAATATGAAATGGAAGTTGTCCGCGACAAAAAGGACAACTGCATCATCGTCTGCTCGATCGAAAACTTCGACCCGATGGGCGTGCACACCGGTGACTCGATCACTGTGGCCCCGGCCCAGACCCTGACCGACAAGGAATACCAGATCCTGCGTAACGCCTCGCTGGCGGTACTGCGCGAGATCGGCGTCGAGACCGGCGGTTCCAACGTTCAGTTCGGTATCTGCCCGGACACCGGCCGTATGGTCGTGATCGAGATGAACCCGCGTGTATCCCGCTCGTCGGCTCTGGCCTCGAAAGCCACCGGTTTCCCGATCGCCAAGATCGCGGCCAAGCTGGCAGTCGGTTACACCCTCGACGAACTGCAGAACGACATCACTGGCGGCCGTACCCCGGCGTCCTTCGAGCCGTCCATCGATTACGTCGTGACCAAGCTGCCGCGCTTCGCTTTCGAGAAGTTCGCCAACGCTGACGCGCGCCTGACCACTCAGATGAAGTCGGTCGGTGAAGTCATGGCCATCGGCCGTACCTTCCAGGAATCCCTGCAGAAAGCTCTGCGCGGTCTGGAAGTGGGTGTTTGCGGTCTGGACGAGAAGGTCGACCTGAGCAACCCGGAAAGCATGAGCGTGCTCAAGCGCGAACTGACCGTGCCGGGCGCCGAGCGTATCTGGTACGTGGCGGACGCCTTCCGCGCTGGCATGACCGTCGAAGAAATCTTCGGCATGAACATGATCGATCCGTGGTTCCTGGTACAGATCGAAGATCTGATCAAGGACGAAGAAAAGGTCAAGACCCTCGGTCTGTCCGCTATCGACCGCGACCTGATGTACAAGCTCAAGCGCAAAGGTTTCTCCGACCAGCGTCTGGCCAAGCTGCTGGGCGTCACCGAGAAGAACCTGCGCACTCACCGCCACAAGCTGGAAGTGTTCCCGGTCTACAAGCGCGTCGACACCTGCGCGGCCGAGTTCGCCACCGACACCGCCTACCTGTACTCGACCTACGAGGAAGAGTGCGAAGCCGCGCCGTCCGGTCGCGACAAGATCATCATCCTCGGCGGTGGTCCGAACCGTATCGGTCAGGGCATCGAGTTCGACTACTGCTGCGTACACGCGGCACTGGCGCTGCGCGATGACGGTTACGAGACCATCATGGTCAACTGCAACCCGGAAACCGTTTCCACTGACTACGACACTTCCGACCGTCTGTACTTCGAGCCGGTGACCCTGGAAGACGTGTTGGAAATCTGCCGCGTCGAGAAGCCGAAAGGCGTGATCGTCCAGTACGGCGGCCAGACTCCACTGAAACTGGCTCGCGCCCTCGAAGCAGCCGGCGTGCCGATCATCGGCACCAGCCCTGACGCCATCGACCGTGCCGAAGACCGTGAGCGCTTCCAGCAAATGGTTGAGCGCCTGAACCTGCGTCAGCCGCCAAACGCCACCGTGCGCAGCGAAGACGAAGCCGTTCGCGCTGCCGCGAAGATCGGTTACCCGCTGGTGGTGCGTCCGTCCTACGTACTGGGCGGCCGGGCGATGGAAATCGTCTACAAGGAAGAAGAACTCAAGCGTTACCTGCGTGACGCGGTGCAAGTGTCGAACGACAGCCCGGTGCTGCTCGACCACTTCCTCAACTGCGCCATCGAGATGGACGTGGATGCGGTCTGCGACGGCAAGGACGTAGTGATCGGCGCGATCATGCAGCACATCGAACAGGCGGGCGTTCACTCCGGTGACTCCGCGTGCTCGCTGCCGCCGTACTCGCTGCCGGCGCACATCCAGGACGAGATGCGCGAACAGGTCAAGAAAATGGCCCTGGAGCTGGGCGTGGTCGGCCTGATGAACGTTCAGTTGGCGCTGCAAGGCGAAGACATCTACGTCATCGAAGTCAACCCGCGTGCTTCCCGTACCGTACCGTTCGTGTCGAAGTGCATCGGTGTTTCCCTGGCGATGATCGCGGCTCGCGTGATGGCCGGTAAAACCCTGAAGGAAATTGGCTTTACCAAGGAAATCATCCCGAACTTCTACAGCGTGAAAGAGGCGGTGTTCCCGTTCGCCAAATTCCCTGGCGTTGACCCGATCCTCGGCCCGGAGATGAAGTCCACCGGTGAAGTGATGGGCGTCGGCGACACCTTCGGCGAAGCCTTTGCCAAAGCCCAGATGGGCGCCAGCGAAGTGCTGCCGACCGGCGGTACTGCATTCATCAGCGTGCGCGACGATGACAAGCCGCTGGTTGCAGGCGTGGCTCGTGATCTGATCAACTTGGGCTTCGAAGTCGTCGCCACTGCCGGCACTGCCAAGCTGATCGAAGCCGCAGGTCTGAAAGTGCGTCGCGTGAACAAGGTGACCGAGGGTCGTCCGCACGTGGTCGACATGATCAAGAATGACGAAGTCACCCTGATCATCAACACCACCGAAGGTCGCCAGTCGATCGCCGATTCCTATTCCATTCGCCGTAACGCCCTGCAGCACAAGATTTACTGCACCACCACCATTGCTGCTGGCGAAGCTATCTGTGAAGCGCTGAAGTTCGGTCCCGAGAAGACCGTGCGCCGCTTGCAGGATCTACACGCAGGATTGAAGGCATGAATAAATACCCAATGACCGTCCAGGGCTCCAAGGCCCTGGAGGAAGAGCATGCTCACCTGACCAAGGTCGTTCGTCCGAAGCTCAGCCAGGACATCGGTACGGCCCGCGAGTTGGGTGACTTGAAAGAAAACGCTGAATACCATGCCGCGCGCGAACAGCAAGGCATGGTCGAGGCGCGGATCCGTGATATCGAAGGTCGCCTGCAGAACGCGGTGATCATCGACGTGACGACCATTCCGCACACCGGCAAGGTGATTTTCGGCACCACCGTCGAAATCGCCAACGTCGAGACTGATGAAAGCGTCACTTACCAGATCGTGGGTGAGGACGAGGCAGACATCAAGCTCGGCAAGATTTCGGTCGGCTCGCCGATCGCTCGCGCCTTGATTGCCAAGGAAGAGGGCGATACGGTCGTCGTGAAAACGCCAGGTGGCGATATCGAGTACGAGATTGTCGAAGTCCGTCATATCTGAGGGTGGGCGCCCGCTGCATGCGGGCGCGATGCTCTGGCAACTGGCCCAGATGTTGTGGGTCGGTGGTCTGTGGCTGGTACATCTCGGTCTGCGGCCGGTGCTGGGTCAAATTGGCCTGGCTCCGCTGCTGATCGATGAGGTTGCAAGTACGTTTGAAGTGGCGGTGGTGGGTTTTGCCGTCGCGTGCGTGATATTTCAGGCTTTGGTGCTGGTACAGGCCGAGGGCCTTGCCAGTCTATGGCGGGATTTTCGCGGGCAGGTATTGTTGATGGCGTTGTATGCGTGTGCGATGTTTGTCGCAGTGCGTGTCGGCTGGCCGGATGCGCAGCGCTGGCAGGTGTTCAGCTTTCTTGTGTTGGGTTTTTCCGGGTTGGTGCTGGTATTGCAGCCGGTGCCGGGATGGAGTGGCAGGGTGCGCGAAGCACACCCTTGACCCTTGCCATCACTTGAAGCGATGGACGTTCGACAGCTGCTTGTTGACGCTGAAGTTCTTGCGGTAAATCAGTGCCATCTTGCCGATGACTTGAACCAGATCGGCCTTGCCGGTCTTGCACAGCTCTGCAACGGACGCCAGGCGCGCCTCGCGATCGAGGATGTTGAGCTTGATCTTGATCAGCTCGTGATCTGCCAATGCGCGTTCGAGTTCGGCTAAAACACCCTCAGTCAAACCGTTGTCAGCCACAGTCAGAACCGGTTTCAGGTGGTGGCCAATGGATTTGTACTGTTTCTTCTGCTCTGGAGTGAGCGGCATAATCTGACCCTTTCGTCTGGATTCTGTAAAATGGCGGCCATTTTACCCGAGGGCTCGTGGATCCGCCCAATTAATCACGACCCTAATCAACGAGGTGCCCAATGGCGCGTTCCAAGACAAGCCTTGGTTGGCTGAAAAGACATGTCAATGACCCCTATGTGAAGCAGGCGCAGAAGGATGGCTACCGCTCGCGTGCGAGTTACAAGCTTCTGGAGATCCAGGAGAAATACAAACTGATCCGTCCGGGCATGAACGTCGTCGACCTCGGCGCGGCGCCTGGCGGCTGGTCGCAGGTCACCAGCCGGCTGATCGGCGGCCAAGGGCGCCTGATCGCTTCGGACATCCTGGAAATGGACAGCATTCCGGACGTGACTTTCATCCAGGGTGACTTCACCGAGGATGCAGTGCTCGCTCAGATCCTTGAGGCTGTGGGTAATTCGCAGGTGGACCTTGTGATTTCCGATATGGCCCCCAATATGAGTGGTACGCCTGAAGTGGACATGCCGAAAGCCATGTTCCTTTGCGAGCTGGCGCTTGATCTCGCGGAACGGATACTCAAGCCGGGTGGCAATTTCGTGATCAAGATTTTTCAGGGCGAAGGGTTCGATGTTTACCTGAAGGATGCTCGCAAGAAGTTCGACAAGATCCAGATGATCAAGCCGGACTCCTCTCGTGGCAGCTCTCGTGAGCAATACATGCTGGCTTGGGGCTACCGCGGTCGTAGCGAGTAAAACGAGGTTTTTTGGCGGGGTGATAGGTTTTTCGTATTTCGCCCCGCGCGCATAAGCGAATATTGTGTAGAAAGTGTTTCACAAAGGGTTACAGACGGCGCCTGCCAGAGCTGTAGGTAATGTAGTAAGTTAGGCCGGTGAATATCATGCGAAGCGCGCGCCAGTAGCGGAGCTTGCTTCAGAGGGTAGTTAATTGAACGATATGGCAAAGAATCTGATCCTGTGGTTGATCATCGCGGCTGTCCTGGTGACGGTGATGAACAACTTCTCCAGCCCTAACGAGCCGCAGACCCTCAACTATTCCGACTTCATCCAGCAGGTCAAGGATGGCAAGGTCGAGCGCGTGGCCGTCGACGGTTACGTGATTACCGGCAAGCGCAACGATGGCGACAGCTTCAAGACCATTCGTCCGGCAATCCAGGACAATGGCCTGATCGGCGACCTGGTCGACAACCACGTTGTGGTCGAAGGCAAGCAGCCTGAGCAGCAAAGCATCTGGACCCAGCTTCTGGTGGCCAGCTTCCCGATCCTGGTGATCATTGCGGTGTTCATGTTCTTCATGCGCCAGATGCAGGGCGGTGCGGGCGGCAAGGGCGGGCCGATGAGCTTTGGCAAGAGCAAGGCGCGTCTGCTGTCCGAAGATCAGGTGAAAACCACCCTGGCGGACGTTGCCGGTTGCGACGAAGCCAAGGAAGAAGTCGGCGAGCTGGTCGAGTTCCTGCGTGATCCGGGCAAGTTCCAGCGCCTGGGCGGCCGCATTCCTCGCGGCGTGCTGATGGTCGGTCCTCCGGGTACCGGTAAAACCTTGCTGGCCAAGGCGATTGCCGGCGAAGCCAAAGTGCCGTTCTTCACCATTTCCGGTTCCGACTTCGTTGAAATGTTCGTAGGTGTGGGTGCCAGCCGCGTTCGTGACATGTTCGAACAGGCCAAGAAACACGCTCCGTGCATTATCTTCATCGACGAGATCGACGCCGTTGGTCGCCATCGTGGCGCTGGCATGGGCGGCGGTCACGACGAGCGCGAACAGACGCTCAACCAGTTGCTGGTCGAGATGGATGGTTTCGAAATGAATGACGGCATCATCGTCATTGCTGCAACCAACCGTCCTGACGTGCTGGACCCTGCGTTGCTGCGACCTGGTCGTTTCGACCGTCAGGTGGTGGTTGGTTTGCCGGATATCCGTGGTCGCGAGCAGATCCTCAAGGTTCACATGCGTAAAGTGCCAATGGGTGACGACGTTGCTCCGGCCGTTATCGCACGTGGTACGCCGGGCTTCTCCGGTGCCGATCTGGCGAACCTGGTCAACGAGGCTTCGCTGTTCGCTGCCCGTGCCGGCAAGCGCATCGTCGAAATGAAAGAGTTCGAACTGGCCAAAGACAAGATCATGATGGGCGCCGAGCGCAAATCCATGGTCATGTCCGAGAAGGAAAAGCAGAACACCGCTTATCACGAAGCAGGCCACGCCATTGTTGGTCGCGTCGTGCCCGAGCATGATCCGGTCTACAAGGTGTCGATCATTCCGCGCGGTCGTGCGTTGGGCGTGACCATGTTCCTGCCGGAAGAAGATCGCTACAGCCTGTCCAAGCGTGCGCTGATCAGTCAGATCTGCTCGCTGTACGGCGGTCGTATTGCTGAAGAAATGACTTTGGGCTTTGACGGTGTGACCACGGGTGCTTCCAACGACATCATGCGTGCGAGTCAGATTGCGCGGAACATGGTGACCAAGTGGGGGCTGTCGGAAAAACTCGGTCCGTTGATGTACGCCGAAGAAGAGGGTGAAGTATTCCTCGGTCGCGGCGGTGGCGGTCAGAATGCCAGCTTCTCCGGTGAGACAGCCAAGCTGATCGACTCCGAAGTACGCAGCATCATCGATCAGTGCTACGGCACGGCCAAGCAGATCCTCACGGACAATCGCGACAAGCTCGATGCCATGGCGGATGCCCTGATGAAGTACGAGACGATCGATGCCGAGCAGATCGACGACATCATGGCCGGTCGTACACCTCGCGAGCCTCGCGATTGGTCGGGCGGTACCGGTACTGGCACGCCGCCTGTCATTCAGGGCGAGCGTCCGGAAACACCGATTGGCGGTCCGGCTGCCGACGTTTAAGGTTTGAAATGACTTCTGTACAGTCCCTGACCCGGTTGCCTTGCGGCAACCGGGTTCTTGATTTGGCCCGGACGCATGTCATGGGCATTCTCAATGTCACTCCCGATTCTTTTTCCGACGGTGGCCGATATAGCCAGCTCGATGCTGCTTTGCGTCATGCCGAAGCGATGGTTGCGGCGGGTGCAACGCTGATCGATGTGGGCGGGGAGTCGACCCGGCCAGGTGCGCGGGCGGTTTCTCCATTGGAGGAGCTGGAGCGTGTCGCTCCCGTCGTCGAGCTGATCAATCGCGAACTGGATGTGGTCATATCGGTCGATACATCCACTCCGGCGGTCATGCGCGAAACGGCGCGGTTGGGCGCTGGCTTGATCAACGACGTTCGTTCGCTGCGGCGGGATGGTGCACTGGATGCTGCTGCTGCCACCGGGCTGCCTGTTTGCCTCATGCATATGCTCGGCGAACCTGGCGATATGCAGGATGATCCGCGTTACCAGGATGTCACCCGGGAAGTGCGTGAGTTTCTTGCCGAACGCATGGCTCAGTGTGAGGTGGCAGGCATTCCGGCCGAGCGGATCATTCTCGATCCGGGCTTCGGTTTCGCCAAAACCCTGCAGCACAATCTAAGCTTGTTCAAGCATATGGAAGCCCTGCATGCGCTGGGGCGGCCACTGTTGGTGGGCGTTTCGCGCAAAAGCATGATCGGTCATGCATTGAATCGCCCTGTGGGTGAGCGTCTTTACGGTGGTCTGGCACTGGCTGCACTGGCATCGGTGAAAGGTGCGCGTATATTGCGCGTCCATGATGTGGCGGAAACGGTGGACGTGGTGCGAATGCTCGCGGCCGTGGAATCAGCCGAATAAGAATGATGGAGCACTTATGAGCAAGAAATACTTTGGTACTGACGGCATTCGTGGTCGTGTCGGGGAATACCCGATCACTCCGGACTTCATGCTCAAGCTTGGCTGGGCTGCCGGTATGGCCTTTCGCAAGATGGGTGCCTGCAAGGTGCTGGTCGGCAAGGACACGCGGATTTCTGGCTACATGTTTGAGTCGGCCCTCGAGGCAGGCCTGACATCTGCGGGCGCCGATGTAATGCTGCTCGGCCCGATGCCGACTCCGGCCATCGCCTATTTGTCGCGTACGTTCCAGGCTGAAGCCGGGATCGTGATCAGTGCATCGCACAATCCGCATGACGATAACGGCATCAAGTTCTTCTCCGGCAAGGGCACCAAGCTGCCCGATGAGCTGGAGCTGATGATCGAGGAGTTGCTCGATACGCCAATGACCGTTGTCGAGTCGAGCAAGATCGGCAAGGTGTCGCGCATCAATGATGCGTCAGGTCGTTATATCGAGTTCTGCAAGAGCTCCGTGCCGACCGGCACCAGTTTCTCCGGCCTGAAGATCGTCATCGACTGCGCACACGGTGCCACCTATAAAGTTGCGCCGAGTGTTTTCCGTGAGTTGGGTGCCGAGGTCGTCGTTCTGTCGGCTCAGCCTAACGGTCTGAACATCAATGACAACTGTGGCTCCACGCACATGGGGCAATTGCAGGCGGCGGTGTTGTCCGAGCATGCGGATCTGGGTATCGCTTTTGATGGCGATGGTGATCGGGTGCTGATGGTCGATCACACCGGTGCGATTGTCGATGGTGATGAGCTGCTGTACATCATTGCGCGCGATCTGCATGAGCGCGGCAAGTTGCAGGGTGGTGTGGTCGGTACCTTGATGAGTAACCTCGGACTTGAGCTCGCGCTCGCAGATCTGGGTATTCCTTTCGTGCGCGCCAATGTCGGTGACCGGTATGTGATCGCCGAACTGCTGGAGCGTAACTGGTTGGTAGGTGGCGAGAACTCGGGGCATGTCGTGTGTTTCAATCACACCACCACGGGTGATGCGATCATTGCTGCGTTGCAAGTGCTGATGGCGCTGAAGACGCGTAACGAGGGTCTTGCTCAAACTCGCCAGGCGTTGCGCAAGTGTCCTCAGGTGCTGATCAACGTGCGTTTCGGGGGGGGCGAAAGCCCGCTGGAACACCCGGCTGTCAAGGAAGCGAGTGCGCGCGTAACCCAGGCGATGGCGGGTCGTGGTCGCGTGCTTTTGCGCAAGTCCGGGACAGAGCCTCTGGTGCGTGTGATGGTCGAAGGTGAGGATGAAACCCAGGTTCGCGGCTATGCCGAAGAACTGGCAAAACTGGTAACTGAAGTTTCTGCCTGATTCGGCTTGCCAGCCATGATTGTGTTGGGTAACATCTGCGCCCACTTTGACCGACGAGGTACAGCATGCGTCGCCCTATGGTAGCTGGTAACTGGAAGATGCACGGTACCCGCGCCAGCGTCGCTGAGCTGATCAACGGCCTTCGTCATCTGGCCTTGCCAAGCGGTGTTGATGTCGCGGTATTCCCGCCTTGCTTGTATATCAATCAAGTGATTGATGGCTTGAAAGGCAAATCGATTTCGGTCGGTGCGCAGAACTCTGCGGTGGAATCCATGCAAGGTGCGTTGACGGGCGAGATTGCGCCGAGTCAGTTGGTGGATGCAGGTTGTTCCCTGGTGCTTGTCGGGCACTCCGAACGCCGCCAGATCATGGGCGAGCGAGACGGAATGCTGAATCGCAAGTTCGCAGCGGCACAGGCATGTGGCTTGATTCCGGTGTTGTGCGTAGGGGAGACCCTGGAGCAGCGTGAAGCCGGAAAAACTCTTGAGGTTGTCGGGCGTCAGCTGGGCAGTATCATCGAGGAGCTGGGTGTCGGTGCTTTTGCCAACGCAGTGATCGCTTACGAGCCGGTCTGGGCGATTGGTACCGGGCTGACTGCAACGCCGCAACAGGCTCAGGATGTGCATAAAGCCATTCGCGAGCAGTTGGCGGCAGAGAATTCTGAAGTGGCACGAGGTGTGCGGCTTCTATACGGCGGCAGCGTGAAGGCGGCCAATGCGGTCGAACTGTTCGGCATGCCGGATATCGATGGGGGGCTCATTGGTGGAGCTTCCCTGAATGCAGATGAGTTCGGTGCGATTTGTCGCGCCGCGGGAAACTGAAAAAATGCTGGAAACAGTCGTAGTCGTTTTTCATCTGCTGGGTGCATTGGGCGTAGTTGCTCTGGTTTTGCTGCAGCAGGGTAAAGGTGCGGATGCTGGCGCGTCTTTCGGAGCAGGTGCTTCAAATACTGTGTTCGGAAGCCAAGGTTCCTCTACCTTTCTTAGTAAGTTTACTGCTATACTTGCCGCCGGTTTCTTCATAACCAGCTTGGGGTTAGGATACTTTGCTAAAGAGAAGGCTCATCAGCTGACTCAAGCAGGTTTGCCAAACCCGGCAGTGTTGGAAGTTCCAAAGCAACAACCGGCTTCTGATGATGTCCCGGTGCTTCAAGAGCAAAAGTCGGCTACTCCAGCGACTGACGTACCTCCAGCTCAAGAGCAGAAGTAAGAAGGGTTTCAAACGTAGTATTGCCGAGGTGGTGGAATTGGTAGACACGCAACCTTGAGGTGGTTGTGCCCATAGGGTGTAGGGGTTCGAGTCCCCTTCTCGGTACCAATTAGTCAGGAGAGCCCGCTGTTGCGGGCTTTCTTGCAGGTGGAAGGTTACATTGACCCTATAAGGGATCGGTCGTATACTTCCGCCCCAGCTTTGTCGCGGGGTGGAGCAGTCTGGTAGCTCGTCGGGCTCATAACCCGAAGGTCGTCGGTTCAAATCCGGCCCCCGCAACCAGTTTAAGGAGCCCCTTTTAAGGGGCTTTTTGTTAGCTGGACACTTTCAACGCCGCTGTTCGACGGCGTTTCAAGGATGGGCGTTTCGCCCATTTTTTTATTTTGCATAGCATGCACATACATGCACGAGGGGGTTCAGGTGTCGAGCAAGCTAGAAGAGTTGCAGGCCTTGCTGGCCCCGGTGGTCGTGGCCCTAGGCTATGAATGCTGGGGTATTGAGTTTTCGGCTCAAGGTCGCCACTCAATGTTGCGCGTTTATATCGATAAGGAAGGCGGCGTACTGGTGGACGATTGCGCCATCGTCAGCCGTCAGATCAGCGGTGTGCTGGATGTTGAAGATCCGATCTCCGTTGAATACACCCTTGAAGTTTCCTCGCCAGGCATGGAACGCCCACTGTTCACTCTTGAGCAGTTTGCCAAATATGTCGGTGAACAAGTGAAGATCAAGCTGCGCTCGCCTTTTGAAGGTCGACGCAACTTTCAGGGCCTTCTGCGCGGTGTAGAAGAACAGGACGTCGTGGTGCAGGTAGATGACCATGAGTTCCTGTTGCCGATCGATATGATCGACAAGGCCAACATTATTCCCAGTTTTGACTGAGACGCGGATCCCGCGGATCCAATGGCTTGCGAAAGGCGAGGCGTACGATGAGCAAAGAAGTACTGCTGGTTGTTGAGTCGGTATCCAATGAAAAGGGTGTACCGGCAAGCGTAATTTTTGAAGCGCTGGAGCTGGCTCTGGCCACTGCTACCAAAAAGCGTTTTGAAGACGAAGTTGATCTGCGTGTGGAAATCAACCGCCACACCGGTTCTTACGAAACTTTCCGTCGCTGGACGGTCGTCGAAGAGAATGATCTCGATGATCCGGCCATCGAAACCTGGCCGAGCAAGGTTGCTGAAACGCACCCTGGCGCCAAGGTTGGCGACGTCGTTGAAGAAAAGATCGAGTCCATCGAGTTTGGCCGCATCGCTGCGCAGACCGCCAAGCAGGTCATCGTGCAGAAAGTGCGCGAAGCCGAGCGCGCTCAAGTGGTTGACGCTTATCGCGAGCGCCTGGGAGAAATCATCTCCGGCACCGTGAAGAAAGTGACCCGCGACAACGTGATCGTCGACCTGGGTAATAACGCTGAAGCGTTGCTGGCCCGTGAAGACATCATCTCTCGCGAAACCTTCCGTGTTGGCGTGCGTCTGCGTGCGCTGCTCAAGGAAATCCGCACCGAGAACCGCGGCCCTCAGCTGATCCTGTCGCGTACCGCGCCGGAAATGCTGATCGAGCTGTTCCGTATCGAAGTGCCGGAAATCGCTGAAGGCCTGATCGAAGTCATGGCCGCATCCCGTGATCCGGGTTCGCGTGCCAAGATCGCTGTCCGTTCCAAGGACAAACGCATCGACCCGCAAGGCGCGTGCATCGGTATGCGCGGTTCGCGCGTCCAGGCCGTGTCGGGCGAGTTGGGTGGCGAGCGTGTCGATATCGTCCTGTGGGACGACAACCCGGCCCAGTTCGTGATCAATGCCATGTCGCCGGCAGAAGTGGCGGCCATCATCGTTGACGAAGATGCCCATGCCATGGACATCGCCGTTGGCGCAGACAATCTGGCTCAGGCCATCGGTCGTGGTGGTCAGAACGTGCGTCTGGCGAGCCAGTTGACTGGCTGGACCCTGAACGTGATGACCGAATCGGACATCCAGGCTAAGCAACAAGCGGAAACCGGCGACATCCTGCGCAACTTCATCGACGAGCTGGAAGTCGACGAAGAGCTGGCTCAGGTGCTGGTAGACGAAGGCTTCACCAGCCTGGAAGAGATTGCCTACGTACCGTTGGAAGAAATGCTCAACATCGACGGCTTTGACGAAGACATCGTCAACGAGCTTCGCGCTCGTGCCAAGGATCGCTTGTTGACCAAAGCCATCGCTACTGAGGAAAAGCTGGCAGACGCCCATCCGGCCGAAGACCTGCTCTCGCTTGAGGGTATGGACAAGGATTTGGCGATGGAACTGGCGGTGCGCGGCGTAATTACCCGCGAAGACCTGGCCGAGCAGTCTATTGACGACCTGCTCGACATCGACGGCATTGACGATGATCGTGCCGGCAAGTTGATCATGGCCGCCCGAGCCCACTGGTTCGAGTAATTAGGCGCGGCCTGAGGAGAGAAGTGCATGACGCAAGTCACGGTGAAACAACTGGCCGATGAGGTCAAAACACCGGTAGAGCGCCTGTTGCAGCAGATGCGTGAGGCAGGTCTGCCGCACACCGCCGCCGAAGAAAATGTGACTGACAGTGAGAAGCAATCCCTGCTGACCCACTTGAAAAGCAGCCACAAGGCGAAAGTGGAAGAACCACGCAAGATCACGCTGCAGCGTAAAACCACCAGCACCCTGCGTGTGGCTGGCAGCAAAAGCATCAGTGTTGAAGTCCGCAAGAAGAAAGTTTTCGTACAGCGTAGCCCGGAAGAAATCGAAGCCGAGCGCAAGCGTGAACTGGATGAACGTCGCGCAGTAGAAAATGCTGCCCGTCAGAAGGCTGAAGAAGAAGCCCGCGTGCGCGCCGAAGAAGAAGCGCGTCGCCAGCCTGCTGCTGCGCCGTCCGCTCCTGCCGAAGCCGTCGCTGCACCTGCGCCAGTGGCCGAACCAGTGCGCGAAGCCGCGCCGGTTGTGGCTGCTGCCCCAGCTGCCGACACTCGCAAGCGTGACGAACAGCGCCGTCCGGACAAGCCACGTGCCGACGACAACAACCGTCGTGGCGGTGGTGATGGCGAGCGCAAAAACGCTCCGCATCGCGCATCGGTCAAGGAAAAGGCTCCGGCTCCACGTGTGGCGCCACGCACTACCGACGAAGAAAGCGATGGCTTCCGTCGCGGCGGTCGCGGCAAGGCCAAGCTGAAAAAACGCAACGCCCACGGTTTCCAGAGCCCGACCGGCCCTGTCGTGCGTGAAGTGAAGATCGGCGAAACCATCACTGTTGGCGATCTCGCCCAGCAGATGTCGGTTAAAGCTGCCGAAATCATCAAGTTCATGTTCAAACTGGGTACTCCAGCGACCATCAACCAGGTGCTTGATCAGGAAACTGCTCAACTGGTAGCCGAAGAACTGGGCCACAAAGTGACCCTGGTCAGCGACACCGCCCTGGAAGATTCCCTGGCCGAGTCCCTGAAGTTCGAAGGTGAAGCGGTTCCTCGTGCGCCGGTTGTGACCGTAATGGGTCACGTTGACCACGGTAAGACCTCGCTGCTCGACTACATCCGTCGTGCCAAGGTAGCTGCTGGCGAAGCCGGTGGTATCACCCAGCACATCGGTGCATACCACGTTGAAACCGAACGCGGCATGGTCACCTTCCTCGACACCCCTGGTCACGCCGCGTTTACCGCCATGCGTGCCCGTGGTGCCAAGGCGACCGACATCGTGATCCTGGTGGTTGCGGCGGACGACGGCGTGATGCCACAAACCATCGAAGCCGTTCAGCACGCTGTAGCTGCTGGCGTTCCGCTGGTAGTTGCGGTGAACAAGATCGACAAGCCGGGTGCAGATCTCGATCGCATCCGTAGCGAACTGTCGGCCCACGGCGTGACCTCTGAAGACTGGGGTGGCGACACTCCATTCGTTCCGGTTTCCGCGAAGATGGGTACCGGCGTCGACGAACTGCTCGAAGCTGTATTGCTGCAGGCCGAAGTTCTCGAACTGACCGCCACTCCTTCGGCTCCTGGCCGTGGTGTCGTGGTTGAATCGCGCCTCGACAAGGGCCGTGGTCCGGTGGCGACTGTTCTGGTTCAGGACGGTACGCTGCGTCAAGGCGACATGGTGCTGGTTGGCTCGAACTATGGCCGCGTGCGCGCCATGCTCGACGAGAACGGCAAGCCGATCAAGGAAGCAGGTCCGGCCATTCCGGTCGAGATCCTCGGCCTGGACGGTACGCCTGACGCTGGCGACGAGATGAGCGTGGTTGCCGACGAGAAGAAAGCCCGTGAAGTGGCTCTGTTCCGTCAAGGCAAGTTCCGCGAAGTCAAACTGGCTCGCGCTCACGCCGGCAAGCTGGAAAACATCTTCGAAAGCATGGGTCAGGAAGAGAAGAAGACGCTCAACATCGTCCTCAAATCCGACGTCCGTGGTTCGCTGGAAGCCTTGCAGGGCGCTCTGAACGGCCTGGGCAACGACGAAGTGCAAGTGCGCGTGGTCGGTGGCGGCGTCGGTGGTATCACCGAATCCGATGCCAACCTGGCACTGGCTTCCAACGCTGTACTGTTCGGCTTCAACGTGCGTGCCGATGCCGGCGCACGGAAGATTGTCGAGCAGGAAGGTCTGGACATGCGTTACTACAACGTGATCTACGACATCATCGAAGACGTCAAGAAAGCCCTGACCGGTATGCTTGGCAGCGATGTTCGCGAGAACATCCTCGGTGTGGCCGAAGTCCGTGACGTGTTCCGTTCGCCTAAGTTCGGCGCCATCGCCGGCTGCATGGTGATCGAGGGTACTGTTCACCGTAACCGTCCGATCCGTGTACTGCGTGAAGACATCGTTATCTTCGAAGGCGAGCTGGAATCCCTGCGCCGCTTCAAGGATGACGCTTCCGAAGTACGTGCCGGCATGGAATGCGGTATCGGCGTGAAGAGCTACAACGACGTCAAAGTCGGCGACAAGATCGAAGTCTTCGAGAAGGTTCAGGTTGCTCGCAGCCTCTGACTCGCGCACTTCAAGGGCCACGTCGGGCCGCCGCACGCAAGTGCGCGGCACGGCGTCAGGACTCTAAACGCAACGCCCGGTCTGGCTTTTGTCAGGCCGGGCGTTTGCCGCTTTCAGACCTTGCGGGTTTCACCGCGGGGCAGTAACAGGTAACAAATCATGGCAAAAGAATACAGCCGTACCCAACGTATCGGCGATCAGATGCAGCGTGAGCTGGCCCAACTGATCCGTCGTGAAGTCAAAGACCCGCGCGTCGGCCTGGTCACCATTACCGCTGTGGAAGTCAGCCGTGACGTCGGTCACGCGAAGATCTTCATCACCGTGATGGGGCAGGACAACGCCGAAGACATCGCGCAAAGCATCAAGGTGCTCAATGCTGCCGCCGGTTTCCTGCGCATGCAGCTGGCCCGCGAAATGAAGCTGCGCAGCGTGCCGCAATTGCACTTCCACTACGACGAAAGCGTCGTGCGTGGTGCGCACCTGTCGGCCCTGATCGAGCGCGCCGTGGCTGAGGACAATCAGCACGTGGCTGCGGCAGAACCCGAAGACACCAAGGAGTAACTCGGTGGCTCAGGTCAAACGTATCCGTCGTAACGTCAGCGGCATCATCCTGCTCGACAAGCCGCTGGGGTTTACCTCCAACGCCGCGTTGCAGAAGGTTCGCTGGTTGCTCAACGCCGAGAAGGCCGGTCACACCGGCAGTCTCGACCCACTGGCCACCGGCGTTCTGCCGCTGTGCTTTGGCGAGGCGACCAAGTTCTCGCAGTACCTGCTCGATTCCGACAAGGGTTACGAAACCCTGGCGCAACTGGGCAAGACCACCACCACGGCGGACGCCGAAGGTGAGGTTTTGCAGGAGCGTCCGGTGACCGTTGGTCAGGCCGACGTTGAAGCGGTTCTGCCGAAATTTCGTGGGCAAATCAGTCAGATACCGCCGATGTACTCCGCTCTCAAGCGTGATGGCCAGCCGTTGTACAAGTTGGCCCGTGCAGGCGAAGTAGTGGAGCGCGAACCGCGTTCTGTTACTATTGCGCGCTTGGAATTGCTGGCCTTCGAAGGCGATACTGCGCGTCTTGCGGTGGATTGCAGCAAGGGCACCTATATTCGCACCCTGGTGGAGGATATCGGTGAGCAACTCGGTTGTGGTGCGTACGTCGCTGAATTGCGTCGTACCCAGGCCGGGCCTTTCACCCTGGCGCAGACCGTGACCCTCGAAGAGCTGGAAGCGGTACATGCCGAAGGCGGCAACGAAGCGGTCGACCGCTTCCTGATGCCATCGGACAGCGGCCTGCAGGATTGGCCGTTGCTGCAGTTCTCGGAAGCGAGCGCGTTCTACTGGCTCAACGGCCAGCCGGTACGTGCCCCGGATGCTCCGAAGTTCGGCATGGTGCGGGTACAGGATCACAATGGTCGCTTCATCGGTATCGGTGAAGTGAGCGAAGACGGGCGGATCGCGCCGCGTCGACTGATTCGGTCAGAATGACCGGAAACCGGTCTGTGTAACAGCAGGCCGGCGAGTGTGGCTGTCAACAGGCACGGTCACTACTCATTTATAGATACAGGGATTTGTCCCTGGCCTGTTGAAACTGTTTTTGAAACAGTTTCCTGATAAAAGGATTGCCTCATGGCTCTCGACGTTCAAGAAAAAGCTCAAATCGTTGCCGACTACCAGCAAGCTGTTGGTGACACTGGTTCGCCAGAAGTGCAAGTTGCACTGCTGACCGCCAACATCAACAAACTGCAAGGTCACTTCAAGGCCAACGGTAAAGACCACCACTCCCGTCGTGGTCTGATCCGCATGGTTAACCAGCGTCGCAAGCTGCTGGACTACCTGAAAGGCAAGGACGTGAGCCGTTACAGCGCTCTGATCGCTCGCCTGGGTCTGCGTCGCTAATCAGCGATTGCGCTATGAGGTTGGTTGTCTGTCAGACGTCAGCGGGTTTCCGCCGGCGTCCGGCAGGCTCCCAGCCTCAAGTTTTATCTGGATGCACGTTTTACCCTGGACAGGCGTCGGGCCGATTCCCGGCATTGCCCAAGAATTTCGCAAGAAACCAGTTCCCCCAAGAGCCACAAAGAAGGTAGGACACCGTGAACCCGGTAATCAAAAAATTCCAGTTCGGTCAGTCGACCGTTACCCTCGAGACTGGCCGTATCGCCCGTCAGGCCTCCGGCGCAGTATTGGTCACCGTTGACGACGACGTCAGCGTATTGGTGACCGTAGTCGGTGCCAAGCAAGCCGATCCGGGCAAGGGCTTCTTCCCTCTGTCCGTTCACTACCAGGAAAAGACTTACGCTGCCGGTAAGATCCCTGGCGGTTTCTTCAAGCGTGAAGGCCGTCCTTCCGAGAAAGAAACCCTGACTTCCCGACTGATCGACCGTCCGATCCGTCCGCTGTTCCCGGAAGGTTTCATGAACGAAGTGCAGGTTGTCTGCACCGTCGTTTCCACCAGCAAGAAGACCGATCCGGACATCGCTGCGATGATCGGTACCTCGGCTGCCCTGGCGATTTCCGGCATTCCTTTCGACGGCCCGATCGGCGCCGCTCGCGTTGCTTTCCACGAAAGCACCGGCTACCTGCTGAACCCGACCTACGAGCAGCAAGCTGCTTCGAGCCTGGACATGGTTGTTGCCGGTACTTCGGACGCCGTGCTGATGGTTGAGTCGGAAGCCAAAGAGCTGACCGAAGACCAGATGCTGGGCGCGGTACTGTTTGCTCACGACGAGTTCCAGGTCGTAATCAACGCCGTTAAAGAACTGGCTGCCGAAGCTGCCAAGCCAACCTGGACCTGGGCACCTGCTCCAGAAGCCACCGAGCTGCTGGGCGCTATCCGTTCCGAGTTCGGCGAAGCGATCTCCCAGGCTTACACCATCACCATCAAGGCCGACCGTTACGCTCGCCTGGGTGAGCTGAAGGATCAGGTTGTTGCCAAGCTGTCCGGTGAAGAAGGCCAGCCTTCGGCTTCCGACGTTAAAGCTGCATTCGGCGAAATCGAATACCGCACCGTTCGCGAAAACATCGTTAACGGCAAGCCACGTATCGACGGTCGCGACACCCGCACCGTACGTCCGCTGAACATCGAAGTCGGCGTTCTGCCGAAGACTCACGGTTCGGCGCTGTTCACCCGTGGTGAAACCCAGGCTCTGGTCGTTGCAACTCTGGGCACTGCCCGTGACGCACAACTGCTGGACACTCTGGAAGGCGAGAAAAAAGACCCGTTCATGCTGCACTACAACTTCCCTCCGTTCTCGGTGGGCGAGTGTGGTCGCATGGGTGGCGCCGGTCGTCGCGAAATCGGTCATGGCCGTCTGGCCCGTCGTTCGGTTTCGGCCATGCTGCCAGCCGCTGACGTGTTCCCTTACACCATCCGTGTGGTTTCGGAAATTACCGAATCCAACGGTTCGAGCTCGATGGCTTCCGTTTGCGGCGCTTCCCTGGCCCTGATGGACGCTGGTGTTCCGATGAAGGCGCCGGTTGCCGGTATCGCCATGGGTCTGGTTAAAGAAGGCGAGAAATTCGCCGTCCTGACCGACATCCTGGGTGACGAAGACCACCTGGGCGACATGGACTTCAAAGTAGCCGGTACCGCCAAAGGTGTGACCGCGCTGCAGATGGACATCAAGATCAAGGGCATCACCGAAGAGATCATGGAAATCGCTCTGGGCCAAGCCCTGGAAGCGCGCCTGAACATCCTCGGCCAGATGAACCAGATCATCGGCCAGTCGCGTACCGAACTGTCGGCCAACGCTCCGACCATGATCGCGATGAAGATCGACACCGACAAGATCCGTGACGTTATCGGTAAAGGTGGCGCGACCATCCGTGCGATCTGCGAAGAGACCAAGGCTTCGATCGACATCGAAGACGACGGCTCGATCAAGATCTTCGGCGAAACCAAGGAAGCTGCAGAAGCAGCACGTCAGCGCGTTCTGGGTATTACCGCGGAAGCCGAGATCGGCAAGATCTACGTCGGCAAGGTTGAGCGCATCGTCGACTTCGGCGCATTCGTCAACATCCTGCCGGGCAAGGACGGTCTGGTTCACATCTCGATGCTGAGCGACGCTCGCGTAGAGAAAGTGACCGACATCCTGAAAGAAGGCCAGGAAGTGGAAGTGCTGGTACTGGACGTGGACAACCGCGGCCGTATCAAGCTGTCCATCAAAGACGTGGCAGCGGCCAAGGCTTCGGGCGTTTAATCACCCCGCAGTCCTAGCGCAATGAAAATGCCCCGCCGTGAAAACGGCGGGGCATTTTTTTGTCTGCGAAATATCGAGTCATTCTACGAAGTTGCCGACCTTCAATACCGGTGCTAGGTTTAGCCCACCGCCCGTGTAGCTCAGCCGGTAGAGCAGCGCACTCGTAACGCGAAGGTCGCAGGTTCGATTCCTGTCTCGGGCACCACTTCGCTTTTCCTTCTCCCTGTTCTTCCCTCGAAATCCGGTTTTATGTTCCCCCGGTCAACTTTTTGTGGGAGAGATGTAAAGTCCCGTGTAATTCGCTCGCCAAACGTCCTATATTCGTTGTCTGCATGAGCATCGCCCAGCAGTTTTCAGATGATCCCGAATGGTTCCGAAGGCCGGACAATCCGCGTCAGAGAGATCCTTGATGATCCACATCCATCTTCCATTCTTATGATCAGCGAGAACGCCATGACCGAGTTAACTCAAGAGCAACGCCACGAACAAGCGCTGGAAAAGTACAAGCTTGATGCTTCGGAGCTGATGGACGAGATCAAGGATCTCAGTCCCGATGATCAGAAAGATCAGATCCAGTGGGCGTTCGAAGACGAAGCCGAAGCCCAGGGCCTGCAACCTTGGGAATTGACCCTCAAGTACACCAGCACCCCTGAGGAGTTCGAGGCCAAGCGCCTGGAACTGCATAAGGAAGCGGCCGAAGTGTTGGGCGTCGAGTGGGATGAATACTGCGAGATGAACAATCTGGTGGTCTGAAACAAAAACGCCAGCCTCGAAAGGGCTGGCGTTTTTTATTGCGTGGCCGACTCAGATGCTCAGGCGCATCGACAGGTCCACAGCCTTCACATCCTTGGTCATCGCGCCGATCGAGATGTAGTCCACCCCGGTCTGAGCGATCGGCAGCAGCGTGCTTTCGTTGATGCCGCCACTGGCTTCCAGTTTCGCCTTGCCGCCGTTCAGGCGCACGGCTTCGCGCATGTCATCGAGGCTCAGTTCGTCGAGCATGATGACGTCGGCACCGGCGGCCAGCGCTTCTTTCAGCTCTTCCAGACTTTCCACTTCGATTTCCACCGGTTTGCCCGGGGCAATCTTGTGCGCAGCGGCAATGGCCTGCGGGATGCCACCGCTGGCGGCGATATGGTTTTCCTTGATCAGGAACGCGTCGTACAGGCCGATGCGATGGTTATGGCAACCGCCGCAAGTGACCGCGTATTTCTGCGCCAGACGCAGGCCCGGCAGGGTCTTGCGGGTGTCGAGCAGTTTCACCGACGTCTCGGCGACGAAGTCTGCCAGGTACTGCGCGCGGGTCGCCACGCCGGACAGCAATTGCAGGAAGTTCAGGGCGCTGCGCTCACCGGTCAGCAGCGAACGGGCAGGGCCTTCCAGATGAAACAGCGGCTGATTCGGCGAAACCCGTTCGCCATCGCGCACCTGCCAATGCACCGCCACTCGTGGATCGAGCTGGCGGAACACCGCATCGACCCACGCCGTGCCACTGATGACGGCAGCGTCGCGGGTGATGATGGTGGCTTTGGCCAAGCGTTCGGCCGGGATCAGTTGCGCGGTGATGTCGCCGCTGCCGATGTCTTCGAGCAACGCACGGCGCACGTTGGCTTCGATTTCGGCGGTCAAATCGGCGAGACGTAGATTCGGCATAACGGGCTCCACAAACTAAGTGGCCCGATTATAGGGGCATGGCGTCGGCCAACCCAAGGCGAGAACAGCCACGCAGCGCTGCATCCGGTCGATTTTCTTTGAGCAAACCCGATTCTGTCGTGGTCACTGCAAGGTGTCGGCGCATAGGGGAAACCCTGACAGCTCTGGCGCCGGGGACATCTTTTGCAAGATAATCCGCCTTGCATTTGACGCCATGACTTTGACGTCGGCAAATCACCGTTTCAGGAGGCTTGGATGCACAACGACGGGAATGTAGTGCCTTTGCACAAGGCCACTACCGATCAGGCGACTCACTCGCCGCTCGCCCGCCTGCCTGTGATTCTGCTTCAGGTTCGCGACAAGGCTGCCCAGCGCCTGCGCAACGGTTTGCAGGAGCTGTTCGATAACGCCGACGACACCCTGTTCGAAATGGCCGACCGGGCGCGTAACGACGTCGAGCAGAACATCTTTTTCGAAGCCATGCGCGACCTGCGCCTCAAGCGCAAGAACATCGAGCGCGGTTTTCTCGAGCAATTCTTCGAGGCCTTTGTCGGCCTCACTCAATTCGATCCCGTCCCCACCGTCCTCTCTCATGCTTTGCAGAATGAGGACAGCACCGCGCGCACCGATGACATGGAGCGCAGCGTTGCGATCGAAACGATGGTCGGCCGCGTGCTGAATCGTGATGGTTTTGCCCTCGATCAACTGACTGCGCGATTCAATGCGCTGTTGGGCAAGACCCTGGACGATCAATACAACCCGCTGGGCCCGGCGATGCTTTGCGAGTACTTCCTGCAGGCCGGGCGCAATCTGGGGGTGGAGATCAAAGTCAAACTGATCCTGCTCAAACTGTTCGAGCGCTATGTGCTGGCCGATACCGATCAACTCTACGCCGAAGCCAATCAACTGCTGATCGCCACGGGCGTGTTGCCCGAGCTCAAGCCGGCACCGGCCCGTCGCGCCATCGATCAGGCCGTGGCCAGCGTGCAGAGCGAATTCGAAGGCGTCGACAAGCCTCAGACCGATGCCGGCGTGCAGGAGGTCTTCGCCGCGTTGCAGGAATTGCTGCTGCACGTTCGCGGCACCGTTGCGCCGACCCTTGAGCCCAGCGCTCCCGCCCAACCGATCTCCACCCGCGACCTGCTGCGCCTGCTCTCGCATTTGCAGCAATACGTACCGGCGCTGGCGGTGCAGGACGACTTCGACCTGCGCCATCAGCTTGAACAGTTGCTGACCCGGGTCAGCGTGCGCAGCGGCAAATCACGAATCGTCGGCGGGGCTGACGAGGACGTGATCAATCTGGTGGCCATGGTCTTCGACTGCATCCTCGATGATCGCAATCTGCCGGATTCGCTCAAGGCGCTGATCGCCCGGTTGCAGATCCCGATGTTGAAGGTCGCGGTGATCGACAAAAGCTTCTTCAGCCGCAGCAGCCACCCGGCGCGCCGCCTGCTCAATGAAATCGCCGAAGCGGCGATGGGCTGGGGCGAGTGCGACGGCAATGCGCGCGACAGCCTGTACCTGCGCATCGAGCAAGTGGTGCAGCGCCTGCTGACGGATTTCGTCGATGACCCGGCGATTTTTTCCGAGTTGCTGGCGGACTTCCTCGCGTTCACCAGTGACGAGCGCCGTCGCAGCGAATTGCTGGAACAGCGTTTGCGCGATGCCGAAGAGGGCCGGGCGAAAACCGAACTGGCCCGCCAGCGTGTCGAGCAGGCGCTGAATCAGGCGTTGCTGGGCAAAGTCCTGCCACCGTCGGTGGTGACGTTCGTGCAGGAGGCCTGGAGCAAGGTGTTGCTGCTGACGTGCCTCAAGCACGGCGATCAGTCTGCCGAATGGCAGGCCGACGTGCAGACCATGGAGCAATTGATCTGGAGCGTGCAGCGCCACGACGACGCCGAAGCCGGCCTGCGTCTGCTGGCGCTGGTGCCGGGTTTGCTCAAGTCATTGCGCGATGGCCTGAGCAGTTCAGCCTTCGATCCGTTTGCCACCAGCGGCTTCTTCAGTGAACTGGAAGCGCTGCATGTACGCCTGCTCGAACCGTCCAGCGAGCCGGATCAGACCGCACTGCCGGAAATGATCGAAGTGTCGCAGGCGATTGTCTTGCAGATGGCCGACGACGGGCTTCAGCCACGCACGCCGGCGCGTTTGCCGGCCGACGACGCAGGTTTGCGTCAGGTCGATCAGTTGCGCCTGGGCAGTTGGGTGGCGTTCGAGGAAGACGAAGAACACACCCTGCGCTGCAAACTGGCGGCGATCATCGAGGCCACCAACAAGTACGTGTTCGTCGACCGCACCGGGATGAAAGTGCTGGAGCGCGACCGCACTGAACTGGCCATGGCGTTCCGTCGCGGCGCGGTGCGGACGCTGGACGACACCTTGTTGTTCGACCGTGCGCTGGAGTCGGTAATCGGCAATCTGCGGCGGCTCAATCGCGGCAAGTGATCGCGCGCCGGGGGCCGATCACGGCATACTGGTCGCCAACACAGTCGGCGTTGAAGGAATCGGTATGCAGTTGGATCCCGCAAGCGGGTGGTGTCACGGGGTGCAGGTCTGCCCTTCGCCCAACTTCAATGAACGCCCGGCGGGCGAAGTCTCCCTGTTGGTCATCCACAACATCAGCCTGCCACCGGCGCAGTTCGCCACCGGCAAGGTGCAGGAATTTTTCCAGAATCGTCTGGATGTCACAGAACATCCCTACTTTGCCGGGATCGCCGACCTGCGCGTGTCTGCGCATTTTCTGATCGAACGTGACGGCAAGGTCACCCAGTTTGTCTCCTGTCTTGAGCGTGCCTGGCATGCCGGTGTTTCGGTGTTCGAAGGACGGGAAACCTGTAACGATTTTTCGGTGGGCATCGAGCTGGAAGGCACCGATGATCTGCCGTTCACCGATGCGCAGTATCGGGCGTTGACCCTGCTGACCCGCCATTTGCAAAAAGCGTTCCCGGCGATCACCGTCGAGCGCATCTGCGGGCACAGCGACATCGCCCCCGGACGCAAGACCGACCCCGGACCCGCATTCGACTGGGCACGCTACCGCGCCGCCCTGGCACAAGAGGAAGGACAATGAGTTTTCTGGTGTTACTGCTGGCGGTATGGATCGAGAAGTTCTCGGCCCTGCGCCAACGGGTTCAACGCGATGGCGGATGGATTCGCGAACTGCACAAGCTGGAAACCGGCGGGCTGGCCAAACAGCCGTGGCTGGTGCTGACCGTCCTGGTGTTGTTGCCGGTGGCGCTGCTGGGATTGCTGCTGGTGGTGCTGGACCCGGTGGCCTACGGTCTGCTGGCGTTGCCGGTGCATTTGCTGGTGGTGATTTACAGCCTGGGGCGCGGTGATCTGCTCGGCGAGCTCGGACCGTTTCGCGACGCCTGGCGCCGCGAGGACCTGCAGGCCGCCGCCCATGTGGCCAAGCGTGATCTGAACATCTGCGCCGAAAGCGGCGAACAATTGCTGGAGCAAGTGCAGCGGCATCTGTTGTGGCAGGCCTACCAGAGTTTCTTTGCGGTGATTTTCTGGTACTTCCTGCTCGGCCCGGTCGCGGCGCTGAGTTATCGCCTGCTGGCGCTGGCGGAAGAACACGCCCAGAACCCGGCGGTGGCCGAGCGGGCAGGGCAACTGCGTCATGCCTTCGACTGGGTGCCGGTGCGTCTGCTGGCGGCGAGCCTTGCCCTGGTCGGCAATTTCGTCGCGGTCAGCCGGGTGATGCTGCACGAACTGCTGAACTGGAACATCAGCGCTGCGCAACTGATCACCAAGGTCGGGCTGGCTGCCGGGGAAATCCCGCCGGCCGCCGTCGGTCCCGAAGGCATCAACACCCTCGACTGCCTGTGGGAACTGCTGCTGCGGGCAGCGGTGCTGTGGTATGCCGGCTTTGCCCTGTGGACAGTGCTGGCGTAGGCCGTTCACGTGACGAGGGGGGCAAGCCCCCTCGTTAACCTTAAGTTACAAAACCTCCCTTCGATTTGAGCTATACAGAGATGGCGCCCGATAGTGGCTATCTGCTTTCGCCCCGCGCCTGCCAATAAAAACAAGAAAAAACCAAGGGAGACTTCCAGTGAAGAGCTTGCTCTATCCCGCCGTCTCGCTGATGAACCGCTTGAGCTTCGGCATGAAGTTCAGCCTGATCAGCGTGCTGTTCCTGGTGCCGATGCTGGTGACCAATTTTTATCTGGTGCGCGATTCCTATCGCGAATTCCAGGGCACCCGGGTGGAGCTACAGAGCCTCGACCTGCTGGGCAGCAGCCTGACCCTGCGCCGGGATCTCGAAACCCTCAACAATCTGGTGCAGATCAACGTCACTCTCGGCCAGTCCGGCAAGGCCGGCAATGTCGAGGCGCAGATCACCAGCCTTGAGAAAAACGTCCTGGCGCGCCTGCAAGGACTGACGCCCATGACCGAGGATCCGGAGCAGATCAAGTTCTTCGAGACCAAGCGCGATGAAATGATCGCTGCGTTCAAGAACCAGCAAGCGGAAAACTCCCTGCAAAGCAAAAGTGCGCTGATCGGCAAACTGCTGGGCAATGCGCAGATTTTCAGCCAGATCGTGGCCAGTCAGGCCGGACTGAGTCGCGACAATCAGGGCGACATTCGCCAGCTCAGTGAGCTGATCACCGCGACCACGCCGGCCGTCACCCAGGCCTTGGGCGAAGGTCGGGCGATGGGCTCGTATTCATTGGGCCAGGGTTTTCTCAACAGTTCGTCGAGCACCCGCTTCGACGAGTTGCTGGTGCAGATCGAAAAGCTTCAGGCCGAGTACGGCCTGAAATTGCAGGATGCGCTGGGCTCCAGCAAAGCCGCCCGAGATTCTCTGAGCTCTCCGGCGGATGCCAGCAAGGCGACGCTGAAACAGGCCAGCACCCTGATCGAAGAGCAAGTGGTGATGGCCGAAACGCTCGACGCCCCGTGGCAGGCGTTTTATGACCAGGTCACCGGGCTGATGGACCAGACCTATCAGCTCAACGACGCCACCCTGAAATTCCTCGACACCCAGTTGCAGCAGCGCCTGGGGCAAAACCGCACGCACATGGTGCTGCAAGCCGTGGCGCTGTCGGTGGTGTTTGTGCTGATTTTCTATCTCTACGGCGGCTTCTACGCGTCGACCCGCGCCACCCTGAAAAACCTCGGCGCCATGATGGATAAAGTCGCGGCGGGCGACATGACAGTGAATTTCCGCGCCAACAGCCGCGATGAGCTCGGCGAATTGGGCGAAGTGTTCAACGGTACGGTGAGGAAAATCCACGACCTGATCGAACGGGTCGGCCACACCGTTGGCGAGGTCGAGCGACAGGCGGGGCAAGTGGAAAACGTCTCGGCGCAAAGCAATCAGGCAGTCGCCGGGCAGCGCACGCAAATCGAGCAGGTGGCCACCGCGATGAACCAGATGTCGGCGACATCGCTGGAGGTGGCACGCAGTGCAGCGGCAGCGGTCAGCAGCGCCCACAGCGTGAACGACGAAACCATCAGTGGTCGCGGGTTGGTGGAATCGCAGCAGGGCAGCATCGCGGCACTGGCGAGCGAAATCGATCAGTCGGTGCTGGTGATTAACCAGTTGGCCAGCGACAGCCAGTCGATCAGCCGCGTTCTGGAAGTGATCAAGAGCATCGCCGAACAGACCAACCTGCTGGCGCTCAACGCCGCGATCGAGGCCGCGCGGGCCGGTGAGCAGGGGCGTGGTTTTGCCGTGGTCGCTGACGAAGTCCGCACGCTAGCCAAACGCACTCAGCAATCGACCGAAGAAATCGAGCAGATGATCGCCAAACTCCACGGTGGCGTCGGCGCGGCAGTGAAGGCCATGGGCGTCAGCCATCAGATGGCCAACGGCACGGTGGGGCAGTCGGAAAAGGTCCAGCAGGCGCTGGAAAACATCCTCGGCGCTGTCGGCATGATCGTCGACCAGAACCAGCAGATCGCCGCCGCCGTCGAACAACAGACCGCCGTCGCCCACGACATCGACCAGAACATCGTCGAGATCAACCGGGCCGGCGAGCGCACCGCCGAAGGTGCGCATCAGACCGAAGATGCCAGCCGCGCGTTGTCGGCGCAGGTGGTCGAGTTGAAGCAGTTGATCAGCGCGTTCCGGGTTTGAATTGACCTGCCTCCTGTGAGGCAGGTTTTTTCGGAATGGTTTGTAGTACTTTTTTGCTTACAACTGTAAGCAAAATCCTGTTTTCCTCCGGGGGCTGGTTTTTCGTCTTCAATGAACCAAGCTCAGTTCATTGACCACTTGGAGGAGATCGCACATGTCCGTCGCAACCCTGGGCGTCCAGGGCCGCTGCGCCCACTGCCAGACCACGCTGGTGCTTAAACCCTGGCAGCTCAACGCCATATCGATCCACGAAGCGTTCACCTGTGCGCACTGCCAGAAAAGCCTGGAGCTGCGCTGCCCGAAGCAGATCAAACGCTTTCGTTCGCTCGACTCACTCGGCCTGATGCGCGCCAGTGCGCTGGTGACGGTGTGCACCGCGTTGCTGGTGGCTTTGGTGATGGAATGGGTGGGGTTGCTCAGCGTCACCGAGCAGTTGAACGCATCGCTGATCGCGATTTTCGTGTACTTCGCGGTGATTCGTTATGCCCGGCAGCGCCAGCACCTGACCCTGATTCTCGACGCGGCCAAGGCCCACGCCGACTGACTACCAGCCGAACACGTCGCAGCTGTTGGCGGTACTGGCGGCGGCGAGTTGTTGCGCACTGATGTTCATCAACGCGGCCAGTGAATCGCAGATCGCCGGCAGATGCGTCGGCGTATTGCGAATGCCGGGGAACATGGCGGGCGCCATGTCCGGTGAGTCGGTTTCCAGCACCACCGAATCCAGCGGCAAATCGGCCAGCACCCGGTGCATGCGCAACGCCTGCGGCCAGGTCGGTGCACCCCCGAGGCCGAGTTTGAAACCGAGCTTGATGTATTCCCGCGCTTCTTCACGGCTGCCGGCGAACGCGTGGATGATCCCGGCGCGCTTGAGCTTGAAGCGTTTGAGCGTGGCAATCACCGCCGCATGGCTGCGCCGCACGTGGATCAGCGCCGGTAATTCGAAATCCGCCGCCAGTTGAAGTTGTGCCTCGAACAGTGCTTGCTGGCGTTCGCGGTCGAGGGTTTCGATGAAGTAATCCAGGCCGATTTCGCCGACCGCGCACAGCTGCCGATGACCCTTTAGCCGTGTCAGCCAGTCGCCCAACTCCAGTACATCTTCAGGCCGATGCTGATCGAGATAGACCGGGTGCAGACCGAAGGCCGCGTACAGATCGGCGTCGCTTTGCGCCAGATCCCACACCCGTTGCCAGTTACCCTCGTAGACCCCGAGCACCACCATTCGCCGCACCCCGAGGGCGCGGCTTTCGGTGAGCAGCGCCGTGCGATCGGCGTCGAAGTCGGGGAAGTCCAGATGGGTGTGGCTGTCGATCAGCTCCACGGCTCAGTCCCGGTGAATACGCTGCTTGAATGTGCGGGCAATGGCCTGCACGCCAGGCTGGTAGTCAGATTGCTCGACGGCTGCGAGTGCCAGTTCCAGCGCCTTGTCGGCGATCAACTGGTGCTGCTGGGCCATGGCGTTGACCGGCAGCGGCAGGAAGTCCAGCAACTGGGTGTCGCCGAATGTACCGAGGCGCAGCGGGCGGGATTTGAGCGGGAAGTCATGCAGCGCGTCGAACACGCCCTGCAACAACACGTAGGACGTGGTCACCAGCGCATCCGGTAAATGCCCGAGGCGTTGCAGGAGTTCTTCCATCAATTGCTTGCCGCACTCGCGGCTGAAGGATTCGGCGTGCTCGATCAGCACTTCGCCCTTGAACCCGGCAAGGGCCTGCTTGAACCCGGCCGCACGTTCCTGGCTGATGCTCAGTTCCGGACGGGCGCCCAACAGCACGATCTGTTTCGGCTGCGGGTCGAGCAGGCTTTCGGTCAGGTGCAGGCTGGCTTCGCGGTCGTCGCTGACCACCGAGCAGAAGTGTTCGGCATCCATCACCCGGTCGATGGCAATGATCGGCAAACCCTTGGCCTGCAACTGACGATAACTGTCGTCACCGGCCGGCAGACAACTGGCGACGATCAACGCATCGCAGCGTCGGGCGCGGAACAGTTGCAGCAGTTGCCGCTCGCTGTCCGGTGCATCGTCGGAGCTGGCGATCAGCAGCTGATAGCCCCGCGCACGGGCGCCTTGCTCCAGCAGTTTGGCGATCCGCGCGTAACTGGGGTTTTCCAGATCCGGCAGGATAAAACCCAGGGTCCGGGTGTGCCGACTGCGCAGCCCGGCCGCCTGTGGATTGGGGGTAAAGCCGTGCAGATCGACCACCGCCCGCACCCGCTCGACGGTGGCGGTGCTGATGCGTTGCTGTTCGGCCTTGCCGTTGATGACGTAGCTGGCGGTGGTCACGGACACTCCGGCCAACCGCGCGATATCACTGAGTTTCAACCCGGGATTTCCTTGTTTTTTCGAGCTTGCCGCGACATTTTCGCCAATCCTACCCGATTCAGGCAGGCGACCATTGTCTCAGCGCATCCGACA
Source organism: Pseudomonas aphyarum (assembly GCF_028657055.1). Lineage (NCBI taxonomy): Bacteria > Pseudomonadati > Pseudomonadota > Gammaproteobacteria > Pseudomonadales > Pseudomonadaceae > Pseudomonas > Pseudomonas aphyarum. Next base: position 157,283 of record NZ_JAMDGS010000016.1, read on the forward strand.
AGTTGGACTTCAAGGATGGGACATTATCGAGTAACGTGCCGATCAATCTAGATTAAACGTTTCAGCAAGCGTATTTTCTACGTTTTAGACGCCTTTGGCCGGTTCTGCCGTGAAACCGCCAAAACTGCCTCCTGAAAAGGATGGCTCACAGCGCCTAAGCTGCAACCATTCAAAACAATACCTGGCATTGAACAGTGCCAAAAAGGAGATCGCATGCTCGAGCTCACTGTAGAGCAGATATCCATGGGCCAGTCGGCTGTGGATAAACCCGCCGCTTTGCAATTGCTGGCCAGTCATCTGGTCGCCGATGGTCTGGTCGCCGACGGATACCTCGCCGGCCTGCAGGCCCGGGAGGCTCAGGGCTCGACCTTCCTCGGCCAAGGCATTGCGATCCCCCACGGCACACCCGAAACCCGCGATCAGGTGTTCGCCACCGGCGTGCGTCTGATGCAGTTTCCCGACGGCGTGGACTGGGGCGACGGCCAGATCGTTTATCTGGCCATCGGCATCGCCGCCAAATCCGACGAACACCTGCGATTGCTGCAATTGCTGACCCGCGCCCTCGGCGAGACCGATCTGGGCCAGGCCCTGCGCCGCGCGAGTTCGCCAGAAGCGCTGCTGAAACTGCTGCAAGGTGCGCCGCAAGAGCTGGCGCTGGATGCGCAGATGATTGGCCTCGGGGTTTCCGCCGACGATTTCGAAGAACTGGTCTGGCGCGGTGCGCGTCTGCTGCGTCAGGCCGATTGCGTGAGCAACGGTTTCGCCGGGGTGTTGCAGCAGGTCGAAGCGCTGCCGCTGGGCGATGGCCTGTGGTGGCTGCACAGCGAGCAGACCGTGAAGCGTCCGGGCCTGGCGTTCGTCACGCCGGACAAACCGATGCGCTACCTCGGCCAGCCGCTCAGCGGTCTGTTCTGTCTGGCCAGCCTCGGTGAAGCGCATCAGGCGTTGCTCGAGCGTTTGTGCGCGTTGCTGATCGAAGGTCGCGGCCATGAACTGGGCCGCGCCACCAGCAGCCGCAAAGTCCTCGAAGTGCTCGGCGGTGAGTTGCCGGCCGACTGGCCGAGCGCACGTATCGCACTGGCCAACGCCCATGGTCTGCACGCGCGGCCGGCGAAGATCCTTGCGCAACTGGCGAAGAATTTTGACGGCGAAATCCGTGTGCGCATCGTCGACGGTCAGGACAGCGCCGTATCGGTGAAAAGCCTGAGCAAACTGCTGAGCCTCGGCGCCCGTCGTGGCCAGGTGCTGGAAATCATCGCTGAACCGAGCATCGCCGCCGACGCGTTGCCGGCGTTGCTGGCCGCCATCGAAGAAGGCCTCGGCGAAGAAGTCGAGCCGCTGCCAGCAGTCAGTCAGCGCGAAGTGATCGCCGACATCGCCGAAGTCCTGAGCGCCCCGGCCTCCGGCAGCCTGCTGCAAGCGATTCCCGCCGCTCCCGGCATCGCCATCGGCCCGGCGCACATTCAAGTCCAGCAAACCATCGATTACCCGTTGCGTGGCGAGTCCGCCGCCATCGAGCGCGAGCGTCTCAAGCAAGCGCTGTCCGACGTGCGTCAGGACATTCAGGGCCTGATCGAACGCAGCAAGGCCAAGGCGATCCGCGAGATTTTCATCACCCACCAGGAAATGCTCGACGACCCGGAACTCACCGATGAAGTCGACACCCGCCTCAAGCAGGGCGAAAGCGCCGAAGCAGCCTGGATGGCCGTGATCGAGGCCGCCGCTAAACAACAGGAATCGTTGCAGGACGCCTTGCTCGCTGAACGCGCCGCCGACCTGCGCGACATTGGCCGCCGGGTGCTGGCGCAACTGTGTGGCGTGCAGACGCCCGCCGAGCCTGAGCAACCGTACATTCTGGTGATGGATGAGGTCGGCCCGTCCGACGTCGCGCGGCTGGATCCGGCACGGGTCGCGGGGATTCTCACCGCCCGTGGCGGCGCCACCGCGCACAGTGCAATCGTGGCACGCGCGCTGGGCATTCCGGCGCTGGTCGGCGCGGGCGCTGCGGTATTGCTGCTGAAACCGGGCACGCCGCTGCTGCTCGACGGCCAGCGCGGCCGCCTGCATGTGGACGCGGATGCCGCGACCCTGCAACGCGCCAGCGAAGAACGCGACACCCGCGAACAACGCCTGAAAGCCGCCGCCGAACAACGCCATCAACCGGCGCACACCACCGACGGCCACGCCGTGGAAGTGTTCGCCAACATCGGTGAAAGCGCCGGTGTGATCAGCGCGGTGGAGCAGGGCGCCGAAGGCATCGGTCTGTTGCGCACCGAACTGATTTTCATGGCTCATCCGCAGGCGCCGGACGAGGCGACTCAGGAAGCCGAATACCGCCGCGTCCTCGATGGCCTCGCCGGTCGGCCGCTGGTGGTCCGCACCCTCGATGTCGGTGGCGACAAACCGCTGCCGTATTGGCCGATCGCCAAGGAAGAAAACCCGTTCCTCGGCGTACGCGGCATTCGCCTGACCTTGCAGCGTCCGCAGATCATGGAAGCGCAGTTGCGCGCCTTGCTGCGCTCGGCGGACAACCGGCCATTGCGGATCATGTTCCCGATGGTCGGCAGCGTCGAAGAGTGGCGTCAGGCCCGCGACATGACCGAGCGTCTGCGCCTGGAAATCCCGGTTGCCGATCTGCAACTGGGGATCATGATCGAAGTGCCGTCCGCTGCGTTGCTCGCACCGGTGCTGGCCAAAGAAGTGGACTTCTTCAGCGTCGGCACCAACGACCTGACCCAATACACCCTGGCCATCGACCGTGGTCATCCGACCCTGTCCGCCCAGGCTGACGGCCTGCACCCGGCGGTGCTGCAACTGATCGACATCACCGTGCGCGCGGCCCATGCCCATGGCAAATGGGTCGGTGTGTGTGGCGAGCTGGCGGCTGATCCGCTGGCGGTGCCGGTGCTGGTCGGCCTCGGTGTGGATGAACTGAGCGTCTCCGGGCGCAGCATCGCCGAGGTCAAGGCGCGCATTCGTGAACTCAGCCTGACGCAATCAAAAAACCTTGCTCAACAAGCCCTGGCCGTGGGCAGCGCCAACGAAGTGCGCGCATTAGTGGAGGCCCTGTAATGGCCAAGATTCTCACCCTGACCCTCAACCCGGCGCTGGACCTCACGGTGCAATTACCACGTCTTGAGGCCGGTCAGGTCAACCGCAGCGACGAGATGCACACCCACGCCGCCGGCAAGGGCGTCAACGTCGCACAAGTGCTGGCCGACCTCGGTCATCAACTGACGGTCAGCGGCTTTCTCGGCGAAGACAATCTGCAGGCGTTCGAAAACCTGTTCGCCAAACGCGGTTTTACCGATGCGTTTATCCGGGTGCCCGGCGAGACCCGCAGCAATATCAAGGTCGCGGAACAGGACGGCCGCATCACCGACATCAACGGTCCGGGACCGGTGGTCGGCGCGGTGGCGCAACAGGCGTTGCTTGATCGACTGGTGCAGATCGCACCGGGGCATGACGCGGTGGTGGTCGCCGGCAGTTTGCCGCGCGGAGTCACTGCACAGTGGTTGCGCGAGCTGGTCGAGCGCTTGAAGGCGTTGGGTCTGAAAGTCGCCCTGGACACCAGCGGCGACGCCTTGCGCGCGGCGCTCAACGCCGGTCCGTGGCTGATCAAGCCGAACACCGAAGAACTGGCCGATGCGCTGGGCTGTGAAGTGGTGTCCCACGCGTCTCAGGCCGAGGCAGCCAATCGGCTGCACGCTCAGGGCATCGAGCATGTGGTGATCTCACACGGCGCCGACGGTGTGAACTGGTTCAGCGTCGGCTCGGCGTTGCATGCCACGCCGCCGAAGGTCAGTGTCGCCAGCACGGTCGGTGCCGGCGATTCGTTGCTGGCCGGCATGCTCCACGGTCTGCTCAGCGCCGACACGCCGGAACAAACCCTGCGCACGGCCACCGCAATTGCGGCGCAGGCGGTGACCCAGATCGGATTCGGTATTCACGACGCTGCGCAACTGACGCAGCTCGAACAGGGCGTGCGCGTGCGCCCCCTGACAGAACAATAAGAGGGTTTGTCATGAAGTTAGCCATTGTCACGGCCTGCCCGAACGGCATGGTCACCAGTGTGCTGTGCGCCCGGCTGCTGGATGCCGCGGCTCAGCGTCAGGGCTGGAGCACCAGCGTCGAAGTGGTGGATGCGGCGCACCCGGAACGCGAGTTGTCGGCGGCCACCATCGAGGCTGCCGAGTGGGTGTTGCTGGTGGCCACGGGACCTGTGGACATGACCCGGTTCATCGGCAAGAAAGTCTTTCGGATCGCGCCGGCGCAAGCCCTGCAGGATGTCGAAGACGTGCTGCGGCGTGGCGCGGTCGAGGCCGAGGTTTACGTCGCTGCCGAAACGTCGCCCGTGGTTGCCAGCGCTCAAGCGCCGCGTCTGGTCGCTGTCACCGCGTGCCCGACCGGCGTCGCCCACACCTTCATGGCCGCCGAAGCCTTGCAGCAAGCCGCCAAGCGTCTGGGCTTTGATCTGCAAGTCGAAACCCAGGGCTCGGTCGGCGCGCGAAATCCGCTGAGCGCGGCAGCCATCGCCGAGGCTGACGTGGTGCTGCTGGCGGCTGACATTGAAGTCGCCACCGAGCGTTTCGCCGGCAAGAAAATCTACCGCTGCGGCACCGGGATTGCGTTGAAGCAGTCCGAAGCCACCCTGAAAAAAGCCCTGGCCGAAGGCAAGCAGGAGAGTGCAGCGAGCGACGGCAAGGCCCCGGCCAAACAGGAGAAAAGCGGCGTCTACAAACACCTGCTGACTGGCGTTTCTTTCATGCTGCCAATGGTGGTGGCGGGCGGTCTGATGATCGCCTTGTCGTTCGTGTTCGGCATCACCGCGTTCAAGGAAGAGGGCACGCTGGCGGCGGCGCTGATGCAGATCGGTGGCGAAACCGCGTTCAAATTGATGGTGCCGCTGCTGGCCGGTTACATCGCCTGGTCGATTGCCGACCGTCCCGGACTCGCGCCGGGCATGATCGGCGGTTTGCTGGCGAGCACCCTGGGCGCCGGCTTCATCGGCGGGATTGTCGCCGGGTTTATCGCAGGCTATGCGGCCAAGGCGATCAGTCGGTACGTGGCGCTGCCGCAAAGTCTGGAAGCGCTGAAGCCGATTCTGATCATCCCGTTGTTCGCCAGTCTGTTCACCGGGCTGGTGATGATTTACGTGGTGGGTAAACCGGTGGCCGGGATGCTTGCGGCGCTGACGCATTTCCTCGACAGCATGGGCACCACCAACGCGATCCTGCTCGGTGTGCTGCTGGGCGGCATGATGTGCGTCGACCTCGGCGGGCCGATCAACAAGGCCGCGTATGCGTTCTCGGTGGGGCTGCTGGCCTCGCAGAGTTATGCACCGATGGCCGCGACCATGGCCGCCGGCATGGTGCCGCCGATTGGTCTGGGCATCGCCACGTTCATCGCCCGGCGCAAGTTCGCCCAGACTGAACGCGAAGCGGGTAAAGCGGCGCTGGTGCTCGGGTTGTGCTTCATCTCCGAAGGTGCGATTCCGTTTGCTGCGAAGGATCCGCTGCGAGTGATCCCGGCAAGCATTGCCGGCGGTGCGCTGACCGGTGCGTTGTCGATGTACTTCGGCTGCAAACTGATGGCGCCCCACGGTGGGCTGTTCGTGCTGGCGATTCCGAATGCGATCAACCATGCGTTGCTGTATCTGCTGGCGATTGTCGCGGGCAGCCTGCTGACCGCGGTGGTGTATGCGCTGGTCAAGCGGCCGGAGGCCGTGGAACTGGCGCTGGAGCCCGCGAAGGCGTGAGGTGTCACACCCCTTTCATCTAGCGGTGCTTAAGTTTTCCTTTTTTCAGGGAGAACACCATGAGCGATTTCAATCCCGGTCGCCGGCGCGTGATGCAAGCCGTCGGCGCCGGACTGCTGATGCCGGGGCTGGCCCCGGCCGTCATCGCCTCGGTCAAGGATCGACCGCAACTGACTGACGGCGTGCAATCCGGCGACTTGCAGGGCGACCGCGCGATGATCTGGAGCCGCGCCGACCGCCCGGCGCAGATGGTGGTGGAGTGGGACACCCGCAGCCAGTTCCGCCATCCGCACCGGGTCATTTCCGCGCTGGCCGATGCCCGCAGCGATTTCACCGCCCGCGTAGAACTCACCGGGCTGCCCGCCGATCAGGCAATTTTCTACCGCGTGTATTTCAAGGACGCCCGCACCGGCGTCGCCAGCGAACCGTGGCTTGGCCATTTGCGCAGTGCGCCGACGGCGCGGCGCAATATCCGCTTCGTGTGGAGCGGCGACACCGTCGGCCAGGGCTTCGGCATCAACCCCGATATCGGCGGCATGCGCATCTATGAAGCCATGCGCATGCGCTTGCCGGACTTCTTTATCCACAGCGGCGACACCATCTACGCCGACGGCCCGGTGCCGGCGCAACTGACCACGGAAGGTGGCCGGATCTGGCGCAACCTCACCACCGAAGCCAAGAGCAAGGTCGCCCAGACCCTCGACGATTATCGCGGCAATTACCGCTACAACCTGATGGACGAAAACGTCCGTCGCTTCAACGCCGAAGTGCCGCAGATCTGGCAGTGGGACGACCATGAAGTGGTCAACAACTGGTCGCCGGGCAAGCAGCTCGACGAGCGTTATCAGGAAAAAAATATCCACACCCTGGTCGGTCGTGCGCGTCAGGCCTGGCTCGAATATTCGCCGATGCGCCGTCAGGCAGCGGACGGTGGTGGGCGGATCTATCGCAAGCTGAGTTACGGGCCGATGCTCGATGTGTTCGTACTCGACATGCGCAGTTATCGCGGGGCCAACGACGACAATCTCGGGGCGGAAAAACCGTTCCTCGGGCGCGAGCAATTGAACTGGCTCAAGCGTGGATTGAAGGCCTCGAAAGCCCAGTGGAAAGTCATCGCCGCCGACATGCCGATCGGTCTCGGCGTGCCGGATGGCGAGGTCAGTCCCGGTGTTGCGCGCTGGGAAGCGGTGGCCAACGGCGAGCCCGGCCCGGCGCAGGGACGTGAGCTGGAAATCGCCGAGCTGCTGGGCTTTTTGCGCGCGCAGCAGGTGCGCAATTTCGTGTTCCTGACGGCGGACGTGCATTACTGCGCGGCGCATCACTACCACCCGGATCGCGCGGCGTTCCAGGATTTCGAACCGTTCTGGGAGTTTGTCGCAGGGCCGCTGAACGCCGGCAGTTTCGGGCCCAATCCGCTGGACAAGACCTTTGGCCCGCAAGTGGTGTTCGAGAAGGCGCCGGCGGTGCAGAACGCCTCGCCGTTTGCCGGATTTCAGTTTTTCGGTGAGGTGAACATTGACGGGCAGAGCGGGGAGATGAGCGTGGTGTTGCGGGATCTGGAGGGTGTTGCGGTGTTCGAGCAGAAGCTGCAGCCAGTCTGAATCCAGTGCAGAACCTGTGGGAGCAAGGTTGCTCCCACAGTGACCTAAGGTGAATCAGTAAACGTCGCGGCGATAGCGACCCTGTTCGATCAGGCGTTCGACTTCGGCAGCGCCCAGCACTTCATTGAGTACCTGATCCACCCCTGACGCCATGCCTTGAAGGCTGCCGCAGATGTAGATCACCGCACCGTCCGCCAGCCATTTCTTCAATTCACCGGCCGATTCGCGCAGGCGATCCTGCACGTAAATCTTCTCGGCCTGATCCCGCGAGAACGCCAGATCGAGGCGTTCCAGATCGCCATTGATCAACCACTCTTCCAGCTCTGCACGACAGAGGAAATCGTGCTCGCGATTGCGCTCGCCAAACAGCAACCAGTGACGCTGCTGATTGTCGGCGATCCGCGCCTTGAGCAAGCTGCGCAGCCCGGCAAGGCCGGTGCCGTTGCCCAGCAGGATCATCGGCACCGAAGCGTTCGGTAGATGGAAACCGCTGTTACGGCGAACCCGCAGGCTGATGCTGCCGCCGACCGGAGCATGCTCGGTCAGCCAGCCGGAACCGATGCCCAGGCTGCCGTCGGTATGCTGTTCCTGACGCACGATCAGCTCCAGCACGCCGTCGGCGGCAATCGAGGCGATCGAGTATTCGCGCATCGCCAGCGGCACCATCGCATCGACCAGCGCCTGAGCGTGCAGGCCGACCAGATGCGCGCGGTGCTCGGGCAACTGGCGAGTGGCGAGGGCGACTTCCAGCGACTCTTCCAGGCCGTTGACCTTCACGCTGGTCTCGCCACGGATGCCGAGGCCGTCGAGGAAATGCTCGATCGCCCACGGGCAGTTGCGCGGCAGCACTTCCACCAGATCGCCGGCCAGCCAGCTGCGGGAGGTCGGCGCGGTCAGGCCGAGCAGGAAGACCGGAGAGCCGCTGCTGTCCGGGTTCATCAGCTCGCGGCGCACCAGCGTCCAGTTTTCGTAGCTCGGTGCTTGCCAGGTGTCGACCGGCGCTTGCCCGGTGATCAGCCCGAGCTGGGTCTGCCAGTGACGCAGGGCGTAAGGATCGCCGCTGTCGACTTCCACCGGGGCGAACAGGGTTTTGCCGCCGTGCTCGCCCAGCCATTGATGCAGGCGCCGGGCGAAACCGCAGAAGTGCTGATACTGACGGTCGCCGAGGCCGAGCACCGCGTAGTTGAGGCTGTCGAGGGTCGAGGCGTTCTTCAATACCTTGCGCTCGAAACCGCGAGCGCTGTCCGGCGCTTCGCCGTCGCCGAACGTACTGACCACGAACAGCGCGTTGTTCGATTCGCGCAGATCCTGCTCGCTGACATTCGCCAGCGGCTGCACCTTCACCGGCAACCCTGCCGCCTGCAACTGGCCGGCGGTCTGCCAGGCGAGTTGCTCGGCAAAACCGCTCTGGCTGGCGAAACCGATCAGCCACGCCGGTGTATCGCCGGCCGGTTGGTCGAGGCCTTTGCGGGTATCCTTGATCTGCTTTTTCTTGCGCCGACGATCCAGGTACAGCAGCCAGCCGGTGATGAAGAACAGCGGCATCAACACCGCCGCGACGGTGACGATGATCCGCCCGACCAGGCCGAAATAGCTGCCGACGTGCAGCGCGTAAATGCTGGTCAGCAACTGCGCCTTGAAGCTTTTGTCGGCGTAGCGGTCGACGCGTTTGACGACGCCGGTGGCCGGGTCGAGGGTGATCTGGTTCAGCGCGCGGTCATGGGGCGAGCTGTCGAGCAGATAGAACACGGTCGCCGGTTGGCCGGCCACTGGCGGCATGCGGATGTTGTAGGAGGCGAGGCCTGGACCAGCGGCGCTGTAGATGCTGACCCACATCGCGGCGTAATCGGCAGTCGGCGCCGGACCTTCCGGGGCAGGGCCACGACCGCCGCGCACGCGCTCGTTTTGCGGCGCGTCGGAAAGCAATTTGGTCAGGCCTTTGTTGTACCACTCGTACGACCAGGACAGTCCGGTCAGTGCCAGCAGCAGGTAAACCAGCATGCACCAGGTGCCGAACACCGAGTGCAGATCCCAGTTGAAGCTGCGGCCCTTTTTCTTCCAGTCGAGGGTCAGCCACACGCGCCAGCTGTTCCACTGGCGTGGCCAGCGCAGGTACAGGCCGGACAGGCAGAAGAACAGCAGCATCAGGGTGCAGGCACCGGTGATGTTGCGACCGGTATCGCCCATGGCGAGGAACCGGTGCAGCTGCAGCATCAGGCCGAAGAAATCCTGACCCGTGGCGTCGCCCTTGAACTCGGCGGTATAGGGATCGAAGTAGCGCATCTCGCCCCGGCGCTCGCCTTTGGGCGGGGTGAACCAGACGCGGCCGGCGCTGCCGCTTTCGGTCTCGACCGAAAGCATCGAGACTTTCTTGCCCGAGGCCGCTTCGATCTGCGCCACCAGGTCGGCGGGCGGCAGGACGCCGGCGACCTGTTTCTCGACCTGCAACACGGTTGGGTTCAGGGCTTTGAGAATTTCGTCCTGAAACGAATAGGCAGCGCCGGTGATGCCCATCAGGGCCAGCACCAGCCCGGCAGTGATGCCAAAAAACCAGTGCAACTGGAACAGGGTTTTCTTCAACACGTCGCTTGCCTTGTCCGTTCGGAAATTGTGTTCACGGCGTGCATTATGCCGTGGCTTATCGAGAAACGTTCTTTATTACGCACAAAAGCCCCGCTCAAATGAATGAACGGGGCTCGGTACTTCCCTCTTCGATCAGAAGTGGAAGTTGGTGCTCAGCAATGCCGTACGGCCCGCCGCCTGGTTGGCGAAGTGAGTCGAGAAGGCCTTGTCGTAGTAGGTCTCGTTGGTCAGGTTCTGCACGTTCAGTTGCAGGTCGACGTTCTTGCTCAGCTTGTACGCCGCCATCGCGTCGTAGCGAACGTAGGAATCGACCATGGTGGTGTTGGCCACGCTGCCGAACACGTCATCCACGTAGAACGCACCGCCACCGATGGTCAGCTTCGGCGTGACCTGGTAAGTGGTCCACAGGCTGGCGCTGTTTTTCGGCGTATTAGGCAGCTCGTTACCGTTGTTGGCCTTGTTGGCCGGCAGGTCACCACCGTCCACTTGCTCGCTGTCCATGTAGGCGTAACCGGCGAACACTTGCCACTTGTCGGTGATCTTGCCGCTGGCGGACAACTCGATACCTTGTACACGAGTCTTGCCGGCGTTTTCGTACGAGGTGGTATCAACCTGGACACGCGCGTTTTCTTTCTCGGTGCGGAAGATGTCGGCGGTCAGCGACAGGCGATCGTTCAGCAGATCCCACTTGGTACCGATTTCGTAGTTCTTGGTGGTTTCCGGCTCCATGTCGCTCTTGAGCAGATTGCCGTTGCGATCCGGCGTGCCGCCCAGCGGGTTGCCTTCCATGCCTTCGCCCAGGGTGTTGCCCGGCGGTGTGGCGGAAGTTGCGTAGGACGCATAGATGCTGCCGTTCTCTGCCGGTTTGTAGACGACGCCGAACTGGCCGGTGACGAACTCGCTGGTGTCCGAACCCTTGGAGGTGGTGCGGCCAGCGTTGGTGTACGTCTTGTAGCCGGTTTCGAAGTGGTCGTAACGCAGGCCCATGTTCACCAGCCATTGCTCGGACAGCTCCAGGGTGTCGAACGCATACAGCGCGTAGGTATCGGACTGGGTGTCGGTGCCGGCGTAGTTGCGCGAAATGGCGCCGTTCCACGGATCGTTCGGGGTCGGGTTCGACAGCGAGGTGCAGTTGTAGCCGCTGGCGGCGCCGATCAGGCCCGGGTTGCAGTTGGTGGTCACGGCCGAGGTGCGCGGCGTGGTGTCGGTGTTGACGTTGTACGAGGATTTGCTGCTTTCCTCACGGGTGTATTCGACACCGGTGGAGAAGCTGTTCTTGAAGCCGGCCACGTAGAAGTTGCCGAACAGGTCGGTCTGGTTGGTGGTGGTCTCGGTGTTGCTCACACGAGTGTTCGCACGACGCCAGACGCTGCCGTTGTTCACGTTGCCTTTGCTGTCGTCCGGCTGGGTCAGGATGTAATCCTGCATGCTGGTGCCGTGACGCAGGGTGTTCTTGATCGTCAGCGAGTCGCTCAGGTCATGCTCGATGGCGAAGGTCGCGGTGTCGGTGCGGCCCTTGCGGAAGTCGCGGTCCAGACCGTAGAAGTTGCTGTGATCGCCGCCGGCGTACGGCTTGTCCGGGTTGGACTTGGTGCGCGCCGCCGAGCCACCGGCAGGAATCGTGTAAGGGATGCCCGAATCCGGTGTGTCATTGCTTTCGAGATGGTAGTAATCGAGGTTGACGCGGGTGTCGGTGCCCAGGCCAAAGGCCAGGGACGGCGCGATGCCCCAACGGTCGTAATCGACCTTGTCGCGACCGGCGACGTTGCTCTCGTGGCTCATCAGGTTCAGACGGCCGGCAGCGGTGTCGCTGAACTGGTAGTTGCCATCCATCGTGTAACGCTGGGTCTGGTCGGAGCCCCAGGTGAAGCCACCGTCGAACGAGTTGCCCAGGTGGGCTTTCTTGCTCACCAGGTTGATGCTGCCGCCAGCTGCGCCGCGACCGCCGATGGCGGAGTTCGGGCCCTTGCTGACTTCGATGTTTTCCACGGCGAAGATTTCGCGGCTCTGGGAGCCGGTGTCGCGTACACCGTCGAGGTAGGTGTCGCCCTGGGCGTCGAAGCCGCGGATGAACGGGCGGTCGCCCTGCGGGTTGCCGCCTTCACCGGCACCGAAGGTGATGCCCGGTACGGTGCGCAGCGCGTCCTGCATGTTCAGGGCGCCGGTGTCTTTCAGGACTTGTTGCGGGATAACGGTGACCGAACGCGGCGTGTCGACCAGCGGCGCGGTGTACTTGGGCGAGGAGGCTTTCTCGACCTGGTAGGACGTCGAGTCCTGGGCTTCGCCGGTGATGGCGGTGGCGTCCAGGGCGATGGCATTGCCGGTGGCTTTGCTGTCGGTTTTTTCGGCGGCGAACACCATGTGGCCTGCGGAGCCGGCGGTGATTGCCACGCCGATGGCGGAAGCGAGCAGACGTGGTGAACTGACCGGTAATTGTGCTTGTTGACGTGCCATTTTTATTCCCCTCCCCAAGGATTTGAGGCGGCGGAATATAGGGTAAACAGGTATTCGTATCAATTGCGAAACATTGTTATTCGCACTGAATTTACATTCTTTACAATTTAACCTTACGGTTTTTGCCAGTTCATTCGTCTAGCGGGTTTTACACGGCCAATAAGAATCAATACCATTGCCGCCTCTTTGCCATCAGGTGACATTGCCATGCTGCTGCACATCCCCGGGCTGTTCGCGAAAGAAGAAGTGCAGCGCATCCGCGAGGCTCTGGAACAGGCCGACTGGGCCGATGGCAAGATCACCGCCGGTTATCAATCGGCCAAGGCCAAGCACAATCTGCAACTGCCGGAAGGCCATCCGCTGGCCAAGGAAATCGGTGCCGCGATGCTTGAGCGCCTGTGGAAAAATCCGCTGTTCATGTCGGCCGCGCTGCCGCACAAAGTATTTCCGCCGTTACTCAACTGCTACACGGCGGGCGGCAGTTTCGATTTCCACATCGACAACGCGGTGCGCCAGCCAAAGGGCAGCATCGAGCGCGTACGTACGGATCTGTCGGCCACGCTGTTTTTCAGCGAGCCGGAGGACTACGACGGCGGCGAGCTGGAAATCCAGGACACCTTCGGCACCCAACGGGTGAAACTGCCCGCCGGCGACATGGTGCTGTACCCCGGCACCAGCCTGCACAAGGTCAACGCAGTCACCCGCGGCGCGCGTTATGCCTCGTTCTTCTGGACCCAGAGTCTGGTGCGCGAAGACAGCCAGCGTGCCTTGCTGTTCGAGATGGACGGTGCGATCCAGCAACTCACCCACGACATGCCCGATCACCCTTCGCTGATCCGCCTCACCGGCACCTATCACAACCTGTTGCGTCGCTGGGTCGAGGTGTAAGTGGCGGACTTTCGGTTACGTCGCGAAGAAGTCCTCGACGGCGAACGTCTCACGGCGATGCTCGAAGAAAGTCCGGCCCGCGCGGCTCAGGCAATTCTGCTGGCGGCGGGTGAGGGCGTGCTGGAAGCACAGGCGCTGCTTGGGCAGATCCTGCTCGATGGTCACGGGATTGCTCAGGATCAGCCGCTGGCATTGCGCTGGTTTGAAATCGCCGCAGGGCAAGGTCATTTGATGGCGCGCAATATGCTCGGCCGCTGCCATGAACACGGATGGGGATGTCCGGTCGATGCCGGCAACGCCGTAAAACATTATCGAATTGCCGCCGATGCCGGGCTGGACTGGGCGATGTACAACCTCGCCAATCTGCTCGCGACCGGGCGCGGTGTCGTTGTCGATCATCTTCAGGCCATGGCGTTGTATCAACGCGCGGCCGAGGCCGGTCATGCCAAGTCGATGAACCTGCTCGGACGTTATCTCGAAGAGGGGCAAGTGTGCCCGGCGAATCCGGCAGCGGCCCATGACTGGTATCGACGTTCGGCCGAGGGCGGGGACTTTCGCGGGCAGTTCAGCTACGCGGCGGTGCTGGCGGCTGAGGGGCGAATTGATGACGCGATTGTCTGGCTTGAGAAAGCGCTGGCCGGCGGCAACCTGAATTTCCTGCGAGTGGCCAGCCAGACGTTGGCAAGCGCAACCGATCCGAGAATCCAGGCACTGGCGCAGGCCTATGCTCACCGTTGCGCCGAGTTTCAGAACACCTGAATCGCAGCCACAAAAAAGCCCATGACACGTCATGGGCTTTTTGCATTACGCCAGCATTGCTTACACGTAGAACGACTTCAGCGGCGGGAAGCCGTTGAACTCTACGGCGCTGTAACTGGTGGTGTACGCACCGGTCGACAGCCAGTACAGACGATCACCGATCGCCAGGTTCAGCGGCAGGCCGTACTTGTAGTTTTCGTACATGATGTCGGCGCTGTCGCAGGTCGGGCCGGCGATCACGACTTCTTCCATCTCGCCTTTCTTCTCGGTCCAGATCGGGAACTTGATCGCTTCGTCCATGGTTTCGATCAGGCCGGAGAACTTGCCCACATCGGTATAAACCCAGCGCTCCACGGCGGTACGGGATTTACGCGCGACCAGCACCACTTCGCTGACCAGGATACCGGCGTTGGCGATCAGCGAACGGCCCGGTTCCAGAATGATTTCCGGCAGGTCATCACCGAAGTCTTCTTTCAGGAAGCGGATGATTTCTTCGGCGTAGGTTTCCAGGCTGTTGGTGCGGGTGATGTAGTTGGCCGGGAAGCCACCGCCCATGTTGATCAGCTTCAGGTGGATGCCGTCTTCTTCTTTCAGACGTTCGAAGATCACTTTGACCTTGGCGATCGCCGCGTCCCAGACGCTGATGTCGCGCTGTTGCGAACCGACGTGGAACGAGATGCCGTAAGGCACCAGGCCCAGGTCACGGGCGAGGATCAGCAGGTCCATGGCCATGTCGGTCTGGCAGCCGAACTTGCGCGACAGTGGCCAGTCAGCCGTGGTCGAGCCTTCGGTCAAGATGCGCACATAGACTTTGGCGCCCGGTGCGGCCTTGGCGATGTTGCGCAGGTCGGCTTCCGAGTCAGTGGCGAACAGACGCACGCCCTTCTCATAGAAGTAGCGAATGTCCTTGGATTTCTTGATGGTGTTGCCGTAGCTGATCTGGTCCGCGCTGACGCCGCGGCTCAGCACTTTGTCCAGCTCATAGATCGAGGCGATGTCGAAGCTCGAGCCTTTCTCTTTGAGCAGGTCGATGATCTCGACGGCCGGGTTGGCCTTGACCGCGTAGTAGACCTTGGCGAATTCGAAACCGGCGCGCAGGTCGTCATAGGCCTGGGCGATCATCGCGGTGTCGATCACCACGAAAGGGGTTTCCTGTTTGTCGGCGAACGCCTTCATTTTCTGAAAGGTTTCGCGCGCGAAATAGTCTTCGACCTGGATCGACATGCTGGGAACTCTCCTACTGGCAAACAAAGTTAATCAATGGGTGCAAATGAACGTCCTCCGTATCCCCACTTTGGTTCGCCTACTTCCCAAGGCATGTCGCCGAAAGCAAAAAGGCCATGGGAAATGAAGCTTTCTTTCCCTTGGCCTTGCTGTCTCGTCGTCAGTACTTGAGCCGGATGGATCGTTTCCAGCATGGACGTTCGGCGCGAACTTTAGGGCGTGAGGGGCCTGAGATCAACTAAAAATGTCGCGTTTTTGCACGCTTCTGACGTGCGTCGCGGATATCACTCTTTGTAGCCGACCGAGATGACGGTCAGATGTTCCGCAATAATTTTCAGGTGTTAAAAATACCTGCACGTTCGAAGCTGATGCGCGCCAAGTCATGGATAAGTACGATCACTTCAACATCGGCGACGTTGGCGGCGAGAAGGGGAGGTGAGGGGGAAGTTGCGGGTTGAGGCTGACATCCTCGGCCGGGTTCAACCCTCTGAGCTGTTGATATTTCTTGCCGGCTCATCGTTGGCAAAAAAATCTCGGCTGTCAGGTTCCGGCGGTCGAAAAAAAGGGCTGTCGAGCAGCCCTTTTGCTTTTGATCAGGCTACCGCCTCGGCTGGTGACACGATATTGGTCTTCATTCCGCGTGATCGACCCGAACTCAGGTATGCCGCAATCGACTCCTGGGTGACTTCGCCGAGGAACACTCGCTCGGCATCCATCACCGGCAACCATGCCCGATTGAACTCGTACATCCGCGACAACAGAATGCGCAAATGCTCGTCGTACGCCGCCGTGGCGTTGAACTCGCGGAGGAATTGCGCACAGGTGCCGGTCTGACGATGCAGGTCACGACGGCGCACATAACCCAGTGCCTTGTTCTCGGCGTCAGTCACGACGACATAACGACGGTCATGCTCGTCCATCAACTCCAGCGCATCGGCCACCGGGGTTTCCGGGCTCACCGACGGCGCGTTGTCCGCGGCGTCTTCGGCTTTCACCAGCAGCAGGCGTTTGAGGGTGCTGTCCTGGCCGACGAAGTTGCTGACGAAATCGTCCGCCGGATGGGCGAGCAGAGTGTCCGGATGGTCGATCTGCAACAGCTTGCCGGCGCGGAAGATCGCGATCTTGTCGCCGAGCTTGATCGCTTCGTCGATGTCGTGGCTGACCATGATCACGGTCTTGTTCAGCGCGCGCTGCATCTCGAAGAATTCGTTCTGGATCATCTCGCGGTTGATCGGGTCGACCGCGCCGAACGGTTCGTCCATCAGCAGCAGCGGCGCATCCGCCGCCAGCGCACGGATCACGCCGATCCGTTGCTGCTGGCCGCCGGACAGCTCGCGCGGGTAACGATGCAGATACTGCTTGGGCTCAAGCTTGATCATGCTCATCAGTTCGCGGGCGCGGTCGTGGCATTTCTGTTTGTCCCAGCCGAGCAGTTTCGGCACCACCACGATGTTCTCTTCGATGGTCATGTTCGGGAACAGACCGATCTGCTGGATCACGTAGCCGATGTTGCGGCGCAGGGTCACTTCGTCGAGGTCGGTGGTGTCTTCGCCGTTGATCAGGATCTTGCCCGAGGTCGGCTTGATCAGGCGGTTGATCATTTTCAGCGTGGTGCTTTTGCCGCAACCCGATGGCCCGAGGAACACACAGATTTCGCCTTCATTGACGGTCAGGCTTACCGAGTCCACGGCTTTCACATCTTTGCCGTTGCTTTGGAAGGTCTTGCTGAGGTTTTGAAGTTCGATCATTTGAGGAGTCCTTTTGGAGTCAGCGAACGTTGCAGCCACTGCAAAATGAGGTCGGCGAAGATCGCCAGAAGACTGACCAGCAGCGCGCCGACGATGAGCATCGACATGTCGCTGCGGCTGATGGAGGCGAGGATCAGCACACCGAGGCCGCCGGCGCCGATGGTCGCGGCGATGGTCATCACGCCGATGTTCATCACCACAGCGGTACGCACCCCGGCGAGGATCACCGGCACTGCGATCGGCAACTCGACCATGCGCAGGCGCTGGCCGAAGGTCATGCCGATGCCGCGTGCGGCTTCACGAATGCCCGGTTCGACGCCGGTCAGGGCGAGGTAGGTGTTGCGCATGATCGGCAGCAGTGAATAAAGGAACACGGCGGTGATCGCCGGCATCGGGCCGAGGCCCTGGCCGAATTTCGAATAGAACGGCAGCAGCAGGCCGAACAGCGCAATCGACGGCACGGTCAGCAGCACCGTGGCGCTGGCCTGCAAGGGACCGGCGAGGCTCGGGAAGCGCGTCATCAGGATGCCCAGCGGCACGCCGATGAGAATCGCCAGGCTGACGGCGATGCCGACCAGCGTGATGTGCTGCCAGGTCAGGTGCATCACCTGCTGCCAGTCGAGGTGGGAAAAGGCGTTCAGGAATTCCATGACTTTTCCTCCTTTAGTTCAGTGGGTGCTGGCGCAGGAAGTCGGCAGCGACTTTCGACGGGCTCTCGTGATCGACATCGACCCGCGCGTTGAGCTGGCGCATGGTTTCGTCATCGAACAGTTCGGCCAGCGGCCTGAGTTGCTCCGCCAGTTTCGGGTGGGCGTCGAGGTAGGCCTGACGCACCACTGGCGCGGCGGTGTAGTCCGGGAAGTAATGCTTGTCGTCTTCCAGCAGCTTCAGCCCGAACGCGTTGAGGCGACCGTCGGTGGTGTAGACCAGACCGGCAAACACCTGACCGTTACGCAGCGCGGTGTAGACCAGGCCTGCGTCCATCTGCCGGATGTTCTGGCGGGTCAGGTTCATGTCGTAGAGCTTGACCATGCCGTCCAGCCCGTCGGAACGGTTGGCGAACTCGGTGTCCAGCGCGACCAGGTGATTGGTCTTGGCTTCAGCCTTCAGCACGTCGTTCAACTGGCTGATGTTGTTGATCTGCGGATATTCCTCGGCCACTTTTTTCGGCAGGGCGAGGGCGTAGGTGTTGCTGAATTTCGACGGCGTGAGCCAGACCAGGCCTTTTTTCGCGTCGAGTTCTTTCACCCGGGCGTAGGACTGTTCGCTGTCGAGTTTTTCGGTGACATGGTTGTAGGCCACCAGCGACACGCCGGTGTATTCCCAGAGCATGTCCAGCTGCCCGCTTTCGTGGGCGCTGCGGGCGAGGTTGCTGCCCAGGCCGCCGGTGATCTGCGCGTCGTAGCCTTTGCTGCGCAGGTATTGTGCGGTGATTTCCGCGAGCAGGGTCTGCTCGGTGAACACCCGGGCGCCGAGGCGAATGAGCGGCTTTTCCGCCGCCTGGGCCAATCCTGCGAAAAGCAGGGCGCAGCCCAAGATCAAGCTAAGTCGTTTCATGTTCATTCCTTCGCAAAAGCCTTAAGACGGGCGCAAACCACGTTCCAGCCAGAGACGGCTGGCGAGGGTGACCACGCCATCGAGCAGCAGGGCCAGCAGCGCGGTGCACGCGGCGCCGAGCAGCAGTTGCGGCTGATTGTTCAGGGCGATGCCGGGGAAGATCAGGCTGCCAAGGCTGTTGGCGCCGATCAGGAAGGCCAGCGGCGCGGTACCGACGTTGATCGCCAGCGCCACCCGCACACCGCCGACGATGATCGGCACGGCGTTGGGCAACTCGACTTTCCACAGCACCTGGCGCGGCGTCATGCCGATGCCGACGGCGGCTTCTTTCAGCGAGCCCTGGACGTTTTTCAGGCCTTCATAGGTGTTGCGCACAATCGGCAAAAGCGAGGCGAGGAACAAAGCGAAGATCGCCGGACCGCTGCCGATGCCGAGAATCCCCAGGGCAATCGCGAGCACGGCCAGCGGAGGCACGGTGTTGCCGATATTGAAGATCTGCATGAAGCGTTCGGCGCGGCCGACCATGGTCGGGCGGCTCAGGAATATGCCGGCGGGAATGCCCACGACCAGGGCGGCCAGCATTGAAGCGAGGACGAGAATCAGATGAGCTTGCAGGTAAAACAACAAATCGTCGCGGTAGTGTTCGATCGTGTTGATGCCGATCCAGTGGACCAGCAGGGCCAGGAGCGCGATCACCACCGCACCTCCCATCAGCCCTTTGCCATAGCGGATAGCCACAGGCGGACTCCTTTTTTTAGTCGGCGAGCGCTGCTCCGTGTGGCAAGGCCATTCCTGGCTGCCGAAGTCAGCGTTCGCGAGAAGCAGCTTTTTTTCAGTCCGGCAAAAGCGGTCTGAAAGCGAGCCATGAGCGCAGCCTCGTCAGGCTAACTTGCTGATTTTTCAGCCCCTGACGAATTGTCGTAACAGGGGATGGACGTCTCCGTGCTTTAAAAGGTTCCCATCTGAGGCAGCATTTGGCCACCCTTAATGTGCTCAACGGTTCGGTTATTGAATCGAGTTGGGCTATAATCGCCGCCCTTTTTTGAATCACCGCCAGGCGATTTCCCATGACCAGACAGGCCGCCGAAGTCGCGAAACGCCGCACTTTCGCCATTATTTCCCACCCCGATGCCGGTAAAACCACCATCACCGAAAAGCTCTTGCTGATGGGCAAGGCGATTGCTGTGGCCGGTACGGTGAAATCCCGTAAATCCGACCGCCACGCGACATCCGACTGGATGGAGATGGAAAAGCAGCGGGGCATCTCGATCACCACGTCGGTCATGCAGTTCCCGTATCGCGAACACATGATCAACCTGCTCGACACCCCGGGCCACGAAGACTTCTCCGAAGACACCTACCGCACCCTGACCGCGGTGGACTCGGCCCTGATGGTTCTCGACGGCGGTAAAGGTGTTGAGCCACGTACCATCGCGCTGATGGACGTCTGCCGTCTGCGTGACACGCCGATCGTCAGCTTCATCAACAAACTCGACCGTGACATCCGCGACCCGATCGAACTGCTCGACGAAATCGAAGCCGTCCTGAAGATCAAGGCTGCGCCGATCACCTGGCCGATCGGTTGCTACCGCGACTTCAAGGGCGTCTACCACCTGGCCGACGACTACATCATTGTCTACACCGCCGGTCACGGTCACGAACGCACCGAAACCAAGATCATCGAGAAGCTCGATTCCGACGAAGCCCGCGCGCATCTGGGCGACGAGTACGATCGTTTCCTCGAACAGCTGGAACTGGTGCAGGGCGCCTGCCACGAGTTCAACCAGCAGGAGTTCATCGACGGTCAACTGACGCCGGTGTTCTTCGGTACTGCACTGGGCAACTTCGGTGTCGACCACGTACTCGACGCCGTGGTCGATTGGGCCCCGCGCCCGCTGCCACGCGTAGCCAACGAGCGCACCGTGGAGCCGGTGGAAGAGAAGTTCTCGGGCTTCATCTTCAAGATCCAGGCGAACATGGACCCGAAACACCGCGACCGCATCGCCTTCATGCGTATCTGCTCCGGCAAGTACGAGAAAGGCATGAAGATGCGCCACGTGCGTACCGGCAAGGACGTGCGCATCGGCGACGCCCTGACGTTCTTCTCCTCCGAGCGTGAACAGCTGGAAGAAGCGTACGCCGGCGACATCATCGGCCTGCACAACCATGGCACGATCCAGATCGGCGACACCTTCAGCGAAGGCGAAACCCTGGGCTTCACCGGTATCCCGCACTTCGCCCCGGAACTGTTCCGCCGCGTACGCCTGCGCGATCCGCTGAAATCCAAGCAACTGCGCCAGGGCCTGCAACAACTGGCCGAAGAAGGCGCCACCCAGGTGTTCTTCCCGGAGCGCAGCAACGACATCATCCTCGGCGCCGTCGGTGTGCTGCAGTTCGATGTGGTCGCCAGCCGCCTGAAAGAGGAATACAAGGTCGAGTGCTCCTACGAGCCGATCACCGTGTACTCCGCGCGCTGGATCGAATGCAGCGACAAGAAGAAACTGGAGGAATTCTCCAACAAGGCTGTGGAAAACCTCGCACTGGACGGCGGCGGTCACCTGACCTACCTCGCGCCAACGCGGGTCAACCTGGCCCTGATGGAAGAGCGCTGGCCGGACGTGAAATTCCGTGCGACCCGTGAGCACCACTAAGCGCTGAACTGCACCATCCAAAGCCCCCGATGCATAAGCCTCGGGGGCTTTTTATTGGCTGCTTATCAAGCGTTCGAGAAAGGCGACTTCGCTTAGCCGATCCGGTTATGAGCGTTATTCGAAAGCGGTCTGTCCACGCATGGCATTTCCGGGCAGTGGTTAGCGTCCTATCTGGTGAACCCGGCGGATCGGAACTAGATTTCAATCAGCGTCAGGTCAGCACGAATTTCTCACCTGGAACAGGATGGACTCGGCTATGAAAAACAGGTTGCTACGCGTTTTGCTGCTGTTGAAAGTGATGGTGATGCTGTCCCTCGGCACTGCGACGGCCTGGGCCGAGTGCGAGGATCACGATACCCAGGCTTCCAGCGGGCAGGTGGGGCACAGCGCGCTGATGCTGGCCAAGTCCGAGTCCGAGCCGGGCGATCAGGGTCAGGGCGGCAGCGCCGACGATGACGACTCGACCACCGATGAGCCGGACACCGACGATCCGGACGAAGGCGACAGCCAGACGTAGATTCCGGGCAAAAGAAAACCCCTTCTTTCCCGATCGATGCGCAATCGGGGCAGAAGGGGTTTGGTCAACTCATCAACAACCCGCCCCGGGAAACAGGGCGGGTTTTTTTATGCCGCGCCGTCGAGGAATTGCTCGGCGTAGTGGCACGCGACCTGACGCGTGTCGAGCTGACGCAGAGCCGGCTCTTCGCTGCTGCAACGCGCGGTGGCATACGGGCAGCGCTTGTGGAACGCGCAGCCAGGCGGCGGGTTCAGCGGGTTGGGCAGCTCGCCGACGATCTTGATTTTCGGCTTGTCCGGATCCGGGTGGATGGTCGGGGTCGCCGACAACAGCGCCTGGGTGTACGGGTGCAGAGGACGGGCGTAGATGTCGTGCTTCGGACCGATTTCCACCGGGCGACCGAGGTACATCACCATCACATCATCGGCCACGTGCTGCACCACCGCCAGGTTGTGCGAGATGAACACGTAACCTGTGTTGAACTCCTGCTGCATGTCCATGAACAGGTTCAGCACCTGCGCCTGGATCGACACGTCCAGTGCGGAAGTCGGTTCGTCCGCCACCAGCACTTTCGGTTGCAGCATCATGGCGCGAGCCAGCGCGATACGCTGACGCTGACCGCCGGAGAACATGTGCGGATAACGCTGGTAGTGCTCGGGACGCAAGCCGACCTGCTTCATCATCGCCTGGACTTTCTCGCGACGCTCGGCAGCACTCAGGTTGGTGTTGATCAGCAGCGGTTCGGCCAGTTGATCACCGATTTTCTGCCGTGGGTTCAACGACGCATACGGGCTCTGGAACACCATCTGCACGTCTTTGCGCAGTTGTTTGCGCTGGGCCTTGTCGGCGCCGGCCACTTCCTGCCCGGCGATTTTCAGGGAGCCGGACGACGGCTCTTCGATCAGGGTCAAGGCGCGGGCGAGGGTGGATTTACCGCAGCCCGATTCACCGACGACGGCGAGGGTCTTGCCGGCTTCCAGCTCGAACGACACGCCGTTGAGGGCGCGTACGGTCGCATGGCCCTTGAACAGGCCACGGGAGACTTCGTAGTGACGGGTCAGGTCGCGGGCGGTAAGTACGACGGCCATTACGCCACCTCCTGGTTCAACGGATAGAAGCAGCGGGCGAGGCTGTTGCTTTTCGGGTCAAGGGTCGGACGCTGCGCGCGGCAGCTGTCCTGCACGTACGGGCAGCGCGGCGACAGCAGGCAGCCTTGCGGGCGGTCGTAACGGCCGGGAACGATGCCTGGCAGAGTCGCCAGACGCTCGGCACCCTGGCTGTGTTCCGGAATCGCCTTGAGCAGCGCTTCGCTGTACGGGTGGGCCGGGATGTCGAACAGTTGCGGCACCTGACCGACTTCAACGGCTTGACCGGCGTACATCACGCACACGCGCTGAGCGGTTTCGGCTACCACGGCGAGGTCGTGGGTGATCAGCACCAGGCCCATGTTCTGCTCTTTCTGCAACGCCAGCAGCAGGTCCATGATCTGCGCCTGAATTGTCACGTCGAGTGCGGTGGTCGGCTCGTCCGCGATCAGCAGTTTCGGCTCGCCGGCAATCGCCATGGCAATCGCCACACGCTGGCTCATGCCGCCGGACAGTTGGTGCGGGTAGGCATCCATACGGCTGGCGGCGCCCGGGATTTCGACTTTTTCCAGCAGTTCGATCGCACGTTTACGCGCTTGCTTGCCGGACATTTTCAGGTGCAGGCGCAGCACTTCTTCGATCTGGAAACCGACGGTGTAGCTCGGGTTCAGCGCGGTCATCGGGTCCTGGAACACCATCGCCAGGTCTTTGCCGACGATCTGCCGACGCTGGCGGTTGTTCAGCTTGAGCATGTTCTTGCCGTCGAAGCTCAGTGAGTCGGCGGTGACGATCCCCGGGTGCTCGATCAGGCCCATCAGCGCCATCATGGTCACGGACTTGCCGGAACCCGACTCGCCCACGATCGCCAGGACTTCGCCCTTGTCGACTTTCAGGTCGAGGCCGTCGACGACCGGAGTGGCGTTCTTGTCGCCGAAGCGAACGTTGAGATTCTTGATTTCTAACAGTGACATGGGAATCTCCTCAGGCGGCGTTCTTGAGTTTCGGGTCCAGCGCATCGCGCAGGCCGTCGCCCATCAAGTTGATTGCCAGCACGCTGAGCAAAATGGTCAAACCAGGCAGACTCACCACCCACCAGGCGCGTTCGATGTAGTCGCGGGCCGAGGCCAGCATGGTGCCCCACTCAGGGGTTGGCGGCTGGACGCCGAGGCCGAGGAAGCCCAGGGCGGCGGCATCGAGGATCGCCGAGGAGAAGCTCAGGGTCGCCTGAACGATCAGCGGTGCCATGCAGTTCGGCAGCACGGTGATGAACATCAGACGTGGCAGACCGGCACCGGCCAGGCGCGCGGCGGTCACGTAGTCGCGGTTCAGCTCACCCATCACGGCGGCACGGGTCAGACGCACGTAGGACGGCAGCGAAACCACAGCAATCGCGATTACGGTGTTGATCAGGCCTGGGCCGAGGATGGCGACGATCGCCACGGCCAGCAGCAGCGATGGCAGGGCCAGCATGATGTCCATCAGACGCATGATGGTCGGGCCGACCATTTTCGGGAAGAAACCGGCGAACAGACCCAGCAGGATCCCCGGGATCAGCGACATCACCACTGACGACAGACCGATCAGCAGCGACAGGCGCGAACCCTGGATCAGGCGCGACAGCAGGTCGCGACCCAGTTCATCGGTGCCGAGCAGGAATTGCATCTGCCCGCCTTCGAGCCACGCCGGCGGCGTCAGCAGGAAGTCACGGTATTGCTCGCTCGGGTTATGCGGGGCGACCCACGGCGCGAAGATCGCGCAGAAAATCACCAGCAGCATGAACAGCAGGCCGGCGACGGCGCCCTTGTTCTTGGCGAAGGCCTGCCAGAACTCTTTGTACGGTGACGGGTACAGCAGACTTTGATCCACGGCGGTGGCGGCGGTGGCTACTGAGGAAGTTGGAGTGCTCATGGGTATTGACCTCAGCGCTGATGACGGATGCGTGGGTTGGCAAAGCCGTAGAGGATGTCCACCACGAAGTTGACCAGAATCACCAGGCAGGCGATTAACAGGATGCCGTTTTGCACAACCGGGTAGTCCCGGGCGCCGATGGCTTCGATCAGCCATTTACCGATGCCGGGCCAGGAGAAGATGGTTTCGGTCAGGACCGCACCGGCCAGCAGGGTGCCGACTTGCAGGCCGACCACGGTCAGTACCGGAATCAGCGCGTTGCGCAGGCCGTGCACGAACACCACGCGCGACGGCGACAGGCCTTTGGCCTTGGCGGTACGGATGTAGTCTTCACGCAGTACTTCGAGCATCGACGACCGGGTCATCCGCGCGATCACCGCCAGCGGAATGGTGCCCAGCACGATGGCCGGCAGGATCAGGTGGTGCAGGGCATCGAGGAACGCGCCCATGTCATCGGCCAGCAGGGTGTCGATCAGCATGAAACCGGTGCGCGGCTCGATGTCGTAAAGCAGGTCGATCCGCCCGGATACCGGGGTCCAGCCCAGGCTCACCGAGAAGAACATGATCAGGATCAGGCCCCACCAGAAAATCGGCATCGAATAACCCGCGAGGGAGATGCCCATCACCCCGTGGTCGAACAGGGATCCTCGCTTGAGGGCCGCGATCACCCCGGCCAGGAGGCCCAGGATGCCGGCGAACAGCAGGGCGGCCATGGACAGTTCCAGGGTCGCCGGGAAGAGGGAGGTGAACTCGGTCCATACGCTCTCACGGGTGCGCAGGGATTCGCCGAGATCGCCGTGGGCCAGTTTGCCGATGTAGTCCAGGTACTGGGCGTACAGCGGTTTGTTCAGACCGAGGCGTTCCATTGCCTGAGCGTGCATTTCGGGGTCGACCCGACGTTCGCCCATCATCACTTCCACGGGGTCGCCGGGAATCATGCGAATCAACGCGAAAGTCAGCAAGGTGATGCCGAAAAACGTGGGGATCAATAACCCCAGTCGGCGGGCAATAAAACTAAACATCGTGTGTGGTACCTCATCAGCCGGTTAGGCGTGCCCGGCGACCCTGGGGTCAGGGGCGCCGGGAGTTTCTTATCTACTTCACCTGGGTGGTGGCGAAGTTATTGGTTGTCAGAGGGCTGATGTGATAACCCTCTACGTTGTTGCGCATTGCGGTGAACATGCGGGTGTGGGCCATGCTGATCCACGGTTGGTCCTGATTGAAGATCACCTGGGCTTCTTCATACAGTTTGGCGCGTTCGGCCGGATCTACTTTAGCCCGTGCTTCGTCGAGCAGGGCCTGGAATTTCTCGTTGCACCAGCGAGCGTAGTTTTCGCCGTTCTTGGCCGCTTCGCAACTGAGCATAGGCGTCAGGAAGTTATCCGGGTCGCCGTTGTCGCCCGCCCATCCGGCCGAGACCATGTCGTGCTCGCCGGCCTTGGCGCGTTTGAGCATCTCGCCCCACTCCATCACGCGGATGTCGATCTTGATCCCGACTTTCGCCAGGTCAGCCTGCATCATCTGCGCGCCGAGCATCGGGTTCGGGTTGGTCGGGCCGCCGCCGTTACGGGTAAACAGGGTAAACACGGTGCCTTCCGGTACACCGGCTTCCTTGAGCAGCTTGCGGGCGGCGTCGAGGTCGCGTGGCGGGTTCTTCAGGTCGTGGTTGTAGCCCAGCAGGGTCGGCGGGTACGGGTTGACCGCGACCGACGCGTTGCCTTTGCCGAACAGGGCGTTGACGTAGGCTTCCTTGTCGAAGGCGATGTCGATCGCTTTGCGCACCCGCACGTCGCTGATGTATTTGTGCTGGGTGTTCATGGCGATGTACGAGACGGTCATCGCGTCCATTTCATCGACTTTCAGGTTGCTGTCTTTCTTGATGCTCGGGATGTCATCCGGTTTCGGATACAGCGCGATCTGGCACTCGTTGGCCTTGAGCTTCTGCAAACGCACGTTGTTGTCGGTGGCAATCGCCAGGATCAGCGCGTCAGCCGGGGCCTTGCCGCGGAAGTAGTCCGGGTTGGCCTTGAAGCGTACCTGGGCGTCCTTGGCGTAACGCTGGAAGATGAACGGGCCGGTGCCGACCGGTTTGTTGTTCAGGTCGCCGGTCTTGTTGGCCTTGAGCAACTGATCGGCGTATTCGGCCGGGTAGATCGAGGAGAACGCCATGGCGATGTCGGCCAGGAATGGCGCTTCGCGACGGGTCAGGGTGAACTTGACGGTGTTGTCGTCGACTTTCTCGACGCTTTTGAGCAGTTCCTTGAAGCCCATGCTTTCAAAGTACGGGAAGCCCACGCTCGACAGCTTGTGCCACGGGTGATTCGGGTCCAGCTGACGCTGGAAACTCCAGACCACGTCGTCGGCGTTCATGTCGCGGGTCGGCTTGAAATATTCGGTGGTGTGAAACTTGACGCCTTTGCGCAGGTGGAACGTGTAGGTCAGGCCGTCTTCGCTGATGTCCCAGGACTCGGCCAGCGCCGGAATCACCTCGGTGGTGCCGGGCTTGAAGTCCGCCAGACGGTTGAAGATGGTTTCGGCCACCGCGTCGGCAGTGACTGCAGTCGTGTACTGGACCATATCGAAGCCTTCCGGGCTGGCTTCGGTGCAGACCACCAAGGGTTTGGCCGAGACGCCGACAGCGACACTCAGCAACGCAGCCGCGATGGCCGCACGTAGGGGAAGCATTTTCATCAAGAACCCTCTGCAATCGGTTGAAGACAAAAAGCCGAACGGCCGACTCGTCACTGAGTCAGCCGTCGGCGTGCGGTTTTACAGGATGTTGAACGGGATGGTGGTCACGAGACGGAACTCGTTGATGCTGCCGTCCAGCTGGTTTTCACTGGCCCGGTGCGCGGTGTAGGTGGCGCGGATGGCGGTCGCCTTGAGTGGCCCGCTCTGTACGGCGTAGGCTGCGCCAATACCGTATTCGTAGTGGTTTTCGCCATCCATCGCCAGCACGCTGTCGTAAGCGCCGCCCTTGTAGTGGGTGCCGTCGATGCCCCAGCCGCGAGCGCTGTAAATGTTGAACTTCAAGCCTGGCACACCGTACTCGGCCATGTTCAGACCGTAAGCGACCTGGAACGACTTCTCGTTCGGACCGTTGAAGTCCGAGAGCAGGGAGTTGGCCAAGTAGATACCGTTCGTTTCGTGCAGGTAGTCGAAGTACTCGTTACCGTTAACTTCCTGGTACGAGAACGTCAGGCTGTGCGCCTGGTGCGTCAGGCCCAACGACAGCGAGTAGGTGTCGTTATCGATGTCGCCCAGCTTGGCTTTACCTTCATCCACGGTCTTGTAGTAGTTCAGACCGGTGGTCAGGCTCAGTACCTGGCTGTCGCCCAGCTCGTGGGTTGCGCCGAAGTAGTACTGTTTCCACATGTCTTCAGCTTGAGTGGCCCACAGGCTGGTTTTCAGGCTGGCGAATGGCTGGTAGGAAATGCCCGCGGTGTTGACGTGGTCGATTTCAATGATGCTGTCAGCGTATTCGGAGCGGAACTTGCGCTGGCTTTCTTCGGTACGCGGCGAGTTTTGATCGAACGTGGCGATGTCGAAGGTCAGGTTGTCCAGCTCTTCGCTGTGCAGGCTGACGCCCTGGAAGCTGGAAGGCAGGGGACGGTTGCCGATCACGTCGACCATCGGGCTGCTGAAGTTCTGACGGCCGGCGGTCAGGGTGGTGTTGGAAATTCGTGCCTTGACGTTAGCCAGGCCGAGTTTGCTCCACTGGCCTTCAGCGTCACCGCCGTTGCGAGTCAGCGTACGGTTGTTGCCAGGGCGCACGGAGTTGGCTTCCGGGGCGCCGCCGTTACCGGAGGCGAGATTCTTGCGGTCACGCTCCAGAGCAATGGCGTTATACAGCGCAACTTCGGTGCTGATACCGACAGTGCCTTCGGTGAACCCCGAGTTGTACTTGATGATGGTGCCCTGCACCCAGTTGATGCGGCGATCGGTGGTCTGCAGCGTGTCGTTGTGTTTGTAGCGGAATTTCGCGCCACGCTTGAGTTCTTCGTTGGCGTACCAGTTACGGGTCGAGCCGCTGATCGACTGACCTTCGAGGAAGCCGGTGGCTTCTGCCTGGGCGCTCTTGGTGTTGACGGTCACCGGGGTGAACGCCTGGCTTTGGGTTTCCGCGTAAGCCGTGGCGGTGATGCTGCTGATGGCCAGGGCCAGTATCGCGGTGCTGCTCAGTTTCATGGGTGAAGCTCCTTTACTTTCTTTTTATGCCGGCTTTTTTGGGTTGGCCGGTTATTGGTTTAGAACTCATTCACACATCGCAAACGTTTGCAAAAGACCTGATTGGCGAATTTCGGCAAAGCGCTTGCGTGAGGGGGTAGACGGCCCCCTCAGCATTGCGGCTAATCGGTTTTGTGTTTAATCGATGCTGACACCCGAAAACACGTTGCGACCAAACGGGCTCACCTTGAACCCTTCGACTTTGGTGCTCAGCGGCTGGTTGACCGTCGAGTGAGCGACAGGCGTGATCGGCACTTGCTGCTTGAGCAATTGCTGGGCCTGTTTGTAGAGCACGGTGCGCTGGTCGCGGTCGGTGACGACCTTGGCCTGTTTGATCAGCTTGTCGTAAGCCGGATCGCACCACATGGAGTAGTTGTTGCCGCCGATGGCGTCGCAACTGTAGAGCGTGCCGAGCCAGTTGTCCGGATCCCCGTTGTCACCGGTCCAGCCGATCAGGCTGATGTCGTGTTCGCCATTCTTGGTGCGCTTGATGTACTCGCCCCATTCGTAGCTGACGATCTTCACTTTCAGGCCGATTTTGGCCCAGTCGGCCTGGAGCATTTCGGCCATCAGTTTGGCGTTCGGGTTGTACGGACGTTGTACCGGCATCGCCCACAGGGTGATCTCGGTGCCTTCCTTGACGCCGGCAGCCTTGAGCAGCTCCTTGGCTTTTTCCGGGTTGTAGGCGGCGTCCTTGATGGTGTCGTCGTAGGACCATTGGGTCGGTGGCATGGCGTTGACGGCCAGTTGGCCGGCGCCTTGATAAACAGCGTTGAGAATCCCCTGTTTATTCACCGCCATGTCCAGCGCCTGACGCACTTCGAGCTGATCGAACGGCTTGTGGCGGACGTTGTAGGCGATGTAGCCGAGGTTGAAGCCCGGCTTCTCGATCAATTGCAGTTTCGGGTCGTTCTTCAGTGCCGGCACATCGGCAGGGCGCGGGTGCAGGGTGACCTGGCATTCGCCGGCCTTGAGCTTCTGCACGCGCACCGAGGCGTCAGTGTTGATCGCAAAAATCAGGTTCTTCAGCTTCACCCGGCTCTGATCCCAGTAATGCGGGTTGCCGGTGTAGCGAATGTTCGAGTCTTTCTGGTAGCTCTTGAACACGAACGGGCCAGTGCCGATCGGCTTCTGGTTGATGTCGCTCGGCTTGCCTTCGGCCAGCAGCTTGTCGGCGTACTCGGCGGACAGGATGGCAGCGAAGCTCATGGCAATGTTCTGGATGAACGCGGCGTCGACGCTGTTGAGCGTGAACTGCACGGTCAGCGGCCCGGTCTTCTCGACCTTGGCGATGTTCTTGTTGAGGCTCATCCCGTTGAAATACGGGAACTCGGTTGGATAAGCCTTACGGAATGGCTGTTGCGGATCGAGCATGCGGTTAAACGTGAACAGCACGTCGTCGGCGTTGAGATCGCGGGTAGGTTTGAAGTACGGCGTTGTATGAAATTTCACACCTTCACGCAGGTGAAAGGTGTACTTGAGACCATCCTCGGAAATATCCCAGCTGGTTGCCAGGCCTGGTACGACATTGGTCGCGCCTTTTTCGAACTCGGCCAGCCGGTTGTACAGCGGTTCGGCGGCGTCGTTGTCGGTTGCCGTCGTGTACTGCGCGGTGTCGAAACCGGCCGGGCTGCCTTCGGAGCAGAACACCAGACTGTTGCTGGCGGCGAAACTGGCGGACGTGGCGGCCAACAGGCCGGCGCCCAGCAATGCGGAAAAAACCAAGGTATGGCGCATGACGCTCCCTCTTTTCTTAGTGTTTTTCAATGCGCCGCGATCCCGTCCAGGGATGTTGTGGCGGCATTGAGCTCAAACCAATACGGCAGCAAAACCGATAGCCCACGCAGTCACTGGTCAGAACCCGACGGTAGGGGCCGTGGGTCTGGCAGTAAATGCGCTGAGTCCTAAAGACTCGTAGGAAAAGGCAACGCGTCCTTACCCAACCTAGTAAGACTGGCTAGAAAAGGCTGTAGGCAAATTCCTGACTTCTCGGCAAAAAAAACAGCGGCGACGCTGAAAACGTCGCCGCTGCTTCTTTTATTTGCTGACGCTGACGCCGTAGAAGGAGTTCAAGCCGAATGGGCTGATCTTGAAGTCCTGCACGTTGGCGCGCATGGGTTGATACACCGTCGAGTGAGCGATAGGTGTCATAGGGACTGCATCTTTGAGGACGTGCTGCGCCTCTTTGTAGAGTTCGGTGCGCTTGGCCTGGTCGGTGGTGCGCTTGGCTTCTTTCACGAGGCCGTCGAATTTCTTGTCGCACCATTTGGAGAAGTTGTTGCCACTCAGGGAGTCGCAACCAAACAACACGTTGAGCCAGTTGTCCGGATCACCATTGTCACCGCTCCAGCCAATGATCATGGCCTGGTTCTCGCCACCTTTGGAGCGCTTGATGTACTCGCCCCACTCGTAGCTGGTGATCTTCACTTTCAAGCCGATCTTGGCCCAGTCGGACTGGAGCATTTCAGCCATCAGCTTGGCGTTAGGGTTGTACGGACGCTGAACCGGCATCGCCCACAGGACGATCTCGGTACCTTCCTTGACGCCGGCTTCCTTGAGCAGCTGTTTGGCTTTCTCAGGATCGTACTTGGCGTCCTTGATGGTGGTGTCGTAGGACCACTGGGTCGGCGGCATGGCGTTGACAGCCAACTGGCCCGCGCCCTGGTAAACCGAGTCGATGATCTGTGGCTTGTTCACAGCCATGTCCAGCGCCTGGCGAACGCGCAGGTCGGCCAGCGGGTTGGCTTCGTTGCTGCCCTTGACCTTGTCCATCACGTTGTACGCGATGTAGCCCAGGTTGAAACCCGCCTGGTCAGGCATCTTCAGCGCCGGGTCTTCTTTCAGCGCCTTGAGGTCGGCCGGACGCGGGAACAGGGTGACCTGGCACTCGTTCTTTTTCAGTTTCTGGATACGTACCGACGGGTCGGTGGTGATGGCGAAGATCAGGTTGTCGATCTTCACGTCGTCAGGCTTCCAGTAGTCCTTGTTCCCGGTGTAACGGATGTTGGAGTCTTTCTGGTAGCTCTTGAACACGAACGGACCAGTGCCGATCGGCTTCTGGTTGATGTCGGCAGCCTTGCCTTCCTTCAGCAGCTGGGCTGCGTACTCGGCGGACTGAACAGACGCGAAGCTCATGGCCATGTTCTGGATGAACGCGGCGTCGACTTCTTTCAGCGTGAACTTGACGGTGTGGTCGTCGACTTTATCGATCTTGGTGATGTTGGTGTCCATCCCCATGTCGGTGAAGTACGGGAATTCGGTCGGGTACGCCTTACGGAACGGGTCATCCTTGTTAATCATGCGATTGAAGGTGAACAGCACGTCGTCGGCGTTGAACTCACGAGTCGGCTTGAAATACGGGGTGGTGTGGAACTTGACGCCTTCACGCAGGTGGAAGGTGTAAGTCAGGCCGTCATCGGAAATGTCCCACTTGGTCGCCAGACCAGGAATCACGGCGGTACCGCCACGCTCGAACTGGGTCAGACGGTTGAACATGGTTTCGGCTGAGGCGTCGAAGTCGGTTCCGGTGGTGTATTGGCCTGGATCGAAACCGGCCGGGCTGCCTTCGGAGCAGAACACCAGGTTAGTCGCAGCGGTGGCGAAAGGTGCGGAGGCTAACAAGCCTGCGCCGACTAAAAACGGAATGACCGCGTGTTTAAGCATGTTGGCCTCATGATTTGTTGTCATTTTTTAGTTGTGAGGTACGACCTCGTGAGTCGTGCCTGCGGATACTTATGCAGGGCCCATACCCAATGCAAGATCCAGAGCGCTCGGCGGCGTCAAAGCGTGGCACGAACGTACCTTAATGTCGCATCCGTATAACTTCTGACGCATTTGACCGTTTGCGGCCGGTTTTTACGGTGCAAACGAAGCCCCAAAACGGTGCGCTGGTCACGTTGTGCGCGCCGGATTGGGGCCGGGTGTTACTTATTTATACCCACGCCATAGAAGGGGGTTAGACCGAACGGGCTGATCTTGAAGTCGGTGACTTCCTTGCGCAGCGGCTGGAACACCGTGGAGTTGGCGATCGGCGTGATCGGCACCTGCTGTTTAAGGATCAGTTGCGCCTGTTGATACAGTTTTACCCGTTGCGATTTATCGGTGGACACCTTGGCCTGTTGCACCAGCTTGTCGTAGGCCGGGTCGCACCATTTGGCGTAGTTGCTGCCCTTCACCGCCGCGCAGCTGTAAAGCACGCCCAGCCAGTTGTCCGGGTCGCCGTTGTCACCGGTCCAGCCGTAGATCATCGCGTCGTGTTCGCCGTTCTTGGCGCGCTTGATGTACTCGCCCCATTCGTAACTGACGATGTTGGCCTTGATACCGATCTTCTCCCAATCCTGCTGGATCATCTGTGCCGACATCCGCGCATTCGGGTTCGAAGCGCGCTGCACGGTCATGGCCCAGAGGTTGATGGTTGTACCCGGTGCAACCCCGGCTTCCTTGAGTAGCGCCTTGGCTTTGACAGGGTCGTGCGGCGCGTCTTTTATGTTCGGATCGAACGACCATTGCGCTGGCGGCAAGGCGTTTTGCGCGAGCTGCCCGGCACTCTGGTAAACCGCTTTGATGATCGCCGGTTTATCGATGGCCATGTCCAGTGCCTGGCGTACTTTGAGCTGATCCAGCGGCGGATGGGTGGTGTTGTAGGCGAGGAAGCCGAGGTTGAAACCGGCCTGTTTCAACACGCGCAGATTCGGGTCTTTTTCCATCACTTCGATGTCGGCCGGGCGCGGGTAGCCGCTGACCTGGCATTCGCCGGTCTTGAGCTTTTGCAGGCGTACGGCGGCGTCCGGGGTGATCGAGAACACCAGGTTGTCGAGCTTCACGTCCTCGGGTTTCCAGTAGTCCTTGTTCGCGGCGTAGCGGATCTGCGCGTCCTTCTGGTAGCGCTTGAACACGAACGGGCCGGTGCCGACCGGTTTCTGGTTGAGGTCGGCGGCGTGGCCTTCCTTCAACAGTTGGGCGGCGTATTCGGCCGATTGCACCGAGGCGAAGCTCATGGCGAGGTTTTGCACGAAGGCGGCATCGACGTTGTTCAGGTTGAAGCGCACGGTGTTTTCGTCGAGTTTTTCAACGGATTTGATCGTGGTGTTCAGGCCCATGTCGGTGAAGTACGGGGATTCGGCGGGGTAGGCCTTGCGGAAGGCGTTCTCCGGGTCGAGCAGGCGCTGGAAGGTGAACAGGACGTCGTCGGCGTTGAAGGTTCGGTTCGGGGTGAAGTAGTCGGTGGTGTGGAATTTTACGTTTTGGCGCAGGTGGAAGGTGTATTGGAGGCCGTCCGGGCTTACGTCCCAATTCGTCGCCAGGCCGGGTTCGACTTCGGTGCCGCCGCGTTTGAATTGGGTGAGGCGGTTGAAGACGGTTTCGGCGGAGGCGTCGAAGTCGGTGCCGCTTGTGTATTGGCTGGGGTCGAAGCCTGCGGGGCTGGCTTCGGAGCAGTAGACGAGGGTTGTTGCGGCGTTGGCGATTGGGGTTATGGCGGTCAGGGCCAGGGTGATCAGGAGTGGTTTTAGGGTGGATCTTTGCATGTCTGGCCCGTGGGTTTTTGAGGTGGTTGTTGTTTGAGGTTAGCGGGGATTTGGGGGTGTTCGGAAATATCGTTTTTTGAGGGGATGCGTCTATCTCGGTATATCTGGGGTGATTGGGTGTATATCCGTTGCTGCGGTAACGGCTTCTTATGGTTTCGCCCTTACGGCGAGTCCCTTTTGGCAAACGCCCCAAAAGGAACCAAAAGGTCTGGGCCCCTGCGTTCGGCACCTCGCTTTGGCTCGGTGTTCCTTCGTTCCGGGATTCATCCGGGGGCATCGCCTACGGTTTGCTTCGCTGCACCTCCTCTCGATGCATGCGGCTTCGCCGCACGGTCGCTGCGCTCCCACCCCCGGATAAATCCCTCCACTCAGCCTTCCGA
>NZ_JAMDGS010000017.1:0-219157 GCF_028657055.1 Pseudomonas aphyarum
GGGAGCGCAGCGACCGTGCGGCGAAGCCGCATGCATCGAGAGGAGGTGCAGCGAAGCAAACCGTAGGCGATGCCCCCGGATGAATCCCGGAACGAAGGAACACCGAGCCTCAGCGAGGCGCCGAACGCAGGGGCCCAGACCTTTGGTTCCTTTGGGGCGTTTGCCAAAGGGACTCGCCGTAAGGGCGAAACCGCCAGCCGCAACACCCGCAAAAACGGATATTCACAAAAAACACCCAAAGCATGGTCGGCCCAAAGGCCGCCAATACACAAAAAAAAGGGCAACCGAAGTTGCCCAAAATGCCTTGCGTGCTCATCAAACCCGGAAGAATCAAGGCTTCTTGCGCTTGTTCGCATCCTTCCAGATAAAAAATCCAAACCCTGCAAAAAACAGAACCATCAGCCCCACAGTCAGGACCCCGGCAAACACCACGTTATCGAAAAACATGACTGGCCTCCTGGCCCCTGCTCTGCTGCGATGGAACTAAGTTAACCAATCAGGCAGGCGCAGGAATTGACCGGGATCAATGCCGGTCACCATGGGGAGGTAAGGAAGGGAAATAACTGACCTGCATCAACGGATGCAGGGGAGATCAACGCTTTTTCGGTTTGTTTTTCGGCTTTTTCTTCGGCTTACCCAAAGGCATGGCCTGCTCGAAAGCCTGGCGAACTTCATTCAGGCGCTTCTCGTTGAGGTCATGAACCCGCTTGGCGCGTTCGGTGTTGAGGTCGATCAGCTTGTCGTCTTGGCTCATGGCGTTCGGTGCATCGCTTGGACTGAATCACAACTGCCGGATCACCGACAGGACTGCGCCAATAATGCGGCCTGACGCGGGCGCTGACCAGCCACTGACCTAAACGCTCTACAACAATTCATGTACCGCCCACCGGATTTGCCCGCACAATCGGCGCCTCGCCCTGAACCCGAAGGATCTGCGCCGTGCCCCTGCATCAGGATCTGCCACCGCTGATGGCCTTGCGCGCCTTTGAGGCCGTGGCCCGCCATTTGAGTTTCATCAAGGCTGCCGATGAGCTGTCGGTGACCCAAAGCGCGATCAGCCATCAGGTGCACAAACTCGAAGAATTCCTCGATCAGCGACTGTTCGTGCGCCGCACCCGGGCGATCGATCTGACACCCGCCGGCGAACAGTATTACTGGCAAATCCAGCCGGCCCTCGCCGCGATTGCCGCCGCCACCCACGACCTGCGCGGCGAGCGCCCCACCACCCTGCGCATCGGTCTGCTCGCCTCTTTCGCCACTTTATGGCTGGCGCCGCGTCTGGCGGATTTCAACGCGAAATACCCGAACATCCATGTCGAGCTGCTGCCCGCCGTGCAACTGGCCGATGTCGACGCCGGCGAGGTGGATCTGGCGATCCGCTACGGCAAGGGCGGCTGGCCGAAAGTTCAGGCCCGCCGGTTCATGGCTGAAACCCTGACGCCAGTGTGCAGCCCGGCCTTCAAGGCCAAAGGCGTGAACAACGGGCCGTTGCTGATGGCCAAGTCGCACCAGCCGTTTGAATGGATCGACTGGCAGCAACACAGCGGCATCGATCTGGCTCATGTGCCCAGCGTCATGCTGCACGACTACAACATCGTCGTCGAAGCGGCCGTCGCCGGTCAGGGCATTGCCATGGGTCGCCAGCGAATGATCGAACGGCGGATCAAGGAAGGCGCGCTGGTGCCGGCCTTCGACACACCGGCGATGCTTGGCGAGATCGGTTATTGGCTGGTCACCCCGCAACGCCCGCCCACATCGGCGGCACAAAATTTCTGCCAATGGCTGGAGGAAACCGCGGACGCATGAGTTTTTTGGATGCTTCGGATTAAATCTATCCGTTTGTCGCCCTTCCCTCGCCACAACATGCTGAAGCCCTCACTCAGGAGGACTTCCCATGACCGATTCCCTCAGCCAACGCGTTCAACAACTCGGCCTGCGCCTGCCCGCACCGAGCCAGCCGATCGCCAATTACGTCAACCATGTGGGCAGCCAGAACCATCTGTTCATCTCCGGTCAGATTCCACTGATCGACGGCAAACCTGCGTTCATCGGGCGACTGGGCGAAGCGATCTCCGACGAAGAAGGGGTCAACGCCGCCGAACTGGCTGCCTTGGGCCTGCTCGCCCAGTTGAGCCATGCACTGGGCGATGACCTGTCGAAACTGGTGCGGATCCTGCGCCTCGGGGTTTTCGTGGCCGCCACACCGGACTTCAAGGCTCAGGGCGTCGTCGCCAACGGGGCCTCGAACCTGCTGGTCAACGCCCTCGGCGACAAGGGCCGGCATGTGCGCACCGCAGTTGGCGTGTCGAGCCTGCCTGCGGGCGTCGCGGTGGAAATCGACGCGATCTTCGAGCTCAAACCGTGAACATCGACGACATCCTGCGTCTGCGCGCAGCCACACCCGGCTGCGCTCAGGTCATCCACTTCAACCACGCCGGCGCCTCGCTGCCCAGCCAGGCCACCCTCGATGCAGTCATCGAACAGTTGCAACGCGAAGCGCTCGGCGGGCCGATGGAGGCGGCGGACAACCGGGTACAGGAACGCGCGCGCAACGCGGCCGCCGCCCTGCTCAACGCCCAGCCCGAAGACATCGCCTTCGCCAGCAGCGGCTCGGCAGCCTGGAGCCAGGCGTTCAACGCGCTGGGGCCGTGGCAGCCCGGCGAACGGATTCTGGTAGGACGCCATGAATGGGCCGGCAATCTGGCGTGCATGGCCGAAGCGGTGAAGGCTGGCGCGCGGCTCGAAGTGATTCCTTGTGACGCCTACGGTGCGGTCGACCCGCACGCCCTGGCGCAGATGATCGACGGCCAGGTACGGCTGATCGCTCTGACCTGGCTGCCGGCCAACGGCGGCCTGATCAACCCTGCCGCGCAGATCGGCAGCGTGGCGCGGCGCCACGGCATCCCCTATTTCATCGACGCCGGTCAGGCGCTGGGCCAGTTGCCTTGCGATGTTCAAGACTTGCAGTGCGATGTGCTCAAGGGTGCCGGGCGCAAGTTCCTGCGCGGGCCGCGCGGCACGGCGCTGATGTACATCCGGCCGCATTTTTTGCAACGGTTGCTCCCCGTGCAACGCGATGTATTGTCGGCGCCGTGGGATGGCAAGCGCTTTACCCTGCGCGACGACGCGCGCCGCTTTGAAACCAGTGAAGTGTCGCTGGCCCTGCTGGCCGGGCTGGCCAATGCGCTGGAAGAATACAACCGCCTCGGTGCGATCCCCGTCCGCCGGCGCATCCAACAAATGAGCA
Organism: Pseudomonas aphyarum; assembly: GCF_028657055.1. Taxonomy (NCBI): domain Bacteria; kingdom Pseudomonadati; phylum Pseudomonadota; class Gammaproteobacteria; order Pseudomonadales; family Pseudomonadaceae; genus Pseudomonas; species Pseudomonas aphyarum. The sequence goes on from NZ_JAMDGS010000017.1 coordinate 3,248, forward strand.
ACGGATTGCGCCAACGCCTGAAGGCGATTCCCGGCCTGACGCTGCGGGATCTCGGAGCAGCCAATCAGCAATCCGGGCTGATCGCCTTCACCCTTGAAGGCTGGGACAGCGTGGCGCTGAAGCAGACGTTGGCCGAACGGCGAATCAACATCGGCGCCAATGGCGTGGCCTACACACCGCTGGACATGCAGGCGCGCGGGCTGACGAATATTGCGCGGGTGGCGGTGAGCTACTTGAACACAGAAGAAGAGATCGACGTGTTGCTGGAAAACCTGATGGAGCTGGCCGCCCGGCCTCAGATTTCGATGTCGACCCAAAGCCCCTGACGCGGCTGATCTTCCATCAACGGCGCCACCGGCACGGTGTTGTCGGCATTAAGTTCGGTGCCCGGCACGGCGAGGTGCGCTTCGGGGTCGTCGTCGGCTTCGCGGCGACGGCGATCACGTTCCTGCTGGCGGCGCTGCTCTTCGCGCAGCAGATAGCCGTCCTCTTCCGGGTCGCGCTTTTGCAGGTCGATGGTGCTTTCGTTGGAGCTTTCCTGCACCGGCACCACAGGGGGAATATCCGGTCGCTGGCGGATCGGATCCTGCTGGGAGGTGATCGGCACGGCGCTCAGGGGGAGCATCGGTGGCAGCATATGAAGGGTCTCCTGTCAGCAGGTTATCGGCGGCGCCAGGGGTGCCTTGAGCCATCGGTCGCAAACTTGTGACCGGTTTGGCACTCAAGGGTGCCGCAACATCCCTTAAAACCGATGCATGACCTAATCTTCCCTGCAATTGGCCGATTGCGGTTAAAAGCCGGGCCGAGGCTCCTTATCCTTTGGCCTCGGGCCCTCATTCCGTTAAGATAGCCCGCTTTTTCAAGGTGGGAGTCAGGCAGCATGGCGCAGCAGTATCAACCGGGGCAACGCTGGATCAGTGACAGCGAAGCAGAGCTTGGTTTAGGCACCGTTCTGGCACAGGACGGCCGCTTGTTGACCGTGCTTTACCCGGCCACTGGCGAGACTCGCCAGTACGCGCTACGGAATGCGCCCCTCACCCGCGTGCGGTTCTCGCCGGGCGATTCGATCACGCACTTCGAAGGCTGGAAGATGACTGTCCAGCAAGTCGACGACGTCGACGGCCTGATGGTCTATCACGGCCTCAACGCGCAGAACGAAGCGGTCACCCTGCCGGAAACCCAGCTGTCGAACTTCATTCAGTTCCGTCTGGCCAGCGACCGTCTGTTCGCCGGCCAGATCGACCCGCTGGCCTGGTTCTCCCTGCGCTATCACACCCTGGAACACACCAGCCGCCAGTTGCAGTCCGCGCTGTGGGGTCTGGGCGGCGTGCGCGCACAACCGATCGCCCACCAGTTGCACATTGCCCGTGAAGTCGCCGACCGTATCGCACCGCGCGTATTGCTGGCGGACGAAGTGGGTCTGGGCAAGACCATCGAAGCCGGTCTGGTGATCCATCGCCAGCTGCTGTCGGGGCGCGCCAACCGCGTGCTGATCCTGGTTCCGGAAAACCTCCAGCACCAATGGCTGGTGGAAATGCGCCGCCGTTTCAACCTGCAGGTCGCGCTGTTCGACGAAGAACGCTTCATCGAAAGCGATGCCACCAACCCGTTCGAAGACACCCAGCTGGCCCTGGTGGCGCTGGAGTGGCTGGTCGACGATGAAAAGGCGCAGGACGCACTGTTCGCTGCGGGCTGGGACCTGATGGTGGTCGACGAAGCCCACCACCTGGTGTGGCACGAAGAGAAAGTCAGCCCGGAATACTCGCTGGTTGAACAACTGGCAGAAGTCATTCCCGGCGTGCTGCTGCTCACCGCCACCCCGGAACAACTCGGTCAGGACAGCCACTTCGCCCGTCTGCGCCTGCTCGATCCGAACCGTTTCCATGACCTGGCCGCCTTCCGCGCCGAGAGCGAAAACTATCGCCCGGTGGCCGAAGCCGTTCAGGAGCTGCTGGACAAGGGTCGCCTGTCGCCGGCCGCGCACAAGACCATCCACGGTTTCCTCGGCAACGAAGGTGAAGCCCTGCTCACCGCCGTCAACGATGGCGACACCGAAGCCAGCGCCCGCCTCGTGCGTGAACTGCTCGACCGCCACGGCACCGGCCGCGTGCTGTTCCGTAACACCCGCGCCGCCGTGCAGGGGTTCCCGGAGCGCAAACTGCACCCGTACCCGCTGCCATGCCCGGACGAATACCTCGAGCTGCCGCTGGGCGAACACGCCGAGCTGTACCCGGAAGTCAGCTTCCAGGCCCAGCCGGACGCCAGCGAAGAAGAACGCTGGTGGAAATTCGACCCGCGCGTCGAGTGGCTGATCGACCAGCTGAAAATGCTCAAGCGCACCAAAGTGCTGGTGATCTGCGCCCATGCCGAAACCGCGATGGACCTGGAAGACGCCCTGCGCGTGCGCTCCGGCATCCCGGCCACGGTGTTCCACGAAGGCATGAACATCCTCGAGCGTGACCGCGCCGCCGCCTACTTCGCCGACGAAGAGTTCGGTGCACAAGTGCTGATCTGCTCGGAAATCGGCAGTGAAGGCCGCAACTTCCAGTTCGCCCACCATCTGGTGCTGTTCGATCTGCCGTCGCACCCGGACCTCCTGGAGCAGCGGATCGGTCGTCTCGACCGGATCGGCCAGAAGCACATCATCGAACTGCACGTGCCGTACCTGGAAACCAGCCCGCAAGAGCGCCTGTTCCAGTGGTACCACGAAGCCCTGAACGCGTTCCTCAACACCTGCCCGACCGGCAACGCCTTGCAGCATCAGTTCGGCCCGCGCCTGCTGCCGCTGCTCGAAGAAGCCGATGACGGCGAGTGGCAAGCGCTGATCGACGAGGCGCGCACCGAGCGCGAGCGTCTGGAAGCCGAGCTGCATACCGGTCGCGACCGTCTGCTGGAACTCAACTCCGGCGGCGCCGGCGAAGGTGAAGCGCTGGTCGAGGACATCCTCGAGCAGGACGATCAGTTCGCCCTGCCGATCTACATGGAAACCCTGTTCGACGCCTTCGGCATCGACAGCGAAGACCATTCGGAAAACGCCCTGATCCTCAAACCGAGCGAGAAGATGCTCGACGCCAGCTTCCCGCTGGGCGACGACGAAGGCGTGACCATCACCTACGACCGCAACCAGGCGCTGTCGCGCGAAGACATGCAGTTCATCACCTGGGAACACCCGATGGTGCAGGGCGGCATGGATCTGGTGCTGTCCGGCTCGATGGGCAACACCGCCGTCGCGCTGATCAAGAACAAGGCGCTCAAGCCAGGCACTGTTTTGCTGGAATTGCTCTACGTCAGCGAAGTGGTTGCCCCGCGTTCGCTGCAACTGGGCCGTTACCTGCCGCCGGCCGCCCTGCGCTGCCTGCTCGATGCCAACGGCAACGACCTGTCGTCGCGCGTGGCGTTCGAAACCCTCAACGATCAACTGGAAAGCGTGCCGCGCGCCAGCGCCAACAAGTTCATCCAGGCCCAGCGCGATCAGCTGACGCCACGGATCAACGCCGGTGAAGACAAGGTCACCCCGCGCCACGCCGAGCGCGTGGCCGAGGCCCGCCGCCGTCTGGCAGCCGACACCGACGAAGAACTGGCACGCCTGACCGCATTGCAAGCGGTCAACCCGACCGTGCGCGACAGCGAACTGGACGCCCTGCGCAAGCAGCGTGAACAAGGTCTGGCGATGCTCGACAAGGCAGCGCTGCGACTGGAAGCGATCCGGGTGCTGGTGGCGGGCTAAACCGCCCTGCTCCATCGCCAAAAATGAAAAGGCCCGCAGCGATGCGGGCCTTTTTGTTTGCCTGTCCGATCAAGCGGTAACGGCCTGACTCTGCGGCTCAACCACCGCCACCAGCCCTTCCTTCATCCGCTTCGCATCCCGCACAAAGCAGCGCGACGCGAGGAACAGGAACACCATGGTCAGGAACAGCGCCACCGGAATCAGGTACATCGCATCATGCAGGCCGACGGCCTTGAACGCTTCGGTCATTTGCTCGGCGCCCGCCGAGACCATCGCCGACTTGGCGAAGTGATCCGACAAGCCGCCCACCACCACCGGACCCAGACCGCCACCGAGCAAATACAACCCGGCAAAGAACAGCGCCATCGCCGTGGCCCGCAGGCGTGGCTCGACCACGTCCTGAATCGCCGTGTAAACGCAGGTGTAGAAGTTGTAGGCAAACAGCCAGCCAACGCTGAACACTGCGACAAACACCCCGATCTCGATGCGCCCGGCATGCAGTGCCCACGCCGTGCACAGGGTCGAGATGATCAGACTGAACGCGGCGAACAGCAGTCGCCCGTTGGCCACCCGCTGGTGAATCTTGTCGGCGATCCAGCCACCGAGGGTCAGGCCGATCAACCCGGTCACGCCGACGATCACCCCGGTCGCCACCGCTGCTTCCTGCAACGGCATCAGGAAATAACGCTGGAGCATCGGCACCAGGAACGAGTTGCAGGCGTAGGTCGCGAAGTTGAAGCACAGCCCGGCCATCACCAGCCACAGGAAGGTCGGCACGGCGAGAATCCGGCGGATCGGTTTATCGACTTTCTCCTGCGACACCTGCACGGTTTCCGCCGCGCCACGTTTGGGTTCCTTGATGAAGAACATGAACACCGCCAGCAGCAGCCCCGGTACGGCGGCGATGAAGAACGGCGCGCGCCAGCTGTCGAACGCCTTGACCATCCAGCCGATGGTGAAGAAGGCCAGCAACAGCCCCAACGGCAGACCGAGCATGAAAATACCCATGGCCCGCGCCCGGCGATGAGCCGGGAACAGGTCGCCGATCAGCGAGTTGGCGGCGGGCGCGTAACTGGCTTCACCGATGCCGATGCCCATGCGCACCAGCAGGAAACTCCAGAAACTGCCGACCAGACCGTTGACCGCCGTCAGCGCGCTCCAGGTCGCCAGGCCCCAGCCCATCAGTTTGCTGCGCGAGCCAGTGTCGGCCATGCGCCCAAGCGGCAGGCCGGCAATGGCATAAACGATGGTGAACGCAGTGCCGACAATCCCCAGCTGAAAGTCGCTGAGGTGCCACTCCATGCGGATCGGTTCGATGATGATCGCCGGGATGGTGCGGTCGAAGAAGTTGAACAGGTTGGCGAGGAACAGCAGGAACAGAATGCGCCAGGCATTCGCCGCTTGGGTCGAGTTCTGCATGGGTCCGTCTCTTTATTGTTATTGGGGCTTCACTGCCAACGCATCCGAGCCCGGAACCTGCAATCTAGTCACGCTCGTCGGGGCTGTCTGTGATCATTCGTCAGCCTGATGACGGGCCATGGCCGTGTAACGAAACGTAAGCCCTTGAAATGCTTCGAATCCCCCGAAAACCGGGGGTTTTGCGGAAAAATCCGGCAATGAAAAAATACTTTCCCCCCCCCCTTCCCAACGCCGTGGCAAAGCCTAGAATGGCCGCCGGATCCGTCCGGATCCTGCCGATCAATCCCTTTGATACCCCCGCCCATGTCCGAAGTCAGTCCGTGTCTGAATTGCGGTGCCTGCTGTTCCCATTTTCGTGTTTCTTTTTTCTGGGGTGAATGCGCATCCTCCGGCGGAACCGTGCCCGATGAGCTGGTCACCCAGATCACGCCCAGCCGGGTCGCGATGATCGGTACCGACCGCAAGGCGCCGCGTTGTACCGCGCTGGAGGGCGAAGTCGGAAAATCGGTGGCCTGCACGATCTACGACAAGCGTTCCAGCCCCTGCCGCGAGTTCGAAGCGTCGTGGGAAAACGGCGAACAGAACACCGACTGCGACAAGGCCCGTGCCCGTTTCGGCCTGCCGCCGCTGCAACCGCACTGGAACGAAGTCGCCTGAGTTCAGGCGTTTCACCACTTAGCGCCAAACGCTATGACAGTCATGCCAAAATCATTAGCGCCAATGTGCCACTACCGCTTGCACGCAAAAAACCGCCTCTATACTCCAAACATTCGCCTGCGTTGATGACGCAGTAAGGACGCACTCAGAGACGGGGCATGCTATGGAGTGGCTTGGTTTGCAATTTGTTGCCGAGCAGCCGGAGAGCGGGCAGGTCATCCTCAATTGCACTCACAATCCCCTGTTGGTGCTGGTGGCCTACCTGGTCGCCTGCGCCGCGAGTTTCGCCACCCTCGACATGGCCGAACGGGTCGCCCACGCCGAAGAACCCGGCTCGCAACGACTGTGGCGCTGGATCGGCGCAACCTGCCTGGCCGGCGGAATCTGGGCCATGCACTTCATCAGCATGCTGGCGTTTCAGGCGCCGATCGATATTCAGTACGACCTGCCCGTGACCCTGTTTTCCCTGGTGATCGCGTTACTGGCGTCCTGGCTGGCCATGCACACCCTCAGCCATCCGCAGCCGAGTCTGCTGCAATACCTCAAGACCGCCATCGTTATCGGCCTGGGCATCGCCGGCATGCACTACGTCGGCATGGCCGCCATCGAATCCGCCGCCACGGCTTACTACGAACCCACCCTGTTCGTGTCATCGATCGTGATCGCCATCGGCGCCAGCTTCGCCGCGCTGTGGGTGGCCGGTTACCTACGCGAGGGCAGCGGCCTGCACATCCAGATGCTCAAGTACCTGGCCGCGTTTATTCTCGGCGCCGGCATCCTCAGCATGCACTTCACCGGCATGGCGGCGCTGCAACTGGTGCTGTCCGAGGGGCAATTGCCGACATTGGCGTCGCAAACCGGTCACTTGCAGCTGGGCCTGACCGTCGCCCTGATCACTTTGCTGATTCTCGGCAGCGCCATCAGCGCCGCATTGGCCGACAAGAAGCTGCAGAACAAGGAGCACGATCTGCGTCGGGTCAACGCCCTGCTCAGCCAGCTCGATCAGGCACGCATGTCGCTGCAGCACGTGGCCAACTACGACGCCCTGACCAATCTGATCAACCGGCGCGGTTTCAATCAGATCTTCGCCGAAAAACTCAGCCAGAAATCCAGCGAAGGCGGGATGCTGGCGGTGATGTTTCTCGACATCGACCACTTCAAACGCATCAACGACAGCCTCGGCCATGACGCTGGCGACGAACTGCTCAAGGTCATCGCCCAACAAATCAAAAGCTCGGTGCGCAGCCATGACGACGTGGTGGCACGGTTCGGCGGCGACGAGTTTTGCATCCTCATCGGCCTGCGCGACCGCGAAGAAGCGCGCAACCTTGCCCAGCGCATCATGCTCAAGATGAAGGAGCCGATCGAACTCGCCGGACGGCGCATGGTGATGACCACCAGCATCGGCATCAGCCTGTTTCCCGAGGACGGTTCCACCTGCGATGAACTGCTCAAGCACGCGGATCTGGCGCTGTACCAATCCAAGGGCGCCGGGCGCAACGGCGTGCACTTCTTCGATTCCAACCTGAAGAACCGCGCCAGCCTCGAACTGCAACTGGAGGAAGAGCTGCGCCACGCCCTGCGTCAGGAGAACGGTCTGCTGCTGTATTACCAGCCGATCTTCGAACTCAAGACCGGCAAGGTCACCAAGCTCGAAGCGCTGATCCGCTGGCAGCACCCGGTGCACGGCCTGCTGCCTCCGGATCGCTTTATCGCCATCGCCGAAAACAACGGCCTGATCGCCGAGCTCGACAACTGGGTTCTGCGCAAGGCCTGTGAAGACCTCGGCGAACTGTCGCGCCATGGCTGCGAAGAACTGAAGATTGCCTGGAACTGCTCACCGCTGAATCTGGCCCGGGAAGAACTGGCCAATGAGATCGAGCACGCCTTGCGCAGCGCCGGGGTCGCCCCGGAACGTCTGGAACTGGAAGTCACCGAAAACGCCTTGATGGGCAACATCGCCAACACCCTGGTGCTGCTGCGGCAGATCCGCGCCCTCGGCGTGTCACTGTCAATCGATGACTTCGGCACCGGTTATTCGTCGCTGGCCTATCTCAAGCGCCTGCCGCTCAACACCCTCAAGGTCGACCGCTCTTTCATCCTCGACATTCCCAAGGCCACCGCCGACATGGAGATCGTCCAGGCGATCATCGTCATGGCGCACACCCTGCACTTGCAGGTGGTCACCGAAGGCGTCGAAAGCCTGGAGCAATACGAGTTTCTTGAGCGCTCGGGCTGCGACTTCATTCAGGGTTACCTGCTCAGCCGCCCGGTGCCACTGGCCGAACTGCGCCCGGTGCTGGAGGAAATCAATCAGCGCAAACACGCGCACACGGTCAATCCGCTGAGTCTGGCGCGCGGTACATTTGCACCAGTGTCGCTGGATCCTTCTGCAAAAAGCCTTGTGCCCCATGCAGGCGCATCAGTTGTGCGGCCAATCCGCTGATCGGCGTCGCCGAGCCGGTTTCCCGGGAAAACTTCACGGCGGTATCCAGATCCTTGAGCAGCGTGCGCACGTGCCACTTCACCGGCTCGAAACGGCTTTCGGCCATTTGCGGGGCGAGGATCTGCAACGGTCTGGAATCGGCAAAACCACCGGCCAAGGCCTCGGCGATCAGAGTTGCATCCACTCCGGCCTGTTCGGCCAGCGCCACCACTTCGGCAATTACCAAGGCGTTGCAGGCGACAATCATCTGATTGCAGGCCTTGGTCACCTGACCGGCGCCCACGCCGCCCATGTGCGTGACGCGCTGCCCGAGTTCGAGCAATACCGGTCGCACGCGATCAAGGTCCGCTGCATCACCGCCGACCATGATCGCCAGACTGCCGGCCTCGGCCCCGACCACCCCGCCGGACACCGGCGAATCGAGCCAGGCCATGCCTGTCTTGCCGGCCAGTTCGGCTGCCATCTCACGGGTAGCCGTCGGTTCGAGGCTGGAAAAATCCACCAGCAACTGACCGGGTTTCGCCCCCTCAGCCACGCCGGCCGGGCCGAACACCACCTCGCGCACCACCGCCGTGTCCGCCAGGCACAGCATCACCACGTCAGCCTGTTCACAGAGTTCAGCGGGGCTCGCCACCTGCCGGGCGCCAGCCTCGACCAGCGGCGCGCACTTGGCCGGGTTGCGGTTCCACACGGTCAGTGGATAACCGGCGGCCAGCAAGCGGCGGCACATCGGCAGGCCCATCAGGCCGATTCCGGCAAACCCCAACGAAGGTCGCGTTGACATCATTTAGCCTCCTTTTGATTAAAGATCGCCGAATAATGGCCGATTCATCATCGATCAGGAAAGGATTCCCCCGCGCGGCACTCAGGCAAAGTCCCTGACGCACGGGCAAAACACGCGCAGAAAAAAGACGCGAGATTCCCATTCCGTGAGGCTCGACGACAGCGGTCGTTGATCCAACCAGTCCAGGTATATGGCGCACAATGACTTCTAAAAACAATCCGGCCACTGCGGTATCCGATCTGACTCTGAGCCCTGCGGCGAACAGCCCTGCCCCGATGAAGCCATTGCCACCCTCGCGCCCGCTGGGCACCCAGCAATACCTGTATTTCACCGAAACCAATACTGACCGCATCCTCGACAACCTCGATGGCCTGCGTGATCTGGTGTTCCCGCGCCCGCCGCACCTGGAAGGCGACAACGAACAGCACAACGATCAGGAATTCCCGTCGGTGTGCCTGATCGGCCTCGGTCGCTGCGGCTCCAACATTGCCCTCGACGTGGCGGAGCTGGTGTACAACGCGCGCAAGTTCTACCTCAACGAATTCAACAACGAAGATCGCCCTTCGAGCGATCGTCGCCTGGCCGACAAGGGCTACAGCCCGGCCCAGTGGATCAAGACCAACCTGCGGATCGGCCCGAACAAGGGCAGCAAACCGGTGTTCCTGGTGGAACCGCTGGTGATGCTCGGCGACCTCGACAAGGACATCGCCGGCCGTATCCGTTTCTCGCGCAAGGGCGAAAAAAGCGGCTTCCTGCGCGACTACAGCAAGATGAAGATCATGGACTTGTCGGAAGTCCACGCCGGTGGCGCCGGTAACGCGCCGATCCTCGGCCAGTACCTGGCGAAGATCATCCTGAACAAGGACACCCAGCGTTTCTCCAGCCCTGACTGGAAAATGATCCACTCGTACCTGATCGACAGCTGCGGCATCAAGGCCAACCAGTCGCGCCTGTATTTCTCGATCTTCAGTGCCGGCGGCGGCACCGGTTCGGGCATGGCCTCGGAATTCGGCCTGGCCCAGCAGCACTCGTACATGAACAAGACGTTCGACACCAAGCCGATGGACGAGCACGACGGCAAGAGCGGTCATTCGTTCGTATTCGAACCGATCTTCACCAGCGGCATCTGCGTGCTGCCGAACATTTCCGACCACCGCAGCGAAATGTCCGAGGCGCTGCACATCAACGCCGGTCGTCTGCTGTGCAAATACCTCTCGGAAGAATGGGATTTCTCGTACAACTTCGCCAACGAAGACAGCAGCGAAGCCAGCGTCATGGGCCGTATCCGCCCATGGAACGCGATGATGCTGATCTCCAACGACATCATGCGTTACGCCGAAGAGAGCGATGACGGCAACATCCAGAACATTGATGTCAATGCGATGGAGAAGCACGCCAACCAGTACATCTCGCAGCAGATCTTCAACATTCTGACGGCTCAGGCGGTCACGACCGACTACGACCAGAACTATTTCCGTCGTGCCGGCATCGACATCGGCGAGACCATTCGCCTGGACGCCAACGACCTGTTCATGAGTCTGGCCGGCCCGGTGGCGATTGCGTACGCCGAATCCGTGGTGCCGGAAACCCCGCCGCCGAGCAGCGACAAGTTCAAGGTGTTCGACAAAGAACCGCAGCGCCTGAACATCGACGACCTGTTCTTCCGCTCGATCGACCTGCCGCACTTCAACAAGGTGACCCAGGCCATCGAAGGCATCAGCCTGCTGCCGATCGAGTCCAAGCGTTATCGCGCTTCGCTCGAGCAGTACAAGAATTCCGGTTACGACGCGGCTGCGTTGCATGACCTGCATTTCTTCAAGAACTGCTCATCGGTGGTCTCGATCGTTTCGCTGCCGAAAGACTACAAGCTGTCGTACATGGACCTGAACCGGTTGAAGACCCACCTCAACAGCCTGTTCCCCAACACCACGCTCAAGCGTTACGCGCTGGTGATCGGCGCCTCGGCCAACCTGTCGCTGACCACCCTGATCGCCAAGAGCCCGTGCCTGTCGGACGACTTCCTGACGCTGATCGTGGCGTTCATCAAACGTTGCTTCGCCAAAACGCCGTACCGTTTCGACGAGACCCTGGACAACTCGATCCTCGACTTCATCATCAACGAAGAATTCGACGAAGACCGCATCGACGACCTGCTCAACGAATTCGAGAACCCGGCGAAGATCCTCGATACCAACTGGTACGCGATCAAGCCGATGTACGAGAAGAAGTATCGCGAGCTGATCAACGACAAAGAGAAGTTTGTCTCGATCAACGACATTCGCCTGTCGCGCGATTGCGTGAAGAAGTCGATCAAGTACCTGCGCGAGATCTACCGTCACCGGATCGGCAAGACCAAGGTCATCTCGCTGAATAACCATACTGGCAAGTCTTACTCGGTCTGATCAAAGACCGCGTCGCCCCAATCGCTGGCAAGCCAGCTCCCACAGTTTTCGTGGTGTCCACAATATTTGTATTCACTCGGACCCTGTGGGAGCTGGCTTGCCAGCGATGAGGCCCCGAAATTCCCTGAAGATTTCAGCCTTCCCAACATCCCGAAACAATTAAGCAGCCGTTAGGCTGCTTACTAAACTGTGCCCGTTACGTTTACGTCACCGTTATGCCACCCGCGCTTGTGGCATTTCTCTACGGCAATCGGCCATCACGCTACTCCGCTACACACTTTTTACCGGCCAGCACCCGCACCAACAAGGTGCAACCCGTCAGGCCGCTGCCCTTTCCTGGACCAGGATCCACGGCCGGACCACCACCGCCCACATCTCGGGATCGCGCTCGAAAATATCCAGCGCCCGCGTTTCAGACAGCTTCGCGACCTTGTCTTCGGCCAGCCAGGCAGCGACTTTCTCGCCCTGATCCGACGCCACGGCCTCGGCGACCGCGATCAAATCCAGGCTGGCGTCGACCCACAATAGGGCACCCTGGGCGTAGAAGCGCTCCAGCTCTTTCCAGGTAATAGATGCGGTTTCACCAAGCAGCTTGGCATAGAGGGTGCTAGGTTCTTGATTCATGGGACTGTCCGGAAAAGAAATCAGCGCGAATGATAACGTCGGTGGTCCGGCAGAAAAACCCGGTTGCAAAAGGCCGTACCGAACGAAAAGAGCAGGAACGCCAAGGAATGCTGATGATTGGGGTATAAGCCCTCTGAACGTCCCGCCGCAATTCTGTCTTTTTCTTTCATTTAAGCGACACCCTCAGGTTTTGCCCCCTGGCGCCAGCTTCCCAGGCCAACAACCGGCGCTCTACACTGTACCGGTACAGTTGCCGGGGGCTTTTCCGGAGGGTATCGCCTAGATATCTGTCCCGGTTCTGCTGCTACGGCGTCAGGACTCTAAAAAAATACAACAGTAAGAGTGGAGCACTATGACTAAGGCTACTAAGCAGATTTCCAAACTGTTTGCCGCTATGGTTCTGGCCGGGGTTGCCAGCCATTCGTTCGCAGCTGACACCATCAAGATCGGTATCGCCGGCCCTAAAACCGGTCCAGTAGCCCAGTACGGCGACATGCAGTTCAGTGGCGCGAAAATGGCCATCGAGCAGATCAACGCCAAAGGCGGCGTAGACGGCAAGAAACTCGAAGCCGTTGAATACGATGACGCTTGCGATCCGAAACAAGCGGTAGCCGTAGCGAACAAGGTCGTCAACGACGGCGTCAAGTTCGTGGTCGGTCACCTGTGCTCCAGCTCCACCCAGCCTGCTTCGGACATCTACGAAGACGAAGGCGTGATCATGATCACCCCGGCCGCCACCAGCCCGGACATCACCGCTCGTGGTTACAAAATGATCTTCCGAACCATCGGTCTGGACAGCGCCCAGGGCCCTGCCGCCGGTAACTACATCGCCGATCACGTGAAGCCGAAAATTGTCGGCGTGCTGCACGACAAGCAGCAGTACGGTGAAGGCATCGCCACCGCCGTCAAATCCACCCTCGAGAAGAAAGGCACCAAGGTTGCCGTCTTCGAAGGTATCAACGCCGGCGACAAGGACTTCTCCGCGATCATCGCCAAGCTCAAGCAAGCCAACGTCGACTTCGTCTACTACGGCGGCTACCACCCGGAGCTGGGTCTGATCCTGCGTCAAGCCCAGGAAAAAGGCCTGAAAGCCAAGTTCATGGGTCCGGAAGGCGTGGGTAACGACTCGATCACCCAGATCGCCAAAGACGCTGCCGAAGGTCTGCTGGTAACCCTGCCGAAATCCTTCGACCAGGATCCTGCCAACGTTGCGCTGGCTGATGCATTCAAAGCGAAGAAAGAAGACCCGAGCGGCCCGTTCGTGTTCCCGTCCTACTCGGCTGTTGAAGTGATTGTCGGCGGTATCGCTGCTGCCAAATCCGAAGACCCTGCGAAAGTGGCTGAAGCCATTCACGCCGGTTCCTTCAAGACTCCGACTGGCGACCTGAGCTTCGACGCCAAGGGCGACCTGAAGGACTTCAAATTCGTGGTCTACGAGTGGCACAACGGCAAACCTAAAACCGAAGTGTCGCCTCAGTAAGGCGCTGCCTGACTGACTGCCAATAAAGCCCACGGCGTGCCGTGGGCTTTGTTTTACGAATGTATTGGGCCGCGCTGGCGTGATCCGCCAGTCTCCCCACCTGAAAATCTCAAAACCGTCATCAGCGGTTCGCTGGCAAAACCCGGATTCGAAGTGGATAAAGATCCACGGGACCGGGCGGGAAAATGACTCCACCAGTGAAATGCGTATCAGGTTTTTAGGAGCGCTGTAATGCCTGACATCTATCACTTCTTCCAACAGCTGGTTAACGGCTTGAACGTTGGCAGCATGTATGCCCTGATCGCCATCGGCTACACGATGGTCTACGGCATCATTGGAATGATCAACTTCGCCCACGGCGAGGTGTACATGATCGGTTCCTACGTGGCGTTCATCGCCATCGCCGGGCTGACCATGATGGGACTCGAAAGCGTCCCGCTGTTGATGACCGTGGCGTTCATCGCCAGCATCGTCGTCACCAGTTCCTACGGTTACAGCATCGAACGCATTGCTTACCGCCCGTTGCGCGGCAGCAACCGTCTGATCCCGCTGATTTCCGCGATCGGTATGTCGATCTTCCTGCAGAACACGGTTCTGCTGGCGCAAGACTCCAAGGACAAAGCAATCCCCAACCTGATTCCGGGCAACTTCGCCTTCGGCCCAGGTGGCGCACATGAAGTGCTGATTTCCTACATGCAAATCGTGGTGTTCGTGGTGACCCTGATCGCCATGCTCGGCCTCACGCTGTTCATCTCGCGCTCTCGCCTGGGCCGCGCCTGCCGCGCCTGCGCCGAAGACATCAAGATGGCCAACCTGCTGGGCATCAACACCAACAACATCATCGCCCTGACCTTCGTCATCGGTGCTGCGCTGGCGGCCGTCGCGGCCGTGCTGCTGAGCATGCAATACGGCGTGATCAACCCGAACGCCGGTTTCCTCGTCGGCCTCAAGGCCTTCACCGCCGCGGTACTGGGCGGGATCGGCAGCATCCCCGGCGCCATGCTCGGCGGGCTGGTGCTCGGGGTGGCGGAAGCCTTTGGCGCCGATATCTTCGGCGACCAGTACAAGGACGTCGTGGCTTTCGGCTTGTTGGTTCTGGTGCTGTTGTTCCGTCCGACCGGCATTCTGGGCCGTCCGGAGGTTGAGAAAGTATGACTAGGAATCTTAAACAGGCGCTGTTCAGCGCCTTGCTGGTCTGGGCCGTGGCCTATCCGGTACTGGGTCTGAAACTGACCATCGTCGGCATCAACCTGGAAGTGCACAACACCAGCCCGGCCATTCTGGCGACCATCGCCATCTGCTCGGTGCTGATGTTCCTGCGGGTGCTGTTCAACCAGCAGATCAGCAAGGCGTGGCGTTCGTCGCCGGGCATGCCGCTGATCCCGGCCAAGGCCAGCAACGTCCTGACCCTGCCGACCACCCAACGCTACTTCATCATCGCGCTGATCATCGGTGCGCTGGTGTGGCCGTTCTTCGGCTCCCGTGGCGCGGTGGACATCGCGACGCTGATCCTGATCTACGTGATGCTCGGCCTGGGCCTGAACATCGTGGTCGGTCTGGCCGGTCTGCTCGACCTGGGTTACGTCGGCTTCTACGCCGTCGGCGCCTACAGCTACGCGCTGCTGTCGCACTACTACGGCCTGAGCTTCTGGATCTGCCTGCCGATTGCCGGCCTGATGGCGGCGACGTTCGGCTTCCTGCTCGGCTTCCCGGTGTTGCGTCTGCGCGGCGACTACCTGGCGATCGTGACCCTCGGTTTCGGGGAAATCATCCGCCTGTTCCTGCGTAACCTGACCGATATCACTGGCGGCCCGAACGGCATCAGCAACATCGAGAAACCGACGTTCTTCGGCCTGACCTTCGAACGTAAAGCCGCAGAAGGGATGCAAACCTTCCACGAATATTTCGGCCTGCAATACAACTCGATCAACAAGGTGATCTTCCTCTACCTGGTTGCTCTGTTGCTGGCGCTGGCGGCGCTGTTCGTGATCAACCGCCTGCTGCGCATGCCGATCGGCCGTGCGTGGGAAGCGCTGCGTGAAGACGAAATCGCCTGCCGTGCGCTGGGTCTCAACCCGACCGTGATCAAGCTCTCGGCGTTCACCCTCGGCGCGGCATTTGCCGGTTTCGCCGGCAGCTTCTTCGCCGCCCGTCAGGGTCTGGTGACGCCGGAATCGTTCACCTTCATCGAGTCCGCCATCATCCTCGCCATCGTGGTGCTGGGCGGCATGGGCTCGCAGCTGGGCGTGATTCTCGCGGCCGTGGTGATGATCCTGCTGCCGGAAATGATGCGTGAGTTCAGTGAGTACCGCATGTTGATGTTCGGCGCCCTGATGGTGCTGATGATGATCTGGCGACCTCAAGGTCTGCTGCCCATGCAACGTCCTCACATGGAGCTGCGCAAATGAGCCGCGAGATCCTGAAAGTCGAAAATCTGAGCATGCGCTTCGGCGGCCTGCTGGCGGTCAACGGTGTGGCCCTGACCGTGAAGGAAAAACAGGTGGTTGCACTGATCGGGCCGAACGGCGCGGGCAAGACCACCGTGTTCAACTGCCTGACCGGTTTCTACCAGCCATCGGGCGGCAGCATCCTGCTGGACGGCGAGCCGATTCACGGCCTGCCGGGCCACAAGATCGCCCTCAAAGGCGTGGTGCGCACCTTCCAGAACGTGCGGTTGTTCAAGGACATGACGGCGGTCGAGAACCTGTTGATCGCCCAGCACCGTCACCTGAACACCAACTTCCTGTCCGGCCTGTTCAAGACCCCGGCGTTTCGCAAGAGCGAGCGCGAGGCCATGGAGTTCGCCGAGTACTGGCTGGAAAAGGTCAACCTGAAAGAGTTCGCCAACCGCCCCGCCGGCACCCTGGCCTACGGTCAGCAGCGTCGTCTGGAAATCGCCCGCTGCATGATGACCCGCCCGCGGATCCTCATGCTCGACGAACCGGCCGCCGGCCTGAACCCGAAGGAAACCGAAGACCTCAAGGCGCTGATCAGCGTGCTGCGTGAAGAGCACAACGTGACCGTGCTGCTGATCGAACACGACATGAAACTGGTCATGAGCATTTCCGACCATATCGTCGTGATCAATCAGGGCACGCCTCTGGCCGACGGCACGCCGGAACAGATCCGCGACAATCCTGAAGTGATCAAAGCCTACCTGGGGGAAGCGTAAATGCTGCAGTTCGAAAACGTTTCCACCTTCTACGGCAAGATCCAGGCCCTGCACAGCGTCAACGTCGAAGTCCGCCAGGGCGAGATCGTGACCCTGATCGGCGCCAACGGTGCCGGCAAGTCCACGCTGCTGATGACGCTGTGCGGTTCGCCGCAGGCCCACAGCGGCAGCATCCGCTACATGGGTGAGGAACTGGTCGGCCAGGACTCGTCGCAGATCATGCGCAAGAGCATCGCCGTAGTACCGGAAGGTCGTCGGGTGTTTGCCCGTCTGACCGTCGAAGAAAACCTGTCCATGGGCGGATTCTTCACCGACAAGGGCGACTATCAGGAACAGATGGACAAGGTTCTCGGACTTTTCCCACGCCTGAAAGAACGCTTCAACCAGCGCGGCGGCACCATGTCCGGCGGCGAACAGCAAATGCTCGCCATCGGCCGTGCGCTGATGAGCAAGCCGAAACTGCTGTTGCTCGACGAACCGTCGCTGGGCCTGGCACCGATCATCATCCAGCAGATCTTCGACATCATCGAACAGCTGCGCAAGGACGGTGTGACGGTGTTCCTGGTCGAGCAGAACGCCAACCAGGCGCTGAAAATCGCTGACCGTGCGTACGTTCTGGAGAACGGCCGGGTGGTGATGCAAGGCACCGGCGAAGCGCTGCTGACCGACCCGAAAGTGCGCGAGGCGTACCTCGGCGGTTGATCGATCGCTTCAAAAAAAAACGGCCTTCGGGCCGTTTTTTTGTGCCCGGCAAAAAAACTTTTACCGATCGCTGTAACGCATCGCCGAGTCGTTTCTCTAGTGGGGCAAGCAAGCGCAATCGCTTGTTCAAACCCAAGTTCAAACCGGAGAAACATCATGACTGCTACCACCCGCACCCTGTCCGCCACCGCCCTGGTTCTGGCCCTCGGTTCTGCTCTGAGCATCGCTGCCGTCTCCACCGCCCACGCCGCTGACGACAACATGGAAAAATGCTTCGGCGTGGCCATGAAAGGCAAGAATGATTGCGCCGCAGGCGCGGGCACCACCTGTGCCGGCACCGCGAAAATGGATCATCAGGCCAACGCCTGGAAACTGGTTCCGAAAGGCACCTGCGCCACCACCGAAAGCAAAACCTCGCCGACCGGTTTCGGTCAGCTCGAAGCCTTCAAAGCCAAGTCCTGATCCGGGAGCCGCCCGAGTGTCGATCATGATCACATCCTGCGACCATGCCTTGCACCGCACTCGGGCAGCCCTCACCGGGCTCTCGTCCCGTGCCGGGCTGGGGCTCAAGAGCGAGCACTTCAGCGAAGTGCTCGATTCACGTCCGGACATCGGTTTCTTCGAAGTCCACGCCGAAAACTACATGGTGGCCGGCGGCCCGTTTCATCATTTTCTGGGTTTGATCCGCGAGGCGTATCCGCTGTCGCTGCATGGCGTCGGGCTGTCCATCGGTGCTGAAGGCCCGCTGGATGTTCAGCACCTCAAGCGCCTGATTACGTTGATCGAGCGTTATCAACCCCACTCCTTTTCCGAACACCTGGCCTGGTCGAGCCACGGCCCGGTGTTCCTCAATGACTTGCTGCCCCTGGCGTACGACCCGCCGACGCTGAACCGCGTCTGCGACCACATCGACCAGGTACAGAACACCCTCAAACGTCCGATGCTGCTGGAGAACCCGGCGACCTATCTGGCGTTCCAGCGCTCGACCATCGACGAAGCCGATTTCATCCGTGAGGTCATCCGGCGCACTGGCTGCGGTCTGTTGCTGGACGTGAACAATGTCTACGTCTCGTGCATCAACCATCAGCGCGATCCCCTGGCCTATCTCGACGCACTGCCACTGCACGCGGTGGGCGAGATTCATCTGGCCGGGTTTGCCGAAGATGCCGACAGCCTTGGTGATCGCTTGCTGATCGACGATCACGGCGCGCCGATCGATCAAGCGGTCTGGTCGTTGTACCGGCAGACGCTGGAACGCGTCGGCCCGGTGGCGACGTTGATCGAGCGTGACAATCAGGTGCCGGCCTTCAACGTGCTGTTGGCGGAAGCGCAGCAGGCCGATGAGCTGTTGCTGTGTGCGGGAGGTCGGCCGTGAGCACTCAATCTGCGTTCAGCGCCGCGTTGCTCGATATCGACCTGCCCTGCCCCGACGGTTTGTGCAGTGCCAACGGCGCCGATCCGGTCAGCCGTTTCGCGGTGTACCGCAACAATGTTCAAAGCTCGTTGATCAACGCACTGGCCGACGGTTATCCCGTGGTGATGCAGTTGGTGGGGGACGAATTCTTCCGGGCGATGGCCGGAATTTTCCTGCAAAGCCATCCACCACACAGTCCGTTGATGAGTGACTACGGCGGTGAGCTGGCGGACTTCATCAGCGGCTTCGAACCTGCCGCGAGCGTTCCCTATCTGGCCGATGTCGCGAGCCTGGAACGCTTGCGCACGCAGGCCTATCACGCTGCCGATGCGTTGCCTCTGAGTCAGGAGCGGATCGCTGCTGTATTCGCCGATGCCGATGCGCTCAACGAACTGTGTATCGGCCTGCACCCTTCGCTGCATCTGCTCGATTCTAACTTCGCCGTAGTCGACATCTGGGCGGCGCATCAGCAGGACGCGACGCTGGCCGGGATCGATCTTCATAACGCCCAACACGCGCTAATCCTGCGTAATGGACTGGAAGTCGAGGTGTTCACCGTGGATCGTGGTGCCAGCCAGTTCATTCGCCAGCTCAAGGCCGGCCAGTCACTCACGCAGGCGCTGGAATCCGCCGAGGCCTTCGATCTCAGCCAGACCCTTGCCCTGCTCATCAGTCGCCAAGTCATCACTCATTTGCACCCAAAGGTGTCGTCATGAACAGTCTCATTGCCCGCGCCATCGCGCTGCTGGAAAAAATCCCTCACAGCCTGATCGCTTTCATCGCGCGTTTTTCCATCGCGGCGGTGTTCTGGAAATCCGGGCAGACCAAGGTCGAAGGGCTGGCCGTCGACCTGATCGATGGCACCTTCGAGTTCGGCTGGCCGCGTCTGGCGGACTCGACGATTCCGCTGTTCAAGAGCGAGTACCACGTGCCGCTGCTGTCGCCGGAAATCGCCGCGCATCTGGCGGCGTTTGCGGAGCACTTCTTCCCGATCCTGATCCTGATTGGCTTCGCCACGCGTTTTTCAGCGCTGGCATTGCTGGGCATGACCCTGACCATTCAGCTGTTCGTGTACCCGGATGCCTACCCGACCCACGGCACTTGGATGGCGGTGCTGCTGTATCTGATGGCGACCGGACCGGGCAAAGTGTCGATCGATCACCTGATCGCCCGGCACTACAACCGGTCCAGCGCCTCGCCGCTGAGCTTGAACCAGCCGATCAGGTAATCCGCCAGCACCTGGGTGCGTTTCGGTAACCCGCCCTGATAAGGATGCACCAGGTACATCGGCATGCGCCGGGTCTGAAAATCGCGCAGGAGCCAGCGCAATCGGCCGTCAGCCAATTCCGCCTGCAACAGATAGGACGGCAAACGCGCGATGCCGGCGCCGGCCAGTGCGGCTTTCTTCAACAGGTTGTAGTGATTGCTGGCGAACGGCCCCGACACCCGCACCCGCAGCAGTTCGTGTTGCTGGTGATAGAGCCATTCCTCGCGACCGCTGTAATGACTGTTGAGCAGGCAACGGTGCTCGGCCAGTGCCTGCGGCGTCAGCGGTTCGCCAAAGCGCTCCAGATATTCAGGGCTGGCACAGGTCATTTCCTGCCAGGCCAGCAGTGGCTTGGCCACCAGTCGCTCGTCATTGGCCACTTCGGTGCGGATCGCCAGATCGAAGCCGTCGCGGGACAGGTCGCGGTAGCTGTTGTTCAGCTCCAGTTCGATCTGCACTTCGGGGTATTTCTGCGAGAAGTCCAGCAACAGGCCGTCGAAGAAGGTTTCCCCCAGCGACACCGGAACCGTCATACGCACCGGGCCGGCCATGTCGTCCTTCAATCGCGCCAATGCCTGACGCGCTCTTTCAACCTGGACTACAAGTGCCTGCGCCTGCGGCAACAACGCTGCACCGGCCGCCGTCAGGCTCAGCCGACGTGTGGTGCGCTGAAGCAACACCACTGAAAACCGCGCCTCAAGCTGACTGATGCGCTTGGACAACTGCCCCTTGCTGCAACCCAATTGCTGCGCCGCCAGGGTAAAGCTGCCCGCCTCGATCAACACCGCGAACGCCGCCAGATCATCCATCTCGCTCATGGATTGTTTCCATTTGAAAACCAAAGGTTGCCCATTAGCGCGCTTATCCGCAGAAAAAACCACTCTAGACTGAAACCTCGTTCAATCACTTGAGGCAATCACGATGAAAATTCTGTTGATCGGCGCGGGCGGCACCATCGGTTCGGCCGTGGACAAAGAACTGTCGCAGCGTCATGAAGTCATTCGTATCGGTCGCAGCAGCGGCGATTTCCAGGTGGATATCAGCGACAGCGCATCGATCCGCAAGCTGTTCGAACAGACCGGCAAATTCGACGCCCTGGTCTGCGCCGCTGGCAACGTGACCTTCGCCCCGCTGGGTGAAATGACCGAAGACAGCTTCGCCCTCGGCCTGAAAGACAAGTTGATGGGTCAGGTCAATCTGCTGCTGATCGGCCGCGAATTCGCCAACGACGGCGCATCGTTTACCTTCACCACCGGCGTGCTCAGCCACGATCCGATCCGCAGCGGTGCATCGGCTGCACTGGTCAACGGCGCGCTGGACAGCTTCGTCCGCGCCGCGGCCATCGAGCTGCCACGCGGCCTGCGCGTGAATTCGATCAGCCCGACCGTGCTGGTCGAAGCCATGGGCAGCTACGCCCCGTACTTCCGTGGCTACAAACCGGTTCCTGCGGCGGATGTGGCATTGGCCTACGCCAAAAGTGTCGAAGGCTTGCAGACAGGTCAGACATTTCACGTGGGCTAAACCCTTGTGATGAACGGTCAGCCTGCGTAACGTGGCGGCACTTGTCTGGAGAGCCAAAGATGCGTGTTGCCCGTTCCCTGATCGTTATTGCCCTGCTCCCGTTGTTTGCCGCGTGCCAGTTGTTCGATGGTGCGCGGGAAAGCGCCTCCCACGTCGGCCAGACGCGGATGCAGGGGCAACTGACCGCTGCCGACGGCAAACTGGTGTTCCAGGCCTGCGGCGAGCAGCGCCAGTACGTGGTCAATGACATCGGCGGTACCAGCGTCCTGCAAGAGGCCGCCACGCTGGCCGATCAACAGGGCAAGCTGTTCGCCGACGTGCGTGGGAAGATCGCCGGCGACCGCCTCGACCTGACCCAGCTTTATCGCGTCGAACGCTCCGGCACCGCCTGCGACGACCCCAACTTCAAACAGCTGATCCTGCGCGCCGCCGGCCATGGCCCGGAGTGGAACGTAAAGGTCAGCGGCAAGGGCTTGGTCATCGACCGCGAAGGCCAGCCACCACTCGCTGTGCCCTACGTCGAAGAGCAGCTGGGCGACGGTCGTTTCAACCTCAGCAGCGAAGCCAACAACCAGCGCATCGAGCTGTGGGTGGCGCCGCAGCGCTGCGTCGACAGCAGCACCGGCAGCGTGCAGCACATGAGCGCCGAGCTGCGTATCGACGGCAAGGTACAGCGTGGTTGCGGGTATTTCGGCGGTTCGCGTAACGACTGATCGTTTTACCCTCACGGGATCCGGCCGATGCGGCTTATAATCGCCGCCTTCAAACGCCCTGGCGCAGTTGTGCGCCCCGCGAACCGGATCCTGTCATGTTACGAATCACTGAACTCAAGCTGCCGATCGACCATCCCGACGAAGACCTGCGCGCTGCCATCGTGCAACGCCTGGGCATTGCCAGCGATGACCTGCTCGATTTCACCTTGTTCAAGCGCAGCTACGATGCGCGCAAAAAGTCCTCCGAACTGTGCTTCATCTACACCATTGACCTCGAGGTACGCGACGAGGCCAAGGTGCTGAGCAAGTTCGCCGACGACCGTAACGTCAACGTGGCGCCGGATGTCAGCTACAAATTCGTCGGCCAGGCACCAAGCGACCTGAGCCAGCGCCCGATCGTGGTCGGTTTCGGCCCGTGCGGGATCTTCGCCGGCCTGCTGCTGGCGCAGATGGGCTTCAAGCCGATCATCCTCGAACGCGGCACCGAAGTGCGCCAGCGCACCAAGGACACCTGGGGCCTGTGGCGCAAAAGCGTGCTCAACCCCGAGTCCAACGTGCAGTTCGGCGAAGGCGGCGCGGGCACGTTCTCCGACGGCAAGCTGTACAGCCAGATCAAGGATCCGAAATTCCTCGGCCGCAAGGTTCTGCACGAGTTCGTCAAGGCTGGTGCACCGGAAGAAATCCTCTACGTCAGCAAGCCGCACATCGGTACGTTCCGTCTGACCGGCATGGTCGAGACCATGCGCGAAGAAATCCGCGCTCTGGGCGGCGAAGTGCGCTTCCAGGAGCGCGTCACCGACGTGCTGATCGAAGACGGCCAACTGGTCGGCGTCGAACTGGCCAGTGGCGAAACCCTGCATTCGAAACACGTGGTCCTGGCCCTCGGCCACAGTGCCCGCGACACCTTCCGCATGCTCCACAGCCGTGGCGTGTTCATGGAAGCCAAGCCGTTCTCGGTGGGCTTCCGGATCGAGCACCCGCAATCGCTGATCGACCGCGCGCGGCTGGGCAAGTACGCCGGTCACCCCAAGTTGGGAGCCGCCGACTACAAACTGGTGCACCACGCCAAGAACGGCCGTTCGGTCTACAGCTTCTGCATGTGCCCGGGCGGTACCGTGGTGGCGGCGACTTCCGAGCCGAACCGCGTGGTCACCAACGGCATGAGCCAGTACTCGCGTAACGAGCGCAACGCCAACTCCGGCATCGTCGTCGGCATCACCCCGGAAGTCGACTATCCGGGCGGCCCGCTGGCGGGGATCGAGTTGCAGGAACGTCTGGAATCCCACGCTTTCATCCTCGGCGGCAGCGACTACAAGGCGCCGGCGCAACTGGTCGGCGACTTCATCAACGACATTCCTTCGACCGAGCTGGGCGAAGTCGAGCCGTCGTACAAACCGGGCGTGGCACTGGGCGATCTGGCCCTGGCCCTGCCGGACTTCGCCATCGAAGCGATCCGCGAAGCGTTGCCGGCGTTCGAGAAGCAGATTCGCGGTTATTCGCTGCACGATGCGGTGCTGACCGGGATCGAGACCCGCACCTCGTCGCCGCTGCGCATTACGCGTAACGAGGCGCTGCAGAGCATGAACGTCAAAGGTCTGTTCCCGGCCGGTGAAGGCGCGGGTTATGCGGGCGGGATTCTGTCGGCGGGTGTTGACGGGATTCGGATTGCTGAAGCGGTGGCGCGTGACATTCTCGGTCTGAAAGACTGATCTGCACGACCTGAAACACTGCAAAAAACTGTGGGAGCGAATTCGCTCCCACAGTCGTTTTCGGCGTCAGATATTGGCGCGCAGAACCGAGGCCGGCAGCGCCTCCCCCCGTTCGGCACTCGCCGCTACGGCCGCTATCAATCCATCCAGTTCATAGCCCTGCGCCTTGAGCCACGCCTGATCGTAGTAGGTGTCCGCATAGCGCTCGCCGCCATCGCACAGTATCGCCACGATCGAGCCCGACTCCCCCGCCGCTTTCATCTGCTGCGCCGCCATCAGCGCGCCGATCAGGTTGGTGCCGCTCGAACCGCCCACATGCCGGCCCAGACGTTGCGCCAGGTAATGCATGGCCGCCAGCGACAACGCATCCGGCACCTTGACCATCGCATCGATCACCTTGGGCAGGAACGACGCTTCTACCCGTGGCCGGCCGATGCCTTCGATCCGCGAACCGTGGTCCAGGCGCAGGCTGGCGTCGCCGGTCTGGTAGAAGTCGAAGAACACCGAACGCTCGGCATCGGCACACAGCACGCGGGTGCAGTGCTGGCGATAGCGCACGTAACGACCGAGGGTCGCGGTGGTGCCGCCGGTGCCGGGGCTGGAAATCAGCCAGGCCGGGCATGGATGCTGCTCGTAACGCATCTGCTGGAAGATCGACTCGGCGATGTTGTTGTTCGCCCGCCAGTCGGTGGCGCGCTCGGCGTAGGTGAACTGGTCGATGAAATGACCGTCGTGCTCGCGGGCCAGGCGTTCGGATTCGGCGTAGATCTGGGTCGGATCGTCCACCAGATGACTCTGGCCTCCGTAAAACGCGATCTGCGCAATCTTTTCCTTGGAAGTGGTCGCTGGCATCACCGCAATGAACGGCAGGCCGAGCATCCGCGCAAAATACGCTTCGGAAATCGCCGTCGAACCACTGGACGCCTCGATCACCGGCGCGCCGGGTTTGAGCCAGCCGTTACACAACGCGTAGAGAAACAGCGAACGGGCCAGCCGATGCTTGAGGCTGCCGGTCGGATGGCTGGACTCGTCCTTGAAGTACAACTCGATGCCCGGGAACCCTGGCAGCGGCAAGGGGATCAGGTGGGTGTCGGCGCTGCGCTGGAAGTCCGCTTCGATGATCCGGATGGCTTCGCGGGCCCACTGTCGGTTGTCGCTCATGGCTGTCGTTCTCGTTGAATCGGGCAGAAGTGCCTTTACAGGCTCAGCCCCCAAGCTTAGGAAAAATCCCACGGCACCGACAGATACAGCTGAGCTTCAATCCCTTGGGCAACTGCTAGGC
The DNA here is from genome assembly GCF_028657055.1 of Pseudomonas aphyarum. Taxonomy (NCBI): domain Bacteria; kingdom Pseudomonadati; phylum Pseudomonadota; class Gammaproteobacteria; order Pseudomonadales; family Pseudomonadaceae; genus Pseudomonas; species Pseudomonas aphyarum. The sequence goes on from NZ_JAMDGS010000017.1 coordinate 28,567, forward strand.
TCTGCTGCACGTCGGCCTGGCGCGCTGTAACCGCATATAACAAAAAAGAATATAACTTTTGTTTTAACAACTAACGGTACGGGTTAGGGTGTGCCACCTTTTGACTTTATCGATGGAGAGCGACCTTGCCTCTGCGTAGCACTTTCACGCGTTTCTTTCAGTTGGAAGCTGCCAGCGGTCTGTTACTGATCGCCGCGGCCATCCTGGCTCTAATCATCAACAACTCGCCGCTGTCGTGGTTGTACAGCGGCCTGCTCGACACCCCGGTGGTGGCGCAGATCGGCGCGTTGAAGATCGCCAAACCCCTGCTGCTGTGGATCAACGACGGCCTGATGGCGCTGTTCTTCCTGCTGATCGGCCTGGAAGTGAAGCGCGAAGTCCTCGACGGTCAGCTGTCGAAACCGTCGCAGATCGTCCTGCCCGGCGCGGCGGCCATCGGCGGCATGCTGGTGCCGGCGCTGATCTACTGGTTCCTCAACCGCGACAATCCGGCCGCCCTCGACGGCTGGGCGATTCCGACCGCCACCGACATCGCCTTTGCCCTCGGCGTGCTGGCCTTGCTCGGCAAGCGCGTGCCGGTGTCGCTGAAGCTGTTCCTGATGACCCTGGCGATCATCGATGACCTCGGCGCCATCGTGATCATTGCGATCTTCTATTCCGGCGAACTCTCGACCCTGTCGCTGGGCCTTGCGGCCGCGTGCATCGCGGCGCTGGTGGCGATGAACCGGCTCGGGGTGGTCAAGCTCGGGCCGTACATGATCATTGGTTTGATCCTCTGGGTCTGCGTGCTCAAGAGCGGTGTCCACGCGACGCTGGCCGGTGTGACCCTGGCGTTCTGCATCCCGCTTCGCACCAAAAACGCCGAGCCTTCGCCGCTGCTGACCCTCGAACACGCGCTGCACCCGTGGGTCGCCTACGGCATCCTGCCGCTGTTCGCCTTCGCCAACGCCGGCCTGTCGCTGACCGGCGTAACCGCCGAAAGCTTCACCCACCACGTCCCGATGGGCATCGCCGTCGGCCTGCTGCTGGGCAAGACCATCGGCGTGTTCGGCCTGACCTGGCTCGCCGTCAAAACCGGCATCGCCGCCCTGCCCCAAGGCGCCAACTGGGGCCAAGTGTTGGGCGTGGCGATCCTCTGCGGGATCGGCTTCACCATGAGCCTGTTTGTCGGCTCCCTCGCCTTCGTGCCGGGCGCCAGTGAATACGCCGGGATGGACCGGATGGGCATTCTCACAGGTTCAGTGTTTGCGGCATTGATCGGTTATGCGGTGACGTTGGCGGCGAGCAGAAAGAACACCGCGCTGCCTTCCTGATACTCCGTGGATCGCTGTAGCGAACAATCCTCACGTCTTTAGAGACGCGTCCTGCAGCCACGATTTTCCTGCTTCGTTAATGCCGCAAACCAACAAAAAACCCCGACCAGTCACCTGATCGGGGTTTTCTTTTACCGCTCGTTTGCGCTTAGTGCGAAACGCGGCTGGTTCCGCCAACAGTCGAAATCCGTACCCGCTCACCCACGCGGAACACTTCATTCTCCTGCACTTGCTGCACATAGGCGCGCATGCTGCCGTCGTCTTCGCGCACGGTGATTTCAACGCCCTGGGTGCGGGTCAGGCCTTCTTCAGTGGCCGAACCGATCAGGCCGCCGGCCACGGCACCGATAACGGCTGCAACGATGCTGCCTTTACCGCCGCCGATGGCGCTGCCGCCGACACCGCCCACCGCTGCACCGGCGAGGCCGCCGATCGGGGTCTTGGTGCCTTCGATTTTCACCGGGCGCAGGGATTCGATGGTGCCCATGCGAATCGTCTGCACGCGACGCGCTTCGTCACGGGAGTAGGAGTCACCGGTCAGGCTCGACTGGCAGCCGGTCAGCAACATCGCCATCGTGGAAAAGGAAGCAACCAGCAGAACAGACTTACGCATAGCATCAACTCCAAAGGACAGGTATTCATTAAACTCCGCAGCTTGACGCCTGTCACGGCGTCGCCCGGATAAAGTTGCTTTCATTCAGGCCCGGTACAGGCACCCGCGAACTCACCCAACAGTAGCGCCAAAATCCGTTTCCTGCGCCGCCGACCCAAGGATTTCCATGGATTACTTCATCATTGTCGTTACCACTGCCGCCGGTCTGTACTTCCACTGGTGGCTGTATGTGCGGATCAAACGCTGGATGGATCGCGACCTGGCCCTGTCACTGGCCGGCAAGGATGAAGGCAAACGCGCCTTCATGCTCGAACGGCTGAAGCAGGCTCAGGCGCAGAAGATCAAGCGCCAGGACCTGCCGAAGTGGCTCGAGGCCGCTGCGGCAGGCTATCCCGCTCGGTAGACTGCTCAGGGTGCCAGACGTTCAAGAATCCAGTCGGCGCCCTGCACACGGTAGTTGAGGCGATCGTGCAGTCGGCTGGCGCGGCCCTGCCAGAATTCGATGCGCTCAGGGAGCAAGCGGTAGCCACCCCAGTGTTCCGGGCAATCGGGCTGGGTGTCGGTGAAACGTTGCTCGGTAGCCTTGAGCAAGTCTTCCAGTTCACCCCGGCCGTTGATCACCCGGCTCTGCGGTGAGGCCCAGGCGCCGAGTCGGCTGCCCAGCGGTCGCACCTGATAGTAAGCGTCGGACTCTTCAGGCGAGACCTTCACCACCCGCCCTTCGATCCGTACCTGGCGCTCCAGGGTCGGCCAGAAGAACGTCATGGCAGCGAACGGGTTCGCCGCCAGATGCTGGCCCTTGGCACTTTCGTAGTTGGTGAAGAAGGTGAAGCCCTGCTCGTCCAGCCCCTTGAGCAGCAGAATGCGGCAATGCGGACGGCCGTCCGCATCCACCGTGGCCAGGGTCATCGCGTTGGCTTCCACTGGCGCCTGTTCGGTTTTCACCGCCTCGGCAAACCACTGGTGAAACAACGCAAAGGGCTCGGCCGGGGCTTGCGCCTCGGTCAGGCCGTCCCGGGTGTAATCACGACGCATATCTGCCAGAGACTGGGTCACGGCGCATTCCTTTTCGTTAGCGGATCACTTTTTGGTGGTATCGGTCGCAGCGACTTTCTTGTCGGTTGCGGCGGCTTTGGCAGGCGCGGTCTTTTTCGCCGGAGCCTTGGCCGGGGCCTTCTTCGCTGGAGCCTTGGCAGCAGCTTTCTTGGCCGGGGCCTTTTTGGTGGCCGGTACGGTGGCCTTCTTCGCAGCCGGCGCCGGAGTTACCGGTTTGGCGGCAGGCTTGACGTCCTGAGCGGCGACCATCGTCACTGGCTTAGGTGCAGGCATGTTGTATTTGCTCAGCAGCGCGACCATGGTGTTCTGCGGGGTCACCAGCAGTTCGACACGACGGTTCAGGGCACGGCCTTCAACGCTGTCGTTGGCGGCACGCGGCGCTTCGGAACCCATGCCGCGCAGCATCAGGCGATCACGCTGCAGACCGCTGAGGCGGAAAATCGCCGCCACGGCCTGGGCGCGTTCCTGGCTCAACTTGACGTTGGCCGGAGCGGCACCGGTGGTGTCACTGTGACCGAGCACCAGTACGGCGGTTTTCGGGTCGGCTTCAAGGATTTTCGCAACGCGGGTGAATGGGCCGAGGGTGACAGGCAACAGCATCGCTGGGCGATCCGGGTTGAACGAGCCTTCCACCGGCGCGGTCACGACCAGCACGTTTTCACGGCGTTCGAGTTGCAGGTTGCTGTCCTTGATCGCGGTGCGCAGGCGCGGCTCGTAGTCATCCAGCCAGGCCTGAGTCACTTTCGGATCAGGCATCGGCACGACTTTGGCGATGTCCTGCTCCTTGCCGCCAAACGGCCACCACCATTTGCCACCCTTGTCGGCCTCAGCCTTGGCGACTTCGACCGGCTTGGCTTCGGGTTTGGCTTCAGCTTTCACTTCAGACTTGGCCGCCGAGTCGTCGGAGCCAAACGGCCAGTACCACGGACTGCTGCTCTCAGCCTTGGCCACGGGCGCGGTAGCGACCGGTTTCAACGGCGCAGGTGCCGGAACCGGCTCCTTGGCTGCGACTTTGTCGGAAGAACCGAACGGCCACCAGCTGCCGCCATCGGCGTCGTTCTTCGGAGTCTGTGCACAACCGGTGATTGCGAAACACAGGGCCAGGGCGAGAGTTTGTTTGGACGACATTGGAAACCCACAAAAAGAAGTAGTGAACAATCAGAGGACTTTCGCCCGGATAAACAGACGCTTTGAAACGAAATTCGCCATGAGGTTCCGGCCCTGGAGCCTCGGGCGACGCTTTACAGACAAGTGGCTAGTACCCGCGCCAGCTTCTGCGCGCGCGGATCCATCAAGACGTACGGCCCCAGGGTATTTGTCACAAATCCGAAGGCCACATCGTGCTCCGGATCAGCAAAACCGATGGAACCGCCCGCACCCGGATGGCCGAATGCACGCGGGCCGAGGCCGTAAGTGGCGTTCGGCACGTCGGGTTGATCGAGCATGCAACCGAGACCGAAACGGGTGCGGGTCAGCAAGGTCTTGTCCTCGCCGAGGCTGTGTTCACGTGTCAGTTCTTCGAGCATTTCGCTTTCCAGCAGGCTGCCGTCGAGCAGACCGGCGTAGAACCCGGCCAGGCTGCGTGCATTGCCGTGGCCGTTGGCCGCCGGTTGCTGCATGCGGCGCCATTCCGGCTTGTTGGTGCTGGTGAGCACCGACGGTGGATTGGTGAAGGCCCGGGTGGTCATCGCCGTTGGTTCGCGCATGGTCACCTGCAGCAGGCGTTGGGCGGCGGCGTCGCCAGTGTTGCCCTTGCCCCGTGCGATGTGCGCCACGCGATGGAATTCCTCGTCGGCCAGACCGACATGGAAATCCAGCCCCAACGGTTTGGCGACCCGCGCGACGATCGATTCCCCTGGCCCGCGACCATCAGCGCGCCGCAGCAATTCGCCGATCAGCCAGCCGTAGGTGATCGCGGCATAGCCGTGACCGGTGCCCGGCGTCCACCAAGGTGCTTCGGCCGCGAGGGCGTCGACCATGGTTTGCCAGTCATACAGTGCTTCCGGCGCCAGCAGTTCGCGCAGGGCCGGCAGACCGGCCTGATGGCAAAGCAGTTGGCGCAGGGTCACGGATTCCTTGCCGGCAGCGGCGAATTCCGGCCAGTAACGGGCGACCGGCGCATCGAGCTGCAACTTGCCTTCGGCGACCAGTTGGAGCGCAGTGACGGCGGTAAAGGTCTTGGTGCAGGAGAACAGATTGGCGATGGTGTCGCTGTGCCAGGCCTCGGCGCCGTCCTTGTCGGCGGTGCCGGACCAGAGGTCGAGGACGGTTTCCCCGCCGACCCGGATGCACAACGCGGCGCCGCGTTCCTGGGGATCGTCGAACAGTGCGGCAAAGGCTTCGCGCACCGCTTCGAATTGAAGCTCGTAATGTCCCTGAATCTGCACCCGCAACTCCCCCGCGAAAACGCTCTACAAAGTGGCCCGCATTGTTCCAGCCCGTGAGGGTTTTGGGAACCGCTGCGGGCCGGGCGGTCTTCAGGTTTCGTATCGATCAGTGACCGTTACCGGAATGCCCGCCGGTGTGGCCAGCCCCCTGCCCCGGGCCTTTGCCGGCGTCTGCCTTGCGGCCGCCTTCGGCTTCGTGGCCGGCCTTGTCCGCTGCAGCGGCCGCTTTCTGCGCCTCTTTGTTCAACTGATCGACGGTCGCCAGATTGCTCTTGCGCACAGTGTCGACAAAACCCTGGAACGGCAGATCGGTGACGCCAACCAGACCAAAGTGACCGTTCTCGCCATCAAGCAGGCGCCCGGTCACCGGCTGATCCAGATACTGGAACCAGTGCACGCCGACAATCGACGGCTCGCTAAGCGCCTGTTTGAGGAAGTTGGCGTAGGCCGGGCCGCGGTCTTCTTCCTTGCTCAACGGGGTCACGCCGCCCCAGAACGGGCCACGGTCGGTGGAGCCGAAGTTGAATTCGGTGATCAGCACCGGTTTGTCGAGGCTGCGCAGTGCGGCGAAGTCATAACCGTCCTGCGGTTGCAGGGTGTACATGTTGAAGCTCAGCACGTCGCAATACTGGGCGCAGGACGCCACGGCTTCCGGAGTGCTGGTGGCAAAACGGCCGCCGAGCAGCAACTGGTTCGGCGCGTGCCATTTCAGCGAGTCGGAAATGGTCTTGAAGTAGGTGTCGGCAAAAACCTTCTGAAAATATTTGAAGTCGGCCTCGATTTCCGGATGCTCCGGATTCGGCAGCGGCGCCTCGAAACCCGGGTCTTCCATCAATTCCCACGCCGGCAGATCAATGCCCCAGGCCTTCGACAGCCCCGCCTGATTGCGGTACTTGTCGCGCAACTGCTTGAGGAACGCGCGTTTGGCCGGAACGTCGGTGGTCATTTTCAAGGTGCCGTAGGCCAGCGCGTAACGGGATTTCGGATCATCACCGGGGCCGGCCCAGGCCAGCTCGTTGTCGGCGAAGTAGCCGATCAGCCACGGATCATCGCGATGATCGCGGGCGGCAATCGCCACGGCGCGTTCCGTGGCCATGGCAAAACGCGGATCGAACGGGTCAGGCATGCCGCCCCACCAGTCGGTGCCGGTGCTGATGCTGGTGTAATCGCCGACGATCGATAGCGGCAAGGTATACGGCATGCGCTCGGCGTCACCGAGAGCGGGGGCGCTCCAGTTGCCGACGGTGTTGAAGCCCCAGGCTTGCAGGCGATCAAGGGTGTGGCTGGCCCACTTTTGCTCGTCGACCGTGTTTTTGCACGGCGCCGCAACGCTTTGCCCGCTGGTGGCTGCCGACTCGGCGACCCCGGCTTTCGGCTGTTCGGAGGCGGCTACCGGTGCACTGGCGTTGGTCGCGGCTTCTTCGGCGGCCCCGGCCTTGGCGGCTTCGGCCACTCCGGCCTTGTTGCCGCTGTCCGGGGTGCATGGCTCGCCATACAGGCGCTGAAGGTTGGCGCCGTAGAAGTCGTACCAGCGCCCGAAATTGTAGCCACGGCCCTGATCGACACCGTTGCCGCCACGGTTGTCGCCTTCGCCGAAATGGCTGGCCAGCGGCTCTTCCGGTTTTGGCAGGGATTCGAACATGTATTCGCGGCCAGCCACGTAGGTCTGGTTGACCTCCGGGCTGACGGTGTTCACGCCCAGGGAATAGAACGGATGGCCCTCGGGCGTCACCAGATACCAGCGGCCGTCACGTTTTTCGGTGCGGAAGAAACCACTGGCCTTGAACGCTGGGCCTTTGCTCCAGCCACCGAACTTGTCCAGCGACGACTTTTCGCGCTCGGCCAGCCAGGTGTTCAGTTGTTGCTGTTCTTTGGCGGCGGCGGATTTCAGTTGTTCGTCATTGGCGACTTTCTCCGGCCACTTGCCGCGAGTCGACTGGCCATAGGCATCCACCAGATTGCCATAGGCGGATTTGATCACTTCGCCCTCGTCCTGCACGCCAAAGCGCTCAAGCAGCAGACTTTGCGCGGCTTTCGGCTGATCCATCGACAGGCTGACCGACACCACCTGGCTGCGATCCAGCTCACCGCTGCTGCTCGCCAGCAGGATGCGCTGCCCGTCGATCGTCATCGGCATCACCGGCCCGGCTTTCATGCCCTGGCTGAGTGGCGAGGTCGCAGTCAACGGCACGAGCAAGGTCTGCGCCGGGCCGGCCGGCAGGTCGACGCGGCTGACCAGGGTCTTGCCGTCGTTGCTCTGGATTTGTACGTAGACGGTCACGGCCCAGTTCATCGCGCTCTGGATTCGCAGGCTCATCATCCCGGACTGCGACCAGTCCCACGCACCGGTCTGCGGGGACAGACGCAAGGTCGGGCGGGCCGTCGGGTTGAACGTCACCCGGCGCAGCACTTCGCCTTCGGGGGTCTGCTCGGCGTTGGCTTGTGGCAGGTCAGCGTTTTCGGTCGCCACTTTCACCACATCGGCGGGGCGGACAAAGTTGAACAGGGTCTGCTGGCCGGCAGGTGCCGCCAGCAAGGGGCCAGCGAAAACCAGGGCAAAAAAGGCAGGCAACGAACGACGAATCATGAGAACGGATTTCTCCCTAACGACCCACGAGGGCCAATGGAAAAGCAATAGCAGAGAGATAGACAGCGCGGCGGGCAAAACTGCCCACCGATGTCTCAGGATATTTCACGACGGAAAGGAGGCAACGCATTGAGGATCGCCTTGCCGTAGCGCTGGGTGACCAGCCGCCGATCCAGCAAGGTGATGGTGCCGCGGTCTTCTTCGGTGCGCAGCAGACGACCGCAGGCCTGGACCAGCTTCAGCGAGGCATCGGGCACCGAGATTTCCATGAACGGATTACCGCCCCGGGCTTCGATCCATTCCGACAGTGCGGCTTCGACCGGATCGTCCGGCACCGAGAACGGGATCTTGGCGATCACCACGTGCTCGCAGTAGGCGCCCGGCAAGTCCACGCCTTCAGCAAAACTGGCGAGGCCGAACAGCACGCTGGAATCGCCGCCATCGACCCGCGCCTTGTGCTTGTTCAGGGTTTCCTGTTTCGACAGGTTGCCTTGAATGAACACTTGCTTGCGCCAGTCGCGGTCGAGGCCGTCGAACACGTCCTGCATCTGTTTGCGCGACGAGAACAGCACCAGACTGCCGCGCGAGCCTTCGACCAGTTCCGGCAGATCACGGATGATCGCGGCAGTGTGGGCGGCGGCATCGCGTGGGTCGGCCTTCAGGTCCGGCACTCGCAACACGCCGGCATCGGCGTGATGGAACGGGCTCGGCACCACGGCAGTGACGGCTTTTTTCGGCAGGCCGGCACGCATGCGGAAGCGGTCGAACGTGCCGAGGGCGGTCAAGGTCGCCGAGGTCACCAGACAGCCGTAGGCCACGTTCCACAGGCTGCGGCGCAGGGTTTCGGCGGCGAGGATCGGGCTGGCGTTGACCTCGATGTCGAACAGCGAACCGCTTTCGGCCAGGGTCAGCCAGCGGGCCATCGGCGGGTTGTCTTCCGGGTCTTCGGCGGTGAACGCGGTCCACAGTTCCCAGTTGCCGGAGGCACGGGACAACAGGCTGCCGAACAGTGGATACCATTCTTCGGCCTGATTGCTGGCGATGCCGATGTTGACCTCGCCGTCCATGCCTTCCTTGAGCAAATCGGTCAGGCGGGTGAACAGGTCATTGAGGCGGGCGAAGCCTTTTTTCAGCTCGATGCCCATCTCACGCATGTGTTCCGGAATCACCCCGCCGATGAAGCGATGACGCGGACGCTCGCGGCCTTCGACATCTTCGCCGGGCTTGAAGTCGGCGATCTGTTCGCAAGCGGTGAACATGAACTGCTGCTGGGTCTTGATCTCCCGCGCCAGCTCCGGCACCTGCTCGATCAGCTTGCCGAGGTCGCCCGGCAACGGGTGCTGGGCCAGCAGCTTGGTGAGGTTCTTGGCGGTGGTTTCCAGCCAGTCGGCGGTGGAGCGCAGGCGCGTGTAATGGGCGAAGTGGCCGATGGCCTTGTCCGGCAGGTGGTGTCCTTCGTCGAACACATAAATGGTGTCGCGCGGATCGGGCAAGACTGCCCCGCCGCCCAGTGCCAGGTCGGCCAGCACCATGTCGTGGTTGGTGACGATCACGTCGACCTTGCCCATGCCTTCGCGGGCCTTGTAGAAGGCGCACTGGCCGAAGTTCGGGCAATGACGGTTGGTGCACTGGCTGTGATCGGTGGTCAGGCGCGCCCAGTCGGCGTCTTCCAGCGCGTTGGGCCAGCTGTCGCGGTCGCCGTCCCATTTATTGCCGGCGAGCTTCTCGATCATGCTGGTGAACAGCTTCTGGCTGGCCTCATCGACCTCGATCTTGAAGCCTTCTTCTTCGAACAGCTGCGCGGTGGCGGTCTGCGCATGGCCTTCCTGCAACAGCATGTCGAGCTTGGAAAGGCACATGTAGCGGCCACGGCCCTTGGCCAGGGCGAAGCTGAAGTTCAGCCCGCTGTTGCGCATCAGGTCGGGCAAATCCTTGTAGACGATCTGCTCTTGCAGGGCGACGGTGGCGGTGGCGATCACCAGGCGTTTGCCGGCCAGTTTGGCCGTCGGGATCGCCGCCAGGCTGTAGGCCACGGTCTTGCCGGTACCGGTGCCGGCTTCCACCGCGACAATCGCGGGGTCGCCACTGCGCCGGCCTTCGTCGTCGGTGTCGATATCCCCGAGGACCTTGGCGACTTCAGCGATCATCAGGCGCTGGCCGTAACGCGGTTTGAGGCTCTTGGCCTCTAGAAAACGCGAATAAGCGCCCTGGATCGTGGTTTTGAGTTCAGTGCTGATCATTGAGTGTCGGGCGCAAAAAACGCTGGATAAATTTTCAGTGGTTCGGATCGGCCGCTATCATACCCCGCTAATCAATCCTGCGCAGATCGGAGTACCCCAATGACACCTTTTAGCCTCGTTTACCCCATCCATGTACTGGCCGCGCTGGTGTGGGTCGGCGGTATGTTTTTCGCCTGGATGGTGCTGCGCCCCGCGGCGATGAAGGCACTGGACGGTCCCGGGCGCCTGACGCTCTGGGTGGAAGTGTTTCAAGGTTTTTTTCGTTGGGTGTGGGGGGCGGTGATTCTGCTGCCGGTCACCGGGGTGGGCATGCTGCATCTGCAACACATCGCCTTCGACAACGCGCCGCGTTATGTGCAGGTGATGATGGGGTTGTATGTGGTGATGACCGCGCTGTTCATCCGGATTCAGGCGTTGATGCTGCCGGAACTGCGTACGGCGGTGCAGGCGAAGGACTGGCCGGCGGGTGCGGCAGTGCTGGGGCGGATTCGCAAGGTGGTGGGGTTCAATCTGCTGGTCGGGGTGGTGCTGGTGGCGGTGGCTGCTGCGCGGCCGATGATTTGAGCGTGTTCGCTCCCGCGCACCGCGCGGGAGCGATCAGGTGACAGATTACAACCGCTGTACGGTGACAGAACCCGCCGCACCCGCAGGCCCCGGCTGTCCGTCGGCGCCCGGCTTGCCGCTCTTGCCGCCATCGGCGCGATAGACCAGGCAGCCCTTGGACTTGCCACCCGCCCCCGGCTTGCCGCCAGGACCGGCCGGGCCACCGGCACCGCCGGCGACTTCAACCTTGATCAGCTCGGCTGGAAACTCGCGCGGCACTTCAAGACGCACCAGTGCGCCCGGTGCACCCGGCTGGCCATCGCTGCCGTTGCTGCCATCAAAACCGTGTCCCGCCTGACCCCAGGTGCAACCCGGCTCCTGACCGTTGGCGCCATCAAGACCGACAAAACCCGGCGCACCGGTGCCGCCACGGGCATCGACCACCAGTTTCGGCGCATTCAACGCCTTGAACTGCAAATTCAGATTGCGTCCGGCGCGGGCGGCTTTTTCATACGTTCCAGGCGCGCCACGGGCGGTGATCCGGCTGCCTTCGGCAAGCTCGGCGCGGATGACTTTCAGATTCAGCGCCTGTTCGCCCGGCACGATGGCGATACGCGCTTCGTGGCCGAGCTGCAATTCGCCGACACTCAGCTCGGTCACGTTCGAAGGAATCAGCAAAGTGCCGTAATCGGCGACCACCAGTTTCTCCAGTTGCAGAGTGCTGGCGGTGTTCGGCAGACGCATCAGCGAGTTGGTTTCGACGCTGACCACCTGGGCGCAGGCCAGGGGACTGATGAATGCAGCGAGCAGGCAGAGTTTACGCATGGGAAGCCTCCGGAGCGGCCGGGGCCGGGATGGTTTGCAGGTGGAATACGCCGAACAACAGGATGCGGCCACGATCACGCCAGGGGTGCGGACGGCCCTTGAGGCTGCGGTTGCACAGCAGCACTTCGAGCACGTGGATCGCCAGCAACAGACCGCCGGCCAGATTGACCAGCAAGTGCAGCGGATGAACAAACGGCACCAGCTGATTGGCCAGCACCACGCAGCAGAACAGCAGGGTCAACAATCGCCCCAGCCCACAGAACACCTTCATACGCTCCCCCGTGTTGCGAATTATTCTTTGGGCGCACAGTAACGGCTTCTGCAGGGGATAAGCCAGAGGGGAAAATGAAAAAAACCGGACCGCCGCCGGATGGCTGCCGGTTCGACGACCGACAGCTCTAGCCTGCGGACTACAGACTCATCCTAACGATTGATGTGCAGTTCCACCCGACGGTTCTGCGCACGCCCCTCGTCCGTGTTGTTATCGGCGACCGGTTCACTTTCGCCGCGCCCTTCACTGGTGAGTTTGCTCGGCGCCAGGCCCTGGCTCAGCAAATACTCCGCCACGCTGCTGGCGCGACGTTCAGAGAGCGCCTGATTGTAGGCATCCGAACCTTTGCTGTCGGTGTGGCCGATGACCTTGATGCTCACCACATCGGCATTGCGCAGTTTGTCCATCAACGTATCCAGCTGGCTTTTCGCGGCCGGTTTCAGATCGGACTTGTCGAAGTCGAACAGCACGTTACCGGCGTCGTTAAGGGTGATGACTTCAGTTTGCGGGGCCGGTTCGGCGGGTTTCTCGGTAGCCGGATATTGCGGCAGCGGACAGCCACGGTGGTCGACCGGGGTGTTGGCCGGGGTATCGGGGCAACGGTCGCGGCGGTCGAACACGCCGTCGTCGTCTTCATCGCCATCCTGGGCATAGCAGATCAATCCGCCGGTGAGGATCCCCAGCGCAGCGCCGCCGCCGGCCCAGCCGCCACTTTCGAGCGCGCCGAGACCGCCGCCGACCAGTCCGCCAATAAGGCTGCAGATCGGCCAGGTACGTTGATTGAGGGGAGCGGTGCCATCGCTGTGGGTGGCGCAACCGGTCAACAGGCTGCCCAGCAGCAGAACCGGCAAGACGGACCTTGTAAGAACACTCATCGTTAAAGCTCCTGTGTCACCGGCCCATACCGGTTACACAGGAGTAAAGACCCGCATCCGCGACTGCACAAGCCGCGGATGCGAGGGGGCTAGCGGTTGATTTTGATTTCGGTACGACGGTTCAGCGCGCGACCGTCCGCAGTTTTGTTGTCTGCCACCGGCTGGCTTTCACCGGCACCGGTCACCGACACGAAGCTGCTTTGCGGTACGCCGCTTTCGACCAGGTACTTGACCACCGAGTGCGCGCGGCGATCCGACAGTTTCTGGTTGTAGGCATCGCTGCCGACGCTGTCGGTGTGGCCGGTCACGGTCAGTTGAGCGGTACTGGTTTCCTGTTTCAGGCGCGTGGCAACTTTATCCAGGACCAGTTTGTCGGCCGGGGTCAGCGTGGCCTTGTCGAACTGGAAGTGAACATCGCGGATGACAATGGTTTCTTCCTTGACCACTACAGCTTCTTCGACCACTGGCGCAGGGGCTGGTGGAGGGCAGCCGTCAGCATCGACCTGTACGCCTTTAGGCGTGCCCGGGCACTTGTCGCGACTGTCCGGCACACCATCGCCGTCTTCATCGCCATCACCGTGAACCCAGCAATAGGCTGCTGCCGTACCGCCGACGAGTAACGCGCCATACCCCGCCCATGCGGAGCTTTCGGTTGCACCGAGACCCGCACCGACGACACCACCGACTGCCGCACAGGTCGGCCAGTCGGTTTTCTGCAAACCTGCGCAACCAGTCAACACACTGGTTAGCAGAACCAAGGGTAATGCTGTCCGAACTATGCTCATCTAGTTTTCTCCTGAGGGATCGGCTTAGAACCGATTCAGGGAGTAAAGACCGGAGTTTTAATCTCCGCCAGCAATAGGCCATTGCTGTTTGTGCGCCTGTTCACGGGACTTCGACGAATTTGCCGAAAACCCGCGAGACAGAGATCTAGGCCTTGGCGTCCGGGCAGGCTAGTCTTGGCGCTCTGATTGAGGAGCTTCGATGAACGTCGCCATTTCTTCCCGCACGCCGCAGCAGGCACTGGCCGCCCTGCTCGACCGCTATGCCCCGGCACGTCTGCTGCTGATCGGCGCCAGTGAGTTCCCGGCGCTGGCTGCCTTTAAGGAAGCGCACCCGGACACCTGCGTCGCGCACGCCGCGCCCGGTGCGTTGCCGGCGGAACTGGCGGCGCGCCGTTTCGACCTGGCGCTGGTGGTCGACTGCCTGGAACATTTGCCCAAGCGCGACGGCCTGAATCTGCTGGGCGGGATCCGCAACCTCAACGCCAGCCGCATCGCCGTATTGGCGGATTTGCCGGCCAGCGGCTGGCAGGAAACCGATTTTTATTCCCTGGCCCTGCAAGCCAGCGAACGCTTCGCCCGGGACGAGCAGGTGCTGACCCTGTTCACCTACGATCTGCTTGACTACAAACAAGTCCCCGACTGGCTCAACTCGCGGTTCTGGGCCAATCCGGAAAACTTCGGGAAATACTGGTGGTAATGCAATGAGTACAGCCATTTGCCCTTGCGGCAGCGGCAACCTGCTGGATGCCTGCTGCGGTCACTATCACGCCGGCCACCCGGCCCCGTGCGCCGAGGCCTTGATGCGCTCGCGCTACAGCGCCTATGTGCTGGGTCTGATCGATTATCTGGTGGCCACGACCCTGCCCGCTCAGCAAGCGGGGCTGGATCGCCAGTCGATCAGCGACTGGAGCGCTTCGAGCACGTGGCTCGGTCTGGACGTGGAAAGTTCGGAAGTGCTCGGCGGCCAGCCGGAGCACGCGTTCGTCACGTTCACCGCGCGCTGGCATGACGGTCAGGGCGAGCACAGCCACCGCGAGCGCTCCTCGTTCGTGCAGAACACCGGGCGCTGGTACTTCATCGACCCGACCGTGCAACTGAAGCTGGGCCGCAACGACGCCTGCCCGTGCGCCAGCGGCCAGAAGTTCAAGAAATGCTGCGCGGGGTATTTCGGCAGCTGAAGCTAGACTGGGCAGCAAAGGGAGTTAAACCATGCTCGGTCATTGGCGCGCATTTCAGGTCTTTTCACTGCTCGTGTTTCTGGGGCTCGGCGGCTGTGCGTCGTGGTTCAGCGACGACTCTCTCGATCCCGCCGTGCACCTGGTGAAAGTCGAAGTGGTGCGCGCCAAGTTGCTGGAACAGAAATTCATCCTGCACTTTCGCATCGACAACCCCAACGACAGCGACCTGACCGTGCGCGGGCTGGAATACCGCATACATCTTGCCGATATGCTGCTGGCCGAAGGCGAGCACGAACACTGGATCACGGTGAACCCCAAAAGCAGCGCGTTTTACAACGTGCCGATCCGTACCAACCTGTGGCCGAAGGTGAAAGACGTGGTGAAAATGCTGAAAAACCCGCACCAGCAGATTCCCTACCGACTGGAGGGCGAGATGGAAACCGGTTTATTCATCGCTCACTACGTGCACCTGGCGCGCAATGGCGTGATAATCCCCGCCGATTTGATTACGGAGTGACCCCGATGACCCAGCAACCTCATGTCCATGGCCCAGACTGCAACCACGATCATGACCATCACCACCATGATCACGACCATGGCCATGTCCACGGCCCGAACTGCGGCCACGCCCACCAGGAACCGGTGCGCAACGCCCTGAAAGACGTTGGCCGCAACGACCCTTGCCCATGCGGCAACGGCAAGAAATTCAAGAAGTGCCACGGCGCTTGATCTTTCAGGCAATTATCTTCTTTGCCTGACACACCGCCATCGCGAGCAAGCTCGCTCCCACAAGGGATCGCGCTCCATCAGGAGCAACTCGGTCGAATGTGGGAGCTGGCTTGCCAGCGATGAGGCCGGCGCATTCCCCGATCAGTATCAGGCTGCCCCGAGAATCTCGGCACTGCTGACCACCGTCGCATACTCCCCGTGCAAGTTCCCCAGCGACATCGCATGCACCTCCTCTGCCGAACGCAACGTGCCGAAATAATCGGCCTTGTCGAAGGTAAAGCACGCATCCTCCGCCACCCACGCGTCAAACCCCAGATTGCCCGCCGTGCGTGCCGTGGATTCCACCGAGTTGTTGGTGGCCACGCCGACAATGATCAACTGCCCGATCCCCGACTCACGCAACTTCGCCTCAAGCCCTGTCGCACAAAACGCATCCGGTACCTGCTTCTGGATCAGCCACTCGCCTTCCTGCGGCAAAAACCTTTCCTGAAAATCCACCCCTGACTGCTCTGGCCAGAACACTGATTCCGGCGAGCGCGAGAGGTGCTGCACGTGGATCACCGGCCGCCCGCTGCGCCGCCAGAAGCCCAGCAAATCAAGAATCCGCTCCTCGGCCGACGGATTATTCCGCCGCCCCAGACGCGGTTCCAGAATGCCTTTTTGCTGGTCGATGATGATCAGTGCAGCGTTGGCCTTGAGCTCCATGGCGATTTTTCTCACGCGGGGTTATTGAATTTTCCGTACTTGAGCATCACCTCCTGTGACTAAGCAAGCTATCGAACGCACACAGGACAACCTGAAGCCGGCGTTTGCTGTCCGCACGTAAGCCATTTTCCTGATTTGGAGCTTTCCATGATCGACCTGTATTACTGGACCACGCCCAACGGCCACAAGATTTCCCTGTTCCTCGAAGAAGCGGGCCTGCGCTACGACGTGCACCCGATCAATATCAGCCAGGGCGAGCAGTTCCAGCCGCACTTTCTGAAAATCGCACCGAACAACCGCATCCCGGCCATCGTCGATCATGAGCCGGCCGATGGCGGCGAGCCGTTGTCGCTGTTCGAATCTGGGGCGATCCTGCTGTACCTCGCGGAAAAGACCGGCAAGTTCCTGCCCAAGGATCTGCGTGGCCGCCAGGTGGCGCTGCAATGGTTGTTCTGGCAAATGGGCGGGCTGGGGCCGATGGCCGGGCAGAACCATCATTTCAGCCAGTTCGCGCCGGAAAAAATCCCCTACGCGATCAAGCGCTACATCGATGAAACCGCGCGTCTGTACGGGGTGCTGGACAAGCAACTGGCCAACAACGAGTTCGTCGCCGGCAGCGAATACAGCATCGCCGACATGGCGATCTACCCGTGGATCGTCTCGCACAAGTGGCAGAGCCAGAACCTGGAAGACTTCCCGAACGTGCAGCGCTGGTTCAACCGCATCAAGGATCGCCCGGCGACCGTGAAGGCCTACGCGCTGGTGCAGAAGATCAATCCGCCGAAGGCTTGAGTCACCCGGCCTGATCGTTCCCGTGCGCGGGAACGATCAACGGGAAGAAATAACCGCTCGCCCCGCTTGCGCGGCCCCCTCCTGCTCACTAACGTAGCGGCTTTATTGCGCCCCCAGCCTCTACACCCCCGCAGGAGCTTTGCCATGGCCTCGCCAGCCCTTTCACATTTTCTTCCCCGGTTCGGCGTTGCCGCAGCAGTGGCCGGTGTTCTGAGCCTGACCGGTTGTCAGACCTGGAACGCCCAGGACACCCTCCCGCCGACCTCGGGTGTGCAGCCGCTCAAGGGCCTGGCGCAGAACGTTTCGGTACGCCGCAATGCCATGGGCATGCCGCTGATCGAAAGCAACAGCTTCCACGACGCACTGTTCGCCCTCGGTTACGTGCACGCCAGCGACCGGATCAATCAGATGGTCACCCTGCGCCTGCTGGCTCAGGGCCGTCTGGCGGAAATGTCCGGTTCGTCGATGCTCGACGCCGACCGCTACATGCGCGCCGTCAACCTGAAGAAAAGCGCCGGCGAGCTGTACAAGGCTTCGTCGCCACGGCTCAAACGCTTCTTCGAGGTCTATGCCCGGGGCGTCAACGCCTACCTGTTCCGCTACGCCGACAAACTGCCGGGGGATCTCGCCTCCAGCGGCTACAAGCCTGAATACTGGAAACCGGAAGATTCGGCGCTGATCTTCTGCCTGCTGAACTTCAGCCAGTCGGCCAACCTGCCGGAAGAAATCGCTTCGCTGGTGCTGGCGCAGACCGTGACCAACGACAAACTGGCGTGGCTGACTCCGTCCGCTCCCGACGAAAACCTGCCGCTGGCCGAAGCCGACAAGCTGCAAGGCATCAAGCTCAACGGGCAGATTCCGGGGCTGACGGAGCTGAGCAACGCCAGCGAACAACTGGCCGCACTCAACCTGCTGGGCACTCAGTCGTCGAACAACTGGGCCATCGCCCCGCAACGCAGCCGTAGCGGCAAAAGCCTGCTGGCCAGCGACAGCCATGGCCCGCTGGCCGCGCCGTCGCTGTGGAGTTTCGTGCAGATCCGCGCGCCGAAATACCAGGCCGCCGGCGTGACCGTGGCCGGTCTGCCGATGGTGCTCGGCGGTTTCAACGGAAAGGTGGCGTGGAGCCTGACCAGTGTGCTCGGCGATAACCAGGACCTGTTCCTGGAAAAAATCCGTCGTCAGGGCAGCAGCCTGACCTACGAGGTCAACGGCAAGTGGCAACCGGTTGCGGTGCGCAACGAAACCTACTTCGTCAAAGGCCAGCGGCCGATTCGCGAAGCGGTGTACGAAACCCGCCATGGCGCGCTGCTCAACAGCACCCAGGCTGCCGCTCAGGGCGCAGGCTTCGGCCTGGCCTTGCAGACGCCGAGCTTCACCGACGACAAATCCCTCGATGCGTTTTTCGATCTGAGCCGCGCCCAGAATGTTGAACGCGCCTCGGACGCCAGCCGGGAAATCCGTGCCATCGCGCTGAATCTGGTGTTTGCCGACGCCAGCAACATTGGCTGGCAAGTCACCGGGCGTTTCCCGAACCGCCGTGAAGGTGAAGGCCTGCTGCCGTCGCCGGGCTGGGAAGGTCGATACGATTGGGACGGTTACGCAGACCCGATGCTGCACCCCTACGATCAGGACCCGGCCCAGGGCTGGCTCGGCACCGCCAACCAGCGGGTCATCCCCCATGGCTACGGCATGCAACTGTCCAATTCCTGGGCAGCGCCGGAGCGTGGCGAGCGCCTGGCCGAACTGGCCGGCAGCGGCAAACATGACGGTCGCAGCGTGATCGCCATGCAGTACGACCAGACCACCACCTTCGCCGCCAAACTGAAGAAAATGTTTGAAGCGCCGGGCATGGCGCAGCCGCTGAAACAGGCGATCGACGCCTTGCCGGAAGCCGAGCGCAGCAAGGCGCGCGAGGCCTATACCCGCTTGATGGCCTTCGACGGCAAGCTCAGCCCGACTTCCGCCGATGCGGCGATCTACGAGCTGTTCCTGCAGGAAAGCATGAAGCAGATCTTCCTCGACGAGCTCGGCCCGCAAGGCAGCCCGGCGTGGAAAGCGTTTATCGCCAACGGCGATCTGTCCTACGCCGCCCAGGCCGATCACTTGCTGGGCCGCGAAGACAGCCCGTTCTGGGACGACGCCCGCACCTCGCAAAAAGAAGACAAACCGGCGATCCTCGCCCGCAGTCTGGCGGCAGCGATCAGCGCCGGCGACAGTCAGCTGGGCGGCGACCGTCGGGCCTGGCAGTGGGGCAAACTGCACCGTTACGAGTGGAAGAATGCCAACGGCCAGACCGTTCGCGGCCTGATCGCGGCGGGCGGTGACCACACCACCCTCAACACGGCGGCGTTTGCCTGGGGCCAGGACTTCAACACCACGCGTGCGCCGTCGATGCGCTTTATCGTCGACTTCGGTCAGAGCGAACCGCTGATGGGGCAGAACGGGACGGGACAATCCGGGAATCCGGTGAGCCCGAACTACCTGAACGGCATCGATCCTTGGCTGAAGGGCCAGTACATCGGCTTGCCGATGCAGCCGCAGAACTTTGACCGGGTGTATGGCAAGACGCGGTTGACGCTGACTCCCGGGAAATAGGCGCTACTCCCCAAAAGATCAAAAGCCCCCTCACCCTAACCCTCTCCCTTAGGGAGAGGGGACTGATCGGGGGATGCTTCAGCCTTACATCGACCTGATAGTGCGTCACCGAATCCATAATCGACTCGATTTCACAGGTCGATGTACCTCGCCAGACACCTCCGTAGGCTCCCTCTCCCCCCGGGAGAGGGCTGGGGTGAGGGCTGGATTTTCCCGCCAGCCAAATTCTTCGCTCCCAGCGCAAAATCAATAGAACTTCTGACTTCGCGCCAACCTCATAGCTAACAAGTCCCTCCATTCCGGTAACGCCATGGACCTTGTTATCGCCCGCCCCGAAGGCCTCTACTGCCCCGCCGGGGATTTCTACATTGACCCGTGGCGGCCCGTCGAGCGCTCGGTGATCACCCATGCCCACGGCGATCATGCCCGTGGCGGCAACCAGCATTACCTGGCCGCCAGCGCCGGCGAAGGAATTCTGCGCGCGCGTCTGGGCCAGGACATCAACCTGCAAACCCTCGACTACGGCCAGCGCCTGACCCATCACGGTGTGACCTTAAGTTTTCATCCCGCCGGCCATGTGCTCGGCTCGGCTCAGGTGCGGCTGGAATACGGCGGCGAAGTCTGGGTCGCGTCCGGCGATTACAAGATCGAACCCGACGGCACCTGCGCGCCGTTCGAACCGGTGCGCTGCCACACCTTCATCACCGAATCGACCTTCGGCCTGCCGATCTACCGCTGGCAGCCGCAGGCGCAGGTGTTCGCCGAGATCAATCAGTGGTGGCAGGGCAACATCGAGGCCGGCAAGGCCAGCGTGCTGTTCTGCTATTCGTTCGGCAAGGCCCAGCGAATTCTCCACGGCATCGACGAAACCCTCGGGCCGATCCTCAGCCACGGTGCGGTCGAGCCGCTGAACCGGGTCTACCGCGAGGCCGGCGTCTACCTGCCGCCAACCCTCTACGCCGGCGATGTGAAGAAGAACGACCCGATGATGCGCCAGGCGCTGGTCATCGCCCCGCCTTCGGCCGGCGGCAGCAGCTGGATGCGCCGGTTCGGCGATTACAGCGACAGCTTCGCCAGCGGCTGGATGCGCTTGCGTGGCACCCGTCGGCGGCGCGGGGTCGATCGCGGTTTCGTACTTTCGGATCACGCCGACTGGCCCGGCCTGTTGTGGGCCATCGAACAGACCGGCGCTGAACGGGTGATGGTTACCCACGGCTCGATTGGCGTGCTGGTGCGCCATCTGCGCGAAAAAGGGCTGGACGCACAAGGTTTCAACACCGAATACGGTGACGATGAAGAAGAGCTTTCCAGCGCCACGCCTGCGATGGCCGAGGTGCAACCATGAAAGACTTCGCCGGGTTGTACGCCGAACTCGACGCCACCACCTCCAGCAACGCCAAACTGGCGGCCATGCAAACCTATTTCGCCCAGGCGCAACCGCAGGATGCCGCGTGGGCGGTGTACTTTTTGTCCGGTGGCCGGCCTCGGCAACTGGTGCCGGTGCGGATTCTGCGGGATCTGGCGGTAGAAGTGTCCGGGCTGGCACCGTGGCTGTTCGAGGAGAGCTATCAAGCGGTCGGCGATCTGGCGGAAACCATCTCGCTGGTGCTGCCGGAACACCCGCACACCTCAGAGGCCGGGCTCGCCGAATGGATCGAAGACAAACTGCTGCCCCTTCGCGGTGAAACCCCGGAATACCTCGCCCATCAGTTACCCGCATTGTGGGCGCAACTGGATCGGCCGAGCCTGATGCTGTGCATCAAACTGATCACCGGCAGTTTCCGGGTCGGCGTGTCCAAACTGCTGGTGACCCGCGCCCTGGCTTCCATGGCCGGGCTCGACAGCAAACGCGTGGCGCAACGATTGGTGGGTTATACCGACCTGTCCAACCGGCCGAACGCCGCCAGTTACCTGAAACTGATCGCCCCTGAATCCAGCGACGAGCACGCCCAGCGCGGCGGCCAGCCCTACCCGTTCTTCCTCGCCCACGCGTTGGCGCAGCCGGTGGAAACCTTCGACGCGCTGCTCGGGCCTGCAAGCAACTGGCAGGTGGAATGGAAGTGGGATGGCATTCGCGCGCAAGTGGTCAAGCGCGACGGGAAACTGTGGATCTGGTCCCGGGGCGAAGAACTGGTCACCGAACGTTTTCCCGAACTCGACACGCTGGTGCACGGATTGCCCGACGGCACGGTGATCGACGGCGAGATCGTGGTGTGGAAAAACCAGCGCCCGGTCACCGAAGACGCGTTCGATCCGCAGTCGACAGAAGCCCCGGCGGTGCAACCGTTCGCGCTGTTGCAGCAACGGATCGGTCGCAAGTCGCTGGACCGGAAAATCCTTGAAGACGCGCCGGTGGTGGTACTCGCCTACGACTTGCTGGAATGGCAGGGCGAAGACTGGCGCAACCAGCCCCAAGCCAAGCGTCGTGAACAACTGGAACACGTCATCGCCCGCTGCAACAACCCGGTGCTGTTGCCTTCGCCGGTTCTGACGGGTGACGACTGGTTCGACCTCGCCCGCCAGCGCGAAGCCTCCAGGCGCCTCGGGGTCGAAGGCATGATGCTCAAGGCCCGGGACGCGATGTACGGCGTCGGTCGGACCAAGGACATGGGCGTGTGGTGGAAATGGAAGGTCGACCCGTTCAGTGTCGACGCGGTGTTGATCTACGCCCAGCGCGGGCATGGTCGCCGCGCCAGCCTTTACAGCGATTACACCTTTGCGGTGTGGGACGGCCCGCCCGGTTCCAGTGCGCGGGCGCTGGTGCCCTTCGCCAAAGCCTATTCCGGACTGACCGACGCGGAAATGCGCGAAGTCGACAGCATCGTGCGCAAGACCACCGTGGAAAAATTCGGCCCGGTCAGCAGCGTGACCCCCAGCCTGGTATTCGAACTGGGCTTCGAAGGCATCGCCCTCTCCCGTCGGCACAAGAGCGGCATCGCCGTGCGCTTCCCGCGCATGCTGCGCTGGCGCCAGGACAAGACCGTGGACGAGGCCGACAGCCTGGCGACCTTGCAAAACCTGTTGGTCTGATCCCCTTCCCCTGACGCCCGGAAATCCCTGCACCGAACCAACCTGGTGCAGCATTTCCGGCGCGCCCGTTTTCGTGCACTGACGGGCCCCGGCATGCACTTCCTACACCTTTTAAAACACTTGTTCGGGACTCTGGTTCGGAAATTGCTACTTTCTATAAGTCGTAAGCGCTCCAGTAACAATCATTCCGCGCCACAAGCGCTCATATTGGTTCTTAGGGATTGAATAATGAAAAAAGCATTGCTGACCCTTTCTGCACTGGCGTTGTGCATGGCCGCCGGCTCCGCGCTGGCCAAGGAATACAAAGAACTGCGGTTTGGCGTTGACCCTTCCTACGCACCGTTCGAGTCGAAAGCGGCAGACGGCAGCCTGGTTGGCTTCGACATCGATCTGGGCAACGCGATCTGCGCCGAGCTGAAGGTCAAGTGCAAATGGGTCGAAAGTGACTTCGACGGTATGATTCCGGGCCTCAAGGCCAATAAATTCGACGGCGTGATCTCGTCGATGACCGTTACCGAAGCCCGCGAAAAAGTCATCGACTTCTCCAGCGAGCTGTTCTCCGGCCCGACTGCATACGTGTCGAAAAAAGGTTCGGGCATCACCGACGACGTCGCCTCGCTGAAAGGCAAAACCGTCGGTTACGAGCAAGGCACCATCCAGGAAGCCTATGCCAAAGCCGTGCTGGACAAGGCCGGCGTGAAAACCCAGGCCTATCAGAATCAGGACCAGGTGTATTCCGACCTGACCTCTGGCCGTCTCGATGCGGGCATTCAGGACATGTTGCAGGCCGAACTGGGCTTTTTGAAGTCGCCACAGGGCGCCGACTATGCCGTCAGCGAACCGGTCGACAACCACTTGCTGCCAGCCAAGACCGCTGTCGGTATTAAGAAAGGTAACACCGAGCTGAAAGCGCTTTTGGATAAAGGTATCAAAGCGTTACACGATGATGGCAAATACGCCGAGATTCAAAAGAAACACTTTGGCGATCTGAATCTGTACAGCGGCAAATAATGCCCCGGCGCCCATCCTCGATGGGCGCCTTTTTCATTCAGTCAGGTTGCTGATTTATGTTCGAAAACCTCTTACAAAATCTGGGGCTCTCCGCCTTCAGCCTCAAGGGTTTTGGCCCTTTGCTGTTGGAAGGCACCTGGATGACCATCAAATTGTCGGCGTTGTCGCTGCTGGTGGCCGTGTTGCTCGGCCTGCTCGGCGCCAGTGCCAAGCTGTCAAAAGTCAAACTGCTGCGCCTGCCCGCCCAGCTCTACACCACGCTGATTCGCGGGGTGCCGGACCTGGTGCTGATGCTGCTGATCTTCTACAGCCTGCAAACCTGGCTGACGACGCTCACCGATTACCTGGAATGGGAATACATCGAGATCGACCCGTTCAGCGCCGGGGTCCTGACCCTGGGCTTCATTTATGGCGCGTACTTCACTGAAACCTTTCGCGGGGCGATTCTCGCCGTGCCGCGCGGTCAGGTAGAAGCCGCCACTGCCTATGGCCTCAAGCGCGGCCAGCGCTTTCGTTTCGTGGTGTTCCCGCAAATGATGCGCTTCGCACTGCCAGGCATCGGCAACAACTGGATGGTGATGCTCAAGGCCACCGCGCTGGTTTCGATCATCGGACTGGCCGATCTGGTCAAGGCCGCGCAGGACGCCGGTAAAAGCACCTATCAACTGTTCTACTTCCTGGTTCTCGCCGCGCTGATTTACCTGCTGATCACCAGTGCCTCGAACATCATCCTGCGCTGGCTCGAACGCCGCTACGCCGCCGGTGCCCGGGAGGCCGTACGATGATCGAACTCCTGCAGGAATACTGGAAAGCCTTCCTTTATACCGACGGCCAGAACATCACTGGCCTTGCGATGACGATGTGGCTGCTCAGCGCCTCGATCTTCTTCGGTTTCCTCGTGTCGATTCCGCTGTCGATCGCCCGGGTCTCGCCGCACTTCTACATTCGCTGGCCGGTGCAGTTCTACACCTACCTGTTCCGTGGCACGCCGCTCTATATCCAGTTGCTGATCTGCTACACCGGGATCTACAGCCTGGCCGCCGTGCGCGCGCAACCGGTGCTCGACAGTTTCTTCCGCGATGCGATGAACTGCACGATCCTGGCCTTCGCCCTCAACACCTGCGCCTACACCACGGAGATTTTCGCCGGGGCGATCCGCAGCATGAACCACGGTGAAGTCGAAGCGGCCAAGGCCTACGGCCTGACCGGCTGGAAGCTGTATGCCTACGTGATCATGCCGTCGGCGCTGCGTCGTTCGTTGCCGTACTACAGCAACGAAGTGATCCTGATGCTGCACTCGACCACCGTGGCTTTCACCGCGACCATCCCCGACATCCTGAAAGTCGCGCGGGACGCCAACTCGGCGACCTTCCTGACCTTCCAGTCGTTCGGCATCGCCGCGCTGATCTACCTGACGATAACCTTTGCGCTGGTCGGCCTGTTCCGCCTTGCCGAACGCCGATGGCTGGCCTTCCTTGGCCCGACCCACTAGGACCCTTTTGAGATGCGCCACCAGATACACGACCTGCGCGCCCCGCTGCCGGGGACCGCACGACAGATCCACAGCTTTCACTTCGGCCCGGACAAGGCCCAGGGCAAGATCTACATCCAGTCCTCGCTGCACGCCGACGAACTGCCCGGCATGCTCGTGGCCTGGCACCTCAAGCAGCGCCTGGCGGAGCTGGAAGCCGCCGGGCGCCTGCGCAGCGAAATCGTGCTGGTGCCGGTGGCCAACCCGGTCGGCCTCGAACAGGTGCTGATGGACGTGCCGCTGGGCCGCTACGAACTGGAGAGCGGGCAGAACTTCAACCGCTGGTTCGTCGACCTCAGCGAAGAAATCGGCAACGAAATCGAAGCGCAGCTGTGCGACGACCCGCAGCGCAACCTTGAGCTGATCCGGTCCAGCCTGCGCAACGCCCTCGCCCGCCACACTGCCACGACTCAGCTGCAATCCCAGCGCCTGACCCTGCAACGGCTGGCCTGCGATGCGGACATGGTGCTCGACCTGCATTGCGATTTCGAATCCGTGGTTCACCTCTACACCACGCCCGAGGCCTGGCCGCAGGTCGAGCCGCTGGCGCGTTATATCGAATCCCAGGCGAGCCTGTTGGCAACCGATTCCGGCGGCCAGTCGTTCGACGAGTGCTTCACCCTGCTGTGGTGGCAATTGAAGGAGCGCTTCGGCGAACACTTCGACATTCCGCTCGGCAGTTTCTCGGTCACCGTCGAGTTGCGTGGCCAGGGGGATGTCACCCATCCGCTGGCCAGTCGCGATTGTCAGGCGCTGATCGATTACCTGATCCATTTCGGCGCGATCGTCGGCGAACCCAAAGCCTTGCCGGCCCTGCCACATCCCGCCACACCGCTGGCCGGCGTGGAACCTGTGGCTACTCCCGTCGGCGGGCTGCTGGTGTACAGCGCCACGCCCGGCCAGTGGCTGGAAGCCGGGCAGAAAATCGCCGAAATCATCGACCCGATCAGCGACCGGGTCACGCCAGTCCATTGCACCGCTTCCGGTCTGCTCTATGCCCGCTCGCTGCGGCGCATGGCCACCGCCGGGATGGTGATCGCCCACGTCGCGGGCGCCGAAGCCTATCGCAGCGGCTATCTACTTTCGCCTTGAGGATGCCTGTCCCATGTACAAATTGACCGTTGAAGGCCTGCACAAAAGCTATGGCGACCATCAGGTGCTCAAAGGCGTCTCGCTCAAGGCCAAGACCGGCGACGTGATCAGCCTGATCGGCGCCAGCGGCTCGGGTAAAAGCACCTTTTTGCGCTGCATCAACTTTCTCGAACAACCCAACGACGGCGCGATGAGCCTCGACGGCCAGGCGATCCGCATGGTCACCGACCGCCACGGCATGCACGTGGCCGACGCCGATGAACTGCAACGCCTGCGCACCCGGCTGGCGATGGTGTTCCAGCACTTCAACCTGTGGAGCCACATGACCGTGCTGGAAAACATCACCATGGCCCCGCGCCGGGTGCTGGGTTGCAGCAAGCAGGAAGCCGACGACCGCGCCCGACGCTATCTGGAAAAGGTCGGTTTGCCGGCGCGGGTGGCGGATCAGTACCCGGCGTTCCTCTCCGGCGGCCAGCAACAGCGGGTGGCGATTGCCCGGGCCTTGGCCATGGAGCCGGAAGTCATGCTGTTCGACGAACCGACTTCAGCGCTCGACCCGGAGCTGGTCGGTGAAGTGCTCAAGGTGATTCAGGGCCTGGCCGAGGAAGGCCGGACCATGATCATGGTCACCCACGAAATGAGCTTTGCGCGCAAGGTCTCGAGCCAGGTGCTGTTCCTGCATCAGGGGCTGGTGGAAGAAGAAGGTGCGCCGGAGGAAGTGCTGGGCAATCCGAAAAGCGAACGCCTGAAGCAATTCCTCAGCGGCAATCTCAAGTAAAACTATTGCCCGGCCGGCGCGGTCACTGAAGGAACACCTTCAGAGCACACGTCGCCGGCATGGGCACTTCCACCGACTTCGCCAAACACTGGTTCAGCGCCCGCGACTGGAAGCCGTTCGCCTTTCAGAAACAAGTGTGGGCGGCAGTCAAACGTGGCGAATCCGGCCTGCTGCACGCCAGCACTGGTGCCGGTAAAACGTATGCTGTGTGGTTTGCCGCGCTCAATCGCTTTGCCCGCTCCGGGCCTGTTGCTGCAACCACTCGCAAACGCCCACCACCCGCCGAACCGCTGACCGTCTTGTGGATCACGCCGATGCGGGCGCTGGCCGCCGACACTGCGCGCGCCCTGCAAGCGCCGCTGGACGATCTGCAGATTCCCTGGAGCGTCGGCCTGCGCACCGGCGACACCGGCAGCAGCGAGCGCGCCCGGCAGAACAGGCGCCTGCCGACTACGCTGATCACCACCCCGGAAAGCCTGACCCTGATGCTCGCCCGCGCCGACGCGCAAACGGCGCTGTCGACGTTGCGCATGGTCGTGGTGGATGAATGGCACGAATTGCTCGGCAACAAACGCGGCGTGCAATTGCAACTGGCCCTCGCCCGGTTGCGCCGCTGGCAGCCGGGGCTGATCGTCTGGGGCGTTTCCGCGACGCTCGGCAATCAGTCCCACGCCGAACAGGTCCTGATCCCACAGGGCGGTGGCGTCAGTATTCAGGGGCAAAGCGAAAAGTCGCTCAAGGTCGACACCCTGCTCCCTCCGGCGATCGAACGCTTTCCCTGGGCCGGACATATCGGTCTGAAGATGTTGCCGCAGGTGGTTGCCGAACTGGACGTTTGCGCCAGCAGCCTGGTGTTCACCAATACCCGGGCGCAATCGGAAATCTGGTATCAGGCGTTGCTGGAAGCGCGGCCGGACTGGGCCGGGTTGATCGCCCTGCACCACAGCTCGCTGTCCCGCGACACCCGCGACTGGGTCGAGCAAGCGCTGAAGAATGGCCAACTCAAAGCCGTGGTCTGCACTTCAAGTCTCGATCTGGGGGTGGATTTCCTGCCCGTGGAGCGGGTGCTGCAGATTGGCTCGGCCAAAGGCGTGGCGCGGCTGATGCAGCGTGCCGGGCGTTCGGGCCATGCGCCCGGTAGAACTTCTCGGGTCACCCTGGTGCCGACCCACAGCCTGGAACTGATCGAAGCCGCGGCCGCCCGCGATGCCGTGGCACAGCGGCGGATCGAACCTCGACTGTCACCGCACAAACCGCTGGATGTGCTGGTACAGCATCTGGTCAGCATGGCCTTGGGCGGTGGCTTTGTTCCCGATGAGCTGTACGAAGAAGTCCGAGGCGCCTGGGCCTATCGTGACCTGACGCTCGCGGACTGGGCCTGGGCGCTGGCGTTCGTACGCCACGGCGGGATGTCGCTGACGGCGTACCCGGATTACCGCCGGGTCGAGCCGGATGAGCACGGGATCTGGCGCGTCCCCGATGCCCGGTTGGCGCGCCGCCATCGGATGAGCATCGGCACCATCGTCAGCGACGCCAGCATTCACCTGAAATTCTGGAGCAAGGGCGGAGGCGGCAAGCAACTGGGCAGCGTAGAAGAAGGCTTCATCGCCCGCCTCAAGCCCGGCGATGGCTTCCTGTTCGCCGGGCGCTTGCTGGAGTTGGTGCGGGTGGAAAACATGACCGCTTACGTCAAACGCAGCACCGCGAAAAAAGCCGCTGTACCGCGCTGGAATGGCGGGCGCATGCCGCTCTCCAATGAATTGGCCGAAGCGGTGGTCAGCCGGTTCAGCGCGGCGGCACACGGCGAATTTGTCGGCCCGGAAATGCAGGCGTTGCGACCGTTGCTGGAAACGCAGATGCGCTGGTCGGGCCTGCCGAGCGTCAACAATCTGCTGGCCGAAGTGCTGAAGTCCCGCGAAGGCTGGCACCTTTTCCTCTACCCGTTTGCCGGACGTCAGGTGCATCTGGGGCTGGCCAGCCTGCTGGCATGGCGGGTCAGTCAACGCCTGCCGGTGACCTTCTCGATTGCGGTCAACGATTACGGACTGGAATTGCTCAGCGCCACGCCCGTTGACTGGTCCGTGCAACTGGATGATGCCCTGCTCAGTCCCGAGGACTTATTGAGGGATGTGCTGGCCAGCCTCAACGCGGGGGAGCTGGCGCTGCGGCGTTTTCGGGAAATCGCGCGGATTGCCGGTCTGGTGTTCGCCGGTTACCCCGGCGCACCGAAAAGCACCCGTCAGGTTCAGGCCTCCAGCGGGCTGTTCTTCGAAGTGTTCAAACAATACGACGCCGACAACCTGCTACTGGCCCAGGCCGGGGAAGAAGTCCTGCGGGAAGAACTGGATATTCGTCGACTGGAACAGACGCTGGAGCGGATCAACCGGATGAAACTGGACATACATTTGATCAAACGTCCTACACCGCTCGGGTTTCCATTGCTGGTGGAACGCATGCGCGAAAGCATGAGTTCGGAAAAACTCGCCGACCGCATCCGCCGAATGGTCGGCGATCTGGAGAAAACCGCTGACAAGGGCCAATCCTGATGATCGCGCCTTATCCCGTGCGTCTGGCAGGCGAAGACCTCTGGCTGCTGCCGGAAAAGGCGCTGTACTGGCCGGCGCAACAGGCGCTGCTGATTGCCGATGTGCATTTTGGCAAGGCTGCCGCTTACCGTCGCATGGGCCAACCGGTGCCGCAGGGCACCACGGCGAGCAACATCGACGTGATCGAGCAGTTGCTGGCGAAACTGCCGTGTCGGCAACTGATCTTTCTTGGGGACTTTCTGCACGGGCCCGGTTCGCATGCCCCGGGCACTTTGAGTGTTTTGGCTGAGTGGCGCTCACGCCACGCCGATCTGCCAATCACGTTGATTCGCGGTAATCACGATAAACGTGCCGGTGATCCGCCGCAGACGCTGAACATTCGGGTGGTGCCGGAACCGTTGCTGCTTGGACCTTTCGCGCTGCAGCACGAACCCTATCCGCACCCTGAGCGTCACGTGCTTGCAGGCCACGTCCACCCGGTTTATCGATTGAACGGCAAGGGGCGTCAGCGCTTGCGGCTGGCGTGTTTCAGGCTGGGAGAGCGCATCAGTCTGCTGCCGGCGTTTGGCGCCTTCACCGGCGGTTACCCGGTGGAGAAGGAAGACAGCTGTCGGATCTTTGTCATCGGCGACAACGAAATATGGCCCGTTGGCTGAAGTCCTGTTCAGGATTCAGCCGACGGGCCATACAGTCAATCAAGCGACGGGCGCAGGTGGCGGTTTGTCCGGCAGCGTAGGTTCGCCGGGCTCGGTCGGTTCTTCGTTGGGGGTATCGGGATCGGGCTGGTGAGGAATTCCGCCAGCCATGGCGATGGGCGGGTGTGCCAACAAGGACCAGGCCAATACGCCAACCTGATTGGGCTCGAGCCTTGCCAGTTCGGCAGTGATTTGCGGATCGATCTTCATGGAGCACTCCTCGGCGAAGGCCCGTCCCGCTGTTCGCGAAACGGGCAGTACACCCCATAGAGTGTCTACCCGCCGAAGAATTCCCGGTAACTGCCGGATGGACGGATCAGGTGCGAGGCAGGGTCACGCCACGCTGGCCCTGGTACTTGCCGGCACGGTCCTTGTAGGAGACTTCACATTCCTCGTCGGATTCGAGGAACAGCATCTGCGCCACGCCTTCGTTGGCGTAGATCTTCGCCGGCAGGTTGGTGGTGTTCGAGAACTCCAGGGTCACCTGGCCTTCCCACTCGGGCTCGAGCGGGGTGACGTTGACGATGATGCCGCAGCGAGCGTAGGTGCTCTTGCCCAGGCAGATGGTCAGGACGTTGCGTGGAATACGGAAGTATTCAACGGTCGTGGCCAGGGCGAAGGAGTTCGGCGGAATGATGCAGACGTCGCTGTGGACGTCGACGAAGCTGCCGGCGTCGAAGTTTTTCGGATCGACGATGGCCGAATTGATGTTGGTGAACACCTTGAAATGATTGGTGCAACGCACATCGTAGCCGTAGCTCGACACACCGTAGGAGATCACACGGCTGTCGTCGCTGCCACGTACCTGGCGCTCGACGAACGGCTCGATCATGCCGTGTTCCTGCGCCATGCGGCGAATCCACTTGTCCGATTTGATGCTCATGGCGGGTGTCCTGAATAGCGAGGTGGAAAAAATCTGTCCGGCATCTTACCGGGCGCGCCGCCGGGTTCAAAGTCCGGGCTGCAAATCTCGCCGAACGTGCAGGAATTACGCGGCCTGGCGACGAACCGTCACACCGCCGATCCTTAAAACAGAGAAACCTTCGCAAGAAGCATTGGCACGTTCCGGAAAAAGGGTTAAGGTGGCGCCACTGTGCTGCTTGTGTCACTGAGAATCTCTACACGATATGTTGAATTTCGATCCAACCATCTACAAGAATTTTTCCTGCTCTTTGCACTCAGTCTCGGCCAGGGTTCTTCCTGAGTCGCAGTTATCTTTGTCCAAGGAGTTACACCATGTCTAATCGCCAAACCGGTACCGTTAAGTGGTTCAACGATGAAAAAGGCTTCGGCTTCATCACTCCACAATCCGGTGACGACCTGTTCGTTCACTTCAAAGCTATCCAATCCGACGGCTTCAAAAGCCTGAAAGAAGGCCAACAGGTTTCTTTCATCGCTACCCGCGGTCAGAAAGGCATGCAAGCTGAAGAAGTACAAGTTATCTAACTTGTAGCTTCTTTAGTAAAAGGCCCCGCCCTCAAAAGCGGGGCTTTTTTGTGGGCGTCTGTTTTTCCGGGCGTAAAAAAAGATCGCAGCCTGCGAAGGCTGCGATCTTTTGCGTTGCTTACCAGGCGACGCCGAAGCCGGCGGTGTAGCGGGTCTTGCTCAGGTCTGCGTCTTCGGTGCCGCTGATGATGTCGCGCTCGGCCTTGAGGTTGAGCGAGGCCCAGTCGGTGACCTTGTAGCGCAGGCCCATTTCCGCATCCAGCGCATAATCGGCCACGCCGGACAGCGGCTTGCCGACTTCGCCATTGGTGAAGAACTCGACCTTCTTGCCGATCAGGTAGCGGTTGTAGTCCCATTTCATGGCGACTGAATAGAAGTTGTCCTTGCTGCCATCGCGATACTGGTAGTCGGTGCGGTTGAGCAGCGAGCCCAGGGAGAACGCCCCCAGCTCGTCATCCCAGAACTGGTAACCCGGACCGGTACCGACCACACGCTGGCGCGCAAGCTCTTCGATGTGATCGCGTTTGTAGTTCAGACGGCCCTGCCAGAACCACTTGTCCGTCAGGAAGCGGTCGAGTGCGTACTCGGCGCGCCAGTTGTCGGTGGTGGTCACGTCGTCCTGCACTTCGCGGTTGTACTCGCCCTCGGCGGTGTGCCGCCAGCGACCATGACGGGCGGACGTCTTGAAGCCGATGTCGTAATCGTCGGTATCCTTTTCCGCACGCTGATAATCCAGCGCCAGGTCGACGTTGCCCTTCCACACCAGATCCTCGACCACCGGCTTGGGCTTGAGGATCTGCTGAATGCTCGCCAGCTCCACGGTTTTCGGCGCTTCGCCATTGGCAAGGGTGACCTTGCCGTCTTCTGCAGCGCTCAGCGACTTGGCCTTCTCGCCGTTGTAGGCGTCCTGCTTGACCAGCAATTCCTGATCGCTCTCCAGGGTCTTGACCTGCTTCCAGTCAATGGTGACGGCCCCCGCATACTGGGTCTGGACCAGCAACTTGCCACCATCGAACAGCGTGATTTTGCCGCTCAGCTTGTCACCGTTCTTCAACCAGACGGTATCGGCAAGCAAGGGTGTGGACGCACTGAAGACAGCAAGGCACAGCAGAGTTCTGGACAACATAAGCGAATCGGGGACTCAAGTTTGCGAAAAAGGGTCGGCATTATCCGTAGGAATAATTCCCTGACAAGGAGTGACCCGGCTATTTCTGTTGAGTTCATTTCTCAATTGCCCCTCCACCGATTACGCTTAAGGACAAAACGCGATCAAGTTCAGGAACCGCGCACGTGACAGACCCGATGCATGCCTGCGAAAACGATCCGCAAATCCGACGCACGGCACTCTATTCCACCCTCGCCCAAGTGCCTGAGGGCAAAGTCGTCAGCTATGGTCAGTTGGCCGAACTGGCGGGGTTGGGGCGCGCCGCCCGCTGGGTCGGCCGGACCCTGAGCCAATTGCCCGGCGACACCAAGCTGCCCTGGCACCGCGTACTCGGCGCCGGCGGTCGGATCAGCCTGCCGGCGGGCAGTCCGTCCGGGGACGAACAGCGGGCACGATTGCGCATGGAAGGCATCACCGTCCTGAACAATCGTGTGGATATTCGGCGCCATGGCTGGCGTCCGGTAGAGCACAGCGGTTAGAGTGCGCGCTTTGTTTTCGCAATCTTGAGGCAGACTTCAGCCCATGCCCCGTAAAACCTGGCGCGCCGCGCTCGCCGCCTATGCCAGTCCTTCGACGCTCGTGCTGTTGTTGCTGGGTTTCGCCGCCGGCCTGCCGTACATGCTGGTGTTCTCGACACTTTCGGTCTGGCTGCGTGAAGCCGGTGTGGCCCGCGAGACGATCGGCTACGCCAGCCTGATCGGTCTGGCCTACGCCTTCAAATGGGTCTGGTCGCCCCTGCTCGACCAATGGCGCCTGCCGCTGCTGGGCAAGCTGGGTCGCCGCCGTTCGTGGCTGGTACTTTCACAGACGCTGGTGATCCTCGGTCTGATCGGCATGGGTTTTTGCGACCCGCAGAAACACCTGTCCTGGCTGATCGCTATCGCGGTGGTCGTGGCATTCGCCTCTGCCACCCAGGATATCGCCGTCGACGCCTATCGCCTGGAAATCGCCGAAGACAACCGCCAGGCCGCACTGGCCGCCAGTTACATGTCCGGTTATCGGGTTGCCGCCCTGCTGGCGACAGCCGGTGCACTGTTCTTCGCCGAGGGCTTCGGCTCCACCGGCTTCAACTACCAGCACTCTGCCTGGACCGGCACCTACGTACTGTTCGGCGCCCTGATGGTCCCCGCCCTTATCACTACCCTCCTGATGCGCGAGCCTCCCGTGCCGTTGCGCACCCAGTTGCAGGCCGGGCGCTACACCTTCATGCATCAGTTGATGTCGGTATTCGTGCTGATCATTTTGCTGGTCTCCGTGCCGGCGATGTTCACCCAGCTCTACAACACCGATTTCGCCGCCGTGCTGTTTGGTGACATGAGCCCGCTGGACCTGCTCCTGGAAGACCGGGCGTTCCTGCGCGCGATTCTCTACACCACGCTGACCTGCCTGTGCCTCTCGGCCATGGGGCGTCGCGGTCTGGCGCCAGTGCTGACGCCGGTCAACGATTTCATCCTGCGCTACCGCTGGCAGGCGCTGCTGCTGCTCGGCCTGATCGCCACGTATCGGATGTCCGACACGGTGATGGGCGTGATGGCCAACGTGTTCTACATCGACCAGGGTTTCACCAAGGATCAGATCGCCAGCGTCAGCAAGATATTCGGCCTGATCATGACCCTCGTCGGCGCCGGCATGGGCGGCCTGCTGATCGTGCGCTTCGGCATCCTGCCGATCCTGCTCATCGGCGGCGCCGCGTCGGCGGCCACCAACCTGCTGTTCCTGATGCTGGCCGACATGGGCCCGAACCTGCAGATGCTGGTGGTGACGATCTCCCTCGACAACTTCAGTTCGGGCCTGGCCACGTCGGCGTTCGTCGCCTACCTGTCGAGCCTGACCAACCTGAAGTTCTCCGCCACCCAGTACGCCCTGCTCAGCTCGATCATGCTCCTGCTGCCGCGTCTGATCGGCGGCTACTCCGGGGTGATGGTGGAGAAATTCGGTTACCACAACTTCTTCCTGATCACCGCGCTGCTCGGCGTTCCGACGCTGGTGCTGATCGCCCTGCACTGGTTCCAGGAAAGCCGCCGCGAAGGCCCGACGCCGACGCCGGAACCTGCACCGACCTCCGTGGTGGAGGAATCGTAAGACATCTCGCACCCGGCGAGAGGGTTTGCGCCGGGGCTGCACTTCTGTACGTCGGCGGATCTCGCCGTTACACTGCTCCGTCATTTCCAGTCATAGCAACCGACAACGGCCAACCATGCGCACCAGTCAATTTTTGCTCGCCACACAGAAAGAAACGCCTTCCGACGCGGTCGTGATCAGCCATCAGCTGATGCTGCGCGCCGGCATGATCCGCAAACTCGCCTCGGGCCTGTACACCTGGCTGCCGATGGGCTTGCGAGTGATGCGCAAGGTGGAAGCCATCGTTCGCGAAGAAATGAACGCCGCCGGCTCTCTGGAAGTGTTGATGCCGAGCACCCAACCGGCCGAGCTGTGGCAGGAATCGGGGCGCTGGGAAGAATACGGCCCTGAGCTGCTGCGCATCAAAGACCGCCACGGTCGTGATTTCTGCGCGGGCCCGACCCACGAAGAAGTGATCACCGATCTGATGCGCAACGAGTTGAGCAGCTACAAACAGCTGCCGATCAACCTGTACCAGATCCAGACCAAATTCCGTGACGAAATCCGTCCACGCTTCGGCCTGATGCGCGGTCGCGAATTCATCATGAAAGACTCGTACTCCTTCCATGCGGATCAGGCGTCGCTGCAGATCACCTACGACCGCATGCACGAAGCGTACTGCAACATCTTCACCCGCCTGGGCCTGAAGTTCCGTCCGGTGGAAGCCGACAACGGTTCGATCGGTGGCGCCGGCTCCCACGAGTTCCACGTGCTGGCCGAGTCCGGCGAAGACGATATCGTCTTCAGCAACGGCTCCGACTACGCGGCGAACATCGAGAAGGCCGAAGCCGTGCCGCGTGAAACCTCGCGCGCCGCACCAAGCGAAGAGCTGCGCCTGGTCGACACGCCAGACACCAAGACCATCGCGGCCCTGGTGGAGAAATTCAATCTGCCGATTGAAAAGACCATCAAGACCCTGATCGTGCACGCCGAAGAAGAAGGCAAGCTGATTGCACTGATCATCCGTGGCGACCACGAGCTGAACGAAATCAAGGCTGCCAACCAGCCAGGCGTTGCCAGCCCGCTGGTCATGGCCTCCGATGCCGAACTGCGTGACGCCATCGGCGCCGGCGCCGGTTCCCTCGGCCCGCTGAACCTGCCGCTGCCGATCATCATCGACCGCTCGGTCGAGCTGATGAGCGACTTCGGCATCGGTGCGAACATCGACGACAAGCACTACTTCGGCGTGAACTGGGAGCGTGATCTGCCGGTTCCGACCGTGGCCGACCTGCGCAACGTCGTGGCCGGCGACCCGAGCCCGGACGGCAAGGGCACCCTGGAAATCAAGCGCGGCATCGAAGTCGGGCACATCTTCCAGCTGGGCAACAAGTACAGCAAGGCGATGAAGTGCGAAGTGCTGGGCGAGAACGGCAAGCCGGTGACCCTGGAAATGGGTTGCTACGGTATCGGCGTTTCCCGCGTGGTGGCTGCCGCCATCGAGCAGAACAACGACGAGAACGGCATCATCTGGAGCGACACTCTGGCGCCGTTCCAGATCGCCCTGGTGCCGCTGCGCTATGAAACCGAGCTGGTGCGCGAAGCCACCGACAAGCTGTACGCGGAACTGACTGCGGCCGGCTTCGAAGTGCTGCTGGACGACCGCGACAAGAAAACCAGCCCGGGCATCAAGTTCGCGGACATGGAGCTGATCGGCATTCCGCACCGGATCGTGGTCAGCGACCGCGGCCTCGCCGAAGGCAACCTGGAATACAAGAGCCGTACCGAAGGCCAGGCGCAAGCGCTGCCGGTTGCCGACGTGCTGTCCTTCCTTCAGGCCCGTATCCGCCGCTGAAACCAGATAGAGACGTCATGTTCAAGCGAAACACCTTAGGCCTCGGTGGTGCCGCCCTGTGCGGCACCCTGCTGGTCAGCGGCTGTGCCAATCACATGTCACAACGCAGCGAGCACGAGGAACGTGTCGAGCGCAAACTGCTCGATCACAGCCTGCAGATCGATGTCGGCGAGCCCAAGGTGCTTGAGCTGCCGCAACGGCGCGTGAAGATCAACGAGCAGAAGACTTTCGAAGTCACCGAGTTCGAGGTCACGCGCCATTACGACCGTTACACGCCTTACCAGCCATGGCGGGAGATCTACGAGATTCCGCTGGGCGCGGTGGCGGTGGTCGGCGGCGTCGGCGCGAACGTGGCCAACGTGTTTGCCCTCGGCAATCTGCCCGACAGCGTGACACGTGACTGGCTCAGTTACGGTTTCGCCGGGCTCAACCCGTTCATGAACGTGCAATCCAACGGTCGCGCGCAACAGAACCTGGCCGGCATCGACGAAGTCCAGCGCGACAAGCGCACGGAATATTCGAGCCTGCCGTGGAGCGAGCGTCCGGTTCAGGTCAAGGCTGGCAAGCAGACCTTCGACATGACCACCGATCGCAACGGCGTGCTGCGTCTGAACCTGCTGGACAGCCCGTTCGCCGAAAACGACCTCAATCATGTAGGCAAACTGCAGATCAGCGTCGAAGACAGCAAGGATGACGTGCATTCCGATTCGTCTCTGGCGATCAGCACTCACCTGCGCGGCAAGTTGCTGGAAGCTCACGGGCTGATCTACGACGATCTGGAAGACGACGAAGTGAGCCAGTGGGTGCACCGGGTCAAGCGTCTGTCGGAACTGGGTCTGGAAGAAGAAGCCAGTGAACTGGAACAAAGCCTGATCGAACTGACCCGCAACGATCCTGAGTTGCAGGCCGAATTCCTCAAGTCCCTGACCCGGGATGCGGGGCGTCTGGTGGCGGATCCGGGGCCGAACTGACCCCCCTGAAAAAATGCCCGAACCTGCTTCGGGCATATTTTTGTCCGTCTATCGCTCGAACAGCTCCATTTGTTCGAACCCGCCGCGTAAATCCTCCAGCCGCACGCCCACTCCCAATAGCCGTACCGGCTTGCCACCGCGGCTGAACGCCTGCGTCAGCATCAACTGGTAACTGCCCAGATCCCGCCCTGCCCCGGCCTGCTCCAGCGTGGTCTGGGTGAAATCGTGAAACTTCACTTTGACGAACGGCTTGCCCGGCCGATAGCTGCTGTCGATCCGCGCCATGCGGGTTTTCAGGGTTTCCAGCAGTTCCGGGAGCTTGTCGAGGCAACTGCGCAGGTCCGGCAGATCGACGTCGTAGGTGTTTTCGACACTGATCGACTGACGGCGACTGTCGTTGTGCACCAACCGCTCATCGATCCCACGGGCCAGACTCCACAAGCGCTCGCCGAAACTGCCGAATTCCCGCACCAGCGCCAGCTTGTCCCACTCGCGCAATTGCAGGCAGTCACTGATACCGAGCTTGCTCAACTTGTCGGCCGTGACTTTGCCCACCCCGTGCAACTTGCTCACCGGCAGGCCACTGACAAAGTCTTCGACCTGATCCGGAGTAATCACGAACAAGCCGTTGGGCTTTTTCCAGTCGCTGGCGATCTTGGCCAGAAACTTGTTCGGCGCCACGCCGGCGGAGACGGTGATGTGCAACTGGTTGGAAACCCGGCGGCGAATGTCCTGGGCGATCCGCGTGGCGCTGCCGCCGAAATGCGCGCTGTCCGAGACGTCGAGGTAGGCCTCGTCCAGCGAAAGCGGCTCGATGAGGTCGGTGTAATCGCTGAAGATCGTGTGAATTTCCTTCGACGCCTCGCGATAGGCGTCCATTCGCGGCTTGACGATGGTCAGGTCCGGACACAACTTCAAGGCATGTCCGGACGACATCGCCGAGCGAACCCCGTATGCCCGCGCCTCATAGTTGCAGGTGGCAATCACCCCGCGCCTGTCCGCCGAGCCACCCACCGCCAACGGCTTGCCGGCGAGGCTCGGGTCATCCCGCATCTCGATGGCGGCGTAGAAACAGTCACAGTCGACGTGGATGATTTTTCGCTGAGTCATGACAGAAAAGGAAACATGGCGAGCCGGACCGGCAGTATCTCACTGACACCTGTATATAGCACCAGTGGTATGAATGTTCTTTTCAGTTTGTAGGAAACGACCTTTGAATTTATTTTCTCAATCGAAAACCAACCTCCAATAGAGCTGAAACCCTTGCTGTGCCTGACCTGCAGCCTCTGAAAAGACCGTCCGTCAGCGCTAACCGATTGAAGCTGAAGAGGTTTTATCCGAATTGAAGGTTGACACCCCGGCGTTCCTCTGTAGAATGCCGCCACACAGACGCGGGATGGAGCAGTCTGGTAGCTCGTCGGGCTCATAACCCGAAGGTCGTCGGTTCAAATCCGGCTCCCGCAACCAAACATCAGAAAAG
This sequence comes from Pseudomonas aphyarum, assembly GCF_028657055.1. Lineage (NCBI taxonomy): Bacteria > Pseudomonadati > Pseudomonadota > Gammaproteobacteria > Pseudomonadales > Pseudomonadaceae > Pseudomonas > Pseudomonas aphyarum. Next base: position 67,719 of record NZ_JAMDGS010000017.1, read on the forward strand.
GCCAATCGAAAGATTGGCCTTTTTTGTGCGCGTCTGTTTTTCACGACGATGCACGGCGCTCTGCAAACAGGAATCCGTTTCAATTCCGAAACTTAAGCAGTCACCTGCGACCGTTTGCCGCGATTGCACACTTATTTGACCCTTCTCGGGATTATCGGTTGACACCCCGCCGTTCGCCTGTAGAATGCCGCCACACAGACGCGGGATGGAGCAGTCTGGTAGCTCGTCGGGCTCATAACCCGAAGGTCGTCGGTTCAAATCCGGCTCCCGCAACCAAACATCAAAAAAGGCTACTCGAAAGAGTGGCCTTTTTTGTATCTGTGGAAAAAGTCCTTTCGCAACAATGATCTGTCACTGTGCAGTGAACCGTTCAGGATCTTCAGACCCGCCAGGTTGCGACTATGCTTGAAGTCGCAGGCACGGCGTCTGCAATCCAGGAGCTGCCCTCGCCGATACCCGGTGAGAGGCGTAGTATTTTGTGATTATTTTTTTCTACAGGGATTGGTAACTTGGCTGGATACCTCCATCCTGTCGCGCACAATCCAAGAGGTGATTGATGCGCGCCAACTCGTCTGATTCACAAGACACCGTCACAGCGAACCCAACGATCAAGCCTGAGCGTCTGCGCCTGCTGGATCGGATCAGCAAATACCGGCAACCGATCGGTCTGGCGGTCACTTTGCTGCTGTTCGCCATCGCGCTGATTGCCTGTCGCCATCTGCTCAGCGAACTCGATCTCGACGCACTGCACGACTCGATTCTCGACGTGCCGAAGCCGGCCCTGCTCGGTGCCCTCGGTGCGACAGTCGTCGGCTTCATTATTCTGCTCGGCTATGAATGGTCGGCCAGTCGTTATGCCCGCGTGACGCTGGCACCGAAAACCCTGGCGCTGGGCGGTTTCACCGCGTTTGCCATTGGCAATGCCATCGGCCTGTCGATGTTGTCCGGCGGCTCGGTGCGATACCGTCTATATGCACGACATGGCCTGGGCGCGTCCGAAGTCGCGCACATGACTCTGTTCGCCAGCCTGTCGCTGGGCTGCGCCCTGCCGCCGCTGGCCGCGCTTGCGACCCTGAGCAACCTGCCCGCCGCCTCACAGGCACTGGGTCTGTCCGAAACCTTGTTGGGGACGATTGCCGGCGTGGTGCTGCTGCTCGGCGCGATCCTGGCCATTGGCATCTATCGCCGTCGCCTGCCGGAACAACCTTATCCGGACAACCTGCTGGTCCGGGCCGGTCGTCGCACCCTGCGCCTGCCGGGTCGCCGTCTGACGTTCCTGCAACTGGTCATCACCGCCCTCGACGTCGCAGCCGCTGCAACCGTCCTTTATCTGTTGCTACCGGAAGCGCCGCCCTTCGGTGCATTCCTGCTGGTTTATCTGCTGGCGCTGGCGGCCGGCGTACTCAGCCACGTTCCGGGTGGTGTGGGTGTCTTCGAAGCGATTCTGCTCGCGGCGTTCGCCGACAAACTCGGTGCCGCGCCACTGGCTGCCGCCCTGCTCCTCTATCGTTTGATCTATGTGGTGCTGCCGCTGCTGGTGGCCTGCGTGCTGTTGCTGCTCAACGAAGGCCAGCGCCTGTTTCAGTCGCAGACCATGCGTGCAGCTTCCGGTCTGGCAGCACCGATTCTCGCGGTGCTGGTGTTCCTGTCCGGCGTGGTGCTGCTGTTTTCCGGCGCAACGCCAGAGATCGACACCCGTCTGGAACACATCGGTTTTCTGATTCCTCACCGTCTGGTCGACGCCTCGCACTTTGGCGCCAGCCTGATCGGCGTGTTGTGCCTGATGCTCGCTCAGGGCCTGCGTCGCCGGTTGTCGGCGGCGTGGATGCTGACCACCATTCTGTTGCTGGTGGGCGCCCTGCTCTCGCTGCTCAAGGGTTTCGACTGGGAAGAAGCGACCCTGATGACCCTCACCGCCGCGCTGCTGGGGGTATTCCGCCGTTCGTTCTACCGCCCGAGCCGTCTGACCGAACTGCCGTTCTCGCCGCTGTATCTGGTGGCCAGCCTGTGCGTACTCGGCGCTTCGACCTGGCTTTTGCTGTTCGCGTATCAGGACGTTCCGTACAGCCATCAACTGTGGTGGCAGTTCACCCTAGACGCCGACGCACCGCGCGGCCTGCGCTCGCTGCTCGGCGCCGCCGTGTTGCTGCTGGTGATCGCCCTGACCTGGCTGCTGCGTACCGCTCGCCCGGTGATCCATCTGCCGACACCCGATGAGCTGGAACGCGCCTCGAAGATTCTGATGGCCTCCTCGCAACCGGACGGTGGCCTGGCCCTGACCGGCGACAAGGCGCTGCTGTTTCATCCCAACGACGAAGCCTTCCTGATGTACGCCCGTCGCGGCCGCAGCCTGGTGGCCCTGTACGACCCGATCGGCCCCGGCCAGCAACGGGCCGAGATGATCTGGCAGTTCCGCGACCTGTGCGACATCCATCACGCCCGCCCGGTGTTCTATCAGGTGCGTGCCGAGAACCTGCCGTACTACATGGACATCGGCCTGACCGCGATCAAGCTGGGCGAAGAAGCCCGGGTCGATCTGCATCGCTTTGACCTGGAAGCCAAGGGCAAGGAGATGAAGGACCTGCGCTACACCTGGAACCGTGGCACCCGCGATGGTCTGTCGCTGGAGATCCATGAGCCGGGCCAGGCGCCGATGGATGAGCTCAAGGTGATTTCCGATGCCTGGCTGACCGGCAAGAACGTGCGCGAGAAAGGCTTCTCCCTCGGCCGTTTCAGCGATGATTACCTGAAGCATTTCCGCATCGCGGTAATTCGCTTCGAAGGCCGCCCGGTGGCGTTCGCCAACTTGCTCGAGACCTACAGCCATGACCTGGCCAGTCTCGACCTGATGCGCGCGCACCCGGACGCCCCCAAGCTGACCATGGAATTCATGATGGTCGGTCTGATTCAACACTATAAGAGTCACGGATACGCGCGCTTCAGCCTGGGCATGGTGCCGCTGTCGGGGTTGCAACCCCGGCGCGGGGCACCGCTGACCCAGCGTCTGGGCTCGATGGTTTTCCGCCGTGGTGAGCAGCTGTACAACTTCCAAGGCTTGCGCCGCTTCAAAGACAAGTTCCAGCCTGACTGGGAACCCCGTTATATGGCCGTGCCCGCCGGACTCGATCCGCTGGTGGCGCTGGCCGACACTGCTGCCCTGATCGCGGGCGGCTTGACTGGATTGGTGAAACGCTGATGATTCAACGCTCCCTGAAGTACATCCTGGTCGCACTGCTGGTGCTGGCCGCGATTGCCGGTGGCGGTTTCTGGTACCTCAAACGCCCGGCACCGGAACCGACCCTTGAACAGCTCACCCCGGCCGATGGCGCCGCCATGACCCGGGTCATCCCCGGCACCAAGCCCAAGGCGCAGGTGCTGGTGGCGGTCAACGACGACCAGAAACTCAGCGACAAGCAACTGAGCACCCTGAGCCGCAGCGCTTCGGCGCAGATCGTTCAGGTGATCCTGCCCAAGGATTGCCTGCTGCAAAGCCGCGCCCTGCAAGCCGGCCTGCGCGAACTGAACGGCCCGGCGACGCTGGTCAGCGGCATCGGCCCCGGCGCCGTGCTGGCATGGCGCTGGTTGTCCGAGCAGAAAGACGACAAGGCTCAGGCCGTCTCCGTCGACCTGGCCCTGGAAAAACCCGGCTGCACCCACCTGCTGCCGAAGTCCGCCGCCCACGGCCACTGGCTGGTGGCGTGGAACGACAACCCGGACGACACCAGCGCCGGTTTCGTGCGCGATCAACCGAACGCTGAAACCAGCATCAGCGACTACGACATCAACCTGCCGCAAGTGCTGAACAACGAACTGCGCAAGATCCTCGTCGGCGGCGACAAGGCCAACGGCGGTCTGCAGATTCCAGTCGTGGAAGTCCCGGCCGGCCAGGCCAAGGACACCGTAACCCTGTTCCTGTCCGGTGACGGCGGCTGGCGCGATCTGGACCGCGACGTGGCCGGTGAAATGGCCAAGATCGGCTACCCGGTCGTCGGCATCGACACCCTGCGTTACTACTGGCAGCACAAGAGCCCGGAACAGAGCGCCCTGGACCTGACCGAACTGATGCAGCACTACCGCCAGAAATGGGGCACCAAACGCTTCATCCTGACCGGCTACTCGTTCGGCGCCGACGTCCTGCCGGCCATCTACAACCGCCTGCCGGAAACCGAGCAGCAGCGCGTCGACGCAATCATCCTGCTGGCCTTCGCCCGCACCGGCAGCTTCGAAATCGAAGTCGAAGGCTGGCTCGGCAACGCCGGCAAAGAAGCCGCCACCGGCCCCGAAATGGCCAAGCTGCCACCGGCCAAGGTCGTGTGCATCTACGGTGAAGAAGAGACAGATGAAAGCGGCTGCACCGACAAGACGGCGGTGGGCGAAGCAGTGAAACTGCCTGGCGGCCACCACTTCGACGAGAACTACCCGGCGCTGGCCAAGCGCCTGGTGGATCTGATCGAGAAGCGTCAGAACACGGCGCAGGTGGCGGAAGAGTGATCTGAAGCGCACCAACGAAAAGCCCCCGCAACCTTAGGGTTGCGGGGGCTTTTTTACGCAAACTTGAAGCACTTCCTGCCAGTCAAACCTTGTATCGATGCCAAGACTAGAGCTGAACATCTATCCATGTGATGTCATCTTCAACCTCGATACAGCTGCCATCCGGCGATTCTAACAAGCTGCTTTGCTGCGACTCGGTTAGCTCCGCCCAAAAGCCATCGGTTGCAAACACCAGCCGCTCCTTTAAGGCCAATGGGTGAAACACGAAGTCAGGTTTCGGCGCGCGACTCACCTTCAAGCATCGAGTCACCCGGTGCCGAGCGGGATCTTGCGCCAGCTCGGAGTGGGAACGATCACGCCTCCAGTTGGCCTTACAGTGCGGCGACGTAATCCATTCGATCGCGCCTGCCGACGTCACAACACCGCACGAACAATCACCCTCATACGCGAGCGTGAGTTTGCCATGAGCAGCGACACCCACCACATAACAAGTGGCGCCCGCCTCGCTCGCAAACAAAACGGGGTAGAGGTCGGCCAGCATAGAAATGAGTAGCTGTTCAACAGCTCCGTACTCAGTGATATCGAGGCCCTGATCAAAGTATTTTGACCAGACCGCTAAAACACCTTTCACAAAGGACTCAGCCAACTGGCCACTGCCAACCCTTGAGGTACCGTCAGTGATAACAAAAACACCGCGTTCTCTATCACAGAGCGCTCCGGCAAAGTCATGATTGGTTTTCCTGGCTCGCCCCGTTACCGATCTGGCGTGGTATTTCATGCGCTGCCCAGTTCTTTCATGCGCCCATGAATGATTTGCCCTCTTCCCGGATTGGCTTGTACTGAACCAGAGCTTTCAATCACATAGTCGATACCACCGAGCTCCCTGAGTGCTCGAACTCCAGTCGTGATGAACTCCTTGAGCTCGGACTCCGTTTGCCGAACCTCTTCTAAAAGCTCTGGACGTCCATCGATCAAGATAATGATGTCTTCGACATCTTTATGGTATGGATCGCCACCGCCACGACCGCTGAAGGCTTCCAGTTTTGTCGCGAGAAAATAGGTCGGTTTGAATATCTGGATGACGGTACCGCTGGGCAACGTAAATTTATCAGCCCGTGCCAACCCCTCTACAAACCAGCGGTTGGTATACCCGAGAACATCGGGATCAGATGGCATCACATCAACGACGATATCGTTGAAGCGGAAACGACAGTTGACTTCATCCTCGCCGGTAATCTTGAAATTCCTGGCCGACAACCGTTCGGTAAGCTGCTGCCAGGCGCCAATGCCTGCCAGCTCGATCACCAGGTCAACGTCATCGGTGAAACGAATGTCGTCCAGCACAACAGCATCAGTTACCAGCATGGCTGTGGTGCAACCTCCGACAAACGCAACCTCTGCGAGAAACGCCTCTCCCAAACCTTCGGCGACAAACTCTATTAGCTCGTAGTTGTGATCCGCGTTTGATGACATGTTATTTCAGTCCCATCCCTGCTTTGAGAATGTTGACCGCTACGCCACACTCTCGCGGGCCTCCAAGGCGGATCGCATCAGCAAGCGCAAGATAGTGGTAAAGAATCCTGTCCTTCTTCACCGCTTCCGGCACTGTCTTGTAGAGCGGCTCTATTGCCTGACCACGCTCCGTTCCAAGTGCATCTGGCCAGACCGGAATCAGTCCACCAGCACTTTTGATGCTTTTGGACAGTGCCGGTGCTGCGAAACCCGTCGGGATACCGCGAACCATTGCACCGGGCTTTACAGGGAAAAAATACTTCAGAGCGTGCTCGGTGATGCTTAGTAGCTGCCGCCGATTAACCTTCGCAAGCCCCGTGTCATAGTCATTGGTGAGCAGACCGGACTCACGACATCTGGCGAGGGAGTTTGATACCTCGCTTTTGCTTAGCCCGAGAGCAGCAGACAACGCACGCAACGAGTAACCCTCACTCCAGCTTGCCACGGGTGGAACAGCCACAGGCTCCGACCACCCTTCCCATCCTGCCTCATCGTTCAAGGGCGAATCGAAATCCTGTCGACGGAATACAGTATCTTCACCGTCAGTGGAGTAAGTGACCAATGGCTGCCCCACCCGCCCACCTGCGGTCATTTGGCTGACCGCATAGGGCTTCAACAGCTCCTCAACCCTGTTCGAATTCGACTCTGACTCCATTACACCAAGGAGGTTTTCCTCCTGAGCGTGAAGGCTGGCCATCTTGAACAAAAGCAAAATGTCTTGACTCTTCATGAAGCCTAAAACCCCAAGTGTCCACATTCCATAAAACGTGGACACTTGTCTCATTCAAAATATCTGATCGTCAAGCCCTTTGTTCGGCCTCACTTGCTGTGGCGCCCACACAAAATCCACTGTCCCTGAAATTGCTCGTCACCTTAGTTCCGCCGACCGGTGTCGCAATATCAGATGACGTCCGCATACCTTGTAGGCAAACTCCTAATCTCGTGTTTGGGCACTTTGCCGCCCTATTGCGCTGTTTTTCGACGGGATACGCAGAAACGAAAAAGCCCCCGCCAGTCGCAAAACTGACGGGGGCTTATTGTTCAGAGGCGCCTTTCAGCAGCGCCATACACCTCTTCGTCACGTCGAGCACCCACCGCAACGATCAACACCTGGATGGCCCGGCCATCGACTCGATAAACGATTCGCGTGTCGCCCGTTCGAATTCGTCTGCACCCCGCAAGACTGGCTCTCAGAGGCTTGCCACTTTTGTCCGGCTCGCCGTGGATGATCCGTTCTTCGATCACATCCAGTATCCGGTTGGCAGCTGCTGATCCCAGTTGATCAAGATCCCCTTGGACTTCCGGATGATAAATCACTCCCCAAACCATCCAGCGCCCCCTTAATCCTTCCGGGCGTACCTTGCCCGCATATCCTCATGGCTGACAGCCTTGGTCTGATCAAAATTGTTCAGGCGCTCACGGGCTGCCGCTTCGATGCGAAGGTTCTCAAGTTCATCCAGCATTTCCTGATAGGCCTGCACGTTGATGATGACCGCTGCCGGTTGATTGTCCTTGAAGATGACCAGACGCTCAGTGGCACGACTGGAAATCTCCTTGAGCTTCGCGCTGAAGCTCCTGACCATGGCAGTCACGGAAATAGCCTGGTCAGCACGCTCTAATAATGCCGTCATAATCACCTCTCACTCACATGCTGATGCGTACGTTAATGCACAGAGTATTGTGCTGAATTAAACATAGTGCAACTTGCTGTTTCCACTATCCGACCAAGCACTGATAAACCGGACGCGCACAAAAAAGCCCCCGCCAGCCACAAAGCTGACGGGGGCTTTTCAGTTGAGGCGCGGAATTACATCTCCACCTGCGTCCCCAACTCAATCACCCTGTTCAGCGGCAGATTGAAGAATCGCAAATTCCCGTTGGCATTCTTCAACATGAACGCAAACAGCGCCTCACGCCAACGGGCCATGCCTTCGAGTTTCGAGGCGATGACCGTTTCGCGGCTGAGGAAGTAGGTGGTGCGCATCGGGCTGAAGTCCAGGTCGTCCAGATGGCACAGCTTCAGTGCCTGCGGCACGTCCGGTTCGTCAGTGAAGCCGAAGTGCAGGATCACCCGGAAGAAGCCTTCGCCGTGGGCTTCGACTTCGAAGCGTCGGGATGGCGGGACGCGCGGGATGTCTTCGTAGACCACCGTCAGCAGCACCACTTGTTCGTGCAAGACCTGGTTGTGCAGCAGGTTGTGCAATAGCGCGTGCGGCACCGCGTCGGAGCGGGCGGTGAGGAACACGGCGGTGCCCTGCACGCGGTGCGGCGGCTGGACGCGGATGCTGCTGATGAAGATCGGCAGCGGCAGCGCGCCTTCGTCCAGGCGCTCGACCAGCAGTTGCTTGCCGCGTTTCCAGGTAGTCATCAGCACAAACAGCGCGATACCGGCGATCACCGGGAAGGCACCGCCCTGGACGATCTTCGGCACGTTGGCGGCGAAGTACAGACCGTCCACCAGCAGGAAGCCGAGCAGCACCGGCACCGCCAGAATCGGTGGCCATTTCCACAGCAGCAACATGACTGCCGAGACCAGAATCGTGGTCATCAGCATCGTGCCGGTCACCGCCACGCCGTAGGCCGAGGCCAGGGCGCCGGAGGATTCGAAGCCGATCACCAGCAAGACGACGCCGACCATCAGCGACCAGTTCACGGCCCCGATGTAGATCTGGCCCTGCTCGTCGCTCGAGGTGTGCTGGATGTACATGCGCGGGATGTAACCGAGCTGGATCGCCTGACGGGTCAGGGAGAACGCGCCGGAAATCACCGCCTGGGAGGCGATCACCGTGGCCAGGGTCGACAGACCGACCAGCGGAATCAACGCCCAGCTCGGGGCCAGCAGATAAAACGGGTTGCGCGCTGCTTCCGGATTGTCCAGCAGCAAGGCGCCCTGACCGAAGTAGTTGAGCACCAGTGCCGGCAGCACCAGCAGGAACCACGCCCGGGCAATCGGCTTGCGACCGAAGTGGCCCATGTCGGCGTACAGCGCTTCGGCACCGGTCAGCGCCAGCACCACCGCGCCGAGGATCGCCACGCCCATGCCCGGATGAACGGTAAAGAACCGCACCGCCCACGCCGGGTTCATCGCATGCAGCACTTCCGGGGTGTGGCTGATGCCGTACACGCCGAGGGCGCCGAGGACCAGGAACCAGGTGACCATGATCGGCCCGAACAGAATGCCGATCCGCGCCGTGCCGTGCTTCTGGATCAGAAACAGCGCCACCAGCACCACCAGCGACAGCGGCACCACCCAGTGGTCGATGCCGTCAAAGGCCAGGCCCAGACCCTCGATAGCCGAGAGCACGGAAATCGCTGGAGTGATCATGCTGTCGCCATAGAACAGCGCCGCGCCGATCAGCCCGCAGACCACCAGCAACGTGCGCAACCGCTTGCGCCCCGCCGCTGCCCGCCGCGCCAGCGCGGTGAGCGCCATGATCCCGCCTTCGCCCTGGTTGTCGGCGCGCAGGACGAACATCATGTATTTGATTGAAACGACCCAGATCAGCGACCAGAAAATCAGCGACAGAATGCCGAGCACCCCGTCGTGATTGACGGGCACACCGTAAGCGCCGGAAAACACTTCTTTGAGGGTGTACAACGGGCTCGTGCCGATGTCGCCGTAAACTACCCCGACCGCCGCGACCAGCATGCTCAGCGGCTTGGTGGCCGAACCTTCGGCGCCCGCCGCGTGACTACTTGCCTGACCCATCCAACACTCCTGATTCCCAGACCGGCTTCTTATATGAAGCACTATGCTTTGTGTGCAGCATGCGCGTTTTTACGCCCTGTAACAGACGTTTTCTTGACTGTAAAAATTCAGTAAAGCGCAACGGCGCGAAGCATAGCGCAGCACTCGTCGTATTTCCCTGCATAAAGCTGGTCAAGTGCGCTGCTCGTCGCTAGAATTGCGCACTTTTTGATCAGAGGCGCAGTTCAAGCGCCCGTCCGTCGGCTTCTGCCATCAGGCAAGCGACGTCACAAAACACCGAGGTTAGACATGTCCACCACTCCTGCGCCGGCCAATCCAAAGGTTGGCTTCGTTTCTCTGGGTTGCCCGAAAGCACTGGTCGACTCCGAGCGCATCCTGACCCAGCTGCGCATGGAAGGCTATGACGTGGTGTCCACCTATCAGGACGCCGACGTGGTCGTGGTCAACACCTGCGGCTTCATCGACTCGGCCAAGGCCGAATCGCTGGAAGTCATCGGTGAAGCGATCAAGGAAAACGGCAAGGTCATCGTGACCGGCTGCATGGGCGTGGAAGAAGGCAACATCCGTGACGTGCACCCGAGCGTGCTGGCCGTCACCGGTCCGCAGCAATACGAGCAAGTGGTCAACGCGGTGCACGAAGTCGTGCCGCCGAAGCAGGATCACAACCCGCTGATCGACCTGGTGCCGCCGCAAGGCATCAAGCTGACCCCGCGTCACTACGCGTACCTGAAGATTTCCGAAGGCTGCAACCACAGCTGCAGCTTCTGCATCATCCCGTCGATGCGCGGCAAACTGGTCAGCCGCCCGGTCGGTGATGTGCTCGACGAAGCCCAGCGTCTGGTCAAGTCCGGCGTGAAGGAACTGCTGGTGATTTCCCAGGACACCAGCGCCTACGGCGTTGACGTCAAATACCGCACCGGTTTCTGGAACGGCGCGCCGGTGAAAACCCGCATGACCGAACTGTGCGAAGCGCTGAGCACCCTCGGCGTCTGGGTCCGTCTGCACTACGTTTACCCGTACCCGCACGTCGACGAGTTGATCCCGCTGATGGCCGCCGGCAAGATCCTGCCGTACCTGGACATCCCGTTCCAGCACGCCAGCCCGAAAGTCCTGAAGTCGATGAAACGCCCGGCGTTCGAAGACAAGACTCTGGCGCGGATCAAGAACTGGCGCGAAATCTGCCCGGACCTGATCATCCGTTCGACCTTCATCGTCGGCTTCCCCGGCGAAACCGAAGAAGACTTCCAGTACCTGCTGGACTGGCTGACCGAAGCCCAGCTCGACCGCGTCGGCTGCTTCCAGTACTCGCCGGTCGAAGGCGCGCCAGCCAATGACCTGAACCTCGACATCGTCCCTGACGACGTCAAGCAGGATCGCTGGGAACGCTTCATGGCGCACCAGCAGGCCATCAGCTCGGCGCGCCTGCAAATGCGCATCGGCCGTGAAATCGAAGTGCTGGTGGACGAAGTCGACGAGCAAGGCGCGGTCGGCCGCTGCTTCTTCGATGCCCCGGAAATCGACGGCAACGTGTTCATCGACAACGGCAGCAACCTCAAGCCGGGCGACAAGGTCTGGTGCAAGGTGACCGACGCCGACGAATACGACCTCTGGGCCGAACAGATCTAAGCGCGAAAAATACAGAAAGCCCCGCTCTCTTTTACGAGATGCGGGGCTTTTTTACGGCTATCGTTTGGGGTGGGAAGGACTCCCTCATCCATGACAAAGAGGCTATCGGGCATGCGTCACCACTCGGTCATCCACACGCCGAAACTCAGCGATTATCAGGAACTGACCCGGGTCTGGGAGGCCTCGGTCCGCGCGACTCATGATTTCCTGCCGGAATCCTACATCGAGCTGCTGAAGAATCTGGTGCTGACCCGCTACCTCGATGCGGTGATGCTGATCTGCACCCGGGACAGCCATCAGCGCATCACCGGGTTTGCCGGGGTTGCGGCGGGCAAGATCGAAATGCTGTTCATCGACCCGGCCCATCGCGGTCAGGGCCTTGGCAAGAAACTGCTGAAGTACGCGATGGAACACCTGAACGCCGACGAACTGGACGTCAACGAACAGAACCCGCAGGCCCTGGGGTTTTACTTCAAGCAAGGGTTCGAGGTGATCGGCCGCTCGGAAGTCGATGGCATGGGCCAGCCGTATCCGCTGTTGCACATGCGTCTGAAACAACCGGAGCAGCGCGCGGTACGCGGCTAAAAGCCACACGGCGCAAATGCAATCGGGCTTAACCGGCCCCAGGCAGGTACAATGACCACCCCTTTTTTGTTACGGCCCCTGTCATGACTGACCCGATTCGCCTCTCCAAACGCCTCATCGAGCTGGTCGGTTGCTCCCGCCGGGAGGCCGAGCTGTTCATCGAGGGCGGCTGGGTCACCGTGGACGGCGAAGTCATCGACGAGCCGCAGTTCAAGGTCGGCGACCAAAAGGTCGAACTCGACAAGGACGCCAAGGCCACCGCGCCGGAGCCGGTGACCATCCTGCTCAACGTGCCGGCGGGCATGGATGTCGACAGCGCCATGCAGTCGCTGAACGCCGACACCCTCAGCGAAGAACACCGCTACGGCAAGCGTCCGCTGCGCGGGCATTTCCTGCGCCTGACCGCCAGCGCCGACCTGCAACCCAAGGCCAGCGGCCTGCTGGTGTTCACCCAGGACTGGAAGGTATTGCGCAAGCTCACCGCCGACGCGGCCAAGATCGAGCAGGAATACGTGGTCGAAGTCGAAGGCGACATGGTTGCCCACGGCCTCAACCGTCTGCAGCACGGCCTCACCCACAAGGGCAAGGAGCTGCCGCCGGTCAAGGCCAGCTGGCAGAACGAAAACCGCCTGCGCTTCGCCATGAAGAACCCGCAGCCGGGGATCATCGCCCAGTTCTGCGAAGCGGTCGGCCTGAAGGTCATCGGCATTCGCCGCATCCGCATCGGCGGTGTGTCCATCGGCAAAGTGCCGGTCGGCCAGTGGCGCTACCTGTCCGGTAAAGAGAAATTCTAAGGCTCGCAAGCCACCCTACATTTCCGGCGTTGCGCCCGCGCGATGCCCACAGCGAACAATCAGGATTGCACACATGGTTCACAACGACGTTCTGCGCAGCGTGCGCTACATGCTCGACATCAGCGACAAGAAAGTGGTCGAGATCATCAAACTCGGCGGCCTGGACGTCACGCTTGCCGATGTCGTGACGTACCTCGACAAGAAAGAAGAAGACGAAGAAGGTTTCGTGCGCTGCCCGGACGAAGTCATCGCGCACTTCCTCGACGGCCTGGTGATCTTCAAGCGTGGCAAGGACGAAAGCCGTCCGCCGCTGCCGATCGAATTGCCGGTGACCAACAACATCATCCTGAAAAAGCTGCGCGTGGCCTTCGAACTGAAAGAAGACGACATGCACGCGATCCTCAAGGCTGCCGAGTTCCCGGTGTCCAAGCCTGAGCTGAGCGCGCTGTTCCGAAAGGTCGGCCACACCAACTACCGCCCGTGCGGCGATCAGTTGCTGCGCAATTTCCTCAAGGGCCTGACCCTGCGCGTTCGCGGTTGACCCATTCGATCACGGCGACTTCGGTCGCCGTTTTCATGCATGCTCCTCCATTCCTTCCAAAAATAGTGGCTCCGCTTTTCGCGGCCGGCGACTAGGGTGTACTGAACCCTAGCCCTCAGGATTCGCCATGCACCCGTATTTCTCCCTGCAAGGCCGCACCGCCCTGGTGACCGGCGGCACCCGTGGTATCGGCAAAATGATCGCCAAGGCCTTTGTCGAGGCCGGGGCCCGCGTGTATGTCTGCTCCCGCGACGCTGAAGCCTGTCATCAAACCGCTGAAGAACTCAGTGCCCTGGGCACGTGTCATGGCGTGGCGGCGAATCTGGCGACGGAAGAAGGCGTGAAAGAGCTGGCCGCGCGATTGGGCGAACAGATCACTCATCTGGACATTCTGGTGAACAATGCCGGCACCACCTGGGGCGCGCCGCTGGAGAGCTACCCGGTGAAGGGCTGGGAGAAAGTCATGCAGCTCAACGTGACCTCGGTGTTCAGTTGCATCCAGCAATTTCTGCCGTTGCTGCGCCAATCCGGGTCGGCGGCCAATCCGGCGCGGATCATCAATATTGGTTCGGTGGCGGGGATCTCTTCCTTCGGTGAACAGGCCTACGCTTACGGGCCGAGCAAGGCCGCCCTGCATCAGTTGTCGCGGATTCTCGCCCGGGAGCTTGTGAGTCAGCACATCAACGTCAACGTCATCGCACCGGGGCGCTTTCCGAGCAAGATGACCCAGCACATCGGCAGCGATCAACAGGCGCTGGCCGAAGACACTGCGCTGATCCCCATGAAACGTTGGGGCCGCGAGGAAGAGATGGCGGCGCTGGCGATCAGCCTGGCGAGTACCGCCGGGGCGTACATGACCGGGAATATCATTCCGCTGGATGGCGGGTTTAGCCTCTGATATCGGCGGTGCGGCTATCGCTGGCAAGCCAGCTCCCACAGAGATCTCGAGTGTCAGCAGGATTTGTGTACACCACAAAACCTGTGGGAGCTGGCTTGCCAGCGATGGCGCCAGTTCTGCCAGCACCAGACTTGAAGCCTGCCGGGTTATCATGCCCGCCCTGCTCCGCTTCGAATGCACACCATGACTTACAGCGTCTCCCCCATCGGCTTTGTCCGCTCCTGCTTCAAGGAGAAGTTCGCCATCCCGCGCCAGCCGCAACTGGCCCCCGCCGCCCGTGGCGTGCTGGAACTGGTGGCACCGTTCGATCAGGGCGATGCGGTGCAAGGATTGGAGCAGGTCAGTCATATCTGGTTGCTGTTCCTGTTCCATCAGGCGCTGGAAGACAAGCCGCGACTCAAAGTCCGCCCTCCGCGCCTCGGAGGCAACAAGTCGATGGGCGTGTTCGCCACCCGCGCCACGCACCGGCCGAACGGCATCGGCCAGTCGGTGGTGAAGCTTGACAAGGTCGAGGCCAATCGCCTGTTCATTTCCGGCATCGACTTGCTGGACGGCACGCCGATTCTCGACATCAAACCCTATGTGCCGTACGCCGACATCATTGCTGACGCCTCCAACAGCATCGCCAGTGCCGCGCCGCAACTGATCGACGTGCAGTGGACGGACACGGCGCTGCAACAGGCGCACACGCACGCTCAGCGCCTGGCCGAGCCGCTGGTCGAGCTGATCGAGCAGTGCCTGGCTCAGGATCCGCGTCCGGCGTATCAGACGCCCGCGCCAGAGCGCGAATACGGCGCGCAGTTCTGGGATCTGGATGTGCGCTGGCATTACCCTGTGCCTGAGCAGATCCGCGTCCTGGAAGTCATCCCCGCCGCTGACTGAATCGCGAAAACGAAAAAGCCCGCGTTGCCTTCTCAGGCAACGCGGGCTTTTCTTTGGCATCGTCGGGATTACTTCTCGACGAATGCGCGCTCGATCAGGTAGTCACCCGGCTCGCGCATCCGCGCCGAGATCTTCAGGCCGAAGCTGTCGAGCACTTCGCTGGTCTCGTCGAGCATGCTCGGGCTGCCGCAGATCATCGCGCGGTCGTCCTGCGGGTTGATCGGTGGCAGGCCGATGTCGCTGAACAGCTTGCCGCTGCGCATCAGGTCGGTCAGACGGCCCTGATTCTCGAACGGCTCGCGAGTCACGGTCGGGTAGTAGATCAGCTTGTCACGCAGCGCCTCGCCGAAGAACTCGTTCTGCGGCAGGTGCTCGGTGATGAATTCGCGGTAGGCGACTTCGTTGACGTAACGAACACCGTGAACCAGGATCACTTTTTCGAAGCGCTCGTAGGTTTCCGGGTCCTGGATCACGCTCATGAACGGCGCCAGACCGGTGCCGGTGCTCAGCAGGTACAGGTGCTTGCCCGGGTTCAGGTCGTCCAGCACCAGGGTGCCGGTCGGTTTCTTCGAGATGATGATCTCGTCGCCTTCCTTCAGGTGCTGCAGCTGGGAGGTCAGCGGACCGTCCTGAACCTTGATGCTGAAGAACTCGAGATGCTCTTCCCAGTTCGGGCTGGCGATCGAGTAAGCGCGCATAAGCGGGCGGCCGTTTGGCTGTTGCAGGCCGATCATCACGAACTGACCGTTCTCGAAGCGCAGGCCCGGATCGCGGGTGCACTTGAAGCTGAACAGAGTGTCGTTCCAGTGATGAACACTGAGGACACGCTCGTGGTTCATGTTGCTCATGTACGTGGGACTCCTGGAGATTGATCTGCGCCTGCCCGGCTCGTGTTGAAGAATGCCGACGGTGCGCAATTGCATCGCATTCTAATAGCGCCGACAATATCTGTTAACTGGATTATTAAGATAAGGGTTATCGGTTATATCGATATGCGATTTACTCTTCGTCAACTGCAAGTCTTCGTCGCTGTCGCCCAGCAGGAAAGCGTGTCCCGTGCTGCGGGTCTGCTCAACCTGTCGCAATCGGCCGCCAGCACCTCCATCACCGAACTGGAGCGTCAGTCCAGCTGCCAGCTGTTCGATCGCGCCGGCAAACGCCTGAGCCTCAACGCCCTCGGCAAACAGTTGTTGCCGCAAGCGGTGGCCATGCTCGATCAGGCCAAGGAAATCGAAGACCTGCTCAACGGCAAATCCGGTTTCGGCTCGCTGTCGGTGGGCGCAACCCTGACCATTGGCAATTACCTGGCGACCCTGCTGATCGGCGGTTTCATGCAGCGCCACCCCGAAAGCCAGGTGAAGCTGCATGTGCAAAACACTGCCAATATCGTGCAACAAGTGGCTCATTACGAAATTGATCTGGGTCTAATCGAAGGCGATTGCAGCCACCCGGACATCGAAGTACAGAGCTGGGTCGAGGATGAACTGGTGGTGTTCTGCGCCCCGCAGCATCCGTTGGCCAAGCGCGGCAGCGCGACCATGGAAGAGTTGACGCACGAAGCGTGGATTCTGCGAGAACAGGGTTCGGGGACGCGCCTGACGTTCGATCAGGCGATGCGGCATCACCGTAGCGCGTTGAATATCCGGCTGGAGCTGGAGCACACCGAAGCGATCAAACGCGCGGTGGAATCAGGTCTGGGGATTGGCTGTATTTCGCGTCTGGCGCTGCGTGACGCCTTCCGCCGCGGCAGCCTGGTGCCGGTGGAGACGCCGGATCTGGATCTGGCCCGACAGTTCTACTTTATCTGGCACAAGCAGAAGTACCAGACCTCCGCCATGCGCGAATTCCTCGATCTGTGCCGCGCCTTCACCGCCGGGGTGCAGCGCAGCGACGAGATCGTTCTGCCGAGCATCGCTTAAAGCAGAATCACCGCCCACACCAGGGCAATCATGCTCAGTGCCACGAATTGCGCGGCACTGCCCATGTCCTTGGCGTTCTTGGACAGCGGGTGCAACTCCAGCGAGATGCGGTCGATGGCCGCCTCCACCGCCGAATTCAACAGCTCGACGATCAGCGCCAGCAGGCACACGGCGATCAGCAGCGCCTGCTCGACCCGGCTGACATTGAGGAAAAACGTCAGCGGAATCAGCACCACGTTGAGCAGCACCAGTTGGCGGAAAGCCGCTTCGCCGGTGAAGGCGGCGCGCAAGCCGTCCAGCGAGTAACCGGAAGCGTTGAGGATGCGTTTCAGGCCCGTCTGGCCCTTGAAAGGTGACATAAAGTAGATAACCGACCGAAAGGAAGTGGGGAAGCTAGATCAACGAAAGTCAAAAAAGCGTGAAGACGCCAGTGCTTACTGGCTCGGAATTGACTCAAGTTGTTGCAGCAGTAAAGCTGCCTGCGTCCGGGTCCGCACGTTCAACTTGCGAAAAATCGCCGTGACGTGGGCCTTGATGGTCGCTTCGGACACGCTCAGCTCGTAGGCGATCTGCTTGTTCAGCAACCCTTCGCAGACCATGGTCAACACCCGGAACTGCTGCGGCGTCAGGCTGGCGAGGCCATCGCTGGCGGCTTTGGCTTCATCCGAAACGCTGACCGCTTCGAACGCCTGAGGCGGCCAGGACACGTCGCCATCCAGCACTTTGCGCACCGCTTCCTGAATCACGCTCAGGTCGCTGGACTTGGGAATGAAACCACTGGCACCGAACTCCCGGGACTTGACCATCACCGAGGCTTCTTCCTGGGCCGAAACCATCACCACCGGAATCTGCGGGTACTGACCGCGCAGCATCACCAGCCCGGAAAACCCGAAAGCGCCCGGCATGTTCAGGTCCAGCAACACCAGATCCCAGTCAGCCTTTTCGGTCAGGCGGGTTTCCAGTTCGGCGATGCTCGCCACCTCCACCATTCGTACGTCCGGGCCAAGGCCCATCGTCACCGCTTGATGCAGTGCGCTACGAAAAAGAGGGTGATCATCGGCAATCAGGATGTCGTATGTGGCCATTTTTCAAATGATCCTGTTTTTGATGGCAGGCCCGCGCATTCGGGCCGTGCCAAAGCAAATCCAGATACCGCCCGGCAGCGGCATCCACAGGGGCACGTTCAACGCCAATCACGAACAAAAACGGCGTTTCAAACCTTGGCCGCACCCCAATCGGCGCCAAGCATGACCAGCGAAGCCGGGGTGGTCAAGCCGCACGGCCACTGCTTTAGCAGTATGGGCCAGGATCAGGCCGGTACTGGCGCCGTGTTTCGGATATAGGGCAGCAATTCGGCGTGGGCCGGCGTCGACACATTGACGTCCAGTTGCTGCTTGGCGCCCAAGTAATGCTGGCTGAACACATCGAAATAGGCATCCAGCGCCGACGCCGCGTCCGAATCGCCGGCCAGTTCCAGGCACAGAGCCGCCACTTCGGCAGTGCACAGATGCTCGCTGCGGGTCGAGCGGCGCAGGCGATAGCGCGAGAGTCTGTCGGGCAACAGGCTGAGGATCGGCAAGCGGTCGAAATACGGGCTCTTGCGGAAAATCTTGCGGGCTTCGGTCCAGGTCGCGTCCAGCAGGATGAACAGCGGACGCTTGCTGCTATCAAGATCCACGGTGTTGGTCACCCGCGAAGGTTCGACGTACTCGCCGGGGAACACCAGATACGGCTGCCATTGCGGGTCGTTCAGCAGCGCCAGCAGTTGCTCGTCGGGCTCGGTCCGCGACCAGATGAAGGCATGGTTGTCGCGCACGATGTCGGCGATCAGCCAGCCGGTATTACTGGGCTTGAACACTTCCTTGCCGGTCATGATCAGGCAAACACCCGAACGCGTATCGACGGTTGGCCGCCAGGCGCACAGGCAATGGCTGATGATCACCCGGCAATCGCGGCAGCGCGGGGAGCGAAAACCACGGGCCTGGATCGGCTTGATGCCTTCGTCCTCGCGCTGATCGCGCAGGCGGGCCACGGCGTTGGGGGCATGATTCATCGCAGGCGGCACCGGCAGACAGGGAAACTCGACACGAACGACACTCGGCAGGGCAATAAAGGCCGGCAGTTTACCAGAGCGACGGGCACAAGCCTGTACCCTCCCGACCGGCTCCCCTATAATTCGCCGCCACTGAACGCACAGTCACGTGGCTGGTCGAACCACCAGTCACTGAACCAGGAGAGTTTCATGCTGCGCCTTATCGTTCCCACCGCTGCCATTCTGCTGGCCTCGTCCTTCAGCGCTCAGGCTGCATCCCTGAGTGAGCAGAATCTGAACCGAGAGCTGCGCAATGTCGCCGCACAAAGCAGCGTCGGCACGCCACGGGCGATCAACGAAGACATTCTTGATCAGGGCTACACCGTTGAAGGCACCACGCTGGTCAATCACCTGAGCGTGCAAAAGAGCCACGCCGACAAAATGCGCGCCGATCCCAAAGCCGTGTATTTCCAGCTGGGCGCTTCGGTCTGCAACAACCCGTCTTACCGCAAGCTGATGGCCAAGGGCGCGATCATGCGTTACGACTTCACCGAAGTGAAAAGCAACAAGGCGATCGGCTCCGCCAGCTACCAGGAATCGGATTGCCCGAAAGCGGCTCCAGCGAAGAAGAAGTAATCATCGCGACGTGGCGCGCCGCTGTTCATCCTCGGCGCGCAGTTCGGCCAGCAAGGCCTGCAAGTAACGCGAGCGGCGATCCCCTCCCGCCAGGCGTCGGCAGCACTCCTCCTCGAGACTCACATGGTTGGTCTCGGCCGATGCTTTCAACAACCGATACAGCTGCGTATCGATCTCCAGAATGACTCTGGTCATGTGTCCTGCCTCCTTGCCACCCGCAAATCCTTGAATAGCGTGCGCCTTGCGTACGGTCGTTGACGCAAAGTTGTCGTACGGCGCCTTTAACTTAGTAAATCAGAGCATTCAGCCCTCGACGTGGCATCGGACGAGCGGTGAAAACACTTCGCAAAGTGGCAATAAGCAGTTGCCAGGAAAGACTTTGCGGCGTAATGCTCAATGAGCGAAAAATGCTTTGAGGGTCTAGATTCAACGTATTCCCGATCATTTTTCTAACGGCAGGAAAGGAGCTGCCGGCTGTTTGTTTTCTTGCAGCGCGGCACTGACGCCGCACGTCAGGGCCGAAAGCTCTGTGCAGAAGGAGAAGTTGCATGCCTTACCAACCGAATGACCTGCTCAACCGTCATTTTCAGGAAAGCGGCCACGACCTCATCAGCAAGGTCGAAGAACAACTCAACCTGGTATCACCCAACAGCCCGAATTCCCCCATTTACCGCGACATGATCCTGACCGTGCTGCGCATGGCCCAGGAAGATCACAACCGCTGGAACGCCAAGATCACCCTGCAAGCCCTGCGCGAACTGGAGCAGGCGTTTCGCACCCTTGAACAGTTCAAGGGGCGACGCAAGGTCACCGTTTTCGGCTCGGCCCGCACACCGGTCGAACATCCCCTTTACGCCATGGCTCGCGAACTCGGAGCCTCGCTGGCCCGCTCGAACATGATGGTCATTACCGGTGCCGGCGGCGGAATCATGGCCGCTGCACATGAAGGTGCCGGTCGCGATCACAGCCTGGGGTTCAATATCACCCTGCCCTTCGAACAACATGCCAACCCCACCGTAGACGGCACCAATAACCTGCTGCCGTTCCATTTCTTCTTCACCCGCAAGCTGTTCTTCGTCAAGGAAGCCGATGCGCTGGTGCTGTGCCCAGGTGGGTTCGGCACCCTGGATGAAGCACTGGAAGTGCTCACGCTGATCCAGACCGGCAAAAGCCCCTTGGTGCCGGTGGTTCTGCTGGATGCACCGGGCGGGACGTTCTGGCAAGGCGCGCTGGACTTCATCCGCCAGCAACTGGAGGAAAACCGCTACATCCTGCCAACCGACCTGAAGCTGATGCGCCTGGTCTACAACGTTGAAGAGGCGGTGGAGCAGATCAACCAGTTCTACGGCAACTTCCACTCCAGCCGCTGGCTCAAGCGCCAGTTTGTCATCCGCATGAACCACAAGCTGAGCGATCAGGCCCTCGACCATATGCAGGAAGCATTTGCCGATCTGTGCCTGAGCGACCAGTTCCATCAACACGCCTACGCCGGCGAAGAACACGACGAAGCTCAATTCAGCCACCTCACGCGCCTGGCATTCGCCTTCAACGCCCGGGATCACGGGCGTCTGCGGGAACTGGTGGACTACATCAACCTGCCGGAAAACTGGGCCCAGTCAAAACCTCAGACCGCACAACGTACTCGCGAGCCGTCGAAGGTAACGTGAAGACAAAAAAAACGGCCCGCTATCGAAATAGCGGGCCGTTTTTTTTGATTGAATCTGGAGCGATTTAATCGTCCATCCCTCTGCCGCTGAACAAGCGGTTGATCATCTCCATCGAGAATCCCCGGTACGCCAGGAATCGACCTTGTCTGGCGCGTTCCTTGGCATCGCCGGGAAGCTGCCCGGAGAACTTCCGTTGCCACGTGTCCGTTAGCTGTTCTTGCCAGTTGATACCGCTCTCGCGCAAGGCGAGTTCGATATCGGCGCGTTGCAAACCGCGCTGGCCCAGTTCCTCGCGAATCCGCAGTGGGCCGTAACCGGAGCGGGCGCGATAGGAAACAAAGCTTTCAAGATAACGGGCTTCGGAAAGCAGCCCTTCTTCCGTCAAACGGTCGAGGGCTGTTTCGATCATCTCGGGGGGAGCGCCACGCTGACGCAGTTTGCGCGTCAGTTCGACTCGACCATGCTCGCGACGTGCGAGCAGGTCCATGGCGGTTCGCCGCACCGCGACGAGGGTATCGAGTACGGCGGTTGTCATCGGTGCAATCAGATATCAGCGTCAGCCAGGTCGTCTTCGGTCTCTTTGACCGCAGAAGCCTTGGAGTCGGCGATCACGGCTGGCGACAGCAGTTTGTCACGCAGTTGCTTCTCGAGCTTGGCCGCGACTTCCGGGTTGTCCGCCAGGAACTTGGCCGAGTTGGCCTTGCCCTGACCGATCTTGGTGCCTTCGTAGGCATACCAGGCGCCGGACTTCTCGACGAAACCGTGCAGTACGCCCAGGTCGATCATCTCGCCGTTCAGGTAGATACCCTTGCCGTAAAGAATCTGGAACTCGGCCTGACGGAACGGCGAAGCGACCTTGTTCTTCACAACCTTGACGCGGGTTTCGCTACCAACCACTTCGTCGCCTTCCTTCACCGCGCCGGTACGGCGGATGTCGAGACGAACCGAGGCGTAGAACTTCAGCGCGTTACCACCGGTGGTGGTTTCCGGGCTGCCGAACATCACGCCGATCTTCATGCGGATCTGGTTGATGAAGATCACCAGGCAGTTGGCGTTCTTGATGTTACCGGTGATTTTACGCAGCGCCTGGGACATCAGACGGGCTTGCAGGCCCACGTGCATGTCACCCATTTCGCCTTCGATTTCAGCCTTCGGTACCAGGGCGGCCACGGAGTCGACGATGATCACGTCAACGGCGTTGGAGCGCACCAGCATGTCGGTGATTTCCAGGGCCTGTTCGCCGGTGTCCGGCTGGGAAACCAGCAGGTCGTCGACGTTGACGCCCAGTTTGCCGGCGTACTCAGGATCGAGGGCGTGTTCGGCGTCGACGAAGGCGCAGGTCGCACCGGCTTTTTGAGCCTGGGCGATCACGGACAGCGTCAGTGTGGTTTTACCGGAAGATTCAGGACCGTAGATTTCAACGATACGGCCTTTTGGCAGGCCGCCGATGCCGAGTGCGATGTCCAGACCCAGAGAGCCGGTGGAAATGGCCGGGATCGCCTGACGGTCCTGATCGCCCATACGCATTACGGCACCCTTGCCGAATTGACGTTCGATCTGACCCAGGGCCGCAGCCAAGGCTTTCTTCTTGTTGTCGTCCATTAAAGTCCTCACGTAATCAATAAGGCCTGACGGCCAACACCTGTATAAGTAGCCAGTATTATTCCACAGCGTTCACGGATCGCCTACCCCTGATTTTCGATTTCTCGTGCCGCTAGTCGCAGCAAGCCCTCTAGCGCGGCCTTCACCGTTTGTCGGCGGACTTCGTCGCGGTTGCCGGGGAAGTGCTGGACCTCGCTGGAAACCTGGTCGCCCACGCCCCACGCAAGCCAGACGGTGCCCACCGGTTTGTTCGGCGAACCACCGTCCGGCCCGGCCACGCCACTGACCGCCACGGCAAACCGCGCCAGGCTTTTGTCCTGGGCGCCGCGCACCATGGCCTCGACCACCTCGCGGCTGACCGCACCCACGGTGCCGAACAGCTCTGTCGGTACATTCAGCTGCTGGGTTTTCTGGCGATTGGAGTAGGTCACGTAACCCGCCTCGAACCACGCCGAACTTCCCGGAATGCGGGTGATGGCTTCGGCAATCCCGCCACCGGTACAGGACTCGGCCGTAGTGACGTGGGCATTGAGCAACTGCAGACGTCGGCCAAGTTCGGCCGCCAGTTGGGTGATTTCTTTCACGGCGCGCTCCGGATCGGATGGAATGGGTACCACCGTACACGAGCCGGTTGCGCTTTCAATACACAAGCTTATTCAAAATGTGCAGGCGCCAGCGCTCTGATATAGGCCTGACAAGCCTGCAAGGCAATCAGTCCGCGGTCGCCTTCACCGGTGATGGCGACAATTCGTCGAGCATGCGCCGGGTCAAGTCGGGCGCGTACGGTTGCATGATCCACGCCGCCGGCGCCGGCGGTGGCTGGCACACCGCAGCCTTGGGCAGCGTCGCCTGCGTCGATAAGGACTGACAGGCGCAGATCAGCAGTGGCAAGACGATCGCGCAGGCGATCCTGATCACGTTGGGCATCGTTCAGTGCTCGGTAGTGGGTTTGTTCACTGGCCGTGAGCCGTTGCTCCAGGGCCAGACGCTTGTCCTGTTCGGCCTGTTGCGCGGTGGCGGCGGCCGAGGTCAGTTGATTGAGGGCTTCGGCGTGCAACCGCTCCTGTTCGGCCAGTTGGCGACCGTAGCGCCAGTCCTGAAACTGCCACGCCAGCGCCGCCGCCCCTGCGGCCAGCAGCATCAGACCGATCAGCCGCCAGACGCTCAGACCGAAGGCAGGCATAGCACCGCCCTCGCCCGCCCCCAAAGCTCCAGTCGATCCTGCAAGCCGTTCAACCCGCCGTTGATCCGCCGGGTAATGCTGTTGAACTGATCCTGATCCGCCAGCGCGTTCAGGCCGTTCTGCGCCCAGAACCACGCGGCGGACTCGGCCGCCCATTGCGGTTGTTCCAGCAGTTCCGGCAGCGCCAGCAAGCGCTCGTCACCGAACAGCCCGAGGCTGCACTGGCGATAGTTGGCGCGGCCGGTAATCTGGATCAGCCCGCGCCCGCGATACTTCTGCCCGTCGCCATCGGCCTCGGGCGTGTTGCCCAATCGCAACGCCAGCGTGCCGGTATCGTACTTGCTCAGGTACTGGTTGTTGCCCAGTTCACGCACGTATTGCAATTGCCCCGATTCGTGTCCGATCTGGGCGAGAAACGCGGCCACGCGTTTAGGCGTGTCGATGCGATGGCGCGCCATGGCATCGTTGAGTGCAGAAACAAAAACGCCCGCTTGGCGGCGGGCGTTGGGCATGATGTCGAGTAGGTTGTCTTCAGTAATTTGCATAATGCTCGGTCCTCCCTGGATGCTCCGATTGAACCACGGTTGGCGACCAAAGCTGATCAGCCATTGTTTACCTCAGTTTTCAGAGTGCTGTCGGGGGAAACCTGGATCATTCGCTTGAACAAACCCAGCATGCCCTGATTGGCCGTCGCACTCTCGAGCGGCGGATCCAGTGGCAGTACCTGCCCTCCGGACACCAGCCACTCCTGGTACTCCACCCAGTCACGGTTGGTCGGCTCTTGTGGAATAAACGCTGAGTCACTCAGGCGCAGAACGCCGGACGATGTGAGCTGATAACTCATGGATTTGCCTCCTAGATTTCCGCGTCTGCAGTCCATTCGATCTGCAACATTTGCCCTGGCGAGCTGCCTACAGGGGTCACGGTGCCAATGGCAAAGCTCCGTTCGGTAACACTTTGCAAATAGGTGCCGGTACACGCTTTCATCAAGCCCTGATTCCAGACTTGATTGCTCGTATCCCCCGGGCAATACAGCACGACAGTAGGCTGTACGCGTTTGAGTACCTGCATATCGAAACTCATACCGTACTGGCCGGTATTGGCTGCCGCGGACTGGGTGAAGGTGCCAATGCAGCTTCCGGCACCGTTGTTCGAGCGCACCTGCAGACGGTTTGCAAAAGACTTCTCGAAGTAACGCTGACAAAGGCTCAGTTCTTCTGCCGCTGGACGGTATTCAAACGGCGTTGCAACCGGACCTTCTTCCAGCTGCATCTGTGCCAGATCCACGGTCTGCAACACGTTGAGCGGCAGATCGAACGACAAAGTCAGACAGTCATTCACGCCGAGCATTTTCCCGGCGATGGTCGGCACCTGAAACGTTGCGCTGTATTTCTTCCACGACGTACTCAGTTGAAAGACGTCGATAACCTTCACCACACCTTCCGAGCCCCCCGTCCCAAACTGCTGGGCAATCGTGACGCGTAAAGGACGCGTCGCATCGGAGCGCGCCCAGAAGCTGACCGTCGCCGTTCGACCGGCCAGGGTCCTGACCGATTCGATGCTCTGAGAGACTTTATGCACCGTTGCACCGGTGCCTGCGGAGGCCTGCTGCCAACGCAGGAAAAAAGCTGGCTCCCCCGTGACCTCGGTTTGACCGAGGGCAAAATCCTGGCGTGAAATGCTCACACCTGCGTTGCCGTTCCAGTCGCACCGGAAGCGATCCGCCACATACCCACCGATGTTCGGCGCCTGATTGGTCGTGCCGCGTTGCCAGATATTGAATCCGCCATTGATCAACAGATTCTTGCGATACACCTGCACAGGAAACTGCTGCAGCGGATCGGGCTTCGCCAGTTGCCGAATGGCCTGGGCCAATTGATCCGTCTGCTCCTCATCCGGCGTCAGGCCGGCGGCCGTGATCGCGTTGAGAATTTCCTGGGTCACACTGTTGCCCCAGCTGGCCGGGATCAACGATCCCGGTTTTCCGGCGATGGGGTCTTCATCGACGAACCTGCCATTCTCCAGGCCTGAGCCGGGAACGCTTTTCGGATAATCCACGTTAATTCCTCTTTGATCGGGTCAACGGCTCAGCCGTTCGACCGCAGCAAGCCTTCAAGCCAGTCGGGCTCTAGCGGGCGGGCGCGAGCATCCGGAAAGTCCGGATCATTGGGCCAGTCGCGCAATGCCTGTCGATAGGCGAGCAGTTGTTTGAATTCGTCGGCGCGCAAAGTGGTGCCCCCGCCGACTTCCAGTTCTTCGGCATCGCGAAGAACCAGCCATTGGGTTCGATCCAGTACCTTGTCTCGCCAGGCCCGTTCTGTGGCATCGATGGTTTGCTCAGCCAGTAGCACCCGTTCCGGGCGTCCGTTGGCAGTCAGGGAAAGAACCGTTCCTTTTGGAGCGTTGGAGACCAGCGCGCAATACTCGCCCTCGCTTAATTCAAACGCGTCGGCGGGGATATTGGGGCCGTGTAGATCGGAGTGATAAAAGCCGGAAGTTGCCGGAGAAAAGTAATACATACTCAATATCCTATTCCGATGACACGAGCGGCGATGGAGCCTGACGGCCATTCAGGGCAACGAACATTGATACCTGCCTGCCGACTCACGGTTGCGTTGTTGTTCCAGGTCAGCTGCGTTCCGGGTGCCGTGCCTTCATGGGTAGCGACAGCAAGAAACAGCGCGTTGGGAAAGGCCAGCGGCCATAGATTCAGATCGCCCCAACCATTATTTCCCGCCTGGCTGGCCCCCCCGGTGATCCACTGGATAATCACTCCCCCCATCCACGAGGGGAAAACGATATAACCGGAGGCCCCCAGTCTCACCATGAACCCGAGCCTGAGTTTTTTAGGGGTCACGATAGAGGTATCACTGACACCGGCGTTGACCTCTGCCTGAGAGGCGATTTTTGCAATCCCGATCAGCGACTCTGTCGCCTGTTGCATCTTTTTCGCTATCGATTGAAACACTCGCAACGGTGTCATCAACCGGGTGGTGCTGGTTCCCGACTCAGCTTCTTCCTGGCTGGCCAGGCTGTCGCTTTGCTTCTTCGAGATCAGCGTATCGATTGCCACGCTGAGCTGAGTGTTGTCGCTCTCATCGGCAGCCGATCCTGCGCTTTTGATGACTTCAAGAATTTCTTGCGTAACGCCATTTCCCCAACTGGCCGGAATCAGCGATCCCGGCGTGCCGGTGAGAGGGTTTTCATCGACAAACCTGCCATTCACCAAACCTGCGCTGGGAATGTTTTTTGGATAATCCATTACCTGTCTCCTGAATATGAATACACCTGCATCCGATTGCGTCAGGCAGTAACTGCCGTGAACCAGGCAGGCTGCGCCGGCCGCTCAGCGAAGGTCTGAGATGAGCTCGCAGCAGGCCAGTCGCGCAAGGTCTGGCGATACTCGAGCAGCTCCAGATACTGCTGGGCCTTGAGCTTTGTTCCGCGCCCCAGTTCCTGCTCATCGCGGTGGCGGGTGACGAGCCATTCGGTGGCTGCCAGTACGGATTGGCGCCAGGCGCGCTCTTGAGCCAGAGGCTCTTTTTCTTCGACGGTGGATGCCTGAACGACAACAGGACTTTGCAGTTCGCGCGAAGGTTCGATAGCGGGAGTCGCATCGGCCATTGGCGCGCCGATTTCGACGCTGACTCCATCGGGGACTTGCACCATCGCCGCGACGAACTCAGGCGCGAACAGTTGCTCGATCGCGTAGTCACCGGTGTCGATCACTTCGACGGCGACACCGTTTTCAATGCGTGCATAACGGGCCATTACTCGTACTCCCAGATTTCACAGAAGGCATTGCCGCCGGCGCCGCTCACGATTGACGCAGAAGCGTGAACCGAGCAGGAACCACTGCCGCCCGAGCCTCGAACACCCGCATTGCCAACGGTGTTTGACCCGCTGAAGGGGCCACCGCCGTCGAACGGACTCGGAGCTCCGCAACCCGACAGCAACCCCCAATTGGCGTTACTCATTCCGAAACCTCCGGTGATACCGCGAGCGCTGCAGAGATTGCCGCCAGCCAGTAATCCACCTACCCCGCCCTGAATGAATCCTGACGAAGTGCCCGTGACCACGATCCCCAGTTTCTGCCCGCCACCACCTCCCGAAACACTCATGTAGCTACCAAAGGAAGCCCCGCCGCCCGCAAGGCCCGTGGTGTTGCTGACGGCGCCCCCGGCGCCCAGCGAAACCGGTACGCCGGCGAGCATTTGTGCGGTGACGTCATAAAGGCTTTCCGCATACGCGCCAGACCCTCCACCACCCCCGAGTATTTGGGTACCCGCCGGAACGGGTTCGCATCCGCCCCCCGAACCACCCGCCCCGATCAACCGAACGCGAATCCGTCTGGCCTTGGGGTTCGGTTTGTAAACCGTGATCCCGACTGTCTCGATCTGCCTGACCGCCAGCAGCCGTCCCACGGCATCGGTGATGCCGTAGCCCGCCAACGTGCTCGGGGTGTTCTTCAGTTTGGTGAAGTCGACCAACGCCCCGATGGCCGTCGCCAGCTGGTTGGTCTTCGTCTCATCCGGCGTCAGCCCGGCCGCTTTGATGGCGTTGAGAATTTCTTGGGTGACACTGTTACCCCAGGCGGCGGGGATCAACGACCCGGGCGTGCCGGCAACCGGGTTTTCATCAATGAAACCGCCGTTGACCAGGCCGACGCCGGGGATGCTTTTGGGATAGTCCACGTCAACACTTCCGATGTTTTACAGGCAGCCGAATGCCGGCAGCACGCAGCCGCCTGTAAAGTTGATTAGGGGTTGGATTCAGCTATGCGACAGGCGCGACAACGATTTTGCGGGTGCTACCGGCCAGTCGATCGTCAACGGATAATCCGTTTGCAACTCTATCTGCGCCAGCTTGACGGTGTAGCGTTTCCACGCTTGCAGAGCAGTCAGTTGATCGTTTGAGGCCTCTCCCAACTCATAGGCGTATTGCAGGGGCGCGACACGAATGACCACTTCACGCAGGCGATTGTCACGCTCGACGTCAGCCTCGGCGACTTTGCCCGCGCGCTCCGCCGCGACATCCAGTACCCAGTCATCGGTGCCCCAGACGTAATACGCACTCGGGCGCGGTTTGACCGTCAGGTGATCGGGCAACGGGCCCAATTCGCTCCAGTAGAAAGGGTTGCCATTTTCCTTGCGATAAACCGGACGGTTGCGCAAATCGACCAGTTGCAATGCCGCTCCTTCACGCCAGACCCAGACATGACCCGACTCGGCAAGCGGCAGCACTTCAGGCAGCTCAATCGCGTTGCCCGGCAGAACGACCCCCATCCCGGGGATAACCGGCAACTCGACCGGACCGGTCACTTCCTGCGTTCTTTCGTTCACATAGTAATAAGCCATAGGCACCTCAAATAAGTTTCAATCGACCGGGGTATGCAACGTTTCTGGGACGGGTCATCCCCCAGAAGCCACTCGATAGAGGTTCCGCAACCGCGGCAGTGGTGTAGTAGACCAGCCCCCCGAACGTTGTCGGATCAACTCCGATCGTCGAAATGTCGCCGATCCCATGAATGGCCGGAGCGTATCCGTTATCACCGGTTATGTTGGTGCCGTTTTGCCAAGAACCTGCCACTCGCCCGGTATCGATGTTGCGTTGTTCATCAAGCACCCGGATGAATTCACCACGAACCTCCGGCCCGCGGAATGTCTTGATGCCGTCACCACTGCTCCAGCCGCCAGCACGACTGGCTTCGGCACGCAGCATTCCGGATTGAACAGCGTGATCCCACAACCAGGGCCATTCGGCGCGCAGGAATTCCCGACCGTTTAATGCGCCATAACCGCCGGGGTTCAAGGTGGTCGAACTCTCGAACACAATCCTTCCCAAAGGCGTTGCATCGAAGCGCCCTACCGGCCACCAGTTACCCGAACCGTCGCTGCGCAGATGCCACCAATCGCCCGCACCTACCAGCACCAGAAACGGATAGCCGCTGGCGGACAAATGCGTGTGAAACCTGATTCGGTCGTTACCGGCGGCCTGCACCACCAAGCGGTTGGCACTGTTGTCGGTGCGACGGACAATCACATCCCGAACGCCGGCCAAACCATTCACTGCCGGCAAGGTAATCGTGGTGTCACTCGCATTGGCGCTGATCAGCACCAACCCCAGCTCATCGACAAGCAACGCCTTGGATGCAGACACCTCTGTCACCCGCGATGCCATGGGACTGGCAAGGCTCAAAAGCTTCTTGAACGCCGTCAGTAGCTGGTCGTTGACGCCTTCGGCAGGCGTCATGCCCGCCGCTTTGACAACGCCCAGCAACTCTTCGGTCACGCTGTTGCCCCACACCGCCGGTATCAACGACCCGGGCGTTCCCGCCACCAGGTTTTCATCGACGAAGCGGCCGTCGACCAGGCCGACGCTGGGGACACTTTTTGGGTAATCCATGGATGTTCGTTCCTCTGTAATGACAAATGAAACGTGGCCGCGCGCAAGCTTTCGCCGCGACGCAGACGTTTCTGTTCCTGAAAATAAAAAGCCCACAATGACGTGGGCTTGAGTGACGCGATTGCGGTTACGAGGCCGGGTTGGCGGTCAATTCACGAATGGCCTGCAGCGCCTCATCGGCGGCAGCTCGAGCCTGATCCATCTGACCTTTTCCTGCACAAGCGCGAATCTGGGTCTTGGCTTTCAGACGCAAGGTGCGCAGGGTCAGCAGGCTGTCGCTGAGCTGGGCGGCCTTGTCGAGAATCTGCTCGGCGGACTGCTTCGCCGAACGGCCCTTGGCGACCCAGGCGGCGACGGACAGCGGCACTTCCTTTTTTGGGTAGCCGGCGTCCTGAAAGGCTTGAGCGTCGATGGCGGCCTGGGCGTATTCCAGGGCTTTGAGCGGGTCGCCGGCCAACTGAATGCGAACGGCGTCAGCGGTCGCATCGATTCTGGCACACAACTGTTCGGCGGCCTGTTGATCGAGCAACGCCGCTCTTTCTTCGTTGACCACCCATTGCTCGCCGTTCCACTCATGGGCAGCGGACGGCTGCGCAGGACGCAACTGGCCATCAATCTGATGGAGTTCCTGAATGACGATCATCGAATGAGCTCCCACGAGAGTTGAACGTTCACAGCATCAGCAAAATTGATCGGGATACCGGCGCTGTAGTCGGTCGCCGGATGGCTCTTGATACCCATACTCAGCAACAGTTCATCGCTGTCGGCAGTGGTCAGCCCCAGCGTGTGCTCTGCCTGGAAGCACTGCCAGAGCGAACGCAATTGGTTGTGATCAAAACTGGCGGACAACGTCGAAACCGTCACGTCATTGAGCACGTTGTTGGTAAACAGCGTGCAAGGATAGACCGCAGCCGGATTCCAACCGCCCGCATGACTGATAACGCTCGTTGAAAGCGGTGCCATGAGGCTGTAGTTGCCGCCCGCCCATCCGGTGCTTGGAAAAGCGAGACTGGTCACAGCCGTCGACGAAGGCGTCGGGTTACCCACGATCAACCGTGCAGCACGAGCATGAGGATCGAGCGGCAAAAACACCGCTCCGGTGCCGTTGACGGTCTGCGTCCAGGTCAGGCGTGCCCGGTTGTAGATTGCGCGTATTACCGGCACTGAGCCCGGCGCACCGGTGACCACCCAGGCCAGGCACATGTCCAGCACCGAACTCTGGAACCCGCCACCGGCAGCACCGTTGACCGTGCCTTTCAGAGACTCGGGCGTCGCGTCGTAGATCGTCCCGCGCTGCATATAAAATGTCAGCGCACCACCCACCACCTGCGCTCGCAGAAAGTAACCCGAACTCGGCAGCAGATCGGCGCTGCTCCAGGCCTGAGTGGTGAACGTACGCGAACGTCCCAACTGCCCCGCCACCACTTCCTGACCGATGCTGACGTAGACACCCGCCGGCACCGACACTCGCCCGCCACTGGTCGATGCAGCGGCCGGTGTGATCGGCATCCGGGCATCCGCCGTGGCCACGGTCGGTAACGGCAGCGCTGCCAAAGGCAACGCCAGATCCTGATTCCAGCCCTTGGCCGTCACCGTCTGAATCGCCTGCAACAACTGATCGTATTTCTTCTCGTCCGGGGTCAGATCCCCGGCCTTGATCACGCTGAGAATTTCCTGCGTGACACTGTTGCCCCAGTCCGCCGGGATCAACGACCCCGGCGTCCCGGTCAGCGGGTTTTCATCGATAAACTTCCCATTCACCAGACCGGCGCTGGGCACACTCTTCGGATAATCCATTGCGTTATTCCCTAGTCATAGTTGATGTGCACCTTGGTATGCGCCGGTGCCGCCCGGTGGATCAGGCATTCGAGCGCCGAGCCCGGATTCACGCCAAAGCGCTCACCCCAGTAACTCGCGCCATAACGCCGGCCGAGCAACAGCCGCCCGCCAGTGTTGAGCGTCCACATGAACTGCGCTTCCCAGGTGCCCCAATGCGCCGCGCCGAAACGCGAGCGGCCCATGCGCGGGGCTTCGAGTTCGGTGATGGTGGCGTTGGGGTAACCCTGGCTTTTGGCGATTTCCAGGTAGTAGCCGACGGCCTGGCTGCCGACCGCCAGCAAGCGGCGGCGCACCGCGAGGCGGCGGTCGTCGAACAGCGGCGTGGCGCCGAGGCACGGGTCGGGCAGGCTCATTACCTGTTCCCAGTCCGGCACCAGTTCGCTGACGCCGGCCGGGTCCATCTCGTTGAGCAGGTCGGCGGCGCGAGCATCAAGGCGCGCCAGTTCGACGGCGACGCCTTGCAGCACTTCTTCGAGTTCCGGCACGCGCTCCGGATCCCACGCCGGGCCGCTCGGCAGCAAGGCGCGCAGTTGCGCCTGGTATTGCGCGGCGGTTCTTATGGCAGCCATACGCAACCCCCGAAGGTGAGCAGTTCGCTGTCACCCGCGGCCACGTTCGCCACCGGGGCCGACAGCACGTGATCGGTTTCACCCGCCGCGCTGCTGATCGCTTCGCGGATATGGCTGATCAACAGATCTTCGCCCAGGTCGGCTTCGCGGTTATGCAGGTCGCGCAACTGGGTTTCGACCGCCGCACGCACGGCGGTGGTGTCGGGGGTCAGCTTCAGTTGATAGGTCACCGGCTTCTGCACGGGCGGTCGTACATGCACTTCGGCGGTCACCGGGCGCAGCGGTTCGATGTAGGCCTGCACTTCGGCCAGTTGATCGGCATTCGGCACCGGTTGCGGATCGTCGTCGCGCATGATGTACACGCCGACGGTGCCCGGCCCGAGGAAGCCGCCACGGCACCACGCGCGGGTCACGCCCGGCACTTCCAGCGCCCAGGTTTCATAGTCGCTGGCGGAACCACCGTGGGGGATCACGCGATAGGAACGGATCACCCGCGAGCGCAGCGACTCCAGGCTTTCCCGCGCCACGCCACCATTGAGTCCCGGCGCCAGCACTACAAAACTGTTGCCGACCACGCCGGCGATCGGCTGCACCGGCGTCAGCGCCAGCCCGGCTTCGGCATTGCCCAGGCTGCCGGCATCCAGCGCGGCAATGCTGGTGCTGTTGACGCCATTGACGGTGGTGCGCGTGGCGGTGACTTTGAAGGTGCGGCCGTCACTCGCCTGCAGCAACGTATCGGCGTCCAGCACCGCACCCGCCGTCGCGTTGAAGCTGACCGTGCCGGTGGCGACCTGCGCCGGTTTGCGCGGCTGGTTCAGACGCAGCGCGGCGATGCGTTCCAGGGTCGATTCATCGGCGGTGTCGGGCAGGATCTGCTCGGCAATCCAGTCGAGGTAGCCGTACAGACCATAAGCGGCGCCGCCGAGTGTGCGGGCCAGGACTTGCGCATCGGACTGGCGCAGCGAATCGCCGGCCAGGTCGCTTTGGGTGCGCTTGATCAGCACCGGCAGCGAAGGGGTTTCAAACGGCATAGATCACCTGCCAACTGTTATCGGGGTTGATGTCCAGGCGTTCGCCGTCGGCCAGGGTCAGGACCGTGCGCAGGTTCAGGCGCTGGGCGTCGAGGCGTTCGCTGATGATGTCGATGGCGCTGCAATGGCCGTCGTCGATCAGCCATTGCAAGGCTTCGCGGGCATAGAACTCGGCGTCCATCTGGGTCTGGCGGGTCAGCTTGACCCGGCGCAACAGCCACAGCCGCGAGCCGATGCGATCGTCAGCCACGGTGGGAAAGGTGTCGCCCCACCAGCCGAAACGCTCCTCGTCGTCGAGGGCATCGTCGTCGGCGGCGCGGCGCCAGGTGAACAGGCTGATCAGCACCGCACGGGTCAGCGCGGCGTGGAGGTTCTGACTGAAAAGCATCACTGACCTCCCGCCGGCGCGCCGGTCTGGCCACTGCCCGCCTGCACGCCAACGTGCACATGTTTGATCTGGCTGATGCCGCCGGCCACTTGATCGCCTTTGGAAACGATCTTGCCGGTCTGGTTGATCACCGGCGTCTCGAAGTTCACGGCAGTGCTGGCGCGGATGTTCAGCGTGGCGGTTTCAATGTCGATGATCCGCCCGCGCTTGAAGTGAATTTTGTCGCCCTCGTCGGTGTAGATCGCCACCTCGCCGGCCGCCAGCGATTGCAGGCGATAACGGCGGTCGGCGACCACCAGGGCGATGGCGTGAGAACGGTCGCCACCGAGAAACGTGACGACGCCTTCGGCACCGGCCAGCGGATGGCTGGTGAAGCCGTAGGGTTCGAAGTGCTCCAGGTCGTCGTTCACTTCACCGGCGGTGAGGCGCATTTGCAGCGATTGCAGCTTGGATGCCGAATTGGCGAGCACGACAGTGCCGCGCGCCAGCAGGCGTGTCAGTAGGCTCATAGGGTTTCCTTGGAGGGAGGTGCCGGCTCAGGCTTTTTTCGGTGGGGTCGGATTGGCGTCGAAGGTATGCGGCGGCGCCACTTGCAACGTGGTCACCGAGCCTTGCGCCGACAGCGAGTACGTCACCTTGGAGATCAGCATGTCGCCATCGAAACCGAGTACCGGATCCTTGACCTTCACCAGCGTGTTGTGACGCCACAGGTCGCCGTTGGACTGACGCCAGCCCTGCACCTGATAAGTGGTGGTCAGCGCCCGGCCCATGCGCGTGGCGCTTTCCCACTGGGCCCGTTGCTGGGCCAGTTCGAACGTCAGTTGCGAGCCTTCGTTGATGATCGTGGTGCGCCGACGCTTGAAGCTCAGGTCGGTCGCGCTGGATTCAACCTCGCTGACCGCTGCCCCGCTCTTCTTGTCGTTGCCCTTTTGCTGGCCGATCACCCGGTATTCGGAGAACACCTGGCTGTGATCCATCGGCGCATTGGCCGAGAGAATGTTCTTGCCCAGCTCCAGTGCATCGCTGGCACGGCCGCCGCTGCCCGGTTTGGCCAGCACCAGCCGGCCTTCGGCGTCATCGGTGGAAAACACCCGGTACAGCGAGAGCAAGCGGTCGATCGACTGAAACACCGTTTCACCCGGAACGATGGTGTGTTTGCTCAGGCGTGCGGTCTCGGGAATTTCGTTGACCACAAACTGCGTGTATTCCCCGGCCAGGGCCTGGACGATGTTCAACAGCGGCTGTTCCTGCCATTGGCCGGGAATGTTTCGCGCCGCACAGTCGACCAGATCCTGAGTCTTGGAACTGCCTTCGATGCTCAGGCTGATCTGCCGCCCGTCATAGCTGATCGGGGCCTTGAACACATAACCGGTGAGCACCAGATCCTTGCCGATCCGCACTTCGCACGGGTC
The DNA here is from genome assembly GCF_028657055.1 of Pseudomonas aphyarum. Lineage (NCBI taxonomy): Bacteria > Pseudomonadati > Pseudomonadota > Gammaproteobacteria > Pseudomonadales > Pseudomonadaceae > Pseudomonas > Pseudomonas aphyarum. The sequence continues at coordinate 103,440 of NZ_JAMDGS010000017.1, forward strand.
GCCAGCCTTGATCCGCTGATCCACGGTCTGCCCCGGCCATTGCCAGGTGATGTCGAGTTTGAAGGTGCGGAACTGGCGCTCCAGGTCCGCGGTGATCTGCACGCTTTTCCAGCCGCCGTATTCCATGTTGTCGACGGTCAGCGTTACGCGGTTGTCAGTCTCGTTCATGACTCACTCCCTGGAAACCTTGACTTCGTTGGGTGAGTACCCCGGATGAGACAGACCGTTGCGCTGAATGACCTCGGTCACACGGGTGGCGTCGCCAAACTGCTTGTAGGCCACGACCACTGCCGGAAAGGTTTCCTGGAAAGTTTTGCTGACCAGTCGCACACCGGACGAAGCCACTGCCTTGAGGTGCGCGATCAGCGCCTCCTTCACATCGGCGATGGCTTGATAGTGCGCGGGGTCGGCCTTGTCCTGGGCCTTTTGCAGCGCTTCGTTCAACTCTTTCTGCAGCGTTTGCAGATCATCGGTGACCGGCACTTCCTGACGCGTGACCGGCTGCTTCGATTGCTGGTCCAGCGAAGGTGTCGAGGTCAGTTTCACCGGTGTTGACGCCACCGGCATCGAGGCCACCCATTGCGCCGCTTTGACGATCAGGGTGTCCTGTACCAGGTTGGCCATCGCTTGCGCGGCGGCGTTGGTGTCCTTGCCGGTGGTGATTTTCGGTGCGTCGGCCTTGCGGATGGCTTCGAGTTGTTGGGACACGTCGGCAATCACGCCACGGTAGCCCTCCTTCGCGAATGCCTTCAGCTCCTTGATATCGCCGAGCAAGCCCTTGAACTCCGCCGCCACTTCCTTGGGCAGCTCCTTGACGGCCCGGACCAGCTCGGTGATCTGCTTGTACTGCGCGATCAGCGGCTTGAGCTGCTCCTTGATCACGTCGTACACACCGGTGAGGCTGTTGCGCAGATTGGCGATGCCGATCCGCGCCGCCTTGATCAGGGTCATCGCCTGCTCGAAGCGCGCCACCGCCGAGCCGAGCAAACCTTCGGCCTTGATCAGCAGGACTTTTTGCGTGCTGACCGTCGCCGTCGGAAACGGCAGCGGTCGGTCCGGGTAGAACTTCAGGCTAAACGTCACCATCCCGCCGTCCTGGCGGGTATGGGTCATGTCGCACTCGCCGACCTTGACCTGCAAGCGTCCCAGCCACGGATGCACCAGTTCGCCGCTGCCCTGCTCCAGGGCCTGAAGCAGCTTGTCGCGCTGCTCCAGGCAATCGGCACCGATGATGAACGCCGTCAGGTCGTGGGTCTTGGCCTGCTGGCCGAGGTCCTCGAAAAACGGCAGGTCGCGTTGCGGGTATTCGTGCAACTGCCCCTTGCGACCGACCGGGGTTTTCGCCTGGTCAATCCAGAAGCCGACACCGCGAAAGGATGCCGGCAACAAACGGTCACGCCAGTTCATTGGAACCTCCCATGGAGAGCGAGCGATAGCCGATGCGCGAACTGAGCGCCAGCCCCGGTTGATTGGTTTGCGGTTGATCGGTGCGCAGCCCCGCCGGTGCATTTTCGAAGCGCACCGTCAGACCGCCTTCGAGTTGCGTACGGTTGTTGGCGGCGCTTTGCTGGATCAGGGCGCCAGAGGATTGCGGCAAAGAACCGCCCTGCAATGCACTGCCGCCCTCGGCTTTCGAGCTGGCACCGAAAAATGCCGGCGCCAGTTCACCCTTGCCTTCTGCATTGGTCTGGCGTTGCGCTTCGGTCAGGGTTTCGACCTTGCCGGTGACCTTGGCGATCAGCCCGGCGAAGCCACCGTCGAACAGTTCCTTGATCGGTGCGATGACGGTCTGCAGCTTTTGCCACAACTCGCCGAACCACTCGGTGATCGGTCCCCAGTTCTTGATGATCTGCCCCAACGGTGTCCACTCGAACATGTTGTGCAGGAACTCCAGCACCGGTGCGGCCAGCGCTTGCACCACGCCCCACAGCGCCGAAAACACTTCGCTGATCGGCTGCCAGTACTGCGCGATCTGCTCCAGCGGCGACCATTCGAACAGGCTCTGGAAGAAGCTTTTGATCGTTTGTGCCGACGTTTGCAGCGCGGCCCAGACCGGTTCGAAAAAGGTCACGACGCTACCCCAGTTATTGACGAGCATCCCCAGCGGGGAAGAGTCGAACAGGGTGCCGAAGAAGTCCTTGATGGTTTGCGCCGCCGGTTGCAACGCGGCCCAGATCGAGGCGAAGAATCCGGTGATCGCGCCCCAGTTGTTGATGATCATGCCCAGCGGCGTCCAGTCGAACAGCCCCTTTAGAAACGACATCACCGGTACGCTCAAGGCCTTGAGCAATTCCCAGATCGCCGAAAACAGACCGGTCAACGGCCCCCAGTTTTCCAGGATCAGGCCTGCGGGCGACCACGAGAAAACCGACTTGAAGAAGTCGATCACCGGCGCGGTCACAGCCTTGACCTTGTCCCAGATCCCCGAGAAGAACCCCGTGACCGGTTCCCACAGCGCCGCCAGTGCCTCCAGCGGCCGCCAGTCGAGCACCGAGCGCAACGTCGCCATTGCACTGGCCCCGGCATTTTTCACGCCCTCCCACAATCCGGTGAAGAACGCGGAAATCGGCGTCCAGTTGGCCACGATCAAACCGGCCGCCACGGCAATGCCCAGGGCGATCAGCATGATCGGGTTGGTCTTGAGCACCATGCTCATGACGTCCATCACCTGAGTCATACCGGTGACGGCGGTCTGCATGGCGGAAAACGCAATCGCCCCCGCCGCCAGGCCTTCGACCAGTTTCGGGTTGTCGGCCAGCAGGCTGCCGACCTGGGTCAGCACCGGCTCCAGCCCGACCACCAATGCACCCACCGCAGGCACCAGTGCAGCGTCCACTGCTGCGGACACCTTCTCCATGGATGCGCTGAACACGTTCATGTTCTGCGCGGCGGTTTTCGGCGTGTCCGGCAGGTCGACGGTTTTCGCCGCCTCGCTGACCTCGGCAAGCTTGCCCTGAAACGCCGCAGCCGATTTGATGCCGTCCACGAACGGCGTAATCACGCTGCCGCCCTTGAACAGACCGCTGATGTCAAGTTTGCCGAGGCCGGTCTGTTCGAGGTTTTTCTTGAAATCATCGACCTTCACTCGCAGGGCGCCGAGTTTGGGTGACAGTTCGTCGATGCCGGTCAGCAACACCGACGCTTTAGCTTTGGTTTCTTCTGCCATCACTGCACCTGCTGCATCGCATTGATCCGTTGCGCGTGCTCCAGCGATTCGCGAAGCACATCCAGTGGCCTGGCCATCATCTGTTCGGGGTCAACCTTCCAGAACCAGGCCAGGTCATAGGCGACCGAAATCAGGTCGGTGATGGCTCCGACGCCGCACTCATGAAAAAACTCGCAACGGCCCAGCTCAGCGCGTTGAGGTCAGCCAGATCCAGCTGGTTGACCGACGACGGCGGAATGCCGGCGCACACGGCGATGTATTTGGCCGCCACGTCCATGTCGAGGCTGACCTCTTCGCTCTTGTCGATCTTGTACGGCAGCGCCTTGATCGCTCGCACCTCCTGCACCGTCGGACGGCGCAGGAAGAGTTCGGTCAGGGGCTCGCCGTGAGCTTCGATCGCAACCTGAAGCTTCACGGCGCCGCTCATTGCCAGGTCCCCTTGATGCCTTCGAATTTCAGTTCGATGGTGGCGTCATCGCCTTTGGAGACGGGTTCTTCGACCAGGTAGGCACCGGCCAGTACGTAGACTTTGCCGTTGCTGAATTCGCAGGTGACGGTAATGTCGGTGCCTTCGATCAGCTTCTTCAGCGGGAAGTCGGCGGTGTGCAGCGCGGTCACCTTGAACGATGGCGCGATGTCGGTTTCCTTGTAGAAACCCGGCACGACGGTTTCGCGTTTGACGGCCATCAGCGGGGCTTCGCAACCGCCGTTGATAGTCAGTTGTGCACCGTCGACCTTGACGTAGCAGGTGCCTGCAATCAGTTGACCCATGGTGTTACTCCCTTCAAATAAAAAGCCCACGCAAGGTGGGCTGAAATCACAGTGTCAAACGAGCCGATCAGGCGACGTCGTCGTACTGCAGACGGAACTGGTTGAGCAGTGCGAACACGCGCAGACCGTTGATGTAATCCGGCGGGAACAGCACGTTCACGCGGCTCGGGTCCTGCACGTCGCGCTCGACGATCAGGTGCTCGGCGAACAGCTCGGCGTTTTCCACGTGACCTTCGAGTTCGAGCTTGGCGTACTGGGCGATCAGCTCACCACGAATGGTCGCCGGGGTGACGATCGGCTGGCCGGCGCCGAAGCGGGTGCCGTCGGAAGCCAGTTTGTGGCGACCGTACTTGCTGGTGATCACGCTTTGCAGACGACGCACGATGAACGCCGACTGGTGCATGGTTTCGCTGTCCAGGTACGAGTTGTCGGCCTGGCCGTAAGCGTTCTTCTGGTAGGTGGTGATCGAGCGCTGGATGCGCACGTAGCCGCCTTCGTAGTACGCGGTAGCGATGCCGTAGTTGAGCAGCGACTGACGCTCGGTCAGGGTGAAGCGCTCGCTGGCCGGGGCCGGATCGACGCCTGGCAGGCTGCCGCTCTGGGTCGGACGGCTGGCGTCGGCCGAGATGAACACCGAAGTACGCGCAGCCAGTGCCGCGGCTTGTACCCACACCGGTTGTGGAACACCCGGCTCCAGCGCCTGAATGGTCATGTGCTGGTCGTTGCGTTGCTGACCGGCAGCCACCAGAGTGCCGACGGTGCCGCGCTTGGCGCTGTAGACGTGACCGAACAGTTGCTTGGCCCACGACCAGCGACCGGTGCTGTCGTCCATCACCGCTTGCCAGGTGTTGAGGGTGGCCAGGTCGGACCATGGCAGCGCGATGAATTCGAACGGTTCGTCGCCCAGTGCGGCAACCGCTTCAACCTGGTCAGGCACACCGACGCCGCCGGTCATGGCGGTGATGGCGGTGGTCAGGCCGGCCGGGGTTTCTTCGCCGTTGCTCTTGCCCAGGCGATTGAATTGCAGGCTGATGTCGTTGCCGCTCTCGCCGGTCCATTTGGCGTTCAGAGTGACGACGCCTTCGGCAGCTGCTGCGCTCACCGGCAGATCGGCGGTGGCGTTGATTTTCTGTGCCAGGGCGGTGGCCGCCTGGGCAGCAGTGGCACCGTTGACCACGGTGGCCTGGACGCGAACGCCGCCGACATACAGGTTGAGTACGCCAGCCTGACTCGCGGTGCCGGTCAGGGTCAGCACGCCTTTGGCGATGGCGCCGGTGGCGTTGTGCAGCGGCAGGCACCAGATCTCACCGATCGGGTCGGCCTTGCGGAAGGTCTCGTACATCGAGGCCAGCATCGAGCCCTGGCCGCCAATGCTCTTGGCCAGCGCCACGCTGGAGACCAGCACCAGTTTGCCGACTTCGCTCGGGGCGATGTTGTCGTTGACCTGCGCCACAATCAGGCGGCGCATGGACGAGGACGCGCTATTGGCGGCCGAGTTGTCCATTTCGGCATAGAACAGCGGTACACGAATGTCCGCAGGAATGTTGCTGAATCCGATCGCCATTATTTGGCTCCCTTTTGTTTAGCTGTTGCGGTTTTGAGGGTGATATCGCCGTCGGCCAGACGCCGGCGCCACCAGGCGCTGTCCAGCACTTCACGGCCTTCCAGTGGCAGCAGGTCGCCTGCTTCCGGGTCCGGCACGGCACGGCCGGCGGCCGGCACTACGGTGATGCGGTTGCTCATGGGGTTACGTCTCCAGAGAAAGTCATTTCCACGCGCCCGTCAGGGCCCGGGCGTTTCAGGTTGGGGTCGGTCGGGTCGATCGCATCGACCCGCACGGTGGCCCCGGTAAAGGACGACAAACCGTCCAGTTCGCGTTCGTGCCAACTCTCCGCAGGCTGACTCGGCAGATTGCGGCCCAGCTGGAACTCGGCAAAAAAGCGCAGCCGGTAGAACGCGCGGCTGCTGTTGATCGAGACCGTTTCGCCGCCGTCATAAACGATGGCGCTGTAGTCGGTTGCAGGTTTGAAACCCACCAGCGCACGCCAGACTTCGGCGCGCAGGTCGTGCAACAGATCCAGCGCTTTTGTGGCGTCCGTGGCATCCAGTGCCAGGATGATTTCGAAGCGGTCGCGGATCGGTTGGCTGAGGGAGTTCTGTGCGGTGCTGGCGCTGGCTACGTCGGCCAGCGGCAAAACATGGGCCGAGGGCATCGGCAGATTCGGGTCGCCTTGCAGCAGCGCCAGGTCGATACCTGTCGCGATATGGCCGGCAAGGCTTGGGCATTGCGCACGCAGCTGCGTGAGGATCGGGGAGATCTTCATGGGGAGCGTTCCAGGATGTGTGAGTGGCCACAGTGATGCGTGTGGCGGTGAGACCGGGGGATCAGTCCTTGGCTTTTGCCTCGGGATCCCGGCCGTTGGCTTCGATCAGGCAGCGATAGCTTTCTTCAGGCTTGCCGCTGGCAGTCACCTTCTCGATCGACCAGCGACCGCGCATGAAGTCCGGCCAGGTGTCATCGAGCACCAGCAGTCCCTCGGCAACCAATAGCGGATCGCCCGGGCAGGTGACCTTCAGCTTGTATTTCTCGCGCAGCATCTTGCGCACTTCGGCTTCGCCGATGGTTTTGGCTTCTTCTTCGCTGGCCAGTCTCTGGCGAATGACCTTGAAGGGCTCGGAACCGGTGATCACTTCGCGCAGCTTGCCGAGAGCGCTGTCCCAAAAGGAGGTTTTGCAACCCTGATTCTGGGTACGGGCGGTCTCTTCCAGCGTGGCGCTGATGAAGGCGTGATCGCCCGGCCGATTGTTGTGGGTCACCGACAGCCTGACGTCCGGTATCACCTGACCCGACAGGTTTTTGAGCTGCGCCGGTTTCGCCAGTACGTAGAGGTCGTTGAACGGTTTGGCCACCGCGTCGTACTTTTTCGCCAGGCGTGTGATGAAGCTCATGTCGGTTTCGTTCGACTGGTCGACATGAGCGATCCTGATCAGCGCCAGTTCGGGATCGACGCGCGGGGAGAATCCGTGCGGCTCAACCAGTTTGCGAAACAGCCCGCCAAGCGTCGTGGGGCCATGACTGGCCGTGCGCCGTTCCTTGAATCCGGTTTCGTCCTTGCCGCTGAAAGGCGCGGCGGTCGCGACCAGCGTCAGGCGCAACGGGAACAGCGTGGGTGTCAGTCGAGTGACCTTGAAATGGCCCTTTTCGACCAGCCCGGTCTCGAGATACCCCACCCGCAAGCCGATGGTTCCGCCCAGGGTCGGCAAGCCTTCAAGGCCTTCCAGGTCGAGCACCAGCGTCAATTGATCGGACTCCATCCCGGCGGCATCAATGTGTTCCCAACTGATCAGACGCTGGTTCAGCAGGTCTTTGTTGGCGCCATAGATTTCGATCGCCGGCGTAAATCCCTGTGCCATGCAGCCTCCTTAATCCCAGGCCAGAACCGGTTTGATTGCGGCCGGTCTGCTGTCGAGCTCCGGCAGCGTCACCCAGACACCTGCCGGCAGGATCGGGCCGTGCTCGGCCAGGGTCGGGTTGAGTGTCCACAGGGCTTCTTCGGCGCTGTCATCGCTGTGACCGGTTTCGCGGTAGAGCAACAGATTCACCGAATCCCCGGCCACGCTTCGTACCTTACGCATTGTTGAACTCCGACAATCCGATGACCCACTTGATCACCATCGCGGTGCCGTCATCGATGACCTCGCTCTGGTTTTCATCGATGCTGTTGATCCGCCACAAACCCCAGTTGCGACCAATGCCGTCAATCAACGGCAACGGCACTCTCAACGCTTGCAGCGCACGCAGCTCATCGAGTCGCTCCATCCCCACGGCGTACATCGAGGTGCCGCCGATGGTCAGGGATTCGGGCTTCTGCCCTGTCTGATGGGATCTGGGTTTGCTGTTGAGGATCTGCAACTCGGTCCAGCCACCCTCGGATTTTCGCGACAGCGTGCTGTACGCAAAATCCCGGGACAGTCCGAAGATGAAACTGCCCAGTGCCATTTGTTGTTTCATCGGGCGACTCCATCGGTCAGGGCTGCGTCGCGGCGGGTGGCGAGCGGGTTGTTGGTCAACAGCGGCAGGAACTCGCCGTGGAATTGTCCGCTCAGTTGTTGCCCGATGATCGAGCGAATCTGCTCGGCAGTGTCCGGTGCCGGACAGGTGACCTGGATCAGTGGGGAGAAGGTGACTTGCTGGTTTTGACTTTGAGTGGGAGCGTTGACCAGATTTTTCGCGACATCTCCCGGCGCAGCGAGTTTGTCGGCGGGCGGGTCTGCGAGTGCTTCTCCCAGCAATGAGCCGAAATATCCACCCGCGATACTCCCGATGGCAGTACCGAAACCTGGAAGAATAAACGAGCCGACCAGAGCGCCAATGGCTGTCCCCGCCAGCTCACCCTTTGCGCTTCCCACCGCTTTTTCATCACCTTCTCGCACGCCTTTGAGACCTGTGTAAGCGGCGTGCGCCACCATTAACGGGACAGCGACCTTACCCGCTAAAGGTCCCATCCGGGACAGCATCGGCATGACCTTGGCTCCGAAGCTCCGCACCGCAGGCATGACCTTGGCTCCGGCACTCCGCATCGCAGGCAAGACCTTGGCTCCAGCGCTCCGCACCGCAGGCAAGACCCTGGCAGCCGCACGCTTGATCGAAGGCATGACCTTCATCGCTGCACCGCGCAGGCGATTGCCCAGGCTTTGACGAACCGCGGGCTTGCTGGGCTGAGCACTTTTCGCAGAGGCTTTGGCCTGCTTGCCCTGACCCGACTTGCGAGACGATCGTTTCTTTTTGCGGCCGCCACCGTTGTCGTCGTCACCGGTGAGCATATCGCCGACTTCGGACGGTAACCGTGCTGCGGCCAGGCGCAGAAGTCTCGTGGAGACCGCATCAAGCACCGCAGACACGCCGGTTTTCAGAGCGCCCGCCACGAACGGCGTGGCAGCCACCCCAAGCAGTGTCAGAGCAGCGGTGACGAACGGGAAGGTTTCGGCCGCTGCGCTCAGTCCATTGACCACCGCAGTAAGCCCGATGGCAATGCCGTCTGTCACCGGGGCCAATGCATTGCCGACTGCCGTGGACAGCCGGTTGAGACTCGCATCCAGCGCATTCCAGCGTCCCTGCGATGTATTGCCATAAGCCTCAGCGGTTTTTCCCGTCGAGCCTGCATACAGGGACTTGTCAGCAACCAGCTTGAACGCCGTTTGAACATCCTCAGGCTTCTTCAACAACTCGAGGATTGCGTCATTGTTGCCAAACAGCGTTTTAGTCAGCGAAGCCTGTTTCTCTTCAGGCTGTTGCTTGAGTTGTTTCAGAACCAGCTCGATCGTTTTGGGTGCATTGCCACTCATCCCGTGCGCGAGCGACTCCGGGTTCAGACCTATGTCGGCCCAGGCCGAGCGCTGCGCCGACGATGCGGATTCTCCCTTGCCCAGAACCGTCGTGAAACTCTTCAGCGCCGCTCCGGCATCGGTCTTGTCAGCGCCGCTGTTGAGGAACGCTGCCGCAAGTGCAGCCACTTGCTCGGGTGTCATCCCGGCAGCCTTGGCGTCCTCACCGGCGCTTTGAACGACGGAGCCGATGTCCGCAGCTTTGACGTTCAGGCCGCTGTTGCCAAGGTAGTTGGTTGCGTCTGCCAGATCCTGGCTCTGCACCCGATCAAGCTTCAGAGTGGTGCGCCAGCCCGACAACATTTCGCCAGCCGCCTTGACATCCATCTTGAAGGCCGAGGCATTGACGGCGGCATCACGGGAGAAATCCTGTAACGCCTCGGTTTTCTGCTCGCCCTTCAGACCATCACTGATGCCGGAGCGCAGCCCGGCGAGTTGCACTTGCAACAGATCCGCGCCGGTAGCCCCGCTGGGGGCAACCCGTTTATCACTGGCGATTTCCAGGTTCTTTTCCGAAAGAGCCTGAAGCGATTTCGTGCTCAGGTGCAGCACCTGATTCAATTCAACCAGCGCCGTCTCGTTGGCCATCGCCGATTGCAGTCTTTTCGGTGGCGGGCGCTGCTCGATTTCCGCCTTGAGTTTTGACTTCGGCTCACTATTGGCGGCTGGCGGCGCCGTGACGACCTTGAACAACGACTGCTGGCTGACCAGCAGTTCCCGCAGCTTGATCTGCTCCTGCGTGAGCAAGCGAATATCCGCGCTCGCCAGCGCCATTGTCAGGTTCAAGTCCAGTAGCGGATTGCCAAGGCCATCGGGCACCGCCAACCCGGCTGCTGCGTTGCCACGCTCATTGGCGTATGCGAGCGCAAATTTGCTCTCTGCCATGCCGCTCTACTCCTGTTTCACGCCAAGGCGAGTGATCGCTATGTCGTAGCGGCGCAACGCCTTTTCGGCGTCCCACTCCAGAATCTCCGCCTCACTTACCGGGTAAATGAGCGGCACGATATCGAGGATTACTTCGATGTCGCGTTCTGAAAGAAGGCCGCCGGCTGGTTTAAAAAATCGTCGATGCGCACCTGCAATTGCGTCCAGTCAGGCACGCTCAACAGGGCCAGATCGGGGATCATCAGCCCGGTGCAATGGGCGGTGATGAACTCGGCGCGTTCCTTGGCCGTTTTCAGTTTCTTCATCACTTTTGTGGCACGCAGCGCCGGCATTTCCAGGCTCAGCGAAGTCACGGTGCGGCCGGTGACGGCGAGCGGCAACAACAGTTGCACCTGGTCGGGATCGTCGGACTGTTCCGCGTCTTCGACCTGGTCGAGAAAGAACGACGCCGGACGGGTCGAGACTTCGTGCACGTACTGCGCGATGGTCACGTAGTCCGGGCGTTTGAGCTGGTCGAGTTCCTTGACCGACAAGCCGGTGGCCAGCAGCGCCAGTTCGAAGAACTGGTCGTCTTCATCGTCGCCTGCGCGTTCCAGCGCTTCTTTCTGGGCGGCGTAGAACAGCGGCTTGAGCTGGATCGATTCGATCTGCGAGCCGTCGTCACCGGTGATCGGCGACAGCAGGTCATGCTTGGGTGGCATCCACGACATGTATGAATTCCTTGGTGATTCTTGAGGGGTGTTGCAGTCCCTTGTGGGAGCGGGGTTTGCCCACTCCCACAGGGTTTTCTGATTGCCTTTGGCCGAGGCTTACGGCATCAGCACCGCACGACGGGCATCACCGAGGATGTCGACGCCGTTGAGCACGAACTTCTGGGTGCGCACGTCGATGTCGATCACCGGCACGCCGTTTTCCAGGCGGTTGTAGGTGCGGCAGGAGAGCTCCAGGTTGGTCTTGGGTTTTTCACCCATCTTCACCGCGGTTTCCTCCAGGGATTTCAGCTTGCCGCCGACGGTGTGGTAGGTGAACCAGGTGTTGCCATCCTGATCCTGACCGCCTTCACGCACGTTCAGCAGGATGTCGTCGCCCAGCTTCACACCCAGTGCGAGCATGACTTCGGTGCCCATGCCTTGCAGGGTCAACTTGGCATTGAGCGCTTTGCCGCCCTTGGCCATTTCTTCGACGATGAAACGGCCGCCACGCATCTCTTCCACATCGAATTCGATTTTCGGCGGAGTGAATTCCTCCACGGTCGCCGACAATGGCAGGCCTTGCAGGGTGGCCGCGATGGCCTGTCTTACGCGGTTGGTAAACATTAGAGAACGTCCTCCAGGAACTGCTCGATGATTTCATCGCGGGCGTTGAGTTGATAAACCATGTGTTCGTTCGGCGCGTAGCGGCCGTAGTCGATGACCACGTACCAGGTGCCGTTCTTGTACTTCTCGACGCTGTTGAGTTCCGGGTGCAGATACACGCTGCCGCCGGGAATGGTTTCGTCGGCGACCAGGGTTTGCAGCCAGTCGTTGATGCGTTTGACTTCCTGATCCATGAACGACTTGGTCAGGTTCTTGGCCATGGCTTTCTGGCCAGCCTTCACCAGCTTGCGGCTGATGGCGTCTTCCAGACCGACGTAGCTGATGAACTTGCCGGTGATCGAGCGGTTGCCCAGCAGCGAGAAGCCGCCAAGGATGGTGCGGGCGTAGTAGCTGACGCCGTAGCGGTTCAGCAGATCGCCTTCGGTGGAGGTGTCGAGGATGTTGTACTCGACGACCCGCGACACGTCTTCGGCGTAGGTCACCTGGTTGCCCGGGCTTTCCCATTGCTTGACCTTGGCCAGCGCGGCAATCGCCAGACTGGATGGCGCGAGGAACACGTTTTTCTTCGCGGCTTTCGAGTACACGGCCGGCATGTTGTGCACCACCAGGCAACGGTCGAAACCCAGATCCGCACCGCCCAGTTCCTGGCTGTACAGCACCTGGTCAGCGACCGAAGCATCCTTGCCGTCCAGTACCACACGGGCCTTGATGCGCTTGCCGAACGAGGCGAACTCGCTGGCCACAGCCTTGGTGCCGGTGAAGCCCGGCGCGCCGATGATGGTCAGGTCTTCCGGGACGCTGCCCAGTGCCGCCAGACCGAGTTTGCGGCCGGTGGCTGGCTCAACGCCGCCGATGACTGCGTTGACGGTGTCGGCCGGGGTCGCGCCCGCTTCGACGATCACCACGTAGACCGGCACCTTGACCACTTTGAGGATCTGGTAAACGGCGTGGTACAGCGTGCCCTCTTCCGAACCTGTCGGATCGAGCAGCGCATGGGTGGTGAAGCTGTTGATGCGAAACGGTGCGTTACGCGGAATCAGCGGATCGGCTTTCGGCGCGGTGCCGACCAGACCGATGACGTTGTCACCCAGGCCACCCATGGCCTCGGGGGATTCGGTGGCATTGACGGTAATGCCGTTGTGCTCGAAGTTCAGAACCTCAGCCATAGTCAGTCAGCCTTCTTGGCAGCGGCCTTCACGGCCTTGGTGGTAGGTGTTTTCAGCTCCAGTCGACCGGCGCTGTGCAGGGCACTGGCCTCGACGTCGAGCAGATCGAGTTCCTGGCCGACGCTCGACCAGTGCCCACCGCCGGTGGGGAATGGAACGAGCACGGTGTAGGTTTGGCGGGTTGCCATTTTTCGTTTCTCCATAAACGGGAAAGCCCCTGCGTTGAGGGGCTTTGGCGGGTGTTGAATGTTTTTGGGGGGAAAGAAAACGCCCCGGGATGCGGGGCGTTTATTGAGCCTGCTGCAACAACCACTCTGGCGCTTGGGGGCGATGTTCCGACAATGGAAACTCTCCCGTTTCCGGCCAGTTACGCAGGGCACGGCGGTAAGCTTGCAACTGGACATACTCGTCCAGTGACAACGACGATTTATGATTGTCCTCAAGCTCATCACGGTGTCTGGCGACTATGCCATCCGTATCAGACAGTCGCCGATCGCGCCAAAAACGCTCGATTGTCGACAATTGCTCGAATGTCAGCTTTGGACGCGGTCTCAATACAGGTTTCCCATCAGCTCCAGCCGAAATGATCTGCCCCTGACTCTGCCCTTCCAACAGGCGAAAGTGTTCCTCAATGCTGATCTCTACAACATCGTCTGGAAGCGGACCTGTAAGGTCAGAATCAAAAAAGCCGTTCTTTGATGGTGAGTAATACATGAATGCCTCCTTACCTGCCCTTCGCAGACCAAAATATCGAATTGACATCGCCCGCCGGGCCGGCGGTATCAACAAAAGTGAATCCTGTCCCCGGCATCTGAGTGATCACGATCGTTCCAGCAGAAATGACTCCATCCAGTCGCTGAGTCGTGATTGAAAGCACACCATTGGGAAAGGCTATCGGGTACACCACCGAAATATTTCCGCCAGTGTTGTACGAAGGAACAAACCCCCATTGCTCGATCAGTCCGCTAGGATCTTTTTTGTAACCATTGGCCCCAGTTAGCGACGCTTGAAACAACGGCGAATACTTCAAAGCGGCATCACCCGAGTCCAGACTCCAGCCGGGCCCCAGCAAAAGGCGTCGGAAAACCGCAAAGTTTCCGGGTTGAAGCACAACGCTCGCCAAACTGGTCGTATTTACAGCGCTAATGCTTTCCGAGGACCGGGTTTTTACTGTCAACCCCGCAGTGGTTGTCAGATGAACCAGGCCACCTGGCGGAACGCTGTTCCAGTCAGGAAGCGTTGCCGTCAAACCGGGCTCAGTGAAGATCGACAGTCTCCCGACGTCGGCAACGGTCAACTGGGTGTTGGTGGCATAGTTCGTCTGGCCGGCATAACTGCCAAGCGCGCGCTGAACAAACCTGGTCGTTGCCAGAGCATCGTCATTACTAAAAACATTAGCTGTCGGCGCTGTCGGGGTGCCAGAAAACGCAGGTGAACTGAGCGGCGCAAAACCGTAGGTGATGTTCTGAAACACCAAAGCGGTAGTGCCAAGCAATACCGGACCATCGGTAACCAGCTGCCAGATCGTGTCAGCCTGAGTTGTGCCTTGCTCAACGGATACGTTAAGGCCAGAAGTTACTTTCAAGTTTGAGTCAGCATCTTTTGCGCGAACCCAAACATCGTTCGCAACAACGTACAACCCATTGTCTTTCGATAACGTCTGGTTCTTCACCAGCACCCGATCCCCCGCAACGACCGCAACACCATCAATGGTTTGTGCCGCCTTCAATACAATATTGCCCGTAGTTGCCACTCGTACGGATTGCTTGGCATCAAGCTTGGATAGTTCATCGGCCACGTACCCGGCCACCCACGCACGAGTGGCCTTGACCACCGTGTCATCGATCAGCAGCGTTACCAGCGAGGCATTGCCGGTCTCGAAAATCGAGCGAATGTAGAACTCTTTGCCCGAGCCCGACGTGGCCAGCACCGGCTTGAACGACTCCGGGTATTTGACGATGGCGTAGAGAATGCCGGTGTCGGTCCACAGACCCGCTTCACGCACGTACCAGCCGCCGACGTCCGGCGGAATGGTGACTTCGGCGAGCAGCCAGCTCGGATTCTTCTCGTCCTGGAACAACGCGTTGAGCGGACCGCGCCAGACTTCGCGCTTCAGCGCGGTGGCGGTTGCGGCCGGGTTGTAGACCCCGCCCTCACCACCGTCGCCGACGGAAATCTGCGTCAACTTGATCGGTACGCCCGCCGCCTTGCAGGCGGTTTCGTAGGCAATCCCTGCGTTGGTAAGCAGGGTGTAATAGTCAGCCATTCAGGCCCCCTGAGGATAAATAGTGGATGTTTCGACGGTGTACAGCGCAGCCGCCATGAAGGCCTCGCCGGATGTCTCGAGCCCTTCGAGGAACACCGGATAAACCGTGGTCAGCTCACCGCAGAAGGTCGCGGCGCCGATGACGTGGTTGCCGAATGCGCTGAGGCCGACCGACACCGACAGCACGTCCCGCTCGCTCTTGGCATCAGCCAGGCGCCGGTCGAGACGGGCGTCGATTTCTTCGCTGTAGGGTTGTTCGCTGAAGGCCCGCACGGAAAAGCTGTAGGGCTCGCCGGGCGGGGTCTGTTCGTACCAGGCGCGGATTTCCGGCCGGAGTTGCAACCCCTTGGCAGCGTTTTCCAGCGCCTTGCGGGTGCCGGCCTGACGTGCGGTGGGCCAGGCCAGTTCGACGGTCAGGCGCTTTTCCGCTTCCGGTGCGTCGGTGCTCCATTCGGCCACCCCGCGATCCGCTGCGAGATACGGCAGGAACGCGACGGGTGTCGAGGCCGGGTTCATCAGTTCGGGAAACGGCGGCGCGACGCGATCAAGCAGTGCGCCGAAGCCAATGTCGAGGGCCCGTTCCAGCGCCGAGCTGTTGGCCGGCAGCAGGGTCGGACGCGGTGTCTGATCGGTCATAGCGTCTGCACCTCGACTTCGACCGCCGTGCAGTACGGCGCTTGAAACGCCGAGCACACAACGGAATCCAGCGGTTCAAGGACCTGCAGTTGCACGGCGCCGGCGCTGTGCAGCGTGTAGTCGATCCAGCTCGGGTCGACCCGGCCTTCCAGGCGATGGCAACTGTCGGCGTAGGCCTGCAAATGCTGCTGCGCGGCGACTTTGGTCAGGCCCGAATCCGGGCCGGAATTGATCTTTGCCACGACGCGGATTTTGTAGCGCTGAATCTCAGCAGCTTTGACGGTGACCTTGTCTGTTTCCGGGCAAACATCAGGCCGGGCAAAGTGTCGACGCACGCCTTCGAGCAAAGTCGAGGACGGAGTACCGTCGCCCTCGCGGGCAAGCACGGTGACTTGCACTTCGCCAGGCGAGGTGCGGCGACCGTTACCGTCCTTGACCTGCGCGGCGAGGCCGTCCGGGTCAAAGGTGTAAGTGACGTTCACAACGCCCGCATCGGTGGATTCGACTTTCACCGTCGGCCGTTCGCCGAGAGTGAAGACCTCGCGGCGATACTGCATCCGCGACCCCGCCGCCGGCGCATGGGGCGCCAGGTAATAGCGCAGCCGGGCATCGTCGTCGCTCTCGTAGATTGCCGGCACTGGCGGGAATGCCGCCGGGTCGCCCGGATCGAGCAACTGTCGCTCCAGGCCCATGTCCGCCAACCGCGCATCAAGGTTGCTGCCGGTGGCCCACCACGCCAGCATCTGCTTGATCCGGGCGTTGTATTTTCGTTCGTGGGTTTGCAGGCGAACGCAGAAAGCTTCGAGCGCCAGGGTCAGCAGTTCGCTTTCGTTTTCCAGGCTGGTCTTGAGTTTTTCCGCGCTCTGCGGCGAACGTGCGCCGACGTACTCGATGACGAAAGTCTTGAACTCGGCGAGCAGGTCCTCGAACGCATCGACCTTGATCAAGGAGGGTTCGGCCAACTGGTTCTGGCCGGGGATCAACATGCTCATGTCACGACCTCGAAAGTCTGTTGGCGATTTTTCCAGGTGCCGGCAAACCGCAGCAGCAAACCGGCGCCCTGTCGGGTGGCGACGATCACGCCGGGCTGGAAATCGCCGATGCCGTTTTGCGGGTTGTAGAACGCCTGAGCCGCGTGGCTCTGGGCGAGCAACAGGATGTCGTCGCCCAGGTTCTGCCCCAGCAGCGTGGGGATCAACGAACCGTACAAGGGCCGTTTTTGCCGGGTGCCCAGCGGCGTGGTCAGGGCCCGGGTCGCGCGCTGCACGAACTGCAGCCAGTCGTCGACCGTGGCCCCGCTGTCTCTATCGATTCCGATCATGGGAAGCTCTTGATTCAGGGGCTGATGACGCGGCCCTGGTGATCCACCAACGGGCCGCTGAAATGCACGCCCGAGGCGTCGATGGTCAGGCCGACGGCGCCCAGTTGCAGGTTGATCGCTTGCGGAGTCATTGCCAGCCGTGCCGGCCCGATGCTCAGCTCAAGCGCTTCGCGAGAACCGTTGAAGGCTGCCGGACCGTTTTGCCAATGCAGCGTGTGCGTGGCGTCGTCGTAGCCGCTTTCGCTGCCGTCCTGATGGACGCGACGAGTCAACGTCGGCACCGTCGAGGTCGGCGGAAAGCGGTCGCTGTTCAGGCCGAACAGCGCCACGCTTTGCGCGCCGCTTTCACCGCTGCCGTAGTTGAACAGCAGACACTGTTCGCCCACCGTCGGGATCCGCGACTCGCTCTGCGCGCCGGCGCTCGGGTTGAAGAACTTGATGGCCGGGGTGAGCAAACCACCGTGGCTGACCCTGCAGGTGTTGCTCGCGGCGTCGACGTCCTGACAGATGCCGATGCGGCAATAACTCTCGGCGCGCCGGTGCAGGTCTTCGATCTCGGCTTCCATTTCCGCCAGACGCTCGATGATCGGGCCCAGCTGCATTCGCAGTAACGCGTCGAACATCGGTCAGGCCTCCAGCGAGGTGTATTGGTCGGGGTCGTCGATGTCGCTGACTTCCCAGGTGCGGGCGAATTTCGGTGTACCGAGCGGGTCGTCCAGCAGGGTCGGGCCGAGGTAGAGGGTCTGGCTGAAGGACAGCGTCCAGGCCTTGTTCGGCTGATCGGCGCGGATGAGCAACGACGGCATTCCATCGATATTCATCGGCAGATCGCATTGCTCGCCGGACAGGCCCCAGCGATTGTCGGTGACCAGATTCTTCAAGGCGGCGATCAGGTCACAGGCGGCAAACGCCGTGGCGGACAGCGCCGGAATGACTTGCAGCGACAGCGTCAGCACATGAGCGATGCGTCCGTTGGCGGCGCGCGCTCCCGGTGCGTTTCGCTCGATGTCGATCAGCACCCAGGCCTTGTCGCCGGGGACCGTGAAGTCATCGTGATTGCCGACCTGCATGTTCAGGTCGGGGTTGTTGCGCAAGACTGTCGCGATCGCCGTGAACAACTGCGAAGGCTGCTGGATCGGTGTGGGCATGCTTGACCTCCTTTTCTGATGTCCACGCGAATTCCCGCCGCACACAGTGCAGCGAGGCAGGAAAGTGAAGGGTTTACTGTGAGTCGCGGGGCGGGATTTCGCAGACGCCAATGCGCTTGGCGGCCCAGCGCTCGTAAAGTCCGATGGCGACGTCGGCACCGGCCATTGCTGTCAGGCAACCGATCGCGCACGCGGCCCAGATGGACATACCGGCGGCATACAGCAGCATGATCGCCGACACGCCGCAGATGACGCAGGCCCCGGAGCGCAACGCCAGACGCCGGATCAACGCCCAACCGCGGGCGCCCTCCTTGTCAGCGCGCCACATTTCGCCGGATACGCCGCCCACCAGGGCGAGCAGAATGACCAGCCAGATCGGCATGTCCGCCAACGCTTGTTGCTCGTTTGTCATGTCACGCCTCCTGGTGTGATGGATGAATAGTGTGTGTTGGGTTCAATCGGTTTCTCTTGAGGTAGGCATTCCAAAAAGCCCGGCAACTGGCCGGGCTTTTCAGTAATGCGCTCTCGATATCGGGGTTGAATCAGAAGGGTGCTACCGGCCAGGTGACCGTGTACGGATAGCCGGATTGCTTTTTCATTTCGCTGACTCCAACGCAATACTGCTTGTAAGCAAGCAGCTGGGCCCCTTCTGCCGGCGTTGCAACACCCAGATCCACCTTGTATTGCAGGGGATTGAGCATCAGCCATTGATCAGCCGTATTCAGCAACTCCAGAACCTCTTGAGCCACGTCTTTTTCAAGGTCTTGAAAGGTGGGCTCGCTGAAGATCCATTCACCGGTCAGGTTTGAACCCTTCCAGCCCACCTGGACTGCGGGGTTAGCGGTGATATCAACCCAAAAACCATTGGATAGCCCTGCCTCTTCCGGAATGAAGGTCGGCGTTTCCTCGGCCTCTACAATCCGCAGAACTTTGTTAAACGGTTTCGAATAGTTGAATCGAACAAATGCATAACGGTTCATTCATTTCTCCTGCTGGTACTAATGGGATTTTTTGTTCTCTGCATACCCGCTTATGCGTCACTGATTTCTCCAGCGTGCGGTTCTCAGGCAGGCATTCCAAAAAGCCCGGCAGTTCGCCGGGCTTTTCAGTAATGCGCTCCTTCGCCTTCCTTCAATCCTGTGTACGTGAAGGAAGCTGACTTTTCGGCGCTACTGGCGCGGTACGAGTCCATTCAAATTGTTTTTCCGACCGCGGTCCCTGCCCGCCGGATAACTGCTTCTGGTGCTTTACGCTGCACACCCGGGTCAGTTGCCAACCCTCTGAACCGTTGAGGCCGGTTCATCGCTGCCTGTTCTTGTGGAACTAAAGAGCTGTTGTTGCCAGCCGCTTTGTCGAGCGGCTTGGTGGCAAGAGTATGCATGGATGCATATACAGTCAATGCGTAAATGCATTTATTTATGCACAAGAAATGCGCGAATGCATGAAAGCCCCGTCGTTCAAGGGTTGGCCGGTTTTCTACGGGCGAAAAAAAACCCGCCGAGGCGGGTTTTGTCAGAAAGGAATCAGGTTACCGGGCGTACATGCCCCACCAGAAGACGTGACCGAGGATGACGATCTGCTCTTCCTGCATATCCTGGAAGCTGTAATCCTCGTCCGGGTGTTCATCGCGATTGAAGCTGCGCAGACGGATACCGGTAGGCAGGCGATAGAGCTGCTTCACTCGCAATTGACCGTTGTGGTTGATCGCATAAAGGTCGCCATCGATGATGTCGCCAATACCGCACTTGCCGGCATTGACCCCGACCGTGGCACCGTCGCGCAGCACCGGCAACATGCTGTTGCCCCGTACCGTCACGCATTTGGCCTGGTCGAACTGCACACCGTTATGGCGCAGGCTGCGCTTGCCGAAGCGCAGGCTGGAGCGCTCGCTCTCTTCGATGACGAATCTTCCTGATCCAGCAGCCAATTCAACCTCGCGAAGAAAGGGCACCGACACCTCGTCGTCATCGACGGGCGTGTCGTCGTCCCACAGGCTTATGTCCTTGAGTTCGGAATGCAACTCGTCGCGTCCGGCGTTGGCGGTGGGCGCAACATCTGCGCGCCCGCGCAACTGATCGGTGCTCACGGCAAAGTACTCGGCGATCTTCGAGATGTGTTTATCCGAAGGATCGACGATCTTCCCGCTGAGAATCCGCGAGAGCGTGGATTGAGGCACGCCGGTGCGACGGTGGAGCTCCGTGGGGGAGATCCCGTGCTGGTCGAGCAGTGCTCTTAAGACGGTAGATACGTTGCGTTTTTGCATAACGCGCATAGTGCTTGAAGTTTTTCGCGAAGACAAATGCTGATTTGCATAAATCGTGCATAGTCGACCTTTTTACAGCCTATGCATGTCACCCGGCCGCGATGCCTGCGTCCGACAGACCGCCCATGGTAATCTTGCGCCCATCGCGGAAATGCCCGGCCACTGCCGCGCTTTTGCCCCACACCTTTGAACGAGTTGCCTGACAATCCGATGAATAAAGCCGTCTCCGACCTGTCCTCCCACACTCCGATGATGCAGCAGTACTGGCGCCTGAAGAATCAGCACCCGGACCAGCTGATGTTCTACCGCATGGGCGACTTCTACGAGATCTTCTACGAAGACGCGAAGAAGGCGGCCAAGTTGCTGGACATCACCCTGACCGCGCGCGGGCAGTCGGCGGGTCAGGCGATTCCGATGTGCGGGATTCCGTATCACGCGGCGGAAGGCTACCTGGCGAAGCTGGTCAAGCTCGGCGAGTCGGTGGTGATCTGCGAACAGGTTGGTGATCCGGCCACGAGCAAAGGCCCGGTGGAACGCCAGGTGGTCCGCATCATCACCCCAGGCACGGTCAGCGATGAGGCACTGCTCGACGAGCGTCGCGATAACCTGATCGCGGCGGTACTGGGTGACGAGCGCCTGTTCGGCCTCGCCGTGCTGGACATCACCAGCGGCAACTTCACCGTGCTGGAAATCAAGGGCTGGGAGAACCTGCTGGCGGAGCTGGAGCGGGTCAATCCGGTGGAATTGCTGATCCCGGATGACTGGCCAAAGGATCTGCCGGCGGAAAAACGCCGTGGCGTACGTCGTCGTGCACCGTGGGATTTCGAGCGCGACTCGGCGCTGAAAAGTCTCTGCCAGCAATTCTCCACCCAAGACCTGAAAGGCTTTGGCTGCGAAACCCTGACTCTGGCGATCGGCGCCGCCGGTTGCCTGCTGGCGTATGCCAAGGAAACCCAGCGCACCGCCCTGCCCCATCTGCGCAGCCTGCGTCATGAACGGCTGGACGACACCGTGGTGCTGGACGGCGCCAGCCGCCGCAACCTCGAACTCGATACCAACCTGGCCGGCGGCCGCGACAATACCCTGCAATCGGTGGTCGACCGTTGCCAGACCGCGATGGGCAGCCGCTTGCTGACCCGCTGGCTCAACCGTCCGCTGCGCGATCTGACCGTGCTGCTGGCTCGCCAGACCTCGATCACTTGCCTGCTTGACCGCTATCGCTTCGAAAGCCTGCAACCGCAGCTCAAGGAAATCGGCGACATCGAGCGGATCCTGGCGCGGATCGGCTTGCGCAATGCCCGCCCTCGCGACCTCGCTCGCCTGCGTGATGCACTCGGTGCCCTGCCTGAACTGCAAATGGCGATGACCGATCTGGAAGCGCCGCACCTGCAACGCCTGGCGACCACCACCAGCACTTACCCGGAACTGGCGGCGCTGCTGGAAAAAGCCATCATCGACAACCCGCCTGCGGTGATCCGTGACGGCGGCGTGTTGAAAACCGGTTACGACAGTGAACTCGACGAGCTGCAATCGCTGAGCGAGAACGCCGGCCAGTTCCTGATCGACCTGGAAGCCCGGGAAAAGGCCCGCACCGGCCTCGCCAACCTGAAAGTCGGCTACAACCGCATTCACGGCTACTTCATCGAGTTGCCGAGCAAGCAGGCCGAGTCGGCGCCGGCAGACTACATCCGCCGCCAGACCCTCAAAGGTGCCGAGCGCTTCATCACGCCAGAACTGAAAGAGTTCGAAGACAAGGCGTTGTCGGCCAAGAGCCGCGCCCTGGCTCGCGAGAAGATGCTCTACGAAGCACTGCTGGAAGATCTGATCAGCCAGTTGCCGCCGTTGCAGGACACCGCTGGCGCGCTGGCCGAACTGGACGTGCTGAGCAACCTCGCCGAACGTGCGCTGAATCTCGACCTGAATTGCCCGACTTTCGTCAGCGAACCGTGCATGCGCATTTCTCAGGGCCGTCATCCGGTGGTCGAGCAAGTACTGACCACGCCGTTCGTGGCCAACGACCTGAGCCTGGACGACAACACCCGCATGCTGGTGATCACCGGCCCGAACATGGGCGGTAAATCCACCTATATGCGCCAGACTGCACTGATCGTGCTGCTGGCACACATCGGCAGCTTCGTGCCGGCGGCCAGTTGCGAACTGTCGCTGGTGGACCGGATCTTCACCCGGATCGGTTCCAGCGACGACCTCGCCGGCGGGCGCTCGACCTTCATGGTGGAAATGAGCGAAACCGCGAACATCCTGCACAACGCCACCGAGCGCAGCCTGGTGCTGATGGACGAAGTCGGTCGCGGCACCAGCACCTTCGACGGTCTATCCCTGGCTTGGGCAGCGGCCGAGCGTCTGGCGCAGCTGCGCGCCTATACTCTGTTTGCGACGCACTATTTCGAACTGACCGTTTTGCCGGAAGCCGAACCGCTGGTGGCCAACGTTCACCTCAACGCCACCGAACACAACGAGCGCATCGTGTTCCTGCACCATGTGTTGCCGGGCCCGGCGAGCCAGAGTTATGGCCTGGCGGTTGCACAATTGGCCGGTGTGCCGAGCGAGGTGATCGTGCGCGCTCGTGAGCACTTGAGCCGCCTGGAAGATACCGCGCTGCCGCATGAGGCGCCAAAACCGGCCGCCAAGGGCAAACCGGCGACGCCGCAGCAGAGCGACATGTTTGCCAGCCTGCCGCATCCGGTGCTCGATGAGTTGGCGAAACTGGATCTGGATGACGTGACACCGCGTCGGGCACTCGAAATACTCTATGCACTAAAGAACCGGATCTAAGCACCGACGAACCGGATATAACGCAAACGGCTTCAAGCTGTTAGAATCTCGCGCGGTTTGGGATGCTGCTGGCTAATAGCCTGGCTGGCAGACATCACTCCCGAACCTGGCGACCCCAACCGTGAAGGGGCAACGCTGCCGCCGCCTGAGGAGAAAATTAGAAATGACCTTCGTCGTCACCGACAACTGCATCAAGTGCAAGTACACCGACTGCGTAGAAGTCTGTCCGGTGGACTGCTTCTACGAAGGCCCGAACTTCCTGGTGATTCACCCGGATGAGTGCATCGACTGCGCCCTGTGCGAGCCGGAATGCCCGGCCGTCGCGATTTTCTCCGAGGACGAAGTTCCGGAAGAGATGCAGGAGTTCATTCAGCTGAACGTTGAATTGGCCGAAATCTGGCCGAATATCACCGAGAAGAAAGAATCGCTGCCGGATGCCGAAGAGTGGGATGGCGTCAAAGGCAAGATCAAAGACCTCGAACGCTGATCTGTCGCGCGTTTGAAGAAAAGGCCCCTCGCGGGCCTTTTTGCTTTTCCGGGTTTTGCTTTTCTTCAGACAAAAAAAAGGGGCGGTTTGACCCGCCCACATTTTTTCCCTATTCCCTGTGTTCCTTTTCATCGTCCTGATGAATCGCTTCCTGCGATATCCGTTCCCCTCTTCCTTGAAGGGCGTGTCTATCCGTCGACACAACCCAGATACTAGAGATTTCCCCGCCGGGGGCAACTGGCCTCCAGCGCACGAACCTGTTGTCATAAGCCCTTCACATTAAAAAATAACCATACAAATCATTAAGTTATGAATCAACAACGAGCGTAATCGCCTTCAGCGGCAGTATAAAAATAACGAACACTTACGATACAGTCAGCAAAGGCTTACAACGCAAACCTACAAGCTGGGAACGTATCCCGCTTTCAGTGCGCCAACAAAAAGCCCCGAACCAGTCGGGGCTTTCTGCATAGCGGTCATGCGGGTGGCTTATTGAAACAGCGACTCGCTCGACAGGCCGTTTTTCTCGAGAATTTCCCGAAGGCGCTTGAGGCCTTCTACCTGGATCTGTCTCACCCGTTCCCGGGTCAGGCCGATCTCCAGGCCTACATCTTCCAGCGTACTGCTCTCATGGCCGCGCAGGCCGAAGCGGCGCACGACCACCTCGCGTTGCTTGTCGGTCAGTTCCGAGAGCCATTGATCGATGCTCTGCGACAGGTCGTCATCCTGCAGCAGTTCGCACGGATCGGTCGGACGGTCATCCGTCAGGGTGTCCAGCAGGGTTTTATCCGAATCCGGACCCAGCGAGACGTCGACCGAAGAAACCCGCTCGTTCAGGCCCAGCATGCGCTTGACCTCGCCCACCGGTTTTTCCAGCAGGTTGGCGATTTCTTCGGGTGAAGGTTCATGGTCGAGCTTTTGCGTCAGCTCCCGTGCAGCCCGCAGGTACACGTTGAGCTCCTTGACCACATGGATCGGCAACCGGATGGTCCGGGTCTGATTCATGATTGCGCGTTCGATGGTCTGACGAATCCACCAGGTCGCGTAGGTCGAGAAACGGAAGCCGCGCTCGGGATCGAACTTTTCCACCGCGCGGATCAGTCCGAGGTTGCCCTCTTCGATCAGATCCAGCAGCGACAGCCCCCGATTGACGTAACGCCGGGCGATTTTGACCACCAGCCGCAGGTTACTTTCGATCATGCGCTTGCGCCCGGCAGGATCGCCACTTTGCGACAAGCGCGCAAAATGAACTTCTTCTTCCGGGGAGAGCAGTGGGGAAAAGCCGATTTCGTTGAGGTACAGCTGCGTGGCATCGAGTGCCCGAGTGTAATCGATGTACTTGTGTTGTTTAAGTGAAGCGGAGTGTTTGGATTTGGCACGAACGGAAGGTGGAGCAGCCCCTTCATCATTCGACATCGAATCCGAATCGATGCCGGTCTCCATCAGGAGAACCTCATCGTCGATGTCAAACTCCGGCACTTCTTTACTGAGAGCCATTGTTATAGTCCTTTGGTGAGTTCGACCCCAAGCTCAAGCGACGCCTTTATCCTTGGCAACGCTGGAGCCTGTCCCCTCTACGCGACGGAACAGGCTGGTCTGCAAATCAACGTCTTGGCAGGAACTGCAGCGGATCTACAGGTTTACCTTGTCGGCGAATCTCAAAATGCAGTTTCACCCGGTCTGTACCCGTTGACCCCATTTCGGCAATTGTCTGTCCGACCTTGACCTGCTGTCCCTCCCGTACCAACAGCCGACGGTTGTGTCCGTAAGCACTGACGTAGGTTTCGCTGTGTTTGATGATGACCAATTCGCCGTAGCCCCTTAAGCCACTCCCGGCGTATACCACCGTCCCATCAGACGCAGCTAAAACAGGCTGTCCCAAATCTCCGGCGATATCAATTCCTTTATTCAAACTACCGTTTGAAGAGAATTTACCAATCAGAATGCCATTAGATGGCCATCCCCAGCCAGTCGGGGCCGGGCCCGGTGGAGGCAATGGAGCGGGTGTTTGCTTGTTGGCGACGGACGGTACAACCGTCGTCGCAACCGCACCGGAACCCGTGGTTGTGGTGGTTGTCGTGCCATTTGCCTGGCGCCGGATAACCGTGGTTTTACTGGACGAAGACGCTGAAGAACCGGAGTTGGTGACGACCGCAGTCGACGTTGAACCGGTGCGGCCATCGAAGCGAATCGTCTGACCCGGATGTATCGTGTATGGCGTAGGAATATTGTTCCGGGCAGCGAGGGCTTTGTAGTCCCAGCCGTAGCGAAAAGCGATGGAAAACAAAGTATCGCCCGGACGGACTACATACTGCCCGGTCGTCACGACCGGGCGCTGGGCCACCGAATTGTTGCGATCGACGACCCGAACGTTGCTCGATTTTGTGCTGGAGCAACCGACCAGCAAGGTGCTCAAGACAAGGCCAGTCACCAGGCGCTGAAAGCTCGTGTTACCCATACGCTGCGCAATGACTGTGAGACTCACCCGCCGCTCCCTTTGTGGTGGCTGAAAAATGTGGAATGCCGATTCCGGCATGAAACTTCGCAAGTATAACGGGCGCAACCGGCTTTACCTTTATAGAAGCGCTATCGCCCGGCGCACACGTTTGCTTGTAGACGATCCATCCTGTTTAAACATTCGCTGCCGCTGTAAGACAGGCACGCTCGACAGGAATTCAGCATCCTGAAACAAATGCTCAGGCCAGCGGACCGTTGAGCAATGGCACGAAACGCACCGCCCCCAGAACGTGTCGGGAGAAGCCGTTTTCTTCGCGCACGATCAGCATCAATTGCTGCACTTCACCGGAGCCGACCGGGATCACCATCCGCCCGCCCGGTGCCAGTTGATCAAGCAGAGCCTGAGGCACATCGGTGGCCACGGCGGTAACGATAATGCCGTTGTACGGCGCCAGCGCCGGCCAGCCTTCCCAGCCATCGCCCCAACGAAACACCACGTTGCGCAGATTGAGCTCGACCAGGCGTTCCTTGGCCCGATCCTGCAGAACCTTGATGCGCTCCACCGAGAACACCCGCTCGACCAGTTGCGACAGCACTGCCGTCTGGTAACCGGAACCGGTGCCGATCTCCAGCACTTTATCCAGCGGCCCGGCCTCCAGCAGCAGCTCGCTCATGCGCGCCACCATATAAGGCTGGGAAATGGTCTGGTTGTTGCCGATCGGCAGCGCGGTGTCTTCATAGGCCCGGTGCGCCAGCGCTTCATCGACGAACAGGTGTCGCGGGGTGCGGCGGATCACTTCCAGCACGCTGGCGTTGGAAACGCCCTCTTCGTACAGACGCTGGATCAGGCGCTCACGGGTTCGCTGGGACGTCATCCCGATGCCGCTGCGCAGCCTGTCGTCTTGTTCACGAGCCATCAGTTGAGCCCCTCCAGCCAGCCGTCGAGACTTCTGAAGGCATCATTGAAGGTGCGATCGAGCTGCAACGGAGTGATGGATACGTAACCCTGCATCACCGCATGGAAATCGGTGCCCGGCCCGCCATCTTCCGCGTCACCTGCCGCTGCGATCCAGTAGCCGGCCTTGCCGCGCGGGTCCACGACTTTCATCGGTGCCGCCGCACGGGCGCGATGGCCGAGACGGGTCAGTTGAATGCCGCGAATGTGATCGATCGGCAGATTCGGAATGTTCACGTTCAACACCGTGCGCGGTGGCAGATCAAGCCCGGCATGGGCCTCGACCAGTTTGCGCGCAAAGTAGGCGGCCGTGGGCAAGTTGTCGACCTGCCGCGACACCAGCGAGAAGGCAAAGGACGGGCGCTCGAGAAAGCGGCCCTCGAGGGCGGCTGCCACCGTCCCGGAATACAGCACGTCATCCCCCAGGTTGGCACCGAGGTTGATACCCGAAACCACCATGTCCGGCTGGCGTTCGAGCAAGCCGTTGAGTCCCAGATGGACGCAGTCGGTCGGTGTGCCATTGAGGCTGATAAAGCCGTTGGCCAGGTATTGCGGGTGCAGCGGACGGTCGAGTGTCAGCGAACTGCTGGCACCGCTCTTGTCCTGTTCCGGGGCGATAACCACGCACTCGGTGTAATCCGCCAGCGCAGCATAAAGCGCGGCAAGACCGGGCGCAGTCACCCCATCGTCGTTAGAAATCAGAATACGCATGGGCTGTCCGTCTGCCCCACCGGCACCAGATCAACGAGTTCGCGCACCAATACGGTGGCGAAGCATCCGGCCGGGAGGACGAATTCCAGTTGCAGAATGTCAGGCTCGGGATAATGCCACGTCAACCCGCCAATGGGCAGCCGCAGGATGCGACGTTCGTGGCTCATACCGGCATTAATCAACCAATCGCGCAGATCCGCCTCGCGTGCGGCAATCCCCTGCTCCAGATCATGGACAACCCCGGCCGCCGGCGAGTCACCTTCGCCCCACTGCGGGCCGGTCGGATGCAGGTCAAGGATGGCCAGGCGCGGGTCGCTGCACTCGGCTTCACCGGCCGGGAAAAAGCTGCGGCTGTCGGTGAAGGCCAGCAGATCGCCGACCTGGGCACGCTGCCAGGTGCCATCGGCGACCCGCGCCGCGAGCACCTGATTGAACAGAAAACTGCGCGCGGTCGACAGCAGGCGCGAACGCACATTGCGTTGTTCCGGCAGCGCCTTGCGCGCGGCCCACGAACGGGCATCGACGACGTTGCCACC
The DNA here is from genome assembly GCF_028657055.1 of Pseudomonas aphyarum. NCBI lineage: Bacteria > Pseudomonadati > Pseudomonadota > Gammaproteobacteria > Pseudomonadales > Pseudomonadaceae > Pseudomonas > Pseudomonas aphyarum. Next base: position 131,702 of record NZ_JAMDGS010000017.1, read on the forward strand.
GTCATGGCCGAAACGCTGGGCACCAAAATAATTCGGGATACCTTGTTTGGCGATCAGTTGCAGGCGCTCGTCGATGGCAGCCTTGTCGCCATTTAACTGGGTCAGGCGCAGGGTGAAACCGTTGGCCGAATGCGCACCGCGTTGCAGCTTGCGCTTGTGGCGGGTGGTCTTGAGGATCTTCAGCGTGTCGTTTTCCGCCGCCGACAGGTCCGGGTCAGCCTTGCCCGGCAATTGCACGCTGAACCACTGACGGGTCAGCGCCTGACGATCCTTCAGACCGGCATAGCTCACCGTACGCAGCGGCACACCGGCCGCCTTGGCGATACGGCGCGCGGCTTCTTCAGTATTCAGGCCGCGCTTTTCCACCCAGATCCACAGGTGCTCGCCGTCACCGCTGAACGGAATGTCGAGAACTTCATCGACCTGGAAATCTTCGGCGATGGCTTTCAGTACCGCGGTGCCGAGGGCGTCGCCATAGGCACGTGGGCCGAGCAGTTGCAGTTCGTTCATGCGCGCAGCAACAAGGCAACGGAATGCACGGCGATGCCTTCTTCGCGACCGACGAAGCCGAGCTTCTCGGTGGTGGTGGCTTTCACGTTCACTTGATCCAGTTCTACTTGCAGATCCGCGGCAATCAACGCGCGCATCGATTCGATATGGGGGGCCATTTTCGGTGCCTGGGCAACGATGGTGTTGTCGACGTTGCCGACCTTCCAGCCTTTGGCGTGGATCAGACTGACCACGTGACGCAGCAGCACTCGGCTGTCGGCGCCCTTGAATTGCGGGTCGGTATCCGGGAAATGCTTGCCGATATCACCCAGCGCCGCCGCGCCGAGCAAGGCGTCGCTCAAGGCATGCAGCAGGACGTCACCGTCGGAGTGAGCGAGCAGCCCGAAGCCGTGTGCGATTCGCACGCCGCCCAGAGTAATGAAATCGCCTTCAGCGAAACGGTGCACATCATAGCCGTGGCCAATACGCATAAAAAAACGCCCCGAATTTTGTCAGGGCGTGATTCTACCTGCATTAGGCCTTGAGGGCGCGCGCGTGATGCTGCAAGTGGTCGTCAATGAAGCTCGCGATGAAGAAATAGCTGTGGTCGTAGCCCGGTTGCAGGCGCAACGTCAACGGATGACCCGCCTGTTTTGCCGCTTGTTGCAGGGCTTCGGGTTTGAGCTGGGTGGCGAGGAAATCGTCGCGGTCACCCTGATCGACCAGCAGTGGCAGTTTCTCGTCCGCTTCGGCGATCAGTGCACAGGCATCCCACTCGCGCCACTTCGAACGGTCTTCGCCCAGATAGCGGTTGAATGCCTTCTGGCCCCACGGGCAGTCGATCGGATTGTTGATCGGCGAAAACGCCGAAACCGACTGGTAACGACCCGGATTACGCAACGCACAGACCAGCGCACCGTGACCGCCCATGGAGTGGCCGCTGATGCTGCGCTTGTCCGAGGCCGGGAAATGCGCTTCAACCAGTGAAGGCAATTCCTGCACGACATAGTCATGCATCCGATAGTGCCGCGACCACGGCTCCTGCGTGGCATTCAGATAAAACCCGGCACCGAGGCCGAAATCCCACGCGCCATCGGGATCACCCGGTACGTCGGGGCCACGGGGGCTGGTGTCCGGCGCCACGATGATCAGGCCGAGTTCTGCCGCCATGCGCATCGCGCCGGCCTTCTGCATGAAGTTCTCGTCCGTGCAGGTCAGGCCCGACAGCCAGTACAGCACCGGCAGCTTGCCGCCCTGCTCTGCCTGCGGCGGCAGGTACACGGCGAACACCATGTCGCAGCCCAGCACTTCGGAACGATGGCGATAGCGCTTGTGCCAACCGCCGAAACTTTTCTGACAGGAGATGTTTTCCAGACTCATGTAGGACTCCTACGCAGCCACGGCTGCACATCGGCAGCCGTGGCATCGCGATTGATCAGAAATGAATGACGGTGCGGATGCTCTTGCCTTCGTGCATCAGGTCGAAGGCTTTGTTGATGTCTTCCAGGCCCATGGTGTGGGTGATGAAAGTATCCAGCGGGATTTCGCCGCTTTGCGCCATGTCGACGTAGCTTGGCAATTCGGTACGGCCACGCACGCCACCGAACGCCGAACCACGCCAGACGCGGCCGGTCACCAACTGGAACGGACGGGTAGCGATTTCCTGGCCGGCACCGGCCACGCCGATGATGACCGACTCGCCCCAGCCCTTGTGGCAGCACTCGAGGGCTGCGCGCATCAGTTGCACATTGCCGATGCATTCGAAGGAGAAGTCGACGCCGCCATCGGTCATGTCGACGATCACTTCCTGGATCGGACGATCGAAATCTTTCGGGTTCACGCAATCCGTGGCACCCAGTTGCTTGGCGATTTCGAACTTGGCCGGGTTGATGTCGATGGCGATGATGCGCGAGGCCTTGGCCTTCACCGCGCCAATCACGGCCGACAGACCGATGCCGCCGAGACCGAAGATGGCCACGGTGTCACCCGGTTTGACCTTGGCGGTATTGATCACCGCACCGATACCGGTGGTCACGCCGCAACCGAGCAGGCAGACCTTTTCCAGCGGCGCATCCTTGGAGATCTTGGCCACGGAGATTTCCGGCAGCACGGTGTACTCGGAGAAGGTCGAAGTACCCATGTAGTGGAAAATCGTTTGGCCCTTGTAGGAAAAGCGCGAAGTGCCGTCCGGCATCAGGCCCTTGCCCTGGGTGGCGCGAATGGCCTGACACAGGTTGGTCTTGCCCGACTTACAGAATTTGCACTGACCGCATTCCGGGGTGTACAGCGGAATCACGTGGTCGCCGACGGCCACCGAGGTCACACCTTCGCCGATCGCTTCGACGATGGCGCCGCCTTCGTGGCCGAGGATCGACGGGAAGATACCTTCCGGGTCAGCGCCGGACAGGGTGTAGGCGTCAGTGTGACAAACTCCGGAAGCCACCACGCGCAGCAACACTTCACCGGCCTTGGGCATGGCGACATCGACTTCTACGATTTCCAGCGGCTTCTTGGCCTCGAAGGCAACGGCGGCGCGCGACTTGATCATGCTGACTCTCCAGTGAATCCATTGAATAAAAACCAGACAGGGAGTGTAGTCCAGCGCCGCTTGATGAATAATCCGGGCAAAAGCAAAACATTATTGCCATACAGGGATAATCCCCATGTCCGAAAACCGCTGGGAAGGCATCGACGAATTCGTCGCCGTTGCCGAATGCAGCCAGTTCACCGCTGCCGCCGAGCGCCTGGGCGTTTCTTCCTCGCACATCAGTCGACAAATCGTACGACTGGAAGAGCGTTTGCAGACGCGACTGCTGTATCGCAGTACCCGACGCGTCACGCTGACCGAGGCCGGCCAGACCTTTCTGCAACATTGCCAGCGCTTGCAGGACGGTCGCGAAGAAGCGTTGCGCGCAGTCGGCGATCTGACCAGCGAACCCAAAGGCATGCTGCGCATGACCTGCGCCGTGGCGTATGGCGAACGTTTCATCGTGCCGTTGGTGACCCGGTTCATGGGGCACTACCCGCAACTGCGCATCGACATTGAACTGACCAACCGTCAACTCGATCTGGTGCACGAAGGCCTGGACCTGGCGATCCGCCTCGGGCGTCTTCAGGATTCCCGGCTGGTGGCGACTCGCCTTGCACCGCGACGCATGTATCTGTGTGCATCGCCTTCCTACCTTGAACGGTACGGACGCCCACACAGCTTGTCTGAACTGGGTCGACACAACTGCCTGATCGGCAGCTCGGACATCTGGCAGCTTGAGCAAAACGGGCGGGAATTTTCCCAGCGGGTGCAGGGAAACTGGCGCTGCAACAGTGGGCAAGCGGTGCTGGATGCGGCGCTACAAGGCGTCGGACTGTGTCAGTTGCCGGACTATTACGTGCTGGAGCATCTGCACAGCGGTGCGTTGATTTCTTTGCTGGAGGCGCATCAACCGCCGAATACAGCGGTGTGGGCGCTGTATCCGCAGCAACGGCACTTGTCGCCCAAGGTGCGCAAACTGGTGGATTTTCTCAAGGAAGGTTTGGCCGAACGGCCGGAGTACCGGATTTAACGACGATTGACCCAGCGCTGACGCAACCATTCAAGGTCTTCAGGGCGGGTGACTTTCAGGTTATCCGCGCGGCCTTCGATCAGGCGCGGCGCCATGCCGGCCCACTCCATCGCCGAGGCTTCATCGGTGATCACTGCATCCGCCACCAGACTGTCGGCCAAAGCCCGGTGCAGCGCACCCAGGCGGAACATCTGCGGCGTATAGGCTTGCCAGATCACACTGCGATCGACGGTTTCCACCACCCGACCGTGTTTGTCGACCCGTTTCAGGGTGTCCTTCGCCGGCACGGCCAACAGGCCGCCGACTGGATCGGTTGCCAGCTCAGCGAGCAATTTGTCGAGATCGTCACGGCTCAGATTGGGCCGCGCCGCATCGTGCACCAGCACCCAGTCCTCGTCGTCGGCACCTTGCGCATGCAAGTGCAACAAGGCGTTGAGCACCGAGCCGGAACGTTCGGCACCACCGTCGACCCGCTGAATTCGCGGATCGCTGGCGCTGGCCAGGTTCGGCCAATAAGGATCATCAACGGCAAGACTGACCACCAGGCCTTTGAGGCTTGGGTGATCGAGGAAACAGCCGAGGCTGTGTTCGAGAATTGTGCGCCCGCCCAGTTGCAGATATTGCTTGGGACGGTCCGCGGCCATACGGGCACCGATGCCCGCGGCAGGAATCACGGCCCAGAAGGCCGGCAGGGAATCGATCATTGGGCCAACTGGTAAAGGGTTTCGCCGTCCTTGACCATGCCCAGTTCGTGACGAGCCCGCTCTTCAACGGTCTCCATGCCTTTTTTCAACTCGCTGACTTCAGCGTCCATCACCCGGTTGCGCTCCAGCAAGGCTTCGTTCTCGGCGTGTTGATCAGCGATCTGCTGATTCAGCTCGGCGACTTGCGCCAGACTGCCATTGCCCACCCACAGGCGGTACTGCAGACCGGCCAGCAGCAAGAGCAAAACGAGAAACAACCAGTAAGGACTGCGCATCGAATATCAGGTATCCAGTGAAAAAAGACAGCCACGCCAAAACTTTGAAGCATCTGATAGCACGAAGCCTGGAATATCCAGGCTTGTGCATATAAGGCATCAGATTAGTGGCAAATCCATCGCTGTCACGACTTTTCCGACACAATCCGGTGTCTTTTTACCATGTAGCTATCAGCCGCGGAACTCGCTGCGACCGTTGTACTTGGCCTTGCCATTCAACTGCTCTTCGATACGCAGCAGTTGGTTGTACTTGGAAACGCGGTCGGAACGGCACAGCGAACCGGTCTTGATCTGGCCAGCCGAAGTACCCACAGCCAGGTCGGCAATGGTCGAATCTTCGGTTTCGCCCGAACGGTGCGAGATCACGGCGGTGTAACCGGCAGCCTTGGCCATCTGGATGGCTTCCAGGGTTTCGGTCAGGGTACCGATCTGGTTGAACTTGATCAGGATCGAGTTGGCGATCTTCTTGTCGATGCCTTCTTTCAGGATCTTGGTGTTGGTCACGAACAGGTCGTCGCCTACCAGTTGGGTCTTCTCGCCGATCTTGTCGGTGAGGATCTTCCAGCCAGCCCAGTCGGACTCGTCCAGGCCGTCTTCGATCGAGATGATCGGGTAACGCTCGGTCAGACCTTTCAGGTAGTCGGCGAAACCTTCAGCGGTGAACACCTGGCCTTCGCCGGACAGGTTGTACTTGCCGTCTTCGAAGAACTCGCTGGCCGCGCAGTCCAGAGCCAGGGTCACGTCGGTGCCCAGCTTGTAACCGGCGTTGGCAACGGCTTCGGAGATCACTTTCAGTGCGTCTTCGTTGGAAGCAAGGTTCGGCGCGAAACCACCTTCGTCACCGACAGCAGTGCTCAGGCCACGGGCCTTCAGAACAGCTTTCAGGTGATGGAAAATCTCGGTGCCCATGCGCAGACCTTCCGAGAAAGACTTGGCGCCAACCGGCTGAACCATGAATTCCTGGATGTCGACGTTGTTGTCGGCGTGTTCGCCACCGTTGATGATGTTCATCATCGGAACCGGCATCGAGTACACACCCGGGGTGCCGTTCAGGTTGGCGATGTGAGCGTACAGCGGCAGGTCCTGATCCTGTGCAGCCGCCTTGGCCGCAGCCAGGGACACGGCGAGGATGGCGTTGGCGCCCAGGGTCGCTTTGTTTTCAGTACCGTCCAGCTTGATCATCGCGTGATCCAGGGCTTTCTGGTCGCTTGGGTCGGTGCCCAGCAGCAGATCGCGGATCGGACCGTTGATGTTGGCTACCGCCTTGAGCACGCCCTTGCCCAGGTAACGGCTCTTGTCGCCATCACGCAGCTCGAGCGCTTCACGCGAGCCAGTGGATGCACCGGACGGCGCGCAAGCGCTGCCGATGATGCCGTTGTCGAGAAGCACGTCCGCTTCCACGGTGGGATTGCCACGGGAGTCGAGAACTTCACGACCTTTGATGTCGACGATTTTTGCCATTGTTGTAAACACTCCAAAGTTGACGAAAACGACGCAGCTAGAGGAAATCTTTTTACCGTCGGCAAGTGGTGTGCAGCGGGCAGCTTGCAGACGACAACGCTCATACCCGAGGGCATGAGCGACAAATCGTGCGGTACTTTACCGGAGAATTGAGGTTTACGCGGTTTCTACCGTCGGAAAACTCTTCACCAGTTCGTCCAGGGCTTTGAGCTGGGCCAGGAATGGCTCCAGTTTGTCCAGACGCAAGGCGCAAGGGCCGTCGCATTTGGCGTTGTCCGGATCCGGGTGCGCTTCGAGGAACAGGCCCGCCAGCGACTGGCTCATGCCAGCCTTGGCCAGGTCGGTGACCTGGGCGCGGCGACCGCCGGCGGAGTCGGAACGACCGCCAGGCATTTGCAGCGAATGGGTCACGTCGAAGAATACCGGGTACTCGAACTGCTTCATGATGCCGAAGCCGAGCATGTCGACCACGAGGTTGTTGTAGCCGAAGCTCGAACCACGCTCGCAGAGGATCAACTGATCGTTACCCGCTTCCACGCACTTGTTCAGGATGTGTTTCATTTCCTGAGGCGCGAGGAACTGGGCTTTCTTGATGTTGATGACGGCATTGGTCTTGGCCATCGCGACCACGAGGTCGGTCTGGCGCGACAGGAAGGCCGGCAGCTGGATGATGTCGCAGACCTCAGCGACGACCGCGGCCTGGTCAGGCTCGTGGACGTCGGTGATGATCGGCACGCCGAAGGCTTGTTTGATGTCCTGGAAGATGCGCATGCCTTCTTCCAGGCCAGGACCGCGATAGGAGGTCACAGAAGAACGGTTGGCCTTGTCGAAGCTGGCCTTGAACACGTAAGGGATACCGAGTTTTTCGGTGACCTTCACGTACTCTTCGCAAACCTGCATGGCCATGTCACGGCTTTCCAGCACGTTCATGCCGCCGAACAGCACCATGGGTTTGTCGTTGGCAATCTCGATGTCGCCGACGCGGATGATCTTCTGTGCCATCGGGGTTACGCCTTCTTCTGGTGTTGAGCCAATGCCGCTTTGACGAAGCCGCTGAACAGCGGATGGCCATCGCGTGGCGTCGAGGTGAACTCAGGGTGGAACTGGCAAGCGACGAACCATGGATGATCCGGGGCTTCGACCACTTCAACCAGCGCTGCATCGGAAGAACGACCGGAAATCTTCAGGCCGGCTTCGATGATTTGCGGCAGCAGGTTGTTGTTCACTTCGTAACGGTGACGGTGACGTTCGACAATCACATCCTTGCCGTAGCAGTCGTGCACCTTGGAGCCGGCTTCGAGCAGGCATTCCTGAGCGCCGAGGCGCATGGTGCCGCCCAGATCGGACGCTTCGGTACGGGTTTCGACTGCACCTGTAGCGTCTTCCCACTCGGTGATCAGACCGACAACCGGATGGCCGCTGGCACGATCGAACTCGGTGGAGTTTGCGTCTTTCCAGCCCAGCACGTTACGGGCGAACTCGATGACCGCCACCTGCATGCCCAGGCAGATACCCAGGTACGGAACCTTGTTTTCGCGAGCGTATTGAACGGCAGTGATCTTGCCTTCCACGCCACGCAGACCGAAGCCGCCCGGTACGAGGATCGCGTCGACGCCTTCCAGCAGCGCAGTGCCCTGGTTCTCGATGTCTTCGGAATCGATGTAGCGCAGATTGACCTTGGTACGGTTGGTGATGCCGGCGTGACTCATCGCTTCGATCAGCGACTTGTAGGCGTCCAGCAGCTCCATGTACTTGCCGACCATCGCGATGGTGACTTCGTGCTCCGGGTTCAGCTTGGCATCAACGACCTTTTCCCACTCGGACAGGTCGGCGCCATTGCATTGCAGGCCGAAACGCTCGACCACGAAATCGTCCAGACCCTGAGCGTGCAGCACGGCCGGGATCTTGTAGATGGTGTCGACGTCTTCCAGGGAGATCACCGCACGCTCTTCAACGTTGGTGAACAGCGCGATCTTGCGACGCGACGACACATCCACCGGATGGTCGGAGCGGCAGATCAGCACGTCTGGCTGCAGGCCGATCGAACGCAGCTCTTTTACGGAGTGCTGGGTCGGCTTGGTCTTGGTCTCGCCAGCGGTGGCGATGTACGGAACCAGGGTCAGGTGCATCAGCATCGCGCGCTTGGAACCGACTTCCACACGCAGTTGGCGGATGGCTTCGAGGAACGGTTGCGATTCGATATCGCCAACGGTACCGCCGATTTCCACCAGGGCCACGTCGGCATCGCCGGCGCCCTTGATGATGCGACGCTTGATTTCGTCGGTGATGTGCGGAATCACCTGGATGGTTGCACCCAGGTAGTCACCACGGCGCTCTTTGCGCAGCACGTGCTCGTAGACACGGCCGGTGGTGAAGTTGTTGTTCTGGGTCATGGTCGTGCGGATGAACCGCTCGTAGTGGCCCAGGTCCAGGTCGGTCTCGGCGCCGTCGTGGGTGACGAACACTTCACCGTGCTGGAACGGGCTCATGGTGCCCGGGTCGACGTTGATGTACGGATCCAGCTTCAGCATGGTGACCTTAAGCCCCCGCGCCTCCAGGATGGCCGCCAATGAAGCCGATGCAATGCCTTTCCCCAAAGAAGAAACAACACCGCCCGTGACGAATATGTAGCGCGTCATGAAAAACCCTAGAAGTCTGCGTTAAAGCGGTCCGAGCCGCCGGGGAAAGCGAAGGAAGGCCGAAGCCCCCGATCACCTGCATTAATCACAGTGCACCTTTCAAAAAAACCGCCGCGTTGGGACAGACCGGAAGTGAAAACACCGGTACGTTGCTCGCTACACATTTTTTGGAATCGCCCAGCAAAGACTGCTTGGTAATCGGCAACTCCTGCAATTCAGGCGAATCCACAGAAGTTGTATCAAGAAGGGAGCGTAGTCTACCGGAATGCCCCCTTCATCTCAAACCTTGATCTTCGTCCAAAGGCTGCCAATGCAATCGCCAGCCTTCCAGCGCATTGCCGTCGAGCCCCGGCAGGTTCGCCACGGCGAGCAATTCTTCACCGCGAAACAGCAGCGGCAATCTGCCACGCACAAACCCCGGCACCGCGCGCTCATTGAGCAGGCGCTTGAGATCGCGATGGCCGCGATCCGCCAGATGCATCACCTCGCCGCCCTGCCGATAGCGGATTTGCAGCGGCCCGGCGGGAGTCTGGCCGATGAACATGACACGTCCGTTATCGGGCAAGCGTAGCGCCAGCGACGGCTCGTGCCAGTCGCCGCTGACCACCGGTGCGCGTAGCCATTGCCCGCTGAGCCACCACAAGCGACCGACGCTTCGATGCAACTCGCCATCCGCCAGACGCCAGATCGGCGAGGCATCGTTGCCGGCATCACGCAGGTCCGTCCAACCCGACCAATGGTCGGTATCCGGCAGTGGGGTCAAAGCTTCAAGCCAGTGACTAAGCGCGTTTCGCTGACGGGCATCGGACAAGTTCGCGATAGCCGCAAACTCCAGTGATGGCAATCCAGGCCACTCGAACTCAATGGGCAAGCTCGCTTGAGCCAGATCGATTTGCGCCAGCTCATCAAGCAAGCCTTGCGCCTCACGCAAATGCGCCGTACTGCGAGCCATGCTGGCGTGAGCCTGAGGCCAGCGGCCGGTCAGCAGCGGCATGACCTGATGGCGAAGATAGTTGCGCGAGAACTGCCGATCCTGATTCGACAGGTCCTCGACCCAACGCAGGCCATGGCCCTGCGCATAGGCTTCCAGCTCTGCACGCGTAACATCGAGCAACGGCCGAACCAGACTGCCCTGCCCCAGCGCTCGCGTGGCCGGCATACCGGACAGCCCACGTACTCCGGCGCCACGCAGCAGGCGAAACAACAGCGTTTCAGCCTGATCATCGCGATGCTGTCCGGTCAGCAACACATCATTGGCCAGAGTCGCCGCACTGAACGCCGTATAGCGCGCATCCCGCGCCGCGCGCTCCACACTCGCCCCCGGCTGCACCTGCACACGCACCACTTGCAACGGCACCGCCAGTTCATCGCAGACAGCCTGACAGTGCGCCGGCCACGCGTCGGCCGCTGCCTGAAGGCCGTGATGGACATGGATGGCACTTAGCGTTGGAAGGGATTCGGTTTTGGCGAGATTGGCCAGGAGGTGCAGCAGAACAGTGGAATCGAGGCCACCGGAGAAGGCGATGCGCCAATGGGAAGCACAGAGCCAGGGCTTGAGATTGCGCAGAAGCCTGGAAGGCAAATCAATCGAGGGCTGACCCATTTTTCTACCTTTTCACAAACCAAATGTGGGAGCGGGCTTGCTCGCGAAAGCGGTGAAACAGCCAACACAGTCGTTGAATGTTACATCGCATTCGCGGGCAAGCCCGCTCCCACAGTGTTTTGCATCGTTGGCCGAAACGGCTCGACTTAGAGACCGTAGCTCATCAGACGATCGTAACGACGCTTGAGCAGCGCTTCGTTGTCGAACTTCTTCAGCATCGCCAGTTGCGAGCTCAGCTCGGCACGGATCGAGGCAGCAGCAGCGGCCGGATCACGGTGAGCGCCACCCAGAGGCTCGCCGATCACCTTGTCGACGATACCCAGGCCTTTCAGACGCTCGGCAGTGATGCCCATCGCTTCAGCGGCATCCGGCGCTTTCTCTGCGGTTTTCCACAGAATCGAAGCGCAACCTTCCGGCGAGATCACCGCGTAGGTCGAGTACTGCAGCATGTTCAGCTGGTCGCACACGCCGATGGCCAGTGCACCACCGGAACCACCTTCACCAATCACGGTGGCGATGATCGGGGTTTTCAGACGAGCCATGACGCGCAGGTTCCAGGCGATCGCTTCGCTCTGGTTGCGCTCTTCGGCGTCGATGCCAGGGTAGGCGCCCGGGGTGTCGATGAAGGTCAGGATCGGCATCTTGAAACGTTCGGCCATTTCCATCAGGCGGCAAGCCTTGCGGTAGCCTTCCGGACGCGGCATGCCGAAGTTGCGGCGTACCTTTTCACGCACTTCGCGGCCCTTCTGGTGACCGATCACCATCACTGGCTGGTCTTCCAGACGTGCCACGCCGCCCACAATGGCCGCGTCGTCAGAGAAGTGACGGTCACCGTGCAGTTCGTCGAACTCGGTGAAGATGTGGTCGATGTAGTCCAGGGTGTAAGGACGTTTCGGGTGACGCGCCAGACGAGCGATCTGCCAGCTGGTCAGCTTGCCGAAAATGTCTTCGGTCAGCGTCTTGCTCTTGTCCTGCAGGCGGGAGATCTCATCGCCGATATTCAGCGAATTGTCATTACCGACCAAGCGCAACTCTTCGATCTTGGCTTGCAGGTCGGCGATCGGCTGTTCGAAATCTAGAAAATTCGGGTTCATAGGCGTCCGTCTTGGGTCGTGTCCCAAATGAGCTTGGGCCGGCCGGTTGTCTATTCGCGCCCTACCTTAAGGGAGAGGCGCGCTGAGGTCGAGATTAAAAATTCAGGTTGTGGGCAGGCGCTTTGATGGCACCTGCCGGTCAACGGTATTGGAGGAAGACGTTGTCTCGCCCGAACTGGTCACGCAAGGCTTGAATCAAGGCATCCGCCGGGTCGATCCGCCAGGTCTCGCCAAACTGCAGCAAGGTCTTCGCATCGGGACTGGTGTATTCCATGGTGATCGGGCACGCCCCGCGATGACGCTTGAGCAAATCACCCAACCAGCGTAGCTGATCGCCTTTCAGATCCTGGGTCTGCAACTTCAGGCGCAGGCTCTCGGCGAGGTTGGTGCGCGCATCTTCCATGCTCATCACCCGCTTGACCCGCAGACGCAGGCCGCCGGAGAAGTCGTCGTTGCTGACCTCCCCCTCGACCACCACCATCGCATCGGTCTGAAGCAGCGATTGCGCGGAGTGGAACGCATCGGCGAACAGCGATGCCTCGATCCGCCCGGAGCGGTCGTCGAGGGTGATGAAGCCCATCTTGTCGCCCTTTTTGTTCTTCATCACCCGCAGGGCGATGATCATCCCCGCCACGGTCTGGGTGTCCCGCGCCGGTTTCAGGTCAATGATGCGCTGACGGGCGAAACGGCGGATTTCACCTTCATATTCGTCAATCGGGTGACCAGTCAGGTACAGGCCCAAGGTGTCTTTTTCACCTTTGAGCCGCTCCTTGAGGGTCAGCTCTTTCGCCTTGCGGTGGATCGCGTAAACGTCCGCGTCTTCTTCGACGAACAGCCCGCCAAACAGGTCGGCGTGGCCGCTGTCACGGGTGCGCGCGGTCTGCTCGGCCGACTTGATCGCCTCTTCCATCGCCGCCAGCAGCACGGCTCGGTTGCGGTCGATGTTAGCCTGATACGCCTTCTGCTCGTCGTGGAAGTACGGGCCGAGGCGATCCAGCGCGCCGCTGCGGATCAGACCGTCCAGCGTGCGCTTGTTGATGCGCTTGAGGTCGACCCGGGCGCAGAAGTCGAACAGGTCCTTGAACGGACCGGCCTGACGGGCCTCGGTGATTGCTTCCACCGGGCCTTCGCCGACGCCTTTGATCGCGCCCAGGCCATACACGATGCGGCCTTCGTCGTTCACCGTGAACTTGAACTCCGAAGTGTTCACGTCCGGCGCGTCGAGGCGCAGCTTCATCGTGCGCACTTCCTCGATCAAGGTCACGACCTTGTCGGTGTTGTGCATGTCCGCCGACAGTACCGCGGCCATGAACGGCGCCGGATAGTGGGCTTTCAGCCAGGCGGTCTGGTACGACACCAGGCCGTAGGCAGCGGAGTGGGATTTGTTGAAGCCGTAACCGGCAAATTTCTCTACCAGGTCGAAAATGTTACCGGCCAGATCCGCGTCGATATTGTTCGACGCACAACCCTCAATGAAACCGCCGCGCTGCTTGGCCATTTCCTCGGGTTTCTTCTTACCCATCGCCCGACGCAGCATGTCCGCACCACCGAGGGTGTAACCGGCCATGACCTGGGCGATCTGCATCACCTGTTCCTGATACAGGATGATGCCGTACGTCGGCGCCAGCACCGGCTGCAAACCTTCGTACTGGTAATCCGGGTGCGGATAAGCAAGCTCCGCGCGACCGTGCTTACGGTTGATGAAGTCATCCACCATGCCGGACTGCAACGGGCCCGGACGGAACAGGGCCACCAGTGCGATCAAGTCTTCGAGGCAGTCGGGCTTGAGCTTTTTGATCAGCTCTTTCATGCCGCGGGATTCAAGCTGGAACACCGCGGTGGTTTCAGCCTTTTGCAGCAGCTGATAAGTCGGCTTGTCATCCAGCGGGATGAACGCGATGTCCAGCGGCGGCTCGTTGACCTTGGCGCGGTCGCGGTTGATGGTTTTCAGCGCCCAGTCGATGATCGTCAGGGTCCGCAGGCCGAGGAAGTCGAACTTCACCAGACCGGCCGCCTCGACGTCATCCTTGTCGAACTGGGTTACCAGACCGTCGCCGGCCTCGTCGCAATAGATTGGCGAGAAGTCGGTCAGCTTGGTCGGTGCGATTACTACACCACCGGCGTGTTTGCCGACGTTACGCACCACGCCTTCGAGCTTGCGCGCCATCTCCCAGATTTCCGCCGCTTCTTCATCGACCTTGATGAAGTCGCGCAGGATTTCTTCCTGCTCGTAGGCTTTTTCCAGGGTCATGCCGACTTCGAACGGAATCATCTTCGACAGGCGATCCGCCAGGCCGAACGACTTGCCCTGGGCCCGCGCCACGTCTCGAACCACAGCCTTCGCGGCCATGGAACCGAAGGTGATGATCTGGCTTACGGCGTTACGGCCGTATTTTTCGGCTACGTAATCGATTACCCGGTCGCGACCGTCCATGCAGAAGTCGACGTCGAAGTCGGGCATCGATACCCGTTCCGGGTTGAGGAAACGTTCGAAAAGCAGGTCATATTCCAGCGGGTCGAGGTCAGTGATCTTCTGCACATAGGCCACCAGCGATCCGGCACCCGACCCCCGGCCTGGGCCCACCGGCACGCCGTTGTTCTTGGCCCACTGGATAAAGTCCATCACGATCAGGAAGTAACCGGGGAACCCCATCTGGATGATGATATCCAGCTCGAAATTCAGCCGGTCGACGTAGACCTGACGCTTGGCCTCGTAGTCTTCGGTGGTGTCCTTGGGCAGCAGCACGCTGAGGCGATCGTCCAGACCGTCGAACGACACTTTGCGGAAATACTCGTCGATGGTCATGCCATCGGGAATCGGGTAGTCGGGCAGGAAGTGCTTGCCCAGCTTCACGTCGATGTTGCAGCGCTTGGCGATCTCGACGGTGTTTTCCACCGCATCCGGCAGGTCGCTGAACAGCTCGGCCATTTCCTCGGCGCTTTTCAGGTACTGCTGATCGCTGTAGTTCTTCGAACGCCGCGGATCGTCGAGGGCCCGGCCTTCACCGATGCAAACGCGGGTTTCGTGGGCGGCGAAGTCTTCCTGCTTGATGAAGCGCACATCGTTGGTCGCGACCAGCGGCGCACCGAGCTTATCGGCCAGGGCCACCGCACCGTGCAATTGTTCTTCGTCATTCGGACGGTTGGTACGCTGGACTTCCAGATAGAAACGATCCGGGAACACCGCCATCCATTCGCGCGCGAGGGTTTCGGCCTCGGCGGGGTTGCCGCCGATCATGGCCATGCCGATCTCGCCTTCTTTGGCGGCGGACAGCATGATCAGGCCTTCGTTGGCCTCGGCAACCCATTCGCGCTCGATGATGATCATGCCGTTGCGCTGACCCTCGATGAAGCCACGGGAAATCAGCTCGGTCAGGTTGCGATAGCCCTGGGCATTCATGACCAGCAGGCTGAGGCGGCTCAGCGGACCATCCGGGTCCTTGTTCGACAGCCACAGGTCGGCGCCGCAGATCGGCTTGATCCCTGCGCCCATGGTGTTTTTATAGAATTTGACCAGCGAACACATGTTGTTCTGGTCGGTCACCGCAACGGCCGGCATGCCCATGCCGGTCAGGGCCTTGACCAGCGGCTTGATCCGCACCAGCCCGTCGACCAGGGAGTATTCAGTGTGCAGGCGTAGATGAACGAATGAAGCCGGCATAGTGATCCTGTCCAGTTACATAGAGACAACAAGGCCCGGATTGTACCGGGCCCCGAACAAAACATCAGCCTCGCCGCTAAACCGGCGCCAGGCCTTCCAGCGCTTCATAAGCCTGCCGAACCGGGGCAAAGGAACGCCGGTGAATCGGCGTCGGCCCAAGGCGCACCAGCGCTTCCAGATGAACGGGCGTCGGGTAACCTTTGTGCCCGCCAATGCCGTAACCCGGGTAGACCAATTCGAACGCCGCCATTTCGCGGTCGCGGCTGACCTTGGCCAGAATCGAGGCTGCTGCAATCGCTGGAACCTTGCTATCGCCCTTGACCACCGCTTCGGAACGCATCGGCAGTTTCGGGCAGCGGTTGCCGTCGATCATCGCCAATTTCGGCTGGATGTGCAGACCAGCGACGGCGCGCTGCATCGCCAGCATGGTGGCGTGAAGGATGTTCAGTTCGTCGATTTCTTCGACTTCGGCGCGGGCGATGCACCAACTGAGCGCCTTCTCGCAGATTTCGTCGTAGAGCTTTTCGCGCTTGGCTTCGGTGAGTTTCTTCGAGTCATTGAGACCGAGAATCGGCCGATTCGGATCGAGGATCACCGCTGCGGTGACGACCGCGCCGCACAACGGGCCGCGACCGACTTCATCGACACCGGCCACCAGCTCTTCGACTTCGGCGACCAGGGTGAAATCCAGGCCCATCTGCATGCTTGTCTTGCTCATCGTGTTTGCCCGATCAGGTTAAGAACGGCGTCAGCCGCCTGATTGGAAGCGTCCAGGCGCAGGGTGCGATGGATCTCGTCGAAGCCGCGGGTCTGCTCTTCGCCACCATCGATCAGCGGCGACAGGGTCTGGGCAAGCGCCTCGACCGTCGCATCATCCTGCAACAATTCCGGGACCAGCAGTCGCTGGGCCAGCAGGTTCGGCAGGGACACGTACGGGCTCTTGACCATGCGCTTGAGAATCCAGAACGTCAGCGGCGCAAGACGATAGGCCACGACCATCGGGCGCTTGTACAGCAGCGCTTCCAGGGTCGCCGTACCCGACGCAATCAGGACCGCGTTGCACGCCGCCAGTGCCAGATGGGATTTGCCATCGAGCAAGGTCACCGGCAGGTCGCGGCCGGCCAGCAGCTCTTCGAGCTGGGCACGACGCTCGGGGTTGGCGCACGGTATGACGAAACGCACGCCCGGGCGCATGGCCCGCAGGCGCTGGGCGGTATCGAGGAACAGCGCACCCAGACGACTGACTTCGCCGCCCCGGCTGCCGGGCATCAAAGCCACCAACGGACCGTCCGGCAGACCGAGTTCGGCACGCGCAGCAGAGCGATCGGCCTCCAGTGGAATGGTGTCGGCCAGCGTATGGCCGACGAACCGCACCGGTACGCCCTTCTCTTCATAGAATCTGGCTTCGAACGGCAGCAGCGTGAGCATCAGGTCGCAGCCTTCACGGATCTTCAGCACCCGCTTCTGCCGCCATGCCCACACCGAAGGGCTGACGTAGTGCACGGTCTTGATTCCGGCCTGACGCAGCTTGAGTTCGATATTGAGGTTGAAATCCGGTGCGTCGATACCGATGAATACATCCGGCTTTTCAGCGATAAGCGTGGCAATCAGGTCCTTGCGGCGCTTGAGCAATTCACGCAACCGCCCCAGGACTTCCACCAGCCCCATGACCGACAGACGCTCCATCGGAAAATAGGAGGTCAGGCCCTCGGCCTGCATCAGCGGGCCGCCGACTCCGATGAACTCCACCGCAGGATGCTGTGCCTTCAGGGCGCGCATCAGACCGGCGCCCAGAATGTCACCGGAAGCCTCCCCCGCCACCAGCGCAATACGCAGATTGGCCATGGTCAGCGGGTGATGCCGCGGGTCGACGACTGGATGGAGTCACGGAACATCGCGACTTCCGGGAACTGGGCGGACGGCTCGGCCAGTTCGGCCAGCGCCTGCTCGACGGTCAGGCCCTGGCGATACACCGTTTTGTACGCACGGCGCAGAGCGTGAATGGCGTCTTCGCTGAAACCGCGACGGCGCATGCCCTCGAAGTTCATGCTGCGCGCTTCGGCCGGGTTGCCGAATACGGTGACGAACGCCGGAACGTCCTTGCCGATCGCCGTGCCCATGCCGGAAAAGCTGTGGGCGCCAATGTGGCAATACTGATGCACCAGGGTGAAACCGGACAGGATCGCCCAGTCATCAACGTGCACATGGCCGGCCAGCGCGGTGTTGTTGACCAGGATGCAGTGGTTGCCGATAACACTGTCATGTCCGATGTGGGCATAGGCCATGATCAGGTTGTGATCACCCAGGGTCGTTTCGGAACGATCCTGAACGGTGCCACGGTGAATCGTCACGCCTTCGCGGATGACGTTGTGGTCACCAATTACCAGGCGGGTTTCTTCGCCCTTGTATTTCAGGTCCGGCGTATCTTCGCCTACCGAGGAAAACTGGTAGATGCGGTTGTGCTTGCCGATACGGGTCGGACCTTTGAGGATCACGTGTGGCCCGATGACCGTACCCTCGCCGATTTCCACACCTGCACCGATGATCGACCACGGGCCGACCTCGACGCCATCAGCCAGGACGGCCGACGGATCGATGATTGCGCGAGGGTCAATCAAACTCATAGCTTGCGTTCCGCACAGATGATTTCAGCCGAGCAGACCGGCTTGCCATCGACCGAAGCCTGGCATTCGAACTTCCAGATCTGACGCTTGCAGCTGATGAACTTGGCTTCAAGGATCAACTGATCACCCGGCAGCACTGGCTGGCGGAAGCGCAGCTTGTCGGAACCGACGAAGTAGTAAAGGGTGCCATCGGCCGGTTTCACGTCAAGCATCTTGAAACCGAGGATCCCGGCAGCCTGAGCCATGGCTTCGATGATCAGCACGCCCGGCATGATCGGATGCGCAGGGAAGTGACCATTGAAGAACGGTTCGTTGATGCTGACATTCTTGTAGGCGCGAATGCGCTTGCCTTCCGTATCCAGCTCCACTACCCGGTCCACCAGCAGGAACGGGTAACGGTGAGGCAGGTATTCGCGAATCTCGTTGATGTCCATCATTTCGGGGGGAAGCCTATGTAAAGATTGGGAGCGCGACTGACGCGCACTCCTCTAGCAAATCAAGGAGGCAGTCCAGAGGCTGTGCACACTTGATATGGAAATGGTATCAGCCTTCAGATGAAGCATTACCGTCGGGGGTCACTTCCCCGGACCGCTTTTCCAGCTGTTTCAAACGTCGCGCGATGTCATCGAGCTGACGAATACGGGCCGCGCTTTTGCGCCATTCGGCCGCAGGTTGCATAGCTGTGCCGGAAGAATAGGCACCCGGCTCGGTAATCGAGTGGGTCACCATGGTCATCCCGGTCAGGAATACGTTGTCGCAAATATCGATGTGCCCTACCAGGCCAACACCGCCGGCGAGCATGCAGTGCTTGCCGATCTTGGTGCTGCCGGAAATCCCCACGCACGCCGCCATGGCGGTGTGGTCACCGACCTGCACGTTGTGGGCGATCTGAATCTGGTTGTCGAGCTTCACGCCGTTGCCGATCACGGTATCGGCCAACGCACCGCGGTCGATGGCGGTATTCACGCCGATCTCCACATCGTCGCCGATGGTCACGCCACCGATCTGGGCGATCTTTTGCCAGATACCCTTCTCGTTGGCAAAGCCGAAGCCTTCACCGCCGAGCACAGCACCGGACTGGATCACCACACGCTTGCCGATCCGCACATCGTGATACAGCGTGACCCGTGGGGCCAGCCAGCCGCCCTCGCCGATTTCGCTGCGGGCACCGACCACGCAATGCGCGCCAAGTGTCACGCCTGCACCGACTCGAGCACCGGCTTCGATCACCACGAAGGGACCGACACTGGCGCTCGGATCGACCACAGCATCCTCGGCAATCACCGCTGTTGGATGAACGCCGGCAGTTGCCTTGGGCTTCGGATCGAACAAATGGGAAATGCGTGCGTAAGCCAGGTAAGGATCCGGCACCACCAGCGCATCACCGGCATAACCTTCGGCGTCGGCAGCCTTGAGCAACAGGGCTGCGGCTTGCGAGTTAGCCAAATATTTACGGTATTGGGGGTTTGCCAGAAAGCTCAACTGAGCTGGGCCAGCCTCCCGCAAGGTGGCTAGCCCAGTGATTTGCTTCTCGGGGTCGCCACTCAGGGTGGCGCCGAGGAACTCGGCCAACTGGCCGAGCTTGATGGTCACGGTCATGGGTTACTTCAGCTGATTCATGCGCTCGATAACCTGGCGCGTGATGTCGTACTGAGGTTTGACATCGATCACTGCGCCACGCTCGAACACCAGGTCAAAACCACCTTTCTTGATGACTTCTTCCACTGCGCTATCCAGTTTCGGCTTCAGTTGCTTGAGCATTTCGCGGTCGGCAACGGCCTTGGCTTCGTTCAGTTCCTTGGACTGGAACTGGAAGTCACGAGCCTTTTGCTTGAACTCAAGCTCCAGACGCTCACGCTCGCCTTGCTGCATCTTGTCACCACCGGCCATCAGACGATCCTGAATGCCCTTGGCGCTGCTTTCCAGGGTCTTGAGCTTGGTCAGTTGCGGGCCGAACTTCTTCTCGGCATCCACGGCGTACTTCTTGGCCGCGTCGGATTCCAGCAGAGCCATCTGATAGTTCAGAACGGCGATTTTCATGTCGGCAAATGCCGGGCCTGCCACCAGTACGGAGGCCAGGAGAACCAATTGAGTCAACTTACGCACGATGCACTCCTACAAAATCCATTGTCGTTATCTTGGGTCAGACGCTTAGAACGTCTGGCCGAGGGAGAATTGGAACACTTGAGTTTCAGCGTCATCCGGTTTCTTG
Source organism: Pseudomonas aphyarum (assembly GCF_028657055.1). NCBI lineage: Bacteria > Pseudomonadati > Pseudomonadota > Gammaproteobacteria > Pseudomonadales > Pseudomonadaceae > Pseudomonas > Pseudomonas aphyarum. The sequence continues at coordinate 152,024 of NZ_JAMDGS010000017.1, forward strand.
ATCGGCATAGCCAGTGCAAAACTCAGCGGGCCCAGTGCGGTGACCCAGGTCACGCCGACACCGACGGAGCTGGCCATGTTGCTGAGGCTGATGTCGTTGCACTGAGTGGCAGAAGTCGAACCGACAGTCGCGTTGGTAGTTTTCTCGCACTTGGAGTCAAATACGTTACCCACGTCCCAGAATACCGAAGTACGCAGGGAACGCTGATCCTTGACGAATGGCAGCGGGAACAACACCTCGACACCACCCTGGATCAACACGTTGCCACCGAACGGCAGCGGATCCTGATCCGGGTCGGCAAGCGTACCGGCGTTACCGGTTACAGCCTGGCCACGGCTTGGGGTACTGCGAGGACCCAGCGTGCTGTCTTTAAAGCCGCGAACCGAGTTGAAACCACCAGCATAGTAGTTTTCATAGAACGGCAAGCCGTCGGTCGAACCGTAACCGTCGCCGTAGCCCAGCTCGGTGTGCAGGCGCATGGTGTAGTTCTCGCTCAGCGGCTGGAACAACTGGCCACGGTAATCGAGCTTGAAGAACGACAGATCGCTGCCCGGAATGGTGGTTTCCAGGGTCAGGCTCTGGGAACGACCACGGGTTGGCAGAACACCTTTGTTCAGGGTCGACTCGGACCAGCCGGCCGAAGCCTTGAAGTTCAGGTAGTTGTCGCCTTCACGCTTAACGAAGTCGAAAATCTCGTCAACGGTGTACTGACCGGTCTTGATCTTGTCCTGCTGAGCGGACAGACCAAAGGTCAGACGCGAAGTCTCGCTGATCGGGTAGCCCACGTTCACGCCGGCGCCCAGGCTGTCTACCGCATAGCTCGCTACGTCGACGTCGAGGTCTTTGTAGTCGGTGGTGCGGTAGAACGCGTTGTAACCCAGGCTCACGCCATCGGCGGTCCAGTAGGGGTCAACGTAGCCGAAGTTGTAGCGGCTCTGGTATTCGCTGCGGGTCAGGCCGACGCTGACGCGGTTACCGGTACCGAGGAAGTTGTTCTGGGTGATCGAACCACCGAGGATCAGACCGGCGCTCTGGGCGAAACCGACGCTGGCGGTGATCGAACCGGAAGCCTGTTCTTCAACGCTGTAGTTCACGTCAACCTGGTCGTCGACGCCTGGCACGGCCGGGGTCTCGACGTTGACTTCCTTGAAGAAGCCCAGACGCTCCAGACGGGTCTTGGACTGGTCGATCAGGTAGGTCGAAGCCCAGCCACCTTCCATCTGACGCATTTCACGACGCAGCACTTCGTCCTCGGACTTGGTGTTGCCACGGAAGTTGATGCGGTTGACGTAGGCACGCTTGCCCGGATCGACAGCAAACAGGATATCGACGGTGTGATCTTCGTCGTGCGGTTGTGGCACGCCGTTGACGTTGGCGAAGGTGTAACCCTCGTTACCCAGACGACGGGTGATCAGTTCGGAAGTGGTGGTCATCAGCTTGCGCGAGAACACCTGGCCTTTCTGCACCAGCAGCAGCGACTTGACCTGGTCTTCAGGGACCTTCAGGTCACCGCTGAGCTTGACGTCACGAACGGTGTACTTCTCGCCTTCGTTGACGTTGACGGTGATGTAGACGTGCTTCTTGTCCGGAGTGATGGACACCTGGGTCGAAGCGATATCCATGTTGATATAGCCACGGTCCAGGTAGTAGGAGCGCAGACGCTCCAGGTCACCGGACAGCTTTTCACGGGCGTACTTGTCGTCGTTCTTGAAGAACGACAGCCAGTTGGTGGTTTTCAATTCGAACAGGTCGGTCAGGTCTTCCTCGGGGAAAACCGTGTTGCCCACCACGTTGATGTGCTGAATGGCTGCGACGGTGCCTTCGTTGATCTTCACTTTCAGACCGACACGGTTGCGCGGCTGCGAGACCACTTCGGTATCGACGGTAGCCGAGTAACGACCTTGCGCAACGTATTGACGTTGCAGCTCGTTACGGACGCCTTCGAGGGTCGCGCGCTGGAAGATCTCGCCTTCGGCCAGACCGGATTGCTTGAGGCCCTTCATCAGGTCTTCGGTGGAAATCGCCTTGTTGCCTTCGATCTCGATGCTCGCGACCGAGGGACGTTCGACGACAGTGATCACCAGAACGTTGCCTTCGCGGCCCAGCTGGATATCTTGAAAGAAACCGGTTTTGAACAACGCACGAGTGGATTCCACCAGGCGACGATCATCCGCCTGCTCGCCGACGTTCAACGGCAAGGCACCAAAGACGCTACCCGCGGAGACCCGCTGGAGGCCATTGACGCGAATATCAGAGATAGTGAAGGACTCGGCGTGAACTTCGGCGATCATCAATACGGTGAGAACCGCAGTTAGCAGCAGACGTTTCATGAAGTCCTTTCTTATTCCAACTGGCAATAAACAAACTGCCGCAAAATGCGGCAGATTCGCAATTCAGCGAAGCGTTACAGACGACCCAGATCGTTGACCAGAGCAAGCAACATCACCCCGACCACCAAACTGATACCGATCTGTATCCCCCAACCTTGCACCCGATCCGACAAGGGACGACCACGCGCCCACTCGATCAGATAAAACAACAAATGCCCCCCATCCAGTACAGGAATGGGCAGCAAATTCAGAACCCCCAGGCTAATACTCAGATAAGCAAGGAAATTCAGGAAATCAGCGACGCCCGACTGGGCAGAAGCGCCCGCCACTTTAGCAATGGTTATCGGTCCACTCAAGTTTTTTACCGAGAGCTCGCCGAAGAGCATTTTCTTCAGTGAATCCAGCGTCAGGACGCTCATGGTCCAGGTACGACGGGCACCCTCGCCAATTGCCGCCAAAGGCCCGTAACTGACCTCGCGAATCATCTCCGGCGGCCAGTCGACAGCCTTCACGCCCGCCCCCAGGTAACCGCTTGGAGACTTTTTCTCGCCACGTGCGGCCAGCGTCACAGGGACGTCGATTTGAACACCGTCACGCTCGACGCGCAGCACGATTTTGGTATCAGGACGCGTACGAACGGTGTCGACCACCTGCTGCCAGTCATCCAGCGCCTTGCCATCCAGCGTCAGCAGACGATCGCCGGTTTTCAGCCCGGCTGCCTGGGCCGGACCTTTCGGGTCGAGTTCGGCCAGCACCGGCGGCAATGCCGGTCGCCAAGGGCGAATGCCAAGGGAGCGAATCGGATCCGGCTCGTCAGCCCCCTTGAGCCATTTATCGAGTGCCAGTTCACGAGGCGTATCAGCCGTAGAGCCCTGCTCGCGCACCAGCACCTGCAAGGAACCGCTTTCCCCGAGACGTCGCACCAGTTGCAGGTTGACCGCAGCCCAGCCCGAGGTCGGCTCGCCGTCGATCGCGACAATTTCCTGACCGGCACTCAGTCCGGCCGTTGCGGCGATGCTGCCGGACTCCACCGAACCGATGACCGGGCGAATCTGCTCGCTGCCGAGCATGGCGAGCACCCAGAAGAACACCAGCGCGAGCAGAAAGTTGGCCACAGGGCCGGCCGCGACGATGGCGATGCGCTGACGAACGGATTTGCGATTAAATGACTGATGAAGCTGATCGGCCGGTACTTCGCCTTCGCGCTCATCGAGCATCTTGACGTAGCCACCCAGCGGAATAGCCGCGACCACGAACTCGGTGCCCTGCTTGTCGTGCCAGCGCAACAGCGGCATGCCGAAGCCCACGGAGAAACGCAGAACCTTGACGCCACAGCGACGCGCGACCCAGAAATGGCCGAATTCGTGAAAGGTGACCAGCACACCCAGAGCGATCAGGGTGCCGGCAATCATATAGAGCGCGCTCATCTACTTTCTCCGCAATCCTGTCCAGTGCCGCGTGAAGCCATGTGTTGCAAGACCTATCGGCCGTGACGACTCAACCACTGACCGGCCAATGTCCGGGCAGTCGCGTCAGCGGTGAATACCGCATCGAGATCGTCCAGGGCCACCACAGGCTCGAGATTCAAGACTTCCTCGATGATACTCGCGATTTCCAGGTAGCGAACCCGTCCGTCGAGAAACGCGGAAACCGCCACTTCATTCGCCGCATTGAGCATGGCCGGGGCGCTGTTTCCCGCCTCGGCAGCCTGACGCGCCAGACGCAGGCACGGGAAGCGCTCTTCGTCGGGGGCTTCGAAATCCAGGCGCGCAACAGCGAACAGATCCAGCGGCGCCACGCCCGAGTCAATGCGCTCAGGCCAGGCCAGGGCGTTGGCAATGGGTGTGCGCATATCGGGATTACCCAACTGCGCCAGCACCGAACCGTCCACATAATCGACCAGCGAATGAATCACGCTTTGTGGATGAATCACCACTTCGACTTGCGAAGGCCTGGCATCGAACAACCAGCAGGCCTCGATCAACTCGAGCCCCTTGTTCATCATGCTGGCCGAATCCACGGAAATCTTGCGGCCCATGGACCAGTTCGGGTGTGCACAGGCCTGATCGGGTGAAACATGCGCCAGCTCGGTCATCGGCGTCTGCCGGAAAGGGCCACCGGAGGCTGTCAGCAAAATCCGACGGACTCCAACATTACTCAGCCCGCGAGCAAAGTCGTGCGGCATGCATTGGAAAATCGCGTTGTGCTCGCTGTCGATCGGCAACAGGACCGAACCGCTCTTGCGCACCGCCTGCATGAACAAGGCGCCGGACATGACCAGCGCTTCCTTATTGGCCAGAAGAATCTTCTTGCCCGCCTCAACTGCCGCCAAAGTCGGGCGCAGGCCGGCAGCGCCGACGATGGCGGCCATGACAGCATCCACCTCCGGCGCAGCAGCGACCTGACACAAGCCTTCTTCGCCGACCAGCACCTGCGTCGACAGGCCTGCCGCACGCAAATCGTCCTGCAGACTGCGAGCAGCGCCGGCTTCCGGCACCACCGCATATTTGGGGAGATGGCGAACACACAGGGCAAACAGTTCGCTCAGACGGGTAAAACCGCTCAGGGCGAAAGCCCGATAACGCTCCGGATGCCGGGCGATGACATCCAGGGTGCTCAGACCGATCGAACCGGTCGCACCGAGGACGGTAATCTGCTGCGGGCGACTCACGACGCCGCCATCCACAGCAGCACCGCGAACACCGGAATCGCCGCTGTCAGGCTGTCGATGCGATCCAGCACGCCACCGTGACCAGGCAGCAGATTACTGCTGTCCTTGATGCCGGACTGACGCTTGAACATGCTTTCGGTCAGATCGCCCACCACCGAGATGAAGACAATCACCGCCGTACCGATCAAGCCCTTGAACAGTTGCGCCACCGTCCAGTCACGGAATAGCGCGACCAGGGTGGTGATGACCAGGCTCAGCGCCAGGCCGCCATACACGCCTTCCCAGCTTTTGCCGGGACTGACTTGCGGCGCCAGCTTGCGCTTGCCGAACGCGCGACCGGAGAAATACGCCCCGATGTCAGCCCCCCAGACCAGCACCATCACTGCCATGATCAGCCAGTTGCCGAGCGGGTATTGCTTGATCTGCACCAGCCCTTGCCAGGCAGGCAACAGAATCAGCAGGCCGATCATCAGCTTGGCGGCGGCGCTGGACCAATGCTCGCTGGAGCGCGGGTACGTCAGCACCAGCCACGTCGCCAATGCCCACCAGATCACCGAAGCACCCAGCACCCATGGCGCCAGCCCCGGCAGGATGTACATGACGAACAGCATCAGCGCGACCACCGCCGCGTAGCCGACACGAAATGCCTGCGCAGTGAAGCCGGCCAGACGCGCCCATTCCCAGGCGCCCAGACTCACGACCAGCCCGATGAACAGAGCAAAACCGGAACCTTCGAGCAGGAAAAAACCGCCCAGGGCGATCGGCAGCAGAATCAGTGCAGTGATGATGCGTTGTTTAAGCATTAAACCCGGGCTCCAGCTTCGACCTGCTCGCTCGTTTTACCGAAGCGACGCTGACGCAAAGCGAAATCGGCCAGCGCATTGCGCATGGCTTCGTGTTTGAAGTCCGGCCAGAACAGGTCGGAGAAGTACAACTCGGCGTAAGCCAGCTGCCACAAAAGGAAATTGCTGATGCGGTGCTCGCCACCGGTGCGGATGCACAAGTCAGGCAACGGCAGATCACCGGTGACCAGACAGGTCTGCAGCAGATCCGGCGTGATGTCTTCCGGTCGCAGATGACCGGCCTGAACTTCACGCGCCAGACGCTGCGCCGCTTGCGCAATATCCCACTGACCGCCGTAGTTGGCGGCGATCTGCAGGATGAAACGGTTGGCACCGGCGGTCATCGCTTCGGCCTCACGCATGGCTGCCTGAAGCTCAGGATGAAACCGAGTACGGTCACCAATGATGCGCAGACTGATGTTGTTGTCGTTCAGGCGCTTGGCCTCACGACGCAACGCCTTGAAGAACAGATCCATCAAAGCGCTGACCTCATCGGCCGGGCGCTGCCAGTTTTCACTGGAAAAGGCGAACAGGGTGAGCACCTCGACCTTGGCCTCGGCACACACCTCGATCACCGCCCGTACAGCATCCACGCCCGCTTTATGCCCGGCGACACCCGGCATGAAGCGTTTTTTCGCCCAGCGATTATTGCCATCCATGATGATCGCGACATGGCGCGGCACCGCGGACGGCGCAGTCTGCTTGGTCTTGTCCATTTAAAACTCGACCCTTATACGGCCATCAGGTCTTTTTCTTTCTCGTCCGTGGCCTTGGTGATCTGGGCCTCGGATTCTTTGGTCAGCTTATCGATATCAGCGATGGCACGACGCTCTTCGTCTTCGCTGATTTCCTTGTCCTTGACCAGTTTCTTGAGCTCGCCCAAGGCATCACGACGAATATTGCGCACGGCAACACGCGCGTCTTCAGCAGCGCTACGCGCCTGCTTGGTAAAGCCTTTACGCGTTTCCTCGGTGAGGGCCGGCATAGGGATCAACAGCAACTCACCCAGGTTGGTCGGGTTGAGGTTCAGACCGGCGCTCTGGATTGCCTTGTCGACGGCAGCGAGCATGTTGCGTTCGAACGCCACGACCTGCAGGGTGCGCGAGTCTTTCACGGTGACGTTGGCAACGCCGCTCAGCGGGGTGTCAGTGCCGTAGTAAGGCACCATGACACTGCCGAGGATGCTCGGGTGAGCCTTGCCGGTACGAATCTGGCCGAACGCGTGGTTCAGAGACTCCAGGGATTTCTGCATACGCGCTTGGGCGTCTTTCTTGATTTCGTTGATCATTGTTGGCCTTCCTCGATCAAAGTCCCTTCTGCGCCGCCGTGCACAATGTTCAGCAGGGCGCCGGGCTTGTTCATGTTAAATACGCGCAGCGGCATCTTGTGATCGCGGCACAGGCAGATAGCCGTCAGATCCATTACACCCAGCTTGCGATCCAGTACTTCATCGTATGTCAGATGATCGAACTTCTCGGCATGCGGGTCTTTGAACGGGTCAGCGGTGTAGACGCCATCGACCTTGGTCGCCTTGAGCACGACATCGGCGTCGATTTCAATGGCGCGCAGGCAGGCTGCCGAATCCGTGGTAAAGAACGGATTGCCGGTACCGGCCGCGAAGATCACCACGTCCTTGGAGTTCAGGTGGCGCATGGCCTTGCGACGGTCATAGTGATCGGTCACACCGACCATGGAGATGGCCGACATCACGATGGCCGAGATATTGGCACGTTCCAGCGCGTCGCGCATGGCCAGGGCGTTCATCACAGTGGCCAGCATGCCCATGTGGTCGCCCGTGACCCGATCCATGCCAGCCTTGCTCAGCGCTTCACCGCGGAACAGGTTGCCACCGCCGATCACCAGACCGACCTGAACGCCGATACCGACCAGCTGGCCGACTTCCAGCGCCATGCGATCCAGCACTTTCGGATCGATCCCGAACTCTTCCGAGCCCATCAGGGCCTCGCCGCTAAGCTTGAGTAGAATGCGTTTATAGCGAGCCTGATAACCACTGCCCTGCTGAGCCATTGCGAATCTCTCCTGCGGCGTATTTTAAAAATTCTTTGCGAGCTGTTTACAGCTGGCGTTCACTCTAGCTTGGCGCTGCTTCAGCGCCATCGGAACATGGCTTTGTAAGTCAGTTCCAAGGGGAAACCAATTAAAAATTGGTAACCCTATCTGAAAAGAGGCTGCGCGCGTGAGCGGGCAGCCTCTTTCGGGCGACAGTTGAAAAACCGTCTTATTGCTTGGCGGCAGCCAGCTGGGCAGCAACTTCTTCAGCGAAGTTGTCGACCGGCTTCTCGATGCCTTCGCCTACTTTGAAGTAGGTGAAGGAAACGATTTCAGCACCGGCTTTCTTGGCCAGTTCGCCAACCTTGACTTCAGGGTTCTTGACGAACGCCTGCTCAACCAGGCTCGCTTCTGCCAGGAACTTGCTGATACGGCCTTTGACCATGTTCTCAACAATGTTTTCTGGCTTGCCTTTGATCTTCTCTTCGTTCAGCTGCAGGAACACAGCCTTTTCACGCTCGATCGCTTCGTCGGAGACTTGCGAAGGCAGCAGGAACTCAGGGTTGCTTGCAGCAACGTGCATTGCGATGTCTTTGGCCAGCTCGACGTCGCCGCCTTTCAGGACAACAGCAACACCGATCTTGTTACCGTGCAGGTAGGTGCCGACAACCTCACCCTCTACGCGTACCAAACGACGGATGTTGACGTTCTCGCCGACTTTGGCAACCAGTGCTTCACGAGCCGATTCCTGAGCGGCGATCAGCGGAGCTGCGTCGGTCAGTTTCTCGGCGAAGGCTTTTTCTACGCTGGCAGCAACGAAGTTTTTGAAGTCGTCTTGCAGGGCCAGGAAGTCGGTCTGCGAGTTGACTTCCAGCAGCACGGCTGCCTTGTCGTCGGCCTTGATGGCGATAGCGCCTTCAGCGGCAACGTTACCGGCTTTCTTGGCAGCCTTGATGGCGCCCGAAGCGCGCATGTCATCAATGGCTTTTTCGATGTCGCCGTCAGCCTTTTCCAGGGCTTTCTTGCAATCCATCATGCCTTCGCCGGTACGCTCGCGCAGTTCTTTGACCAACGCTGCAGTAATTGCTGCCATTTTCAAATTCCTCTTGGATAGGTTTTCAACCATTCCACCCGATCGAACGGGCGTTCAATTCTTCCCGAAACCCCTTGTAGCCGCTGCACGTTACAGATGCTGTAGCTGCGCTGCCGACAGATGGTTTTCGAGGTGGCAAAAAGGGGGCCAAGCCCCCTTTTTGCTTACTGAGTCAACGCCAGGGCGTCAATTACTCAGCTGCAGCCTGAGTTTCTTCAGCTGCGAACTCTACAGTGCCGCCAGCAACGTTGTTGCGACCGCGGATCACTGCGTCAGCCATCGAACCCATGTACAGCTGGATAGCGCGGATTGCGTCATCGTTGCCTGGGATGATGTAGTCAACGCCTTCCGGGCTGCTGTTGGTATCGACAACGCCGATGACCGGGATGCCCAGCTTGTTGGCTTCGGTGATCGCGATGCGCTCGTGGTCAACGTCGATCACGAACAGTGCGTCTGGCAGACCGCCCATGTCCTTGATGCCACCCAGGGAGCGATCCAGCTTCTCAAGATCACGGGAGCGCATCAGCGCTTCTTTCTTGGTCAGCTTGGCGAAAGTACCGTCTTCGGCTTGTACTTCAAGGTCACGCAGACGCTTGATGGAAGCACGAATGGTCTTGAAGTTGGTCAGCATGCCGCCCAACCAGCGGTGATCGACGTACGGCGAACCGCAACGTGCTGCTTCTTCAGCAACGATCTTGCCAGCGGAACGCTTGGTGCCGACGAACAGAATCTTGTTTTTGCCCTGGGCCAGACGCTCTACGAAAGTCAGAGCTTCGTTGAACATTGGCAGGGTTTTTTCAAGGTTGATGATGTGAATCTTGTTACGCGCGCCGAAAATGTACTTACCCATTTTCGGATTCCAGTAACGGGTTTGGTGACCGAAGTGCACACCGGCCTTCAGCATATCGCGCATGTTGACTTGGGACATGATAGTTCCTTGATAAGTCGGGTTGGGCCTCCACGTATCCCAATGACCAACCATTGATCCGAGGATCAAAGGCACCCAGGCCATCGTGTCGACACGTGTGTGGGTTAATGCTCTCGGGGCTATCCCCGGAAAGCGGCGCATTTTATACCACAGGGACGACGCAAACGGAACCCGGAATCTGCAATCGCGTCAGGGACATGCGCGCCAGCCCCTTGGAATCGGGACAATGCACCACATTGTATAGAGAGAAGCGATGCACGCAGGCGCGGATTTGCGCCTTCGGTCTGTTAGAATCGCGTTTTTCGGGGCCGCCAAATCAACAGCCGCGCCCCTGTTCGTATCAGCAAGCGCCGCCGAGCGCAGAGAGAGCCTGTATGACCGTCACCCTCAAAACCCCCGAGGACATCGCTGGCATGCGTGTCGCCGGCAAACTGGCCGCCGATGTGCTGGAAATGATTGCCGAGCACGTCAAGCCGGGCGTGACCACCGATGAGCTGAACCAGATCTGCCACGACTATATCGTCAACGTGCAGCAGGCCATCCCTGCCCCGCTCAACTACAAGGGCTACCCGAAGTCGATCTGCACCTCGATCAACCACGTAGTCTGCCACGGCATCCCGAACGACAAGCCGCTGAAAAACGGCGACACCCTGAACATCGACGTCACGGTGATCAAGGACGGCTACCACGGCGACACCAGCCGCATGTTCCACGTCGGCACCGTGCCGGTCTGGGCCGAGCGCCTGTCGCAGATCACCCAGGAATGCATGTACAAGGCGATCGAAATCGTCAAACCCGGCTGCCGCCTCGGCGACATCGGCGAAATCATCCAGAAGCACGCTGAAAAGAACGGCTTCTCGGTGGTGCGTGAATTCTGCGGCCACGGCATCGGCAAGGTGTTCCACGAAGAACCGCAGATCCTGCACTACGGTCGCGCCGGCACCGGCATGGAACTGAAGGCCGGCATGACCTTCACCATCGAGCCGATGATCAACCAGGGCAAGGCCGACACCAAAGTACTGGGCGACGGCTGGACCGCGATCACCAAGGATCGCAAGCTATCGGCACAGTGGGAACACACTTTGCTTGTCACCGACACCGGCTACGAGATCTTCACCCTGCGCAGCGACGACACCATCCCGCGCATCTCGGCCTGATCCAGACACCGTTCCCAGCCTATAGAAGGAAAGCCAATCGATGCCGCAGGTGGATCCCGAACTCTTCGACCGCGGTCAGTTCCAGGCTGAACTGGCCCTGAAAGCGAGTCCCATCGCGGCGTTCAAGAAGGCGATCCGCCAGGCCCGCGAAGTGCTCGATGCACGGTTTCGGGCCGGTCGCGACATCCGGCGACTGATCGAAGACCGGGCCTGGTTCGTCGACAACATCCTGCAAAAGGCCTGGGACCAGTTCGACTGGAGCGAAGACGCCGACATCGCGCTGGTCGCGGTCGGCGGCTACGGTCGCGGTGAGCTGCACCCTTACTCCGACATCGACCTGCTGATCCTGCTGGACAGCGCCGACCACGAAATTTTCCGCGATTCCATCGAGCGTTTTCTGACGCTGCTGTGGGACATCGGCCTGGAAGTCGGTCAGAGCGTTCGCTCGGTCGACGAATGCGCCGAAGAGGCGCGCGCCGACCTGACGGTGGTCACCAACCTGATGGAAAGCCGCACCATCTGCGGCCCCGAGCGCCTGCGTCAGCGCATGCTCGATGTCACCAGTACCGCACACATGTGGCCGAGCAAGGATTTCTTCCTGGCCAAGCGCGCCGAGCAGAAGGCTCGCCACCACAAGTACAACGACACCGAATACAACCTGGAACCCAACGTCAAAGGCTCGCCCGGCGGACTACGGGATATTCAGACGATTCTGTGGGTGGCCCGTCGTCAGTACGGCACCCTGAACCTGCGCGCCCTGGCCGGCGAAGGCTTTCTGGTCGAGAGTGAAAACGCCCTGCTGGCGTCCTCTCAGGAATTCCTCTGGAAGGTGCGTTACGCCCTGCACATGCTGGCCGGTCGCTCCGAAGACCGCCTGCTGTTCGATCACCAGCGCACCATTGCCGGGCTGCTGGGTTTTGAAGGCGACGACGCCAAGCAAGCTGTCGAAAACTTCATGCAGCAGTACTTCCGCGTCGTGATGAGCATCGCCCAGCTCAGCGACCTGATCATCCAGCACTTCGAAGAAGTCATCCTCGCGCCGGAAGACGAAGCGCCGCCGCAGCCGATCAACTCTCGCTTCCAGCTGCACGACGGCTACATCGAGGCACGCAACGACAACGTGTTCCGCCGCACGCCGTTTGCCATGCTCGAGATCTTCGTGCTGATGGCCCAGCAGCCGGAGATCAAAGGTGTACGCGCCGACACCATTCGTCTGCTGCGGGAAAACCGTCACCTGATCGACGACAACTTCCGCAACGACATCCGCAACACCAGCCTGTTCATCGAGCTGTTCAAGTGCAAGATCGGCATCCACCGCAACCTGCGGCGGATGAACCGTTACGGCATTCTCGGGCGCTACCTGCCGGAGTTCGGCTTCATCGTCGGGCAGATGCAGCACGACCTGTTCCACATCTATACGGTAGATGCGCACACGCTGAACTTGATCAAACACCTGCGCAAGTTGCAGTACACCCAGGTGTCGGAGAAATTCCCGCTGGCCGCCAAGCTCATGGCCAAACTGCCCAAGCCTGAACTCATCTATATGGCGGGCCTGTATCACGACATCGGCAAGGGCCGGCATGGCGATCACTCGGAGATCGGCGCGGTCGATGCCGAGGCGTTCTGTCAGCGTCACCAACTGCCGGTGTGGGACAGCCGCCTGATCGTGTGGCTGGTGCAAAACCACCTGGTGATGTCGACCACTGCCCAGCGCAAGGACTTGTCCGACCCGCAGGTGATCCATGATTTCGCCCTGGCGGTCGGCGACGAAACCCGTCTCGACTACCTGTACGTGCTGACCGTGGCCGACATCAACGCGACCAACCCGACCCTGTGGAATTCGTGGCGTGCCAGCCTGTTGCGTCAGCTCTACACCGAAACCAAGCGCGCCCTGCGCCGTGGCCTGGAAAACCCGGTGGATCGCGAAGAGCAGATCCGCCAGACCCAGAGTGCGGCGCTGGACATTCTGGTACGCGGCGGCACCGATCCGGATGACGTCGAGCAATTGTGGGCGCAACTGGGTGACGACTACTTCCTGCGCCACACCGCCGGCGACGTGGCCTGGCACACCGACGCGATCCTTCAGCAACCGGCCGACGGCGGTCCGCTGGTGCTGATCAAGGAAACCACCCAGCGCGAATTCGAGGGCGGCACGCAGATCTTCATCTATGCGCCGGACCAGCACGATTTCTTCGCCGTGACCGTGGCCGCGATGGACCAGCTCAACCTGAACATTCACGACGCCCGGGTCATCACGTCCAGCAGCCAGTTCACCCTCGACACCTACATCGTGCTCGACACTGATGGCGATTCGATCGGCGACAATCCTGTCCGGGTCAAACAGATTCGCGACGGCCTGACCGAAGCCCTGCGCAACCCGGCCGACTACCCGACGATCATCCAGCGTCGGGTGCCGCGTCAGCTCAAGCATTTCGCGTTCGCCCCGCAGGTGACGATCCACAACGATGCCCAGCGTCCGGTGACGGTGCTGGAACTCACGGCACCGGATCGCCCGGGCCTGCTGGCACGGGTCGGCGGGATTTTCCTCGAGTTCGACCTGTCGCTGCAGAACGCCAAGATCGCCACCCTGGGCGAGCGGGTGGAAGACGTGTTCTTCATCACCGACGCCCACAATCAACCGCTGTCCGACCCGCTGCTGTGCAGCCGTTTGCAGGATGCCATCGTCGAACAGCTGAGCGTCAATCAGGAACCCGATATCAAACTGTCGCGCATCAGCATTTGATTGCGCGCCCGGATTCAACCGCTTTGCACGAGACCCAGCACCGATGAACAACGCTCTGTCCCAGCTTCAGCCCTACCCGTTCGAAAAGCTCCGCGCCCTGCTCGGCAGCGTCACGCCAAACCCGGACAAGCGCCCTATCGCGCTGTCCATCGGCGAACCGAAGCATCGCTCGCCAAGCTTTGTCGCCGAGGCTTTGGCGAACAATCTGGATCAGATGGCGGTGTACCCGACCACCCTCGGCATCCCGGCCCTGCGCGAAGCCATTGCCGCCTGGTGCGAGCGTCGCTTCAGCGTGCCGGGCGGCTGGATCGACCCGGCGCGCAACGTGCTGCCGGTCAACGGCACCCGTGAAGCGCTGTTCGCCTTCACCCAGACCGTGGTCAACCGTGGTGACGACGCACTGGTCGTCAGCCCGAACCCGTTCTATCAGATCTACGAAGGCGCAGCGTTCCTCGCCGGCGCCAAGCCACATTACCTGCCGTGCCTGGACGAGAACGGCTTCAACCCGGATTTCGACGCAGTGTCGCCGGACATCTGGAAGCGCTGCCAGATCCTGTTCCTCTGCTCGCCAGGCAACCCGACCGGCGCGCTGATTCCGGTCGACGTGCTGAAAAAGCTGATCGCCCTGGCCGACGAATATGACTTCGTAATCGCCGCCGACGAGTGCTACAGCGAGCTGTACTTCGACGAACAGACTCCGCCGCCGGGCCTGCTCAGCGCTTGCGCCGAACTGGGTCGCAAGGACTTCAAGCGTTGCGTGGTGTTCCACAGCCTGTCCAAGCGCTCGAACCTGCCGGGCCTGCGCTCCGGTTTCGTTGCCGGCGACGCCGACATCCTCAAGGGCTTCCTGCTGTACCGCACCTACCACGGCTGCGCGATGCCGGTTCAGACCCAACTGGCCAGCGTCGCCGCGTGGAATGACGAAGTACACGTACGCGCCAACCGCGCGCTGTACCGCGAGAAGTTCGATGCCGTGCTGGCGATCCTCAGCCCGGTGATGGACGTGCAGCGTCCGGATGGCAGCTTCTATCTGTGGCCGAATGTGCAAGGCGACGATGCCGCGTTCTGCCGCGATCTGTTTGCCGAAGAACACGTGACAGTGGTGCCGGGTTCGTACCTGTCCCGTGACGTCGATGGCGTCAATCCGGGTGCCGGGCGCGTGCGCATGGCGCTGGTTGCGCCGCTGGCGGAATGCGTCGAGGCTGCCGAGCGCATCCGCGATTTCGTCCTGCGCCACAAGTAATGCCTGAACGCCCGTGCCGGGCAATCCTGCACGGGCGATCAAATATCACGTAACAGTTCCCCTCCTGTTTCTACCTCACTCTCCCATCGGCCAGACGTTAGTCTTGGGCGGCGCCGCTCGCTGCGCATCACTAAAAACCGATCTTTGACTTCATGGAAGAAGTGAAAAATGACAGAACTGCTCGATTGCCAACTCAATCAATGGCCCGACGACCAGGCGGCCTACACAGCCGCCATCAACGAAAACCCGGCCAATGCCGGCACCGCGACCGGCACACGCCGCAAGCGCTCCGTCGTCAACTACTCAAAACTGTGGGCCAACGGCCGCACGCTGAAGATCGCCTTCCTGGATGCACCCGATACCGATCACAAGAAGAAGATCATCGACGCCGCCAGCCAGTGGTTGCCATACATCAACCTCACGTTCGAATTCGTCGATGACCTGCTGGGCGACATCCGCATCGCCACTAAAAACAACGACAACAGCTCGATGCTCGGCACCGATGCGCTGCTGATTCATCCGGACTATCCGACCATGAACCTGGGCGTAAAGCCGGATCACCAGGACTTTGAAGTGATCGTGATGCACGAGTTCGGGCATGCGCTGGGCGCGCTGCATGAACATCAGCACCCACAGGCAAAAATTCCGTGGGATAAACCGAAGGTGTATGAGTTCTACAAAAATCGCGAGATGAACCCTCTGACCGAGGCGCAGGTCGACAGAAACCTGTTCGCCTCCTTCGACACGCTGGACGCGATCTACACCGCCTACGACCGCAGGTCGATCATGCACCACCCCGTGGCAAACACCTTGACGGTGGGCAACTGGGAGGTGCCGATCAACCGCAAGATCAGCAAGAAAGACAAACGCCTGATGAGACTGCTCTATCCCAAGTAGCGTTTTCCTATTTGACCTGCCCCAGGTTGGCCTCACTCAAGTCCAGCTCGCCCAAAACTTCCCTCAGCACGTCATCACCGATCTGGTGCTGACGACTGAGGCTGTACAACTCGAGGCGTTGCGCACGCAGCGCCTTGAGCCGCAGACGGCGCTCCAGCAGATCCATCTGGAACGCCAACGCCTGGGCTTCGGCCGAATCGTTGAAGACCTCAAGCTGATGACGATATTCAGACATGATCCGCGCCTTGAGCTCCGCTGCCAGTGCGGCCTGCGCGGCGTCCTGCGGGTTGACCTCTTCGGTTTCCAGCGCATGAATCGCCGCTTCGGCCGTCTTGCGCCAGGCGTCGCGTACTTCCTGGCGGCGTTTGTCGTCCGGGCTCTTTTCGATGCCGCGCAACAGCAACGGCAGCGCAATACAGGCCGCCACCAGCGACAACAGGATCACTCCGGCGGCGATGAAGATCAGCAGGTCGCGCTCGGGGAACGCCTCACTGCCCATCAGCATCGGCACCGACATCACGCCTGCCAGGGTCACCGCCCCGCGCACGCCACCGACGGTCAGCAGCCAGCAGGAACGGGCGGTCGGTACTTGCGTCAGATCACCCTTGCCGCGCAGACGGCGCAGCAACACTGACAGACGCCAGATGCTTTGCACCCAGATGAAGCGCAACAGCACCAGCGCCAGGAAGATCGCCACCACATCGAGACAGCGATAGAACAGGGTCGGCCACAACGAGGTCTCGTGGCTGACCACCGCTTTGATGATGTCCGGAAGTTGCAGCCCCAGCAGCAGGAAGATCAGGCCGTTAAAGGCAAACTCGAGCAACGACCAGACGCTGCGGTTGAGCAATCGGGTGCTGGTCTGGCGCGGCAGCAGATCGAGCCAGCTCTGCATCATCCCCGCCGCCACGGCCGAAAGAATGCCCGAGGCACCGAGCCGCTCGGCCAGTACGTAAGCGGCGAATGGCAGCAACAACATGAACACCACGTGCGTCGCCGGATCGTCCCAGCCCCGGGCGATCATCCAGGCGCGCAACCTTCCGACCAGCCAGCTCAGTGCCACACCCACCGTCAGTCCGCCGACCGCGACCAGCACGAAGGTCAGGCTCGCGTTGGCCAATGAGAATGCCCCGGTGATCGCCGCAACCAGCGCGAACTTGAACGTCACCAGACCCGACGCATCGTTCATCAGCGCCTCGCCTTGCAACATATGCATCAGCGGCGTCGGCAAACGGTTTTGCGCGATGGCCGAGACCGCCACGGCATCGGTCGGCGACAGCACCGCCGCCAGCGCAAAGGCCACCGGCAATGGAATTGTCGGCAGCAACCAATGAATGAAGTAACCGGCGCCGACCACGGTAAACAGCACCAACCCCACCGCTAGCGTCAGCACCGGCCCGCGCAGACGCCACAATTCGCGCTTGGGCATGCGCCAGCCATCGGAAAACAGCAGCGGCGGCAGGAACAAAAACAGGAACAGTTCGGGATCAAGGGCCACGTGCAGGCCGAGGGTCGGCCAGGCCAGCAAGGCGCCGGCGGCGATCTGCACCAGTGGCAATGGCAGCGGAATCACCCGTCCCACCAGGCGCGAGACACTGACCAGCATCAGCAGGATCAGGACGGTATAAGCAGTTTGCATAAAGCGGAAATCCCGGACAATCGACAGCGTTGAACTGCCATATTAGCCGCTTAGGCTGTGGCTGACCGTTGCACCTATGTCGCAGGCGTCCACCGCAAAAGCAACCTCGGCGCCGCGAAACCGTCTGGTCATGGCATAATCCGACACCATTTTTTTCCAGCACCTGTAAAGGGGGCGATTCCTTGACCGTTTCAAGCAAAACGTTGCACCTTTTCGGCATCAAAGCCTGCGACACCATGAAAAAGGCGCGCACCTGGCTCGATGAACACGCTGTCAGCTATGACTTCCACGATTACAAGACCGCCGGCATTGACCGTGAGCACCTGACCCAATGGTGCGACGAGCATGGCTGGCAAACGGTGTTGAACCGCGCAGGCACGACCTTTCGCAAACTCGACGACGAACGCAAAGCCGATCTCGACCAGTCGAAAGCCATCGAACTGATGCTCGCTCAACCCTCGATGATCAAGCGCCCGGTGCTCGATCTCGGTGACCGAACCCTGATTGGCTTCAAGCCAGATATCTACGCGGCCGCGCTCAAGTAAGCAGCCCGTCACTTTTTGTAGAGGTATTCACATGTCCAACTCCCTGTTCAGTATTGCCTTCGGCGTCGGCACCCAGAACCGTCAAGGCGCTTGGCTGGAAGTGTTTTACGCTCAGCCGCTGCTTAACCCTTCGGCCGAACTGGTCGCCGCTGTTGCACCGATCCTCGGCTACACCGAAGGCAACCAGGCCATCACCTTCACCACCGCACAGGCTGCGCAACTGGCTGAAGCCGTGAAAGGCATTGACGCGGTACAAGGCAAGCTGCTGACCCGTCTGGCTGAAAGCCACAAGCCACTGGTCGCCACCCTGCTGGCCGAAGACGCTCAGCTGACCTCGACTCCTGAGGCTTATCTGAAGCTGCATCTGCTGTCCCATCGTCTGGTCAAGCCGCACGGCGTGAGCCTGGCCGGGATCTTCCCGCTGCTGCCAAACGTGGCCTGGACCAGCCAGGGCGCGATCGACCTGAGCGAACTGGCCGAGCTGCAACTCGAAGCTCGTCTGCGCGGCGAGTTGCTGGAAGTGTTCTCGGTGGACAAGTTCCCGAAAATGACCGACTACGTGGTACCGGCCGGCGTGCGTATCGCTGACGCTGCACGTCTGCGTCTGGGCGCCTACGTGGGCGAAGGCACCACCGTGATGCACGAAGGTTTCATCAACTTCAACGCCGGCACCGAAGGCCCGGGCATGATCGAAGGCCGCGTCTCCGCTGGCGTCTTCGTCGGCAAGGGTTCGGACCTGGGCGGCGGCTGCTCGACCATGGGCACCCTGTCGGGCGGCGGCAACATCGTGATCAAGGTCGGCGAAGGCTGCCTGATCGGCGCAAACGCCGGTATCGGTATCCCGCTGGGCGACCGCAACACCGTCGAGTCGGGCCTGTACGTGACCGCCGGCACCAAAGTCGCGCTGCTGGACGAGCACAATAATCTGGTCAAAGTGGTGAAAGCCCGTGAACTGGCTGGTCAGACTGACCTGCTGTTCCGTCGCAATTCGGAAACCGGCGCTGTGGAATGCAAAACCCACAAATCGGCGATCGAACTGAACGAAGCACTGCACGCTCACAACTAAGCGCCGCTGTGACCTCCTGTGGGAGCGGGCTTGCTCGCGAAGACGGTATGTCAGTCACCCTTGATTTCGACTGACACGACGCTTTCGCGAGCAAGCCCGCTCCCACAAGGTTCGGTGTATACCCGCCCAAGTTCACAGGGCTGAACAGATGATGATTCCCTCCCCCTGGCGCGCCGATTTCCCGGCCATCGCCGCCCTGCAACGGCAAGACCAGACTTACCTGGACAACGCCGCCACCACGCAAAAACCCCAGGCCCTGCTCGACGCGCTGGCGCATTACTACGCCAATGGCGCGGCCAACGTGCATCGTGCCCAGCATCTGCCCGGCGCCCATGCCACGCAGGCGTTCGAGGACAGCCGCCTGAAGGTTGCCCAGTGGCTGAATGCCGGTGACAGCGGGCAGATCATCTTCACCCACGGCGCCACCAGTGCGCTGAATCTCCTGGCCTATGGCCTGGAACATCTTTTCCATCCGGGCGATGAAATTGTCATCAGCGCCCTGGAGCATCACGCCAACCTGCTGCCGTGGCAGCAATTGGCACAACGTCGCGACCTGAAGCTGGTAATCCTGCCGCTGGACGAGGACGGCGTGATCGACCTCGCCGCTGCCGTTCACCTGATCGGGCCGCGCACCCGTCTGCTGGCGGTCAGCCAGTTGTCCAACGTGCTTGGCGCCTGGCAACCGTTGCCGGCGTTGCTGGCGATGGCCAAGGCGCACAACGCGCTGACCGTGGTCGATGGCGCTCAAGGCGTGGTCCACGGCCGGCATGACGTGCAGGCGCTGGGTTGCGACTTTTACGTGTTTTCCAGCCACAAGCTGTACGGCCCCGATGGCCTTGGCGTGTTGTTCGGGCGCAACGCAGCGCTCGAACAGCTGCGCCCGTGGCAGTTCGGTGGTGAGATGGTGCTGGAAGCCAATTATCACGACGCGCGTTTCCGCCCTGCCCCACTGGGCTTCGAAGCCGGAACGCCGCCGATTGCCAGCGTGATCGGCCTTGGCGCGACCCTCGACTACCTCGCTGGTCTGGATCAGGACGCGGTGTCTGCCCACGAAGCGGCGCTGCACGACTATCTGTTGCGCGGCCTCGCTGCCCGCAATGGCATCCGTCTGCTGGGCAAACCGCAACTGGCGCTGGCCAGTTTTGTCGTGGAAGGTGTGCACAACGCCGATCTGGCGCACTTGCTGACCGAACAGGGCATCGCCGTACGTGCCGGTCACCACTGCGCGATGCCGCTGCTCAAGCGTTTCGAACTGGCCGGGGCGATTCGCGTGTCGCTGGCGCTGTACAACGATTCCGAGGATCTGGAACGGTTCTTTGAAGCGTTGGATCAGGCGCTGGAGTTGTTGCGATGAGCCTGCCGGTCGAGGCCGCCGAGGCGCTGCAAACGTTTCAGAACGCCGCTGGTTGGGAACAACGGGCGCGGCTGTTGATGCAGTTCGGTGATCGTCTGCCGCCGTTGAGCGATGCGGACAAATGCGACGCCAATCGGGTGCATGGCTGTGAAAGCCAGGTGTGGCTGGTTGGCGAATTGCGCGATGGCCACTGGCAATTCGCAGCCAGCAGCGATGCGCGGATGATTCGCGGGTTGGTGGCGTTGTTGCTGCTGCGGGTCAACGGCTTGACCGCTGGCGAGTTGCAGCAGGTTGATCTGCCGGACTGGTTCAATCAGCTGGGACTGTCGCGGCAATTGTCGCCTTCGCGCAGCAATGGCTTGAATGCCGTGCTCAAGCGGATGAACGAGTTGGCGCAGTAAAAGGGCTGCTGCGCAGCCCTGTACTTCAGGCCTGAGGCTTGACCCGATCCGCCGGGCGCCGGACGCCCGCCACAATCTTGTCCACGGCCTTGGTCGCCGCGACCATGCCGAACGTCGCCGTCACCATCATCACCGCGCCAAATCCACCAGCGCAGTCCAGCTTCACACCGTCGCCGACAAAACTCTTCTGCAAGCAGATGCTGCCGTCCGGTTTCGGATAGCGCAGTTGCTCAGTGGAGAACACGCACGGCACGCTGTAATGGCGAGTCACGGTACGCGAGAAGCCGTAGTCGCGGCGTAACGTAGAGCGCACTTTCGAGGCCAGTGGATCGTTGAAGGTGCGGTTGAGGTCGCAGACCTGAATCAACGTCGGATCGATCTGCCCGCCCGCCCCACCGGTGGTGATGATCTGGATCTTGCGGCGCTTGCACCAGGCGATCAGCGCGGCCTTGGCGTTGACCGCATCGATGCAGTCGATCACGCAGTCGATGTTCGGCGTGATGTATTCGGCCATGGTGTCGCGGGTGACGAAGTCCGCCACGGCGTGCACCTTGCAGTCCGGGTTGATCCCGCGCAGACGCTCGGCCATGACCTCGACCTTGGGTTTGCCGACGGTGCTGTCCAGCGCGTGCAGCTGGCGGTTGGCGTTGCTGACGCAGACGTCGTCGAGGTCGAACAGCGAAATCTCGCCCACCCCGCAACGGGCCATGGCTTCCGCCGCCCAGGAACCAACGCCGCCAACGCCGACAATCGCCACGTGGGCTGCGCGCAGGCGCTCGAGGCCCTCGATGCCATACAAACGGGCGATGCCTGCAAACCGCGGATCTTCTGTACTCATGACCATTACCCTAAAAACCGGCGCGCATTATAGGGCCGTCGGCGGCCAAGAGCATCTTTGCGCTATGAACGGCGAACGCGCCTGCTTTAATTAAAGCTGCACGTAACAAAGATTTGTCTTACACGCTGAAACGAAAGAACTTAAGTCAGGTTGGATTGCCCAACGTCCGGCATTTCCCTGTCTCTTGTAGGACTAGGCGAACTGCCGGTGTAGGATGCGCGCCCTCTTGGCGTCAACCAGCCGACCCTTCGTTCCACAGCCTTTGGAACCCGACACAGCTATGTCATCGCGTAAATTTGGACTCAACCTGGTGGTGGTTCTGGCAATCGCCGCCCTGTTCACCGGTTTCTGGGCGCTGATCAACCGCCCCGTCTCCGCGCCGAACTGGCCGGAGCAGATCTCCGGTTTCTCCTATTCACCGTTCCAGCAGGGACAGTTCCCACAGAAGGATCAGTATCCGTCCGACGATGAAATGCGCCGCGACCTGGAGATCATGAGCAAGCTGACGGACAACATCCGCATCTACTCGGTCGACGGTTCCCTGCAGGACATCCCGAAACTGGCGGAAGAATTCGGTCTTCGCGTGACCCTGGGGATCTGGATCAGCCCCGACCAGGAGCGCAACGAGCGGGAAATCACCCGCGCCATCGAACTGGCCAACACTTCGCGCAGCGTGGTTCGGGTAGTGGTCGGTAACGAAGCGATCTTCCGCAAGGAAATCACCGCCGAACAACTCAGCGTGTTGCTCGACCGCGTGCGCGCGGCCGTAAAAGTGCCGGTGACCACCTCCGAACAGTGGCACGTCTGGGAAGAGCACCCGGAACTGGCCAAGCACGTCGACCTGATCGCCGCGCACGTGCTGCCGTACTGGGAATTCATTCCGGTGGACAAGGCCGGGCAGTTCGTTTTCGACCGCGCCCGCGACCTGAAAAAGATGTTCCCGAAAAAGCCGCTGCTGCTGTCCGAAGTGGGCTGGCCGAGCAACGGTCGCATGCGTGGTGGCGCCGATGCGTCGCCGGCGGATCAGGCGATCTACCTGCGCACGCTGGTCAACAAACTCAACCGTCAGGGCTTCAACTACTTCGTGATCGAAGCGTTTGACCAGCCGTGGAAAGCCAGCGACGAAGGCTCGGTCGGCGCTTACTGGGGCGTGTTCAACGCCGCGCGCCAGCAGAAATTCAACTTCGAAGGCCCGGTGGTGGCGATCCCGCAATGGCGTGTGCTGGCCATCGGCTCGGTGGTGCTGGCGCTGTTGTCGCTGACCCTGCTGATGATCGACGGCTCGGCCCTGCGTCAGCGCGGCCGTACCTTCCTGACCTTTATCGCGTTCCTGTGCGGTTCGGTGCTGGTGTGGATCGGTTATGACTACAGCCAGCAATACAGCACGTGGTTCAGCCTGACGGTGGGTTTCCTGCTGGCGCTCGGTGCGCTCGGGGTGTTCATCGTATTGTTGACCGAGGCCCACGAACTGGCCGAAGCGGTGTGGATTCACAAGCGTCGCCGTGAATTCCTGCCGGTGGTCGGCGATTCCGACTACCGGCCGAAAGTCTCGATCCACGTGCCCTGCTACAACGAGCCGCCGGAGATGGTCAAACAGACCCTCAACGCCCTGGCCAACCTCGATTATCCGGACTTCGAAGTCCTGATCATCGACAACAACACCAAGGATCCGGCGGTCTGGGAACCGGTGCGCGACTACTGCGAAACCCTCGGCCCGCGCTTCAAGTTCTTCCACGTCTCGCCCCTGGCCGGTTTCAAGGGCGGCGCGCTGAACTACCTGATCCCGCACACCGCCAAGGACGCCGAAGTGATCGCGGTGATCGACTCCGACTACTGCGTGCACCCGAACTGGCTCAAGCACATGGTGCCGCACTTCGCCGACCCGAAAATCGCCGTGGTGCAGTCGCCGCAGGACTATCGCGACCAGAACGAAAGCACCTTCAAGAAGCTCTGCTACGCCGAATACAAAGGCTTCTTCCACATCGGCATGGTCACCCGCAACGACCGCGACGCGATCATCCAGCACGGCACCATGACCATGACCCGCCGTTCGGTTCTGGAAGAACTGGGCTGGGCCGACTGGTGCATCTGTGAAGACGCCGAACTCGGCCTGCGGGTATTCGAGAAAGGCCTGTCGGCGGCGTATTACCACGACAGTTACGGCAAGGGTCTGATGCCGGACACCTTCATCGACTTCAAGAAACAGCGTTTCCGCTGGGCCTACGGTGCGATCCAGATCATCAAGCGTCACACCCGCAGCCTGCTGCGCGGCAAGGACACCGAACTGACGCGCGGCCAGCGTTACCACTTCCTCGCGGGCTGGCTGCCGTGGGTCGCGGACGGCATGAACATCTTCTTCACCGTCGGCGCGCTGTTGTGGTCGGCGGCGATGATCATCGTGCCGCAACGGGTCGACCCACCGCTGCTGATTTTCGCGATCCCGCCGCTGGCGCTGTTCGTGTTCAAGGTCGGCAAGATCATCTTCCTCTACCGTCGCGCCGTGGGCGTGAACCTGAAGGATGCGTTCTGCGCGGCACTGGCCGGCCTGGCGTTGTCGCACACCATCGCCAAAGCGGTGCTGTACGGCTTCTTCACCAGCAGCATTCCGTTCTTCCGCACCCCGAAAAACGCCGACAACCATGGCTTCTGGGTGGCGATTTCCGAGGCCCGGGAAGAGCTGTTCATCATGCTGCTGTTGTGGGGCGCGGCGTTGGGGATCTTCCTGGTACAGGGGATTCCGAGCAACGACATGCGCTTCTGGGTGGCCATGCTGCTGGTGCAGTCGCTGCCGTACGTGGCGGCGCTGATCATGGCGTTCCTGTCGTCGCTGCCAAAACCAACGGCTGCGCCTGAACCGGCACCGGTGGTCTAAATCCTTCCGGATGCACTAAACGGCGGCCAATGGTCGCCGTTTTGCTTTAAGATAACCGCCATTTTGCGCGCCTTGCCCCCCAGCTTTCGGAGTTTTCCATGACGGCCCACGCCGACCTTTCGCCGACCCTTCAACTCGCCATCGACCTGATCCGCCGTCCGTCCGTGACGCCGGTCGACGCCGATTGCCAGAAGCAGATGATGCAGCGCCTGGGCGATGCCGGTTTCCAGCTGGAACCGATGCGCATCGAAGATGTGGATAACTTCTGGGCGACTCACGGTAAAGGCGACGGCCCGGTGCTGTGCTTCGCCGGCCACACCGACGTGGTGCCGACCGGCCCGGTGACCGCCTGGCAGATCGACCCGTTCAACGCAGTGATCGACGAGCACGGCATGCTTTGCGGCCGTGGCGCGGCGGACATGAAAGGCAGCCTGGCCTCGATGACTGTGGCAGCCGAGCGTTTTGTCGCCGACTACCCGGATCACAAGGGCAAGGTCGCGTTCCTGATCACCAGCGACGAAGAAGGCCCGGCGCATCACGGCACCAAGGCCGTGGTCGAGCGTCTGGCAGCCCGTAACGAGCGTCTGGACTGGTGCATCGTCGGCGAACCGTCGAGCACCACGCTGGTGGGCGACGTGGTGAAGAACGGTCGTCGCGGCTCCCTCGGTGCCAAACTGACCGTGCGCGGCGTGCAGGGCCACGTGGCCTATCCGCACCTGGCGAAGAACCCGATCCACCTCGCCGCCCCGGCCTTGGCCGAACTGGCCGCCGAACATTGGGATCACGGTAACGATTTCTTCCCGCCAACCAGTTTCCAGATTTCCAACGTCAACTCCGGCACCGGCGCGACCAACGTGATTCCGGGCGATCTGGTGGCGTTGTTCAACTTCCGTTTCTCCACCGAATCGACCGTTGAAGGTCTGCAGAAGCGCGTCGCCGACATCCTCGACAAGCACGGCCTGGACTGGCACATCGACTGGGCGCTGTCCGGTCTGCCGTTCCTCACCGAGCCGGGCGCGCTGCTCGACGCGGTGTCGTCGAGCATCAAGCAGATCACCGGCCGCGAGACCAAGGCGTCCACCAGCGGCGGCACCTCCGATGGCCGTTTCATCGCGACCATGGGCACCCAGGTTGTTGAACTGGGCCCGGTCAACGCGACCATCCACCAGGTCAACGAGCGCGTGCTGGCGGCCGATCTCGACGTGCTGACCGAGATCTACTACCAGACCCTGATCAAGTTGCTCGCCTGATGCTCGCGTGCCCGATCTGCAGTGAACCGCTGAACGCGGTGGACAACGGCGTGGTCTGCCCTGCCGGCCACCGCTTCGACCGCGCGCGTCAGGGTTATCTGAACCTGCTGCCGGTGCAGCACAAGAACAGCCGCGATCCCGGCGACAATCAGGCGATGGTCGAGGCCCGCCGAGACTTCCTGAACGCCGGGCATTACGCGCCAGTGGCCAAACGTCTGGCGGAACTGGCGGCGGGTTATGCGCCGGCGCGCTGGGTCGATATCGGTTGTGGCGAGGGTTACTACACCGCGCAGATCGCCGAGGCTTTGCCCGACGCTGACGGTTACGCACTGGACATCTCGAAGGAAGCGGTCAAACGCGCCTGCAAACGCAATCCGGCGCTGACGTGGTTGATTGCGAGCATGGCCCGGGTGCCACTGGCTTCCGGCAGCTGTCAGTTTCTGGCCAGCGTTTTCAGTCCACTGGACTGGGAAGAAGCCAAGCGTCTGCTCAGTGTTGGCGGCGGCCTGATGAAAGTCGGCCCGACCAGCGGCCACCTGATGGAACTGCGCGAACGTCTGTACGACGAAGTGCGCGAGTACACCGACGACAAGCACCTGGCCCTGGTGCCGGAAGGCATGGCGCTGGCGCACAGTGAAACCCTGGAATTCAAGCTGACGCTGGACAAGCCCGAGGATCGCGCCAACCTGCTGGCGATGACACCCCACGGCTGGCGCGCCAGTGCCGAGCGCCGCGCGGCGGTGATCGAACAGCCCGAGCCGTTCGTGACCACTGTCTCGATGCGCTACGATTATTTCGTTCTTCAATAACTTTTGGTCTCGGGCAACGACCCGGGGCCGGCTAAATCCGCGAATGGATTTTTCAGACCCGCAGTGAGGACATCCATGCGCCAACCGGACATCGAGATTTACCTGAAAGACGCCGACGTCGACCACAAGGCCATTTCCGCCTGGCTGGGCGCCGCCCTCGGCCCGTGCAGCGACTGGGTACAGAAAGGCCAGACTTACAAGTGCAAGGCCGGCAACATCCCGGTGACCTGGCTGCCGAAAGCCGTGGGCAAGTGGAACAGCCTGTACCTGGAAAGCGACCAGACGCCGTGGGACGACGACATCGCCTGCGCCCGCGCAGCCTTTGCCGCGCTGAACGTCGAGGTGCGCTGCGCGCCGGGGACGTGGGTTGAAGAAGAAGGCGAAGAGACGGCAGATCGCTGGATTCGCATCAGCGAAGACGGTGAAGAAGAGATCACCTGGAAAACTGCATAACAAAGCAGTACACAAAACCTGTGGGAGCGGGCTTGCCCGCGAAGGCGGCGGCACATCCAAAATAGAGATGGCTGACAAACCGCATTCGCGGGCAAGCCCGCTCCCACAGTGTTTTTTGGGGATCCGAAGAGTGCGGTTTACAACCCGACCACGTCTTCAGCCTGCAACCCCTTCTGCCCTTCCACCACCGCGTATTCAACCTGCTGACCCTCGGTCAGCGAACGGTGGCCTTCGCCGCGGATCGCGCGGTAGTGCACGAACACGTCCACCCCGTCTTCGCGCTGAATGAAGCCGTAGCCCTTGGCGTCGTTGAACCACTTCACGTTGCCGGTTTCACGTGTTGCCATCTGTTCATACTCCTTTTTTATTATTGAACAGGCTTTTCGCAGGAAAGCCTTTGAGGAACGTCAGCCTGCGTCCGACGTCCATAAAAGGGCCCCGGCGACAGATCGCCGAGTATATGACAGGCGGCAAAACTCTCAACAGGAGATTACTTCGCCGCTTTTTTGCCGATTTTCGAGTAATCCGGCAAACTGTCGACCGCCCGAGCAAACGCTCGGTTTATCCACTCACGCAGAAGCCGTATGACCCGTTCCCCGTTCCGCCGTCTTGTGTTTGGCACCTTGCGCCGACTGTTGTATCTCTGGGTTCGCTCCGAGACGATCAACCAGTCGTCGTTCACCCTCAACCTCGACCGCAGTCGTCCGGTGTTCTACGTCCTGCAAAATCCATCGCTGACTGATCTGGCGGTGGTCGACACCGAGTGCACCAAGGCCGGTCTGCCGCGCCCGGTGCTGCCGGTGTCCGTGGGTTCGCTGATCGAACCGGCGGCGTTCTTCTACCTGACGCCGGACCCGGACTGGCTCGGTCGCCAGGACAAGCGCGGTGCGCCGCCGACCCTGACCCGACTGGTCAGCGCCCTGACCCAGAATGCTGCCGAAGACGCGCAGATCATTCCGGTCAGCGTGTTCTGGGGCCAGTCGCCGGACAGCGAAAACAGCCCGTGGAAATTGCTGTTCGCCGACAGCTGGGCCGTCACCGGGCGCCTGCGTCGCCTGCTGAGCATCATGATTCTGGGGCGCAAGACTCGCGTGCAATTCTCCGCACCGATCCACCTGCGCGAACTGATCGAACACAACAAGGGCCACGAACGCACCGTGCGCATGGCCCAGCGGATCCTGCGGGTGCACTTCCGCAATCTGAAAGCTGCGGTGATCGGCCCGGACATTTCCCACCGCCGCAACCTGGTCAAAGGCCTGCTCAACCAGCCGCTGGTCAAGCAAGCGATCCTCGATGAAGCCGAGCGCGAAAACATTTCCCCGGAAAAAGCCAAGGCCCAGGCCCTGCGCTACGGCAACGAGATCGCCTCGGACTACACCTACACCGCGATCCGTTTTCTGGAAGTGGTGCTGAGCTGGTTCTGGAACAAGATCTACGACGGGATCAAGGTCAACCACATCGAAGGCGTGCAGAAGGTCGCCCAAGGTCACGAAGTGATCTACGTGCCGTGCCACCGCAGCCACATCGACTACCTGCTGCTGTCGTACTTGCTGTTTCGCAACGGCCTGACCCCGCCGCACATCGCCGCCGGCATCAACCTCAACATGCCGGTGATCGGCAGCCTGCTGCGCCGTGGCGGCGCGTTCTTCATGCGCCGCACGTTCAAGGGCAATCCACTGTACACCTCGGTGTTCAACGAATACCTGCACACCCTGTTCACCAAAGGTTTCCCGGTCGAATACTTCGTCGAAGGCGGTCGCTCGCGTACCGGGCGCATGCTGCAACCGAAAACCGGGATGCTCGCGATCACGATGCGCAGCTTCCTGCGTTCGTCGCGGATGCCGATCGTGTTCGTGCCGGTGTACATCGGTTACGAGCGCGTGCTCGAAGGCCGCACCTACCTCGGCGAACTGCGCGGTGCGAGCAAGAAGAAAGAATCGATCTTCGACATCTTCAAAGTCATCGGCGCGCTCAAGCAGCGTTTCGGCCAGGTGGCGGTGAACTTCGGCGAGCCGATCAAACTCGCCGAATTCCTCGACAGCGAACAGCCGGACTGGCGCCAGCAGGAACTCGGCCCGCAGTACAAACCGGCCTGGCTCAACGAAACCACCAACCGCCTCGGCGAGAAGGTCGCACAACACCTGAACGAAGCGGCAGCGATCAATCCGGTCAACCTGGTGGCGCTGGCGCTGCTGTCGACCACTCGCCTGGCACTCGATGATCGGGCCATGGCGCGGGTGCTGGATCTGTACCTGGCGCTGCTGCGCAAAGTCCCGTACTCGCCGCACACCACCTTGCCGGAAGGCGATGGCCGCGCGCTGATCGAACACGTGAAGGACATGGATCTGCTGTCCGAGCAGAACGATGCGCTGGGCAAGATTCTGTATCTGGACGAGCAGAACGCCGTCCTGATGACCTACTACCGCAACAACGTGCTGCATATCTTCGCGTTGCCGGCGCTGCTGGCGAGCTTCTTCCAGAGTGCCTCGCGCATGAGCCGCGAACAGATCCTGCGCTACACCCGCGCGCTGTATCCGTACCTGCAATCAGAGCTGTTCATCCGCTGGACCCTGGACGAACTGGATGCAGTGATCGATCAGTGGCTGGAAGCGTTCGTCGAACAAGGCCTGCTGCGTTTCGAGAAAGACGTTTACCTACGCCCGGCGCCAAGCTCGCGGCATTTCGTGCTGCTAACCCTGCTGTCGAAGAGCATCGCCCAGACCCTGCAACGCTTCTACATGACCGTTTCCCTGCTGCTCAACGCAGGCCAGAACACCATCAGCGCCGAAGAACTGGAAGACCTGTGCACGGTCATGGCCCAGCGCCTGTCGATCCTGCATGGCCTCAACGCCCCGGAGTTCTTCGACAAGAGCCTGTTCCGCCACTTCATTCAGACCATGCTCGACCTCGACGTGCTGCGTCGCGACGAAGCCGGCAAGTTGAGCTACCACGAACTGCTCGGCGAACTGGCCGAAGGCGCAGCCAAAAGGGTGTTGCCGGCGGAGATTCGCTTGTCGATCCGTCAGGTGGCACTGCATCGCAGCGAAGATGCAGCCGATCAGGTCGCCGCCCCTGTGCAAAGCGACTAAATTCCTACAGGCGCCAGGCTTCTTCTGGCGCCGTCGATACGGAGATCTCCGATGAAAAAACTTTCCCTTCTCGCCGCCGCCACGCTGATCAGCGCCTGCCAGTCGACCTCACCGGCCGGCAAAGTCAGCCTCGACGGCGAAGTGTTCTACCTGCAACGCATCGCCCTGCCGCCAAGCGCGACCTTGAGCGTGAGCCTGCAGGATGTTTCGCTGGCCGACGCTCCGGCCGTGGTACTCGACGAACAGAAAGGCCCGGTCAAAGGCCAGGTGCCGCTGCCGTTCCACTTGAGCTACGATCCGGCCCAGGTCAAACCCGGCCACCGCTATTCGGTCAGCGCACGCATTGAAGTCAACGGCGAGCTGATGTTCATCACCACCGAAAACCATGCCGTGCAGCTTGATGGCAAGGATCCGCAGCCACTGAAGATCCGCGTCGACGCTGCCCGCTAACTCTCTCCGAACAAGGAAGCCGCCATGCTCCGCCCTACCCTTCGCTTCGCCGGCCTGTGCGCGGGCCTGATGATCTCCGCCAATGCACTGGCCCTGTCCCTCAGCGACCTGTCGCAAGGCGACGCCACCGGCGGCCTCAAGGACGCCCTGACCCAGGGCGCACAACTGGCCGTCAAACAACTCGGCACCCCGGGCGGCTTCAGCAACAACCCGGACGTGAAAATCGAACTGCCGGGCAAACTCGGCAAAGTCGCCGGCAAGATGAAAGCCTTCGGCATGGGCGCCCAGGTCGACGAACTCGAAACCGCCATGAACAAGGCCGCGGAAACCGCCGTCACCCAGGCCCAGCCGATCCTCGTCGACGCCGTGAAGAAAATGAGCGTGGAAGACGCCAAAAGCATCCTCAGCGGCGGCAACGATTCCGCCACCCAATACCTGGACAAATCCAGCCGCGAACAGATCCGCACCAAGTTCCTGCCCATCGTCAAACAGGCGACCGACAAGGTAGGCGTAGCCCAGAAATACAACGCCTTCGCAGGCCAAGCCGCGACCTTCGGCGTGGTGGATGCGAAGAGCGCCAATATCGAAAGCTACGTGACCGAACAAGCGCTCAACGGCCTGTTCGAAATGATCGGCAAACAGGAAGAAACCATCCGCAAGAACCCGGCCGCTGCGGCGACGAGTCTGGCGAAAAAAGTGTTTGGTACGCTCTAAGCCAACACGACACGGGAGTGAGCTGTCTCACTCCCGTTGTTTAATCCGCCACCAGCAGATACACGTAAAAAGTACACCCACTCGCGCCCCATTTTCTTCTTCTCGAAAACCTGCAGCTCAACTAACCCGCTCAACGCCGACACCGCTGTGTTGTAGGCACAACCAAGGTGCTCCTTGACGTTCCCCGCCGTGAACTCCTTCGCCACCCCGCTTCTGGCCACCTGATAAATCGCTCGCTGCCGCTCTGTCAGCCGATCAAAAAAACCCGAACAGGTCAGCCAGTGCTCGAAGTCTTCGCTGTACGCCACACTCTTGCGATACACATCGGTAAACCCCTCCACCGCCCGCAGAATCACCGAGCACTGAAACTCGATGAAGTACGTCAGATCGAGCTCATCGGCTTCGCTGTGCAAATACGACCGCCCGTACTTCACCGGCGCGTTGCGCAGTAAAAGACTGATCGCGATATAACGGAACGCCGAAAACTCATGCTTGAACATGAACCAGTAAAACAGAGCCCTGGCGACCCGCCCGTTGCCGTCGCGAAACGGATGTTCGTAACCCAGGGCAAAGTGCAGCGTGATCGCCTTGATCAGCGGATGCAGGTAGTTTTTTTGCCGAGGTGAACCCTGTGGTTGATTGATCCACTGCGAGAGCAAATCCAGTCGCCTCACCAATCCGGCGGCAGGCGGTGGCGAGTGCACGGTATTCCCTTCGCCGTCCTGCACTACCACTTCATCGTTGATCCTGAAAAGCCCGGGGTCATACTGCTCGTCATCAATGCCTTCGACACCAACTCGATGGATCGACGCAATCAACTCCACGCTCAATGGCTCGTAACGCTTTTCCCAGGCGAAATTCATCATCCGGTAATTACCCATGACCATCCGCTCATCCGGCGTCCGCGGCTGACGCCGTTGCTTGAGCATGTCCTTGGCAACACGGGTAGTGGTCGCGGCGCCCTCAAGCTGACTGCTGCTGATCGCCTCATCCTCGATCAGATCGTTGAGCAAATAACTGAAATGCGCCCGCTCGCCTATCTGGCTGGTCATGTACTCCAGCGACGCCGTCGTGGTTTGCCGATCAACCACTGAAAGGGCCTTCTGCGCGGTGGGCGTCGGCACAAACTTCCCCCACTGCGCCGGTTCCCCCAGCGGCAGAAGATGAATGTACTGAGCGACCCGCGCCTTCTTGACCAACGCCCAACACAAACGCGAATCCAGCCCGCTGGCCCAGCGATACCGCAAGTCCTCAAAAGGCAGATAACGCCCCTGATCATCCAGCGGCTTGAGCAACGCAAGATAATCCGCCAGACGCTGCTTGTGAGGCGCGCGCATCAACAACTCAAAGACCGGATCGGCCCGACCCTTCAATACCGGCGGTTTCTTCATCAAAGCGGACTCAAACAAGGCTAAAAAACAGCCTCGAGTACAGCACCGCCAACACAGCGACTCAATATCGGAGGCGTCTGAAAAACTTGTAGGAGACAACACCCCCTCCTACACCAAAACCAATAATCAGTATCGGCCAACAAAAACCACGATGAGCGTTAGCTCGAGTAACGCTTTTGACGTGCCGGCCCCTTCGGCCGGCTGAGTGGAGGGATTTATCCGGGGGTAGGCGCGCAGCGCCGTTCGACGAAGTCGAACACATCGAGAGGAGGTGCAGCGAAGCAAACCGGATGAAGGAAACCCCGAGCCCCAGCGAGGGGCAGAACGCCGGGGCCCAGCGTTTTGGTTCCTTTTGGGCGTTTGCAAAAGGGACTCGCCGTAAGGGCGAAACCGCCAGCCGCAACACCCAAAGAAACGGATATTCACAAAGAACCCCCAGAGCATGGTCGGCCCGAAGGCCGCCAAGCTCAAACAGCCTCAAGCCTCCTTGCGAACCCTGAACCAAGCCGCATACAACGCCGGCAAAAACAAAAGCGTCAAAGCAGTAGCCACAATCAACCCCCCCATAATCGCCACCGCCATCGGCCCAAAAAACACACTGCGAGAAAGCGGAATCATCGCCAGCACCGCCGCCAAAGCCGTCAACACAATCGGCCTGAACCGCCGCACGGTCGCCTCGATAATCGCCTGCCAGGGCTTGAGCCCCGCCGCAATATCCTGCTCGATCTGATCCACCAGAATCACCGAGTTACGCATGATCATCCCCGACAGCGCGATCGTCCCGAGCATCGCCACAAACCCGAACGGCTGACGGAACACCAGCAGAAACAGCGTCACCCCGATCAACCCCAGCGGCGCCGTCAGAAACACCATCGCCGTGCGCGAAAAACTGCGCAACTGCACCATCAGCAACGTCAGCACCACGACAATGAACATCGGCACCCCGGCGTTCACCGACTTCTGCCCACGCTCCGAATCCTCCACCGTACCGCCGACATCCAGCAGATAGCCGTCCGGCAATTCGGCACGGATCGGATCAAGCGTCGGCATGATCTGCTTCACCAGCGTCGCCGGCTGCTCCTTGCCATAGATGTCCGCGCGTACGGTCACGTTCGGCAGACGATTGCGGTGCCAGATGATGCCTTCCTCGAAGCCATATTCCAGCGTGGCAATCTGCGACAGCGCAACGCTGCGACCGTTGTCGGTCGGCACCGCCAGACTCGGCAGCAACGACAGTTCGGTGCGCTCGTGCACGGTGCCGCGCAGGAGGATTTCGATCAGCTCGTTGTCCTCGCGGTACTGGCTGACGCTGGAGCCGGTCAGCGAACTCTGGAGGAATTTCGCCAGATTCGCCGTGCTCACGCCCAACGCCCGGGCGCGATCCTGATCAATGTTCAGGTACACGACCTTGCTCGGCTCTTCCCAGTCCAGATGCACGTTCACCACATGCGGGTTCTCACGCACCTTGGCCGCGACCTTGCGCGCCAGAGCCCGGACTTCTTCGATGTGCTCGCCAGTGACGCGGAACTGCACCGGGTAACCGACC
Organism: Pseudomonas aphyarum; assembly: GCF_028657055.1. Lineage (NCBI taxonomy): Bacteria > Pseudomonadati > Pseudomonadota > Gammaproteobacteria > Pseudomonadales > Pseudomonadaceae > Pseudomonas > Pseudomonas aphyarum. Next base: position 186,355 of record NZ_JAMDGS010000017.1, read on the forward strand.
GGAGGACCGTTCTCCAGACGCGTGACCCGCGAGCGCAGGGACGGGAACTGCTCGTTCAACGTGTCGATCAGCCACGTACGCAGCGCTTCGCGCTCCTCAATGGTTTTCGCCAGCACGACAAACTGGGCGAAACTCGCCGCCGGCAGCTGTTGATCCAGCGGCAGGTAGAAACGCGGCGAACCGGTGCCGACGTAAGCGACATAGTTGTCGATGCCGGCGTGATCCTTGAGCATCGCTTCCAGCCGTTTGACCTCACCCGTGGTATTGGCCAGCGAGGCGCCCTCGGCAAGCTTCAGATCGACCATCAGCTCCAGTCGCCCGGAGGCCGGGAAGAACTGCTGCGGCACGAACCGGAACAACGCCACTGACGCCACGAACAGCAGCACGGTGAGCACGATCACGGTTTTGCGCCGACGCACGCACCACTCCACCAGACGCCGCACCCGCTGGTAGAACGGCGTGCCATAGGGATCGGTCTGGCCGTCAGCCGTACCGTGTTTGGCTGCATGAATTTTCGCCAGATCCGGCAGGAGTTTTTCCCCCAGATACGGCACGAACACCACGGCCGCTACCCACGATGCAAGCAAGGCGATGGTCACCACCTGGAAGATCGAGCGGGTGTATTCGCCAGTGCCGGACTGCGCCGTGGCAATCGGCAGAAAGCCTGCCGCAGTGATCAGCGTACCGGTGAGCATCGGGAACGCGGTGCTGGTCCAGGCGTAACTGGCGGCCTTGATCCGGTCGAAACCCTGCTCCATTTTGATCGCCATCATTTCCACGGCGATGATCGCGTCGTCCACCAGCAAGCCCAGCGCCAGCACCAGCGCACCGAGGGAGATCTTGTGCAGGCCGATGCCGAGGTAATACATGCAGGCGAAGGTCATCGCCAGCACCAGCGGAATGGTCAGCGCCACCACCATGCCGGTGCGCACGCCGAGGGAGAAGAAGCTCACCAGCAACACGATGGCCAACGCTTCGACCAGCACCTGGACGAACTCTCCGACGCCGGTTTTCACGGCGGCGGGCTGATCGGAGACCTTGCGCAACTGCATGCCGGCCGGCAGGTTTTTCTGGATCCGGGCGAACTCGATTTCCAGGGCCTTGCCCAGCACCAGAATGTCGCCGCCATCCTTCATCGCCACCGCAAGACCGATGGCGTCTTCGGCCATAAAGCGCATGCGCGGTGCCGGAGGATCGTTGAAACCGCGCCGCACGTCGGCGACATCGGAGATGCGGAACGTACGATCACCGACCCGGATCGGGAAGTTCTTGATCTCGTCGACTGTCTGAAAATTCCCCGAAACCCGTAGCTGCAATCGCTCGCTGCCGGTTTCGAAGAAGCCGGCGGTGGACACCGCGTTCTGTTCTTCCAGCGCCTGCTGAACCGCCGCCAATGGCAAACCGAGGGTGGCGAGTTTGACGTTGGACAGTTCGACCCAGATCTTCTCGTCCTGCAAACCAAGCAGATCAACCTTGCCCACATCCTTGACCCGTTGCAGCTGGATCTGGATGCGGTCGGCGTAATCCTTGAGCACCGCGTAGTCGAAACCGTCGCCGGTCAGCGCATAGATATTGCCGAAGGTGGTGCCGAACTCATCGTTGAAAAACGGCCCCTGAATGCCCGGCGGCAGGGTCTGGCGAATGTCGCTGACCTTCTTGCGCACCTGATACCAGAGATCCGGAATCTCCACCGAATGCATGGAGTCGCGGGCAATGAACGTGACCTGGGATTCACCGGGGCGCGAGAACGAAACAATCCGCTCGTACTCGCCGGTTTCCATCAGTTTCTTTTCGATGCGCTCGGTGACCTGGCGCGAGACTTCCTGCGCCGTGGCGCCGGGCCATCGGGTCTGAATGACCATCGCCTTGAAGGTGAACGGCGGGTCTTCACTCTGGCCGAGCTTGGTGTAGGACAAGGCGCCGACGATCGCCAGCAAAAGCATCAGGAACAGTACGATCTGGCGATTGCGCAGCGCCCAGGCGGAAAGATTGAAACCCATCGGGGATTACTCCTTGTCCGCCAGATTGACCACGCGGTTGGAGCGATCCACCGGACGCACTTGCTGCCCTTCCAGCAGCACGTGAACGCCGGCGGCGACCACCCAGTCGCTGGCGTTCAGGCCTTCGAGCACCGGCACGGTTTTCTCACCGAACGGGCCGGTGCGCACCGGAGTCTTTTTCAGAGTGTTGTTGGCGCTGACGACCCAGACGTAGGTCGCGCCGTTTTCGGCCGTCAGCGCCGAGAGCGGCACCGACAGCGGGATGACATCGGCGGTCTGCACGAAGACCCGGGCGCTCTGGCCCAGTTCTGCCGGGACCTTGCCGGAGGTGAACGAAATGCGTGCGGCGAAGGTGCGGGATTTCGGGTCGGCGGCCGGCGACAGCTCGCGGATCTGCCCGGCGAAGCGCTGGTTCTGTTGCGTCCACAGCTCCACCGAGACCGGCTGGCCGACCTTGAAGCGGCCGAAGCTCTGCTCCGGCAGGCTGATCAGCACTTCCCGTTCGCCATCAGTGGCGAGGGTGAAAACGGTCTGCCCGGCGGCGACCACTTGCCCGACTTCCACCGAACGCTTGGCCACCACGCCATCCTGCGGCGCGCGCAACACGGCGTAACTGGCCTGATTGGTCGAGACGTTGAATTCGGCTTTGATCTGTTTGAGGCGCGCTTCGCCGGAGCGGTAGAGGTTCTCGGCATTGTCGTAGGCCGAGCGGCTGACCATCTGCCGTTCCATCAGGGTCTTGTAGCGGTCTCGCTCGGCGCGCACCAGATTCAGGTTGGCTTCGGCGGCCGCGACCTGGGCCCGGGTCGCTTCCAGTTGCAGGCGTACATCCTGCGGATCGAGTTCGGCCAGCGGTTGATCGGCCTTCACGCGCTGGCCTTCCTCGACCAGTCGTCGGCTGACTTTGCCGCCGATGCGGAACGCCAGATCGGGTTCGTAGCGGGCGCGAACCTCGCCCGGATAACTTTCCATCGCCTGCGCCGAAGGCTCTGGCTGCACCACCATGGCCGGTCGCACGCTGACTTGCGTCACCTCTTCCTTGCCACATGCCGACAATAAAAACGCCAGACTGACTGGCACCGCAAAGGACAACGCATGGCGGAACATGGTGAAGGACCTTTCGCTAAGGAGGCTTGGAATAATTATACTGGCCGGTATGTTATTAATAGCAAACTCACCAGTCCAGTATTAAAAGCGAAGAATGTCGAACAATCTTTCAGCTCCAAACGGCCCCGGCCGCCCGAAGGATCCGGCCAAGCGCCAGGCGATTCTCGAGGCGGCGAAAATCCTGTTTCTGAGTCATGGCTATGCCAACACCAGCATGGACGCGGTGGCCGCCGAGGCTGGCGTGTCGAAGCTGACGGTCTACAGCCATTTCAACGACAAGGAGACGCTGTTCTCTGCCGCCGTAGTAGCCAAATGCGAGGAGCAATTACCGCCGCTGTTCTTCGAATTGCCCGACGGCATCGCAGTGGAAAATGTGTTGCTGAACATTGCGCGAGGCTTTCACCACCTGATCAACAGCGATGAATCGGTGAACCTGCATCGCCTGATCATGGCGCTGGGCAGTCAGGATCCGAAGCTGTCGCTGATCTTCTTCGAGGCCGGCCCTCAACGCATGGTGCAGGGGATGGAACGTTTGCTGCGGCGGATTCACGAAACCGGCGTGCTGAGCATCGACAACCCGCACAACGCCGCCGAGCACTTCTTTTGCCTGATCAAGGGTGCAGGGAATTTCCGCCTGTTGTACGGCTGCGGTGAGCCGCTGACCGGTGAGGCGGCGGAAAGTCATGTGCAGGAAGTGGTCGGGTTGTTCATGCGGGCCTTTCGACCCTGAAAACAAAAATCCCACGCCATGCGTGGGATTTTCTTATGGGACGGCTCAGGCCTTGAGCGCTTTCTTCGGGTAGATGTCATAGCGACTGGATTTGCCATCCAGCGCATGACTCGGCTTCGGCCCTTCGATGCACGGCGCCTTGCGCGGACGCTTGACCACCACCCGGTGCGTGGCCAGTGCCAACGCCGCTTCCAGAAGGGCCGGCGCATCCGGATCATCGCCTACCAGCGGGCGGAACAGGCGCATTTCCTTCTTCACCAGTGCGGTTTTCTCACGATGCGGGAACATCGGGTCGAGGTAGATCACCTGCGGCGGCTCGCCCTCCCAGTTGCGCATCACCTCGATGGAGTTGCCCTTTAGCAGCTTCATCCGCGCCACAATCGGCGCCACATCGAAGTCTTCCGCCGCACGGGCCAGACCATCCTCCAGCAACGCGCCGATCAATGGCTGACGTTCGATCAGGCTCATCTCGCAGCCCAGACTCGCCAGCACGAACGCATCTTTCCCGAGCCCCGCCGTCGCATCCAGCACCCGAGGACGCACGCCTTGGGCGATGCCGACCGCCTTGGCGATCATCTGCCCGCTGCCACCGCCGTACAACCGGCGATGGGCCGCGCCACCCTCGACGAAGTCGACCCGCACCGGCCCCGGCGCATCCGGTCCCAGTTGTTGCAGCTGCAAACCCTGCTCGCCGACCTGCAGGGCAAACTCGCCGTCGACCACCTGCAATGGCAGATTCAGGCGCTGCGCCCACTGCTCGGCCTGCGCTTCGAACGTCGGGCCGAGGGCCTCGACATGGATGCGGCAGGCCGCGGGTTGCTCAATCATGGAAAACACGCTCAAAAAAGTTAAGGATCGGCAAAATCCGCCGATAACCCAATCAACGCGCATTTTGCCAGAGCTGAGCGTCAACCGAAAAAAATGTCAGGCATTCTTCCCACATCGATTGGCTACATTTCGCCCACAGGCGACTTCAGCCGTCATAACACTCAAGCATTGGGCGGCGTCAGCCACCTGTGGCAGGATTTCTTTGCCCAGGCACTGGCCGAACAATCGAGTGATGTGGTGCCAGCCTGCGGCACTTTCCCGCCGGTCGATCTGCAAAGCCCTGAAGAACCGACCGTCGGCAGCGAACTGCACGCGCACATCGTCAGCCAGCGTGAATGCGATGTGGTTGAAACCGAGGTGCGTCCGCCGGAGCCGCTGTTCCTGCCGATCGCCGAGATCGACATGACACTGGCCGAGCCGTACCCTCCGTTCCCGGCAGAAGAAATCAAGACTCAGCAAAAGCAGCAGGATTTCGACAGCAGCTGGGTTCGCCCGGTCGTGATCAACAACGGCCAGCCGATTCCGGAGCCAGGCCCTGCCCCGCAGAAAAAACCGCTGTACCTGCCGATTGCCGAGTTCGATCTGGACCTGCTGCAGCCTTACCCGCCGTTCCCGCCGGAAGAAATCGTCGAGCAGCAGAAAGCCCTGGACTTCGATAACGGCTGGGTGCGCCCAATCGTTCAGCAAAACCTGCGCATCGCCGCCTGATCCCTCAGCGACACACGCTCCAGCGCCCGACATCGACATGAAAGTGATTGCGATGGGCCGCGTTGTAATCCGGACTCAACACCACACTGAACGCCTCGCAGGCGCCATCGCGCACCTGACGTAGAAACTGCGCGTCCTGATTTTGCTTCGACCAGTCCTTGAGCACGTTGATCGCGCGACCATCCGCCAGGCGGAAGCCGGCGATGTCCAGCGCATCGGCGCTGGCATGGCGGCTGAGCGCGCCGTTCTCGCGGTTGTAGACGTTGCGGCAGGCGAAGCTGCCGAGGTGATCGACACGCGCCACAGGCTGACCGTAGACCTGCTGCGCCGCCGGTTGCAGCGTATGGCGCTCGAACATCGCAAACGCCACCGCCAACGGGCAACTGGCGAGAAAGCTGCTGCTGAGCCCCACCCCGCCGCCCTGCACACGCAAAGCGCCGATCAGCGGGCATTTGGCATCGGGACTGTCGGCCTGTGGCGAAACCCGCAGGCCAGAGCTGCTCAATGCCTGCTCGCACAAGAGCGGATCACTGCGCAGACGCATCAACTTGTAGCCCGTGAGCCAGTTGGGCGTCGCCTGCACGTCCAGTGGCGCCCACGGGTTCCACTGCGGCGGCACATCGAGCCAACCGCGCCAGACGCCGATCAGGCTACCACCGATGATCAGCAGCCCCGCCAACAGCAGCCAGCGCCCCATGCTCATCCCTTGAAGAATTGATTGGCCTTGGCGTACGGCATCGAACGGGAGGTAAAGGTGAACGTGCCGGACTGCTGGATTTCTTCAGCCGCGCGGAAAAACTCGCCGAACGCCGCCAGGGCCAGCGCCGAGCCGGTACTGATCCGCTTCACGCCCATTTCTTCCAGCTGCTGCACCGTCAGCTTCAATCCGCCGGACATCAACACATTGACCGGTTTCGGCGCCACCGCGCGCACCACCGCCAGGACTTCTTCGGCGGTGCGCAGGCCCGGTGCGTACAGCACGTCGGCGCCGGCTTCGGCAAAGGCCTGCAAACGGCGGATGGTGTCGTTGATATCGGGATTGCCGTGCAGGTAGTTCTCCGCACGGGCCGTCAGGGTGAAGGGAAACGGCAAGGTGCGCACCGCTGCGACGGCGGCTTCGATCCGCGCCACGGCGTGTTCGAAGCAGTAGATTGGCGAGTCTTCCCGGCCGGTGGCATCTTCGATCGAACCACCCACGGCGCCCGCCTCGGCTGCGCGGATCAAACTTTGCGCCGATTCGGTCGGGGCGTCGGCGAAGCCGTTTTCCAGATCCACCGCCACCGGCAGATCAGTGGCCGCGACAATCGCCCGGACATTGGCCAGCGTATCATCGAGGCTCAGGCCACCATCGGCTCTGCCCTGGGAAAACGCATAACCGGCGCTGGTGGTCGCCAGCGCCTGATAGCCGAGACTGGCGAGCATCTTCGCAGAACCGGTATCCCACGGATTGGGAATCACGAAAATCCCGGGGCGTTCGTGCAAGGCTTTGAAGGTTTCGGCTTTACGGGCTTGAGCGTCCATCGGCAGGCTCCTGGGCAGGAAAGAAATCCGCCTCAGAGCAGGCCAAGTTGCTCGGCGGCGGGTTCTCTGTATAGCTCAGGCAAGGATCGCAGGCCAGGCAAACGTTGCATCAGTTGTGCGTGAAAACGTTGTGCCAGCTTCGCCGCGAGAAGGTTATCGGCGGTGTGCAGGAAGATGTACGGCGTGCGGCCCTCTTCGATCCACTCGGCGATCTTCGCCACCCACGGCACCAGGAACGGATCGTTGGCCTCAAGCTCCGGATGGCCGATGAAGCGCACCTGCGGGAATTGAGTGAACGCTGCCGGACGCGTCGGGACGCGGGGCTTTTTCGATTGGGCGTGGATCACCGATGACTCGGTCGACAGGCAACTGAACAAGGCTCGCGGATCGAGACAGATGCGCTCCACGCCACGATCCAGCAACAGCCGGTTGAGCAGTCGCTCACTTTCACCCTTGGCGAAAAACTGCTCGTGCCGCACTTCCACCGCCAGCGGACAATCCAGCGCATCGATGAATGCGGCGAGTTCCGGCAAGCGGTGCGGTGTGAAGCTTTTCGACAGTTGCAGCCACATTGGCGAGACGCGCTCACCGAGCGGCTTGAGTAGCTGGAGGAAGGTTTCCGCGGCGGTCAACTGATCGCGCAAGTCGCCGCTGTGGCTGATGTCACCGGGGAACTTGGCGGTGAAACGAAAGTGCTCCGGCATCACCTCGGCCCAGCGCTGCACGGTGGCAGGCGACGGGCTGGCGTAGAAGGTCGTGTTGCCTTCAACAGCGTTGAATACTTGCGAATATAGTCCGAGGAAATCGGAGGTCTTGGCGTCTACCGGATACAGATACTCGCGCCAGGCGTTTTCGCTCCAGGACGGGCAACCGAGGTAGTAAGGCAGATCCATCAGATGTACAGATCGAGGCCCAGCACGTCTGCATCCCAATCGACAAAACCGGCGGTGCTCAGGTAGCTGGCCAGGGCCATGGCCACGCTTTTCTTCATCGCGCGGTGATAAATCATGTCTTGTTGGCGGGCGGGCAGATTGCTCAGGCGTTGCGCGGTGGCTTTGGCGGCACGGGCAGCCAATTGCTCTTCGGTCGGGAATTCCAGCTCGCCGTCGATATCGTCGACGGACTCATCCAGCGCCGGATTGCCTTTGCGAGGCTTGCGCTTGATGGGGTAGGAATGAGTGGAAACGCCGCCTATACGCATAAAGTCATGCTCGGTATCGATGATGGCAATTTAGCGGCACCTGACCGACTTAGCAAATCGCCGAGTGATAACTAGAACACATAAAAGACAAAAGGTTTAAAGCGCGGGGTTAGAAACGGACGATTGGCAGGAACGGGAGAACCCTGTGGCGAATGCCACAGGGTGAATAGCCTCAGCGGGCTTTCGGGGTGGCCACTTTGTCGCGCAGGTAAACCGGCTGGGCGTCGTCTGCCGGAATCGCTTCACCGCGCTCCCAGGCAAATCGCGCCAAGGTCAGCAGGTCTTCGGCGTGTGGGAGCATGCCAGCGTCGGACCCGCTCAGGTTCAAAGCAATGCGTTCGCCATAACCCCAGCCAGTGCCGGCACCGAACCAGTCACCCGAGGTATCGTCCGGCAATGCGGCGACTTCCGGCGGCAGCACCGCCTCGGCGCCGACCAGACGCATCTCCCCGGCCGTCTCACGGTAGCAACCCCAATACACCTCATCCATCCGCGCATCGATGGCGGCCGCGACCTGGCTCACGCCGTGTTCGCGATAAGCCCGTTGCGCCAGCACGGCCAGGTTCGACACCGGCAACACCGGGCGATCCAGCGCAAATGCCAGGCCTTGCACCACACCGATGGCGATCCGCACCCCAGTGAAAGCGCCCGGCCCACGGCCGAAAGCGATGGCGTCCACCGCTTGCAGGGTGGTGCCGGCGTCGGCCAGCAGTTGCTGGATCATCGGCAGCAGTTTCTGCGCATGCAGGCGCGGGATCACCTCGTAATGGCTCGTGACCTTGCCGTCATGCAGCAAGGCAACGGAGCAAGCTTCAGTCGCGGTGTCCAGGGCCAGCAAGGTGCTCATCGATGTGTCCGTAAATCAGGTGGGGAAAAAGTGCGCCAGTATAAACAACTACGGCCCGCAAGCGGGCCGTGGATGATGCAGCGGATCAGGTTTTTCAGCTCAGCGCTTCAAGCACCTTGGCGGTGATCGCTTCAACCGAACCGACGCCAGGGATGTGGCTGTACTTCGGCTTGCCACCGTTCTTGGCGGACAGGTTCTGGTAGAACTCCACCAGCGGCTTGGTCTGCGAGTGGTAGACCGACAGGCGATGACGCACGGTTTCTTCGGTGTCGTCCTTGCGCTGTACCAGTTCTTCACCGGTGATGTCGTCTTTACCGGCAATTTTCGGCGGGTTGTAGACGATGTGGTAAACGCGGCCGCTGGCCTCGTGAACGCGACGACCGGCGATACGCTGAACGATTTCTTCGTCTTCAACGGCGATTTCGACCACGGCGTCCAGCTCGACACCGGCAGTCACCAGCGCTTCAGCCTGAGGAATGGTGCGCGGGAAGCCATCGAACAGGAAACCCTTGGCGCAGTCGGCTTGAGCGATACGGTCCTTGACCAGCGCGATGATCAGGTCATCCGACACCAGGCCGCCGGCATCCATGATGCTCTTGGCCTTGATGCCCAGCTCGGTGCCGGCCTTGACCGCAGCACGCAGCATGTCGCCGGTGGAGATTTGCGGAATGCCGAATTTCTCGGTGATGAACTTAGCCTGAGTACCTTTACCGGCCCCGGGAGCTCCCAGCAGAATGACGCGCATCGATGTGCTCCTCAATTTTTTATATAAAAAACAACGGATTCGCCTCGTGGGGCCAATCTCATAAAACGGGTCGTGGCCGCCCAAACGGCCAAAGGCTGATCAAGATACACAGCAGGCTGCGCCCACACAAGACGCCAAAAGTCGGAGAAACCGGCGCCCGCCGCGACCTTGCGACGCGGTTCCCCAAGTCGCAACCCCATCATTAACTGTCGCCTGACCGCATTTTTCCCACGGCCAATAAACGGCGCCCGAGGTTCGCCCCGGGTGCCCCGCCCCACGCAGAAAACCTTAGCCGGTATTTCGCAAACCGGCGGCAATCCCCGCCACAGACACCAGCAGCGCCTGTTCCACCGGGCTGCCCTGCTCGACATTTTGCTGCCGCGAGCGCGCCAGCAACTCGGCCTGCAATAGATGCAGCGGGTCGAGGTAGGTGTTGCGCAGACGGATGAATTCCAGGGTGTCCGGGCTATGTGCCAGTAGCTGCGACTGACCGGTCAGGCCGAGGACTACGGAACACGCCTGCGACAATAGGTCGCGTAAGTGCGCACCCAAAGGCAGCAAGTCCGACTCCACCAGACGCTCGTCGTAGGACAGCGCAATGTCGGCGTCGGCCTTGGCCAGCACCATCTCCAGCATGTCGATGCGCGTGCGGAAGAACGGCCACTGCTCGCGCATCTGCCCGAGCAATTCGCCTTCGCCGCGTTCCAGCGCCTTGCTCAATGCGGTTTCCCAGCCGAGCCAGGCCGGCAGCATCAGGCGAGTCTGGGTCCAGCCGAAGATCCACGGAATCGCCCGCAGACTTTCGATCCCGCCGGCACGGCGCTTGGCCGGACGGCTGCCCAATGGCAAACGCCCCAACTCCTGCTCCGGTGTGGACTGGCGGAAATACTCGACGAACTGCGGATTTTCCCGCACCACCGCACGGTAAGCGGCGACACCGTCAGCGGCCAGTTCATCCATCAGATGCCGCCATTCAGGCGTCGGTGGCGGCGGTGGCAACAGGGTCGCTTCGAGTACGGCGGCCAGATACAGATTGAGGTTTTGCTCGGCGATGTCCGGCAGGCCGAATTTGAATCGAATCATTTCCCCCTGCTCGGTGGTGCGGAAACGTCCGGCCACCGAACCCGGCGGCTGCGACAGAATCGCCGCGTGCGCCGGGCCGCCGCCACGGCCCACGGTGCCACCGCGACCGTGGAACAGCAGCAGTTCGACTTGCTGCTCACGGCAGATTTCCACCAGCCGCTCCTGCGCCCGGTACTGCGCCCATGCTGCCGCGGTGGTGCCGGCGTCCTTGGCCGAGTCGGAATAGCCGATCATCACTTCCTGCGGACCTTGCAGGCGCGCGCGATAACCCGGCAGCAGCAACAGACGTTCGATCACCGGGCCGGCGTTGTCGAGGTCGGCGAGGGTTTCGAACAACGGCACCACACGCATCGGCCGCAAAACGCCGGACTCTTTCAGCAGCAATTGCACCGCCAGCACATCAGAAGCGGCGCCGGCCATCGAGATCACGTAGGAGCCCAGCGAAGCGCCCGGCGCGGCGGCGATTTCCTTGCAGGTGGCGAGCACTTCGGCGGTGTCCGCCGAGGGTTTGAAATGCGCCGGCAGCAACGGCCGACGGTTTTGCAGTTCGCGGGTCAGGAAGCTGATGCGCTGTTCTTCGTCCCAATCCTCGTACTTGCCGAGGCCGAGGTAATCGGTGATTTCGGTCATGGCCGCGCTGTGGCGGGACGAATCCTGACGCACATCGAGGCGTACCAGGAACAAGCCGAAGGTCACGGCCCGACGCAGGCAATCGAGCAACGGCCCGTCAGCGATCACGCCGATGCCGCATTCGTGCAGCGAGTTGAAACACAGCTCCAGCGGATCGAGCAGGTCGCGGTTGTTGTGCAACACATCGGCCGGTGCCGGGGTGGTTGCGGTCAGCGATGCATGGGCCCAGTTGCGCGTGGCGCGCAGGCGTTCACGCAATTGTTTGAGCACCGCACGATACGGCTCGGCACTGTCGCCGGCCCGGGCCTTGAGCGCTTCGCTGGCCTGCTGCATCGACAGTTCGGCGGCCAGGTGATCGACATCACGCAGGTACAGATCCGCCGCCATCCAGCGCGCCAGCAACAGCACTTCGCGGGTCACGGCAGCCGTCACGTTCGGGTTGCCGTCACGGTCGCCGCCCATCCACGAAGCGAAGCGGATCGGCGCAGCTTCCAGTGGCAAGCGCAAACCGGTGGCCGCAAACAGCGCCTGATCGGCCTTGCGCATGTGGTTGGGAATCGCCTGCCACAGCGAGTGTTCGATCACCGCAAAACCCCACTTGGCTTCGTCCACCGGGGTTGGCCGGGTGCGGCGGATTTCTTCGGTGTGCCAGGCTTCGGCGATCAAACGTTGCAGGGTGTTGTGGATCTGCTCGCGCTCGGCCGTGGTCAGGTCACGGTGATCCTGAGCCGCCAGTTGCGCGGCAATCGCGTCGTACTTCTGGATCAGCGTGCGGCGGGCCACTTCGGTCGGGTGCGCGGTGAGCACCAGTTCGATTTCCAGGCGCGCCAGTTGCCGGGCCAGGGATTCGGCGCTGTGCCCTTCGTTGCGCAAGCGGGCGAGCAGTTCCGGCAACACGCGGGACTCGAACGGCGCAGCCTGGGTCTCTTCGCGGCGATGGATGAGCTGGTACTGCTCGGCGATGTTCGCCAGGTTGAGAAACTGGTTGAAGGCCCGCGCCACCGGCAGCAGTTCGTCTTCGCTCAATTGATTGAGGCTGGCGCTGAGTTCGGCGTTCATCGAGCCGCGCCGGTCGGCCTTGGCGCCCTTGCGGATCTGCTCGATCTTGTCGAGAAACGCCTCGCCGTACTGGTCACGGATGGTGTTGCCCAGCAGCTCACCGAGCAGGTGAACGTCTTCGCGCAAGCGTGCATCAATATCGGTCATCAGCATCTCTCCAGCAGTAATCGGTGACGGATCGCAAGTGAGTGGATGAACAGAGAGTGCCGCTCTGGGACGCTTCTTACAAGCAGACGACGAAGGGACTTTAAACCTTGAGCGTTGAAGCTAGTCTCAAGGGTAAGCCCCACAACGGCTTGCCGCCGGCTGACGCCGGACACTCACCAAGACCTGCCATGAGCAGGTGCGACATGAGGTTTTTATGAAAATCCGTGAACTCGCCCAGCATTGGGAAGAAACCGCCAAGGGTCGCCTGACCGATACCGGCTACACGATTCATCTGGATGTGGAAGCTGCCGCACGGCTGGCGGCAATTGCCGAGATGTACCCCAAACGTCACGCCGAAGAACTGCTCGGCGAGCTGATCGGCGCCGCCCTCGAAGAGTTCGAAGCGAGCCTGCCGTATGTGAAAGGTTCGACCGTGGTCGCCACCGACGAGGAAGGCGATCCGCTCTATGAAGATGTCGGCCCGACCCCGCGTTTTCTCGCGTTGTCGCGGCGTCATCTGCACGACTTGTCGGCTGCTGCCGGCAAGCAAAAACACTGATCCCTGACCCTTCAAAACTGTGGGAAACGGTTTGCCCTCGATGGCGTCAGTTCAGCCGCAAACGCGTTGAATTTGATGGCCTCATCGCTGGCAAGCCAGCTCCCACAGGGACTGTATTTCCCCTCCGCTTTTACGCCGTTTTTCGCCCGCGCGTACCACTCTCCCCCGCCAAAGTTCCCGGTTTAGAGCCTTGTCCAATTGGTCAGAATATTTTTTGGCGATGAGCCATCTTTTCTGAACTTTTGAAAAATGCCTTCGGTCGGAACAGGTAACCACGCCTGGAACGAGCGTTTCAAAACGCACTTGCACATGACGGTTGCGGCTCCGCTACCAGGATGGATTTCGAAGCTTTCAAGGAGTTAACCAATGGAGTTGAAGACCATGAAGACCCAAACCTCGTTCTCCCACCTGCGCGGTCTGAAACTGGCCGCTCTCGCCATCGGCACCAGCTTCGTGCTGGCCGGTTGCGCCGGCAATCCACCGACCGAGCAGTACGCCGTGACTCAATCGGCGGTCAACAGCGCGGTCAGCGCCGGCGGTACCGAATTCGCCGCCGTCGAGATGAAGCAGGCGCAGGACAAACTCAAACAAGCCGAAATCGCCATGCACGACAAGAAGTATGACGAGGCTCGCACATTGTCCGAACAGGCCGAGTGGGATGCCCGCGTCGCAGAACGCAAGGCTCAGGCGATGAAAGCCGAACAAGCTGTGAAGGATTCCCAGAAAGGTGTTCAGGAACTGCGTCAGGAAAGTCAGCGCACCGTGCAGTAAGCGCGCATCCCGACCGCAAGGCTGAAACTCTTATCGATAGAAAGGACGAATGATTATGCGTAAACAACTGATGATCCCCGCTCTCCTGGCCGCAAGCGTTGCCTTGGCTGCCTGCTCGACGCCGCCGAACCCGAACCTGGAACAGGCGCGCACCAACTACGCCGGCCTGCAAGCCAACCCGCAAGCCAGCAAAGTCGCGGCGCTGGAAACCAAGGATGCCAGTGATTACCTGGACAAGGCCGACAAGGCTTATCTGGACAAGGAAGACCAGCACAAGGTCGACCAACTGGCCTACCTGACCAACCAGCGCGTGGAAGTGGCCAAGCAGACCATCGCCCTGCGTACCGCTGAAAACAACCTGAAGAACGCCGCCGCCCAACGTGCCCAGGCCCGTCTGGACGCTCGCGATCAGCAGATCAAGCAGCTGCAGGACAGCCTCAACGCCAAGCAGACCGATCGCGGTACTTTGGTGACCTTCGGTGACGTGCTGTTCGCCACCAACAAGGCCGACCTGAAATCCAGCGGTCTGGTGAACATCAACAAACTGGCGCAATTCCTCCAGGAAAACCCTGATCGCAAAGTGATCGTCGAGGGCTACACCGACAGCACCGGTGCGGCGAATTACAACCAGTCGCTGTCCGAGCGTCGCGCGACTTCGGTGCAGGTTGCACTGATCAAGATGGGCGTCGATCCGTCGCGCATCGTTGCCCAGGGTTACGGCAAGGAATACCCGGTAGCGGATAACACTTCCGTTTCGGGCCGTGCCATGAACCGTCGGGTGGAAGTGACCATTTCCAACGACAACCAGCCGGTGATTCCACGTTCGGCTGTCAGCTCGAACTAAGCGTCACGCTGAAATGTGAAAGCCCCGCCTGAGTGATCAGGCGGGGCTTTTTCTGTTTGAGGTGTTCGGCCTGAAATGGGTGGGGTAGCTGAGATCGCACCCCCTCACCCCAGCCCTCTCCCCGAGGGAGAGGGAGCCGATTGGGGGATATTTGATAATGCACCGACCTGAGATTTCTTTACCGAATCCATAATCGACGCGATCTTTCAGGTCGATGTATGGCGTCAGACAACTCGGTCAGTTCCCTCTCCCTCTGGGAGAGGGAGCCGATCAAGAGATGCCCCAGAAATACGTCGACCTGACAGCGTTTTTACCGAATCCACAATCGACGCGATCTTTCAGGTCGATGTATAGCGTCAGACAACTCGGTCAGTCCCCTCTCCCTCTGGGAGAGGGTTAGGGTGAGGGGCTGGCCCTGCAGAATCACTCCTCCAGCTTCTGCGGCGTCTCTTCGCCCATGCAGCGCACCGCTTTTTTCTGTGCATTGACCAGCACCCCGGTCAGGCCTTTCTGTTCGGTGTCGAACAGCACCAGCACGCCATCGATGCACTGCGCCACTTGCGGCGCCGGGGTCAGGGAGACTTTGTAGTCTTCGCCGGGAATGGTCTTGAGCATGGTGAATTCGTTGAGCAGCAACGCATCCTCGGGTTTGGCGAAGTGCAGGTAGCCGTAGTACCACAGGGCGCCGACGGTGCCGAGGATGCTGCAGATGCCGGTGATGATCAGCGGGATGGCGTTACGTTCTTCACTCATTGCGGACTCTCTGGTGGTTCGTCTTCAGAATTCGGGGGTGTCGGATAATTCGGGATCTCGCCGAGGCGGCGCAGGCCGTTGAAGTGCTCGGGATCGTCGAGGTAGCGCAGCATCACCTGACGCCAGACCGGATCGCCGAAGGTCTGCACATGCCCGCCCCGGGTCAGTTGCAGTACGCGCGGTGGCGGCGCAGCTTGATACAGACGGATGCCGTTGGAAAGGGGCACCAGCGGATCGTCGAGGCTGTGGAAGATCAGTTTCGGCACGCCTTTTAGCTGCGGCATGGCGTTGATCGCACTGTCGCCATCGGGCACCAGCCACGACAGCGGCACCTGAAACGACCAGGTCAGCCACGAAGTGCTGAGGGCGTATTGGCCGACGCTGCGGTAACTGGCGGGCACGCCGTCGAGCACCAGGGCCTTGAGCTGTTTTTGTCTTTCCGGATGTTGCACCAGCCAATGCACGGCCATTGCACCACCCAAGCTCTGGCCGAGCAGGATCAGCGGTTTTCCTTTGACCTCAGGCGCCTTGTCCAGCCAGGCGAAGGCGGCATCGATGTCCTGATAGATCGCCGGCAGGCTCGGTTCGCCTTCGGACAAGCCGTAACCGCGATAGTCCACCAGCAGCACTTGATAGCCGTTTTTCGGCAACCACCAGCTCCCGCCCAAGTGCATCGGCAGGTTGCCGCCGTTGCCGTGCAGATGCAGGACCGTGCCCTTGACCTCGACACCGGGCTTGGCCGGCAGCCACCAGGCGTTCAGTTTGAGGCCGTCGGCGGTGGTCAGGGTGACAGTGCGGTATTCGAGTTTGGCCTTTTCCGGCGTGAATATCTGCCCCGGTTCGGGGTAGAACAGCAAGGAGCTGCAACCGCCGAGGGTCAGGAGCAGGCAAAGGATGCCGAGGATTCTCATCCGGTGAAACCTCGCAAAATTTCGGGTTGGAATTAGATCGTTCCCACGCTCCGCGTGGGAATGCCGCCATGGACGCTCCGCGTCCACTGTGACGCGGAGCGTCACGGGATGTATTCCCATGCAGAGCGTGGGAACGATCAATCGGTGTGGTTACAGGATATTCGAGTAATCCGCCTCGATCCGGTCCAGGCTCAAGTGATTGAGGAAGTTGGAGAAGCACATCCACGCCGACAACGCGTTCATGTCGCGGAACTGGTCCGGCAGGTACTTGGGCGGCACCACCAGGCCTTCGTCCACCAGCTGACGCAGGGTTCGCATGTCCTCAAGCGTAGTCTTGCCGCAGAACAGCAACGGGATCTGCTCGAGCTTGCCCTTGCGCACGGCCAACTGAATATAGTTGTAAACCATGATGAAGCCCTTGAGGTAGGACAAGTCTTTGGTGAATGGCAGACCGGTCGGCGTCGATCCACGGAAAACCCGACTGGCGTTGCCGTAGCTTTCCGCCATCTCGAAACCCTGCTCGCGGAAGAACTCGAACACCTGCAGGAAGTCCGCGCCCTCCTCGACCATGTGAATGGCGCGGGTGCGGTTGGTCAGTTTGCGCAAACGGCTCGGATAGGAGGCAAAGGTGATGATTTCCATCAGGATCGCCAGGCCTTCCTGAGTCACCGTCGACGAGGGCGGGCCCTTGGACAGGAAGGTGCAGATCGGCTGGTTCAAACCGTTGAGCGTGGTGCCGACGTGCACCAGGCCCTCGTGGACCTCCAGCGCGCGCACGTCGCGGTCGTTGAACATCGCGTCGGTGCGGATCTTTATGTAGTCGGCGCCTGCCGCCGCGTCGGCGACGATGCCGTCGGACTCGAACACGCGGATGGTTTCCTCGGCCTCGCCGAACACCTTGTTCAGCCGGGTTTGCAGCAGGTGCACGGCGTCCTTGGCGGTGAGGATCTTCGGTTCGTCCTTCAGGTCGCCACGGCCGTCGATGTTGTTCAGGTAGTCGGACATCATCAGGCCGAGGTCGGCCAGGGTCGGGTCACCGGCGTGGAACGCATCGGACGCGGCGCCGTACAGTTCCTGGGAAATCAGGCCGAAATCCTCGGTGCCGCGCGCTTCGAGCATGCGCACCACCATCCGGTATTCCTTGCACATGCGACGCATGATCTGGCCGACCGGGTTGAACTGGCCGAGCTGACGGGTGATGTCGCGCTCGATGTTCTGGAACTCCAGTTTGACCTTGCTCGAATCAAAGGACAGCGGCCGGTTGAGGTAGTAGTCGCGATCCACCGCCGGCAATTCCTTGCCCTTGGCCTTGAGGAAACCCTTGCGGATGTTCTCGTCCCACTTGACCGCGTCGAGCACGCGGATCGGCGTCTGCGCCAGCACTATGCGATCGGACAGAATGCGTATCGTCTGCTGGTAATCGTCCACCCGAAACTCCTGTAGAAAACGTGACGAACTGAATTATTTGGCTTTGGCCTGATGCTGATAGCGCGCCGCTTCGACGAAAACGTCGGAATTGGCCGGGTCGTCGAGGTAAGCAAAGACCTTTTCAAGCGGGCTGTCGACCTGCACGCCTTCGCCGTCATCGGTCTGGAAGCCCTGGCCGTCGAGGGCTTTCTGGGCGATGGCCTGGTTGATCTGTTCGAGGTCGAGGTTGTAGATCACCAGTTCGCGCTTGTCGGTGATCTCGAAGCCGGCGATGGTGAAGTGCCCGCCGTATTGCGCCGGCACCTTCGCCGACAGGTACCAGCGGTTGCCGTGGCGCGACACCGTGAACGGATAGGCTTCACGCTCGCGGGGTTTGGCTTTGAAGTACGCAACCGCCTGATAGCGATCGTTGCCAAGGCGCGTCAGCTCCAGATTCATCGGCTCGCCCCAGGCATTGGTGCTCGACCATTGGCCGAGCAGGCCCTTGGGCGCCGGTTCACTGGCGGGCAGCGGCTCGCGGAAGGTCACCAGACAACCGCTGAGCAGCAGGAACGACAAGGCGATCAGCACGCCACGCCAGGCTTTCATTCGACACTCCCTAGACCCGAACTCACCAGCGAACCTGTGGGAGCGAGCTTGCTCGCGATGGCGGAGTGTCAGCCAATGAAGACTTTGAATGACAGATCGCAATCGCGAGCAAGCTCGCTCCCACAGGGGATTGCGTTACACCGACGCGAGTACCAGGTGCATATAGCGCGTCAGAATGCCGAGCATGTCCTCTTCGGCCAAAGGCTCGGCGTCGTTGAGCAGGCCCTGATATTCCATCCGTCCGATAATCGCCGTCAACACCTTGGCATCCTGCTGCGGCTCGCGCGAGCCCAATACCTGGAACAACTGGCAGGTGCCCTGCAACAGAATCTGCTGATGGGAGCGCACCAATACCGCCAGACGCGGGTTGAGCAGTGCTTCCTGACGGAACGCCTGTTCAGCCATCAAATGCTCGCGACGGTTGACCAGTTGCCGGTGCACGTAGTCGGCCATCAGCCGGGCGATGTCGTCGGCCAGTTGCGAACGCGATTCCGGGCTGCCGTCACCGCTGACCACCATTTCGCGCAGCAGGCCTTCGTTGTTGATCCACAGCTTGGCCATGTAGGCCGCACTGCGTTCGACGTACTGGGCGAAGGTATCGGTGAGCAGGTCATCGATGTCCTTGAAGTAATACGTGGTGGCCGACAGTGGCACACCGGCCTCGGCCGCCACCGCCCGGTGACGCACGGCCCGCACGCCGTCGCGCACGACAATGCGCATCGCCGCATCGAGAATGTCCTGTCGACGCTGTTCACTGCCCTGCCGGCTGGCCTTGCGGCCCTGGTACTGAACACTTTCAGCGACCGCAGTGGCGATTCCCGCTGCACCCTCTTGAGCCATTGCACCGATCACGACAGGCATACCTCTGTTGTTTTCTTCAAAATTAACCATTTGATACGTTTGTACCAGACAGGCAATAAAAAGCCGCCCATTTCAGGCGGCTTTTTTATTGAAACACTTACGCTTGTGGCCGCATGTGCGGGAACAGGATCACGTCGCGGATCGACGGGGAGTTGGTCAGCAGCATCACCAGACGGTCGATGCCGATACCTTCGCCGGCCGTTGGCGGCATGCCGTACTCCAGCGCGCGAACGAAGTCGGCGTCGTAGTGCATGGCTTCGTCGTCGCCGGCGTCCTTGTCGGCCACCTGCGCCATGAAGCGCTCGGCCTGGTCTTCCGCGTCGTTCAACTCGGAGTAGGCGTTGGCGATTTCACGGCCGCCGATGAACAGCTCGAAGCGGTCGGTGACGTTCGGGTTGTCGTCGTTGCGACGGGCCAGCGGCGACACTTCGAACGGGTACTGGGTAATGAAGTGCGGCTGTTCCAGCTTGTGCTCGACCAGCTCCTCGAAAATCATCACCTGCAGCTTGCCCAGACCTTCGAAGCCCAGCACCTTGGCGCCGGCCTTCTTGGCGATGGCGCGCGCCTTGTCGATGTCGTTCAGGTCATCGGCGGTCAGCTCGGGGTTGTACTTGAGGATCGAGTCGAACACCGACAGGCGCACGAACGGCTCGCCGAAGTGGAACACCTTGTCGCCGTACGGCACGTCGGTGCTGCCCAGAACCAGCTGCGCCAGTTCGCGGAACAGTTCTTCGGTCAGGTCCATGTTGTCTTCGTAGTCGGCGTACGCCTGGTAGAACTCCAACATGGTGAATTCAGGGTTGTGACGAGTCGAAACGCCTTCGTTACGGAAGTTGCGGTTGATCTCGAACACTTTTTCGAAGCCGCCAACCACCAGACGCTTGAGGTACAGCTCCGGCGCGATACGCAGGAACATTTCCATGTCCAGCGCGTTGTGGTGGGTTTCGAACGGCTTGGCCGCGGCGCCGCCAGGAATGGTCTGCAGCATCGGCGTTTCGACTTCGAGGAAGTCGCGCTTCATCAGGAAGCTGCGGATGTGCGCGATCACTTGCGAACGGACGCGGAAGGTCTGACGCACGTCTTCGTTGACGATCAGGTCAACGTAGCGCTGACGGTAGCGCTGTTCGGTGTCGGTCAGGCCGTGGTGCTTGTCCGGCAGCGGGCGCAGGGATTTGGTCAGCAGGCGCACGCTGGTCATCTCGACGTACAGGTCGCCCTTGCCGGAACGGGCCAGGGTGCCTTCGGCGGCGATGATGTCGCCCATGTCCCAGGTTTTCACCGCGGCCAGGGTTTCTTCGGACAGGGTCTTGCGGTTGACGTAGACCTGGATGCGACCGGTCATGTCCTGGATCACCATGAACGAGCCACGGTTGAGCATGATGCGACCTGCAACCTTGACCGGGATCGCAGCCTCTGCCAGCTCTTCCTTGGTCTTGTCCGCGTACTGTTTCTGCAGTGCTTCGCAGTAGTTTTCGCGGCGGAAGTCGTTCGGGAAGGCATTGCCCTTGGCGCGCTCGGCAGCAAGCTTTTCCTTGCGCAGGGCGATCAGGGAGTTTTCTTCCTGTTGCAGGGCTTGCGGGTCGAGTTGTTGGTCGCTCATGTCTTTAAATATTCCATCACAGGTTCGTTGCCCCCGCCGATGGCGGGGGACTTGAGGTCGGGTGAAAGCTTACAGGCCCGATTTCAGGCTGGCTTCCAGGTATTCGTCGATGTCGCCGTCGAGCACCTTGTCGCAGTCGCTGCGTTCGATGTTGGTGCGCAGATCCTTGATCCGCGACGCATCGAGCACGTACGAACGGATCTGGTGACCCCAGCCGATATCCGACTTGGTGTCTTCCAGCGCCTGGGACGCCGCGTTGCGCTTCTGCATTTCCTGCTCGTACAACTTGGCCCGCAGCATTTTCATGGCGGTGTCCTTGTTGGCGTGCTGGGAACGTTCGTTCTGGCAGCTCACCACGGTGTTGGTCGGTACGTGGGTGATACGTACGGCCGAGTCGGTGGTGTTTACGTGCTGACCACCGGCACCGGAGGAACGATAGGTGTCGATCCGCAGGTCTGCCGGGTTGATTTCGATTTCCACCTTGTCGTCGATCTCTGGCGAGACGAAAACCGCGGAGAACGAGGTGTGGCGACGGTTGCCGGAGTCGAACGGGCTCTTGCGCACCAGACGGTGCACGCCGATCTCGGTACGCAGCCAGCCAAAGGCGTATTCGCCCTTGATGTGCACGGTCGCACCCTTGATCCCGGCGACTTCACCGGCCGACAGCTCCATGATGGTCGCGTCGAAACCGCGTTTGTCGGCCCAGCGCAAGTACATGCGCAGCAGGATGTTGGCCCAGTCCTGGGCTTCGGTGCCGCCGGAACCGGCCTGGATGTCCAGGTAGGCGTTGTTCGGGTCCATCTCGTGGCTGAACATACGGCGGAATTCGAGCTTGGACAGGGACTCTTCGAGACCTTGAAGGACTTCGACGACGTCGTTGACCGCGCCCTCGTCGTTCTCTTCAACGGCCATGTCCAGCAGCTCGCGGCAATCGGCCAGGCCACCGTTCAGTTCGTCGAGGGTGTCGACGATCTGCGCCAGCGCAGCGCGCTCGCGGCCCAGTTCCTGGGCGTATTCAGGTTTGTTCCAGACTGCAGGATCTTCAAGCTCGCGATTGACTTCGATCAGACGCTCATGCTTTTGATCGTAGTCAAAGATACCCCCGAATAGTTTCGGAGCGCTCGGACAGGTCCTTGATAGTGTTCAGGATCGGGTTGATTTCCATGACGGGCAGCACTCGTTGGCGAACTTTTGAAAGCCGGCGAGTATAACGTAATCAAGCTGTCACGGCAGCCCGTCTGGCGGCTCTTGAGGCGAATGAACCCAATGGTTCATTCGATCCCCACCTGATTGCGCCCGTTGTTCTTGGCCAGGTACAGGCCACGGTCCGCCGCCGAGATCAGCAACCGGCAGTCGCTGCCCGACTCCGGCACCATGGTCGCCAGGCCGATACTGATGGTCAGGCTCGAGCCTTCGGCGGGGGCATTGTGCGGAATCTTCAGCGCCGCAACCGTCTGGCGCAGCTTTTCCGCCACCAGTCGGGCCCCGCCCGGCGAGGTGTTGGGCAGCACCAGCGCAAACTCTTCGCCGCCATAACGCGCCGGCAGATCGGACGGCCGGGCACTGGCTTCGCGAATCGCCGTGGCGACCTTGCGCAAGGCTTCGTCGCCTTCGACGTGGCCGAAGGTGTCGTTGTAGGACTTGAAGTAATCGACGTCGATCATCAGCAGCGACAACTGGCTCTGGTCGCGCAGCGAGCGGCGCCATTCCAGTTCCAGGTATTCGTCGAAGTGCCGGCGGTTGGACAGCCCGGTCAGGCCGTCGGAGTTCATCAGGCGTTGCAACACCAGGTTGGTGTCGAGCAATTGCTGCTGGCTGACCCGCAACGCGCGGTAGGCCGCGTCCCGTTGCAGCAACGTCATGTAGGAGCGCGAGTGATAGCGGATGCGCGCCACCAGCTCGATGTTGTCCGGCAGTTTCACCAGGTAATCGTTGGCCCCGGCGGAGAACGCCGCGCTCTTGATCAGCGGGTCTTCCTTGGTCGACAGGACGATGATCGGAATGTCCTTGGTCGCCGGGTGATTGCGGTACTCGCGCACCAGGCTCAGGCCGTCGAGGCCGGGCATCACCAGATCCTGCAGGATCACGGTCGGCTTGATCCGCACCGCGTGCGCCACGGCCTGATGCGGGTCGGAGCAGAAGTGGAAGTCGATGTTCTCTTCATTCGACAGCCCACGGCGCACGGCTTCGCCGATCATCGCCTGATCGTCCACCAACAACACCATGGCGGCGTTCTCGTCGGTTTTGATGTCATCGATCTGTAAGTCATTCATGGGCGGTCACCTGAGTGCTGCGGGGGCCAGGATTGCGGATGGATGTGTTCATTTGGGGAAAATCTCCAGCAATCGTGGCGCTATCTTTTCCAGTGGACGGATTTCTACGGCCGCGTCGATGGCTGCGGCAGCCTTGGGCATGCCGTACACCGCACTGCTCTGCTGATCCTGCGCGATGGTCAGGTAACCCTGTTGGCGCATGAGCTTAAGCCCTTGAGCCCCGTCGCGTCCCATCCCTGTCAATAAAACCCCTACTGCGTCACCGTTCCAGTAATTGGCGACGCTTTCGAAAAACACGTCGATCGAGGGGCGGTAGATCTCGTTGACCGGCTCGGCGGTGTAGGCCAGCGTGCCGTTCTTGAGCAAACGAATATGGTGGTTGGTGCCGGCCAGCAGCACCGCGCCGGCCTGCGGCGGTTCGCCTTCGCGGGCCAGACGCACGTCCAGGCCGCTGGCGCTGGCAAGCCATTCGGCCATGCCGGCGGCAAACACCTGGTCGACATGCTGCACCAGCACGATGGCCGCCGAAAAGTGGCGCGGCAGACCTTTGAGCAAGACTTCCAGCGCCGCCGGGCCACCGGCCGAAGAACCGATCGCCACCAGCCGCTGGCGCGAGGCGGTACTGCGTGGTGTCGCAGGTGCCGGGCGCGAGCGGGCGGTTTTCTCGCCGATCAGCCAGCCGATGTTGAGGATTTTGCGCAGCAGCGGTGCTGCCGCTTCCTGAGGATTGCCACCGCCGATGGCCGGGGTGTCGACCACATCCAACGCGCCGTGGCCCATGGCCTCGAACACCCGGTGCACGTTCTGCTGGCGGTCCACGGTGACGATGACGATCGCGCACGGGCTCTCGGCCATGATCCGCCGAGTGGCCTCGACGCCATCCATCACCGGCATGATCAGGTCCATCAGGATCAGGTCCGGGGTGTTTTCCGCGCACAGGCGCACCGCTTCGGCGCCGTTGCTGGCGACCCACACCACCTGATGCGCCGGCTCGAAGGCCAGCGCACGGCGCAGGGCCTCCACCGCCAGAGGCATGTCGTTGACGATTGCGATCTTCATGCCCGCGCTCCTCCGATGAGCTCAACCACCGCGTCGAGCAGGGCGTCGTCATGAAAACTGGCCTTGGCTAGATAATAGTCGGCGCCGGCGTCCAGTCCACGGCGGCGGTCTTCCTCGCGATCCTTGTACGACACCACCATCACCGGCAGCGATTGCAGACGGTTGTCGCGGCGCAGCAGCGAGACCAGCTCGATGCCGTCCATGCGCGGCATGTCGATGTCGGTGATCAGCAGATCGAAATCCTCGGAGCGCAGGGCGTTCCAGCCGTCCATGCCGTCCACCGCGACGGCCACGTCATAGCCGCGATTGAGCAGCAACTTGCGTTGCAATTCGCGCACGGTCAGCGAGTCATCGACCACCAGAATCCGCTTGCGCGCCGCTTCTGCGGCCTGATGGCCGTGGCGCGCAATGCGCTCCAGACGCCCGGTGTTGAGCAGCTTGTCCACCGACCGCAGCATGTCTTCGACGTCAACGATCAGCACCACCGAGCCATCGTCGAGCAAGGCCCCGGCGGAAATGTCCTGCACCTTGCCCAGCCGTTCGTCCAGCGGCAGCACCACCAGCGTGCGCTCGCCGATGAAGCGCTCGACCGCCACGCCGTAGATCGCGTCGCGCTCGCGGATCACCACGACTTTCAGGGTGTCGCCGCTGTTCTGGCTGGCCGGACGTTGCAACAACTGACTGGCCGCGACCAGACCGACGTGCCGGCCTTCGTGCCAGAAATGCTGGCGCCCTTCGACCTGCACAATGTCGTCCGGCGCCAGATCGCACATGCGTTCGATGTGCGCCAGCGGGAAGGCGTAGGCCTCGTCGCCGACTTCCACCACCAGGCTGCGCACCACCGACAGGGTCAGCGGCACTTCCAGATGGAAGCGACTGCCCTCGCCCGCCGTCTGCTCCAGCACCACCGCACCGCGCAACTGGCGAACCATGTGCTGAACGGCGTCGAGACCGACACCACGGCCGGACACTTCGGTGACCTTGTCGCGCAGGCTGAAACCCGGCAGGAACAGGAAGGTCAGCAGTTCTTCTTCACTCAATTGCGCGGCGGTTTCCGCGGGCGACAACTGGCGTTCGACGATGCTGCGGCGGACCTTTTCCAGATCCACTCCATTGCCATCGTCGCTCAATTCCAGCACCAGCAGACCGGCCTGATGCGAGGCACGCAGACGGATCAGACCTTCTTCGGACTTGCCTTTGAGCAGGCGTTCTTCCGGGGTTTCGATGCCGTGATCGACCGCGTTGCGCAGCAGGTGCGTCAGCGGTGCTTCGAGTTTTTCCAGCACATCACGGTCGACCTGAGTCTTCTCGCCCTCGATCTCCAGCCGCACCTGTTTGCCGAGGCTGCGACCGAGGTCCCGCACCATCCGCACTTGCCCGGACAGCACATCGGCGAACGGCCGCATGCGGCAGGCCAGCGCGGTGTCGTAGAGCACTTGCGCGCGCTGACTCGCTTGCCAGGCAAACTCGTCGAGCTCTGCGTTTTTCTCGGCCAGCAGTTGCTGGGATTCGGCGAGCAAACGTCGCGCGCCTTCCAGCGCCTCTTGAGCCTCAAGGCTCAGGGCGTGCTCCTTGAGATGAACGTTGAGACTTTCCAGCGCCCGCAGGCCGTTGTTCTGCATGCGCTTGAGGCGCTGCATCGTGGCCAGATGCGGCTTGAGGCGCTGGGTTTCCACCAGGGATTTGCTCGACAGATCGAGCAGGCTGTTCAGGCGCTCGGCGGTGACCCGCAGCACCCGCTCGCCGCCTTCAGTGGTGCGCTTGCTTTTGCGCGGTGCGGGCTCTGGCTCGGCAACCTCGACCGGGATTTCAGCGGGCGCGGGCTCAACCACCGGCGGTGGCTGAAGCTGCAACTCGGCCATCGGTGGCGCACTCGGAGCGGCGGTGACCACGGCGGGTGCCGTCGGGTCGAGCAAACCGCCCATCAACGCCACGTAAGCCTCAATGTCCGCAGGCTGCGGGCCATTGGCCGGAGTGGCGATGCGCATCAGCAAGTCGGTGCCCTGCAACAGCGCGTCGATATGTTCCGGGCGCAGGAACAACCGCCCTTCCTGGGCGCTGACCAGACAATCTTCCATCACGTGGGCGACGCTGACGCCGCTGTCGATGCCGACGATCCGCGCCGCGCCTTTCAACGAGTGCGCCGCACGCATGCACGATTCGAGCTGATCGGCCTGGGTCGGGTTGCGCTCCAGCGCCAGCAGCCCGGCGCTGAGCACCTGGGTCTGGGCTTCGGCTTCGAGGCTGAACAGCTCGAGCAAGGAGGCGTCGCGCATTTGCTCGGGGGTCATGTGAGGCTCCGGGACACGGCGGACAACAGCTGTTCTTCATCCAGCCAACGCAGGCTGCGACCTTTGAAAGGCAGCACGCCTCGGGTGTATTTGGCGCTGGCCTGCGCGCCGGATCGTGAGGCGGCGTCGAGGATTCGCTCGTCGATGGCGTGAATCCCGTCGACTTCGTCCACCGGCACCACCACTGGCCCGCCCTGGGCCGAGATGATCAGCATGCGCGGCATGATTCGCGCGCCGGTCGCCGGGGCCGCGTTGCTGTCGAGGTCGAGCAGTTCGACCAGCGACAGGCACGCCACCAACGCCCCGCGCACGTTCGCCACGCCAAGCAAAGCCCGGGAGCGCTGGTGCGGCAGCGAGTGAATCGCCTGCAACGGCGCGACCTCCACCAGACTGCGCGTGGCCAGGCCAAGCCATTCTTCGCCGAGGCGGAACATCAGCAGCGAACGGGTCTTCAGCTCGGTTTCGACCTGGGTCGCCACCGGATCGCGCTCGTCCTGCTGCAACGCATAGCGGTCGAGCAGACGCGTGGCGGCGGCGGAGTACACCGAGCAATTGCGGCAATGGATGTGCTCGTCCAGCAGCGGACAGGACTTGTCGCCGTGGATGCCGATGCGGTTCCAGCAATCGTCGATGGCCCGGGCGTCTTCGTGGGTGACGTTCAAGGTGTCGGACGGGATCATCGTTTACGCTCACTGTCGGCGGTGCGGTCGCTGCGGGCGGCGCGCTCCTGCAATCGTCTGGCGCCGGCCGTGTCGCCCTGGGCTTGCAGCAGCGCGGCCAGGTGCATCAAGGCTTCGGGGTGTTGCGGTTCGAGGTACAGCGCCTTGCGGTAAAAGCCCTGGGCTTCGAGGGCGCTGCCGGCGACATCGCTCAGCAGGCCGAGCCAGTAAAACACCTGGGCCACCGGCTCATGACTGCGCAAATACTGTTCGCACGCGGCCCGGGCCTCGGCACTTTTGCCTTCGTTGGCCAGGGCGGCAATGTTGGCCAGCAACGTCGCGGCGTCGGGGTTGGTGCTTTTAGCCGTCGCCGGCAAGGGCGTCACGCCAGCAAACGGGCGATTGCGCACCGGTGGCGGTGGTGTGCTGCGCATCGGTTGGCGCACAGGCAACGGCACCGGAATCGCGGTCGGCATCGGCAACGGTTCGGGCTGCGGTTCGCTGTGACGACTGAAGGCAAAGGACTGCGGAATCCCGATCGAGCGCATGCCGAGCCTCCCGAGCAGACTGCCCTCGGCCGGGCCGATAAACAGCACGCCATCGACATGGGTCAGGCGCTTGAGCACGGCGAACACCTGCTGCTGGGTCGGCTGATCGAAATAGATCAGCAGGTTGCGGCAGAACACGAAATCGAACGGCGGCTCGTTGACCAGCAAGGAGGGATCGAGCACGTTGCCGACATGCAGGCGCACCTGCTCGCGGACAATTTCATTCACTCGATAGCCCTCGTTCTCGGCAAAAAAATGCCGCTCGCGAAAGTCCAGTTCCTGACCGCGAAACGAGTTCTTGCCGTACAGCGCCCGCCGAGCCTTGTCCACCGACAAGGGGCTGACGTCCATGCCATCGACCTTGAACTGATGGGGCTTGAGGCCGGCATCGAGCAACGCCATGGCAATCGAATAGGGTTCTTCACCGGTGGAGCACGGCAGGCTGAGGATGCGCAGCGCACGCATGTTGTTCAGTTCGCCCAGGCGTTTGCGCGCCAGTTTGCCAAGGGTGGCGAAGGATTCCGGGTAACGGAAAAACCAGGTCTCGGGGACGATCACCGCTTCGATCAGCGCTTGCTGTTCATCCCGCGAGCCTTGCAGCGTCTGCCAGTACTCATCGGCATTCACCGTTTGCGACAGGGTGATGCGCTGGCGCACGGCCCGCTCGATGATCGCCGGCCCGACCGAGGCGACGTCGAGGCCGATGCGTTCCTTGAGGAAATCGAAGAAGCGCTGGTCGCTGCTCATGGCTGCTCCTCAAGCCGCGCCGGGTCCAGCGGTGGCGACGGGAACAGCAGCGTACGCACCGACTCGTCCAGCAAGTCGTTGACCCGCACCCACTGCACCAGCCCTTGGGCGTCTTCACGTACCGGGCCCAGGTACGGCGCCTGACGATTGTCGAGGCCGTACGGCCGGAAATCCTCCGGGTTGCAGCGCAGGGTATCGGTGGCCTGTTCAAGGATCAGACCCAGCCATTGCGAGGGTTGCGAGTCATCCGCGCGGTAATGCACCAGCACCAGTCGCGTGCTGGTGCGCGCTTCGGCAGGATGGCCGAACGTCAGGGCACTGAGGTCGATCACCGGCACCACCGTGCCGCGATAGGCAAACACCCCCGCCACCCAGTGCGGCGCCCGGGCAATCGGCTTCAACGGCAGGCGCGGCAGCACTTCGGCCACTTCCGTGGCGCGCAAGGCATAGCGTTCGCTGCCGATGCGAAACAGCAGGAACAACGCCTGCTTCGCCACCGGTGCAGCGCTGCGTTTGGCGGTAATTTCGCTCATCAGACTTTGAATCGCGAAACGCCGCTGCGCAGGCCCACGGCCACCTGGCTCAGTTCGTCGATGGCGAAACTGGCCTGACGCAACGACTCGACCGTCTGGCTGCTGGCATCACCCAGCTGCACCAGCGCGTGGTTGATCTGTTCGGCACCGGTAGCCTGGGCCTGCATGCCCTCGTTGACCATCAACACCCGCGGCGCCAGCGCCTGCACTTGATGGATGATCTGCGACAGCTGCTCGCCGACCTGCTGCACCTCAGCCATGCCGCGACGCACTTCCTCGGAGAACTTGTCCATGCCCATCACCCCGGCGGACACCGCCGACTGGATCTCGCGGACCATCTGTTCGATGTCATACGTGGCGACGGCGGTCTGATCCGCCAGACGCCGCACTTCAGTTGCGACCACGGCGAAACCACGGCCGTATTCGCCGGCCTTCTCCGCTTCGATCGCGGCGTTCAGCGACAACAGATTGGTCTGGTCGGCAACCTTGACGATGGTCACGACCACCTGATTGATGTTGCCGGCCTTCTCGTTGAGGATCGCCAGTTTGGCGTTCACCAGATCCGCCGCGCCCATCACCGAGTGCATGGTGTCTTCCATCCGCGCCAAACCTTGCTGCCCGGAGCCGGCCAGCACCGAGGCCTGATCGGCAGCGGTGGAGACTTCGGTCATGGTGCGTACGAGGTCGCGGGAGGTCGCCGCGATTTCTCGGGATGTCGCGCCGATTTCGGTCGTGGTCGCAGCGGTTTCGGTGGCGGTGGCCTGCTGTTGTTTGGAAGTAGCGGCGATCTCGGTCACCGAGGTGGTGACCTGCACCGACGAGCGCTGGGCCTGGGACACCAGCGAGGTGAGCTCGGTCATCATGTCATTGAAGCCGGTTTCCACCGCGCCGAACTCATCCTTGCGGTCGAGGTTCAAGCGGCTGCTCAGATCGCCCGTGCGCATGATGTCGAGGATCTGCACGATGCGGTTCATCGGCGCCATGATCGCGCGCATCAGCAACAGACCACAGAAACCGGCAGCCAGCACGGCCACCAGCAGCGAGACGAACATGCTGACCTTGGCCGCCGCCACGGCCTCGTCGATGTTGGACATGGCCTGGTCCGCGACTTTCTTGTTCTCGCCGATGATGTCGTTGAGTTTCATCCGGCCCGAGTACCAGGTCGGCGTCAGCTGTTCGTGGAACAGCTTGACGGCTTCGGCTTCAAGATTGCGCTTGTGCAGATCCAGCACGGTGTCCTGAATCTTCATGTAGGTGTCGTGATACTTCTCGAAAGACGCGAATTCGAGCTTGTCCTCGTCCGTCACGACCGTGTTGCGGTAATTGGTCATCTGCTCCTGAAGACGGGATTCGAAGGCTTTGTAGTCCGCCGCATCTTCGCTGCTGACGCCCTGCCCTTCCTTGAGGCCCAGCAGTTCCTGGGTCTGCAGGTAACTGTCGACCCACGCGCCACGAATCATCGAGCTGTAATAGACACCGGGAATCGCGTCGTCACGGACGCTGTTTTCACTGGCTTCGATCTTCAGCAGCCGCGAATACGAGACGACCACCATCAGCAGCATGATGGCGATAATCACCGCAAAGCTCGCCAAAATGCGTTGGCGCAACGTCCAGTTCTTCACAGTCAGTCCTCGGGGCGGGTCGAAATGCGGGGGAGTATAGCTGAGGGCGGTGTTTCATTTATAAGACGGTTTGCCGCGCTCTGGCCGTCCGGTATTAAACGGGGTGGGCTCTGGATAGGGACTTTCAAGGAATCGGAGGGTGGCGTGCCAGTGACGCAATGGCAAAAAGGGGCGATGGATTGGCCATTTCGGTTTTAGATGATCTGAAGAAGCAATAGCCATGTGCCATGGTGCGCAACTTCTTGCGCACTTGATTCGCGAAATCGTCGCCTGATTTCGCTACAGCCCCCGGTTACCGTCGCCTGTAGCCGAGTGCGCAACTTCTTGCGCAGTACTGCGCAAGAAGTTGCGCACTTTTGCTTTCATCGCTGTGCAAAAAACGCTCAAACCCGCGAGCCAGAGCGGTGAAGTCCCCGGCTCCCGGGGACGCACCAAAAGGTGGCACGGTCTTTGATAACAGTCAGCCACCCACCGGGCGATTTCGCCTCCCGGGCACCCTAACTTTATCCGCAAGGAGAGCATCCCATGGCAACACCAGCGTACATGTCGGTTACCGGCGAAAAACAAGGCCTGATCACTGCCGGCGCCTTCACCGCCGACTCCGTTGGCAACACCTACCAGGAAGGCCACGAAGACCAGGTTATGGTTCAGGCTTTCACCCACGACGTGATCATCCCGCGTGACCCGCAATCCGGTCAGCCAACCGGTCAGCGCGTTCACAAGCCAGTTGTGATCACCAAGGTCTACGACAAGGCTTCGCCTCTGCTGCAAGCGGCTCTGACCTCCGGCGAGCGCATGAGCGAAATCGTTATCCAGTGGTACCGCACTTCGGCTCAAGGTACCCAAGAGCACTACTACACCACCAAACTGGAAGACGCGATCATCGTCGCCATCAACAACAAAATGCACAACTGCCAGGATCCAGGCAACGCGCACTTCACCCACCTGGAAGAAGTGCAGTTCACCTACCGCAAAATCACCTGGACCCACGAAGTATCCGGTACTTCGGGTTCCGATGACTGGCGTGCTCCAGTCGTTTAATTACGGCTGATCGTTTCAAGCATCGGCCAGCTCTGCTGGTCGATGTTGTTTACGCCCTCCAGAATTTCGCGTGCGTTGATCGTTCAGCGGTCGACGAACGCCGCTGTACAGCACGAGGAACAAGGGATGTTCGCGCCGGCCAATGAAACCCACTTTGCCCTGACCATCGAAGGTCTTTCCGCCGATTTCCAGGTGTTTACCCTCACCGGTCGGGAAGCCGTCAGCCAGCCTTTCGTATTCGAGGTGGAGCTGGTCAGTGAGCAGCCGTCGCTGGACCTCGAAACCCTGCTGCACAAACCGGCCTTCCTGCAACTGTCGCCCGACGGCAGCGGCATCCACGGCCTGATCTATCGCGCCGCGCAAGGCGATTCCGGCAAGCGCCTGACGCGCTATTCCGTGACCCTGCGCCCGCAACTGGCGTACCTGGCGCACCGGATCAACCAGCGGATCTTCCAGAACCACAGCGTGCCGAAAATCATCGGCAAGGTCCTCGAAGAACACGGTATCCAGGGCAATGCCTATGCGTTTCAGACCGGTTCGATCTACCCCGATCGCCTCTACTGCGTGCAGTACGACGAATCGGACCTGCATTTCATCCAGCGTCTGTGCGAAGAAGAAGGCATTCACTACCACTTCCAGCACAGCGCCACGGGCCACAAACTGGTGTTCGGCGATGACCAGACGGTGTTTAAGAAACTGGCGCCGGTGGCCTATCAGCAGGACTCCGGCATGGTCGCCAGCGACCCGGTGATCAAGCGCTTCGACCTGCGCCTGGAAACCCGTACCAGCCGCACCACCCGCCGCGACTACGACTTCGAAAAACCGCGGATCACCCTCGAAAGCGAAAACCGCGGCGACGCCCTGCCCGACCTCGAGGACTACGACTACCCGGGCCGCTTCGTCGACCGCGAACGCGGCAAGCACCTGGCCAAACGCGCCCTCGAACGCCATCGCAGCGACTTCCAGCTCGCCGAAGGCAAGAGTGATCAGCCGTTGCTGGTCAGCGGCCATTTCCTCGCGCTGAAAGAACACCCGAAGGCCAAGTGGAACGACCTGTGGCTGCTCACCGAAGTCCACCACGAAGGCAAGCAGCCGCAAGTGCTGGAAGA